>JAXLTF010000050.1:0-5289 GCA_046330185.1 Actinomycetota bacterium
GACCCCCTGAGGATGCGCTCTCGCCGGCATGGCGGGCCTCCCTTCCAACTCGCGGGGGCGCACTCGCGGGCGTCCCCGGACCTAACCCTGTTGCCGAGGAGATCTCGGCACATCAGCCATCGGACCCGCTTCGCGGGGGACCTGTGCCGAGAGCCGGAACTGGCCAGGCATCGGGGAGCGCGCGTGCCGGGCCGGCCGCGGGGCTCGGCCCCCGGCGACGGCGCCGCCTACGGGTTCGTGGACGAGAGGCGGTCGGCGAGCAGGCAGATCAGCTCGAACGCGATGCGGGTCGCGTTCTGGGCCGTCATCGAGTTTGGAGAATCGAGGGAGGGCATCAGCTCCACGACATCGGCGCCGATCAGGTTCATGCCGCGCATGCCCTGTAGCACCCGGATCGCCTCCTTCATCGTGAGCCCCTCCTCGCCGGGCTCCGGGTTCGAAACGGCCGGAGCGATCGTCGTGTCGAGCGCGTCCAGGTCGAAGGAGACGTAGACCGGGAGGTCCCCGACGCGATCGCGGATCAGGTCGACGGTCCCGTCGATGCCGAGCTCGTCGTCGAACTCGTCCTTCGTGACGATGCGGTAGCCGAGCTCCCGGCTGGTCTTCCCAGGGTCCATCCACACGTCGTGCCCGCGGATGCCGATCTGGACGCTGCGCGTGGCGTCGACGTGGTGTTCGTGCACCGACCTCGACGCCCAGTGTCCCGCGCTGTCGAAGGCGCCGTACCAGTTCGGGAAGTCGTCGTACGTGTCGTAGTGGGCGTCGAAGTGCACGATCGCGGCCGGCCGCCCGTGCCGCGAGCCCGGGCCGGCGATCGCGCGCAGGATCGCGAGCGAGATCGAGTGGTCGCCGCCGATCGAGATGGGACACGCGCCGGCCCGGTCGATGGCCTCGTAGAAGGCCTGGATCTCCCGCACCGCCCGGTCGTTCACGAGCGACTCGTAGATCGGCACGTCGCCCAGGTCGTTGATGCGGCACGCGCTCCACGGATCGAGCTGCCACTTCAGGTGGAGGCGGCGGTACGCCATCGAGACGTCACGCACCGACCGGGGCCCCAGGTGCTGGTCGCGCCAGGTCGTGCCGTTCCCCGAGCTATGGGGCACGCCGACCAGGGCGATGTCGCACGCCGCCGGATCGGGCACGTGCGGGCATCGGAACAGCGTCGGCACGCCCCACCAATGCAGGAAATCCAGGTCCTGACGACTGAAACCGTGCTCCGGTCGCTCCACGCCCCGCTCCGGTCCGATGCCAGGCGCCGAGTCTACGGCGGAGGCGGTGCGAACCGGCGCTCTCTCGCGCCCTCGGCGTTCATCGAGGCACGGCCGTCGGCAGGGCACCCGCCTCCGTCTCGGACAGGGCGGCGTCCAGCACCTCGACCGTTCGCTCGGCCTGAGCTCTCGTGAAAACCAGCGGAGGAGCGAACGCGAGGGTGCTACCGCCCAACGGCCGTGGCCCGAACACCCCCATCCGCATGGTCGATGCGGTGACCTGATCGGCGATCTTCAGGCCGGGTGGGAAGTCCTCGTTCCCAACCGGGTCGTGGAGCTCGACGGCCATGAACAGGCCCACGCCTCGGACATCTCCGACGATCGGGTGAGCCCGGGGCGCTTCGGTCGCCGAGTTCTGGACGAAGCCTTCCCGTTCGATGATCCCCATGTTCGCGAGGGGCCACACCCCTGAACCGTCCGGGATCCGCGGCACGGCAGCGAAGGTCCGAGAGCTTAGGTCGATGGTCGTCGGAACTCGCGCCTTGTGCCGGGCCGGGATGACCGACATGTCGATGCTGCGCCATCGGGGTGGCGCCTACGGTTGCATGAGATGGCACACGAAGATGGTCGCCGATGCTCGGCTCAGGACTGCACGACGGTCCTGTCCGTCTACAACTCCGATCACCTGTGCTTCACCCACGCCGACGCCGTGAGCCGAGCTCGCTTCGAACGCACCAGACCGGCGGTTGAGCGTCCGGCTCCGTACCGTCAACGGGTCGAGGTCTCAGGCCTCGCGTCGCCGAGGGTCCCTACCCGAACCGGGGAGGCGTGAGCGGTGTTCGCGATCGATCGGAGTCACCTCACCGAGTTCGGCCTCCTGCTCGGGGTCGCAGGGGCGGTTCTGATCGTTGCCGGAGCCGGCATGTTCCTGAGGTCACCGTCGGCCGACCAGAGCGTCCGTCAACGGTCGTGGACGCTCGTCGGCGCGTCGGTCATCGCGGTCAGCTTCGCGGTCCAGCTCGCCGGTCAGTTCGCTCGGTAACCACCGGATCAGGCTCGGGATCCGTGGTCGATCCCCCTCGGGGCCGGGTCGCTGATCCGTGCCGCCGACGCCGCCGCGCTCCTGCTCGTCGAGGAGCATCCCGATCAGCAACCCCCGCGGTAGCCGGGGACTCCGCGGCGCCGATCGATAGCTCGGCGAACGTTCGCGAGGGCGGGTCCACCCGGTAGTCGCCGATCCGTGCGAGACGATCCGCCCCAGATCCGCCCCAGTGGTCAGATAGGTGAAGGACGAAACCGCAGGTTCAGACGGCTCCGGGGGTGGGACTCGAACCCACAACTCACGGATCGACAGTGTGATTCAGGGGGTTCGGGAGTCAAGGCGAGTCGGCCCGAAAGTGCCTCTGACCAGCAGTTTCGGTGACCGGCGATGACCATCCGTTGGCACCTTCTTGCAGACCGTCGCGGGACACATCCGAGCGTGACGGGCATTCGGGGAGACGATTCGCGTTGCCATCAGTGATGCAAGCCGGCCACGGGGCAGTGCTCAGCCGGGAGTAGGAACCGCTTGACGTTGGTTGCCTCTCGCTACCCGACCGTTCTTCAGATCAGGTCCGCAGCGCGTAGCCTCCGACTCACGATGCGGACGACGTCTTCCAGTCGGGGCGGGTCGGCGAGGTGCTCGCCCATCTCGCGGCCCCAGCGGTCTTTGTACCGATCGACCCGGTCCTCGAACTTGTCGGCGAAGCTCGCAGGGTCGAGTTCCTTGATCCGCGATTTGCTCTCGAAGAGCCCACGGATGTCGCTCAGGTCGACCTTCAGGTCCTCCGTCAGCCGCATCAGGTCATACAGGTCGCGGCACTGGACTCGCTGGATGATGCAGCGCAGCTTTTCTGCACTGATTTCCCCCGGCGGGTAGACATCGAATGGTCCTGCCTCTGGCAGGTCGTCCCAGAGACCGGTGTGCATCACCCCCTGTTCGACGGACTCCACGTGCTCGACCACAGCGAGGTCGAGCTTGACGGTACGCACCTTCCCACCGAGCGGGCCAACGAGTGCGAGCCGGGGTAGGCCAGTCCTACCGACCTGGATCTCCAGCGTCGGGAAGCCCGCATGCTCTTTGGCCGCGGCGATGGCAGCGGAGAGAGCCTCGGCCCCGTCGTCGACGGTTCCATCGAGGACCGTGAAGTCGAGGTCAGCGGAGTATCGGTAGTCGCGGACGTGCACGAAGCGCAGGGCCGTTCCGCCCTTGAAGACGAGTCGGCCGCGGTCGGGCATCTGTGCCTTGGGTAGCTGCGCGACGACGTGCGCAAGGACATAGTCGCGCTCCGCCACATGAGCGTCCACTCCGTCTTCGTCAGCGCGACGAGTGATGAGGTGCCGCGTGATCACCGATCAGGCGCCGACGACGGACCGCAGTTCGTCGACATCGAGATTCCAGGCGACCCGATAGCGCTCGTCGATCCACTCCCGTCTATCGTCAGACGGATCGAGCTGGATCATGGGCCGGCGTGATTCGAGCTTCGGATCTAGATCGAGCGGCAACTCGAGCGCATGACTCAACGACGCGAGCCGCCGCTCAGCGGCGCGGCCCCGCGCCCCAAAGCTAGTCGCGAGTCGATGGATGCGGGTTGGATCGACGTCCTCGGCAGCATTGGCGAGAGCCTCGGCGAGCTGCTCTGGACCGCCGACCAAGTCCAGACGGAGGGCAGACTCGAAGAGAGCTCGCTCCACGGTAGAGCGCCAGGAGAGACCGACTTGCTCAGCTCCAAGGTGGATCGTCTTCTCCCGCTCGATGACGACGTGCAGGGGTCGTCGGCTCACCTTCTCGATGCGGACCTGTCGCGTACAGGCCATATAGATAGTGCGAACTGGATGGCTGAGCAGACCGTGCTCTGAAAGTGCGGTCGCATAAGCGATCCGATGGTCGATGCCTTGGAAAGCAGCCCCCACCGCCAGGGGCAGGTCGTCGGTGGCTGCGGACGTCCCGAGCGAACCCAGAGGGCGGATCGCGTAGACGCCCTTGGTCAAGCGGTCGACCAGGCCCTTCTCCTGAAGGCGGCGAAGGGCGTTTGCCGCCGCAGGGGGCGAGACGTGGAGCGCCCGGACAGCTTCCTCGAAGGTGAACTGACGACGGCCCTCGGCGACCAGGTTGTTGATGAGTTCCAGCTGGCGGATCATGTCGGTCTCCTCTCGGAAGGTACGATAGCACAACTTCATGCTATAGATGAACGTGCGCAAACTTAGGTAACATAGCGTCTATTCACGGACAAGGTGAATCGTCGCAAGTTAGACTAGGACCGTCGCAGGCCCGGGGCGGAGCAGCGTTCGGCCAGTCCCAACGAAGACGGAGAGCGAGACATGTGCTGGCTTGCACTCGATCAGCTTCCCGCCGATCTCCACGAGATCGACGCGGCGGTGAGCCGTGGCCCTCTGGACGAACCGGACCCTACTCCCGGAGTTAGGCTGCAGGCGCGTCAGCAGCCTGGGAAGCCAGCCTCCGAGTGGGGAGGGCAACACGGATGAATGGCTACAGGCGGGAGATCGAGGCCGCTCGCTGACGATCGGCGGCTCGGGAACGACGCTCCGTCGAGGACCCTCGGCTCGGAGCCATCGAGTACACCGAGTGGGGCGAGGGCCCTGCCCCGATCCTGAGCCATCCGCTCTTCGGTGGGTTCGACCTGGGGAGTGAGCTCGCGCCGCGTACGCGTCGGCCTGATCAGCTGGGGGCGCGCCGCCTGCGCCCGCTGTGCGCGATGGGGAGCGACAACAACAAGACTCGTATCTACAAGCCGGACGAGATGGACGCTGACCACGTGACCGCCTGGTCGAAAGGCGGGAACAGCGACCTCAAGAACTGCCAGATGCTGTGCGTCACCCACAACCGCGCCAAAGGGCAACAGGTAGTCAAGCCGCAGCGAGGACGCCTTCGCCGCCAATGTCGCAGCGCACCTGTTCGACGGCGATCTGGACGCCTCGCAGAGGCCTGGACTTATCCTCCCGCGATACCGGCGCGGTACAAGCTCTGAACGGATAGGCCGCCGGCCGCTCGAAACAGGCCCACTACCTGCGGAAACTCTGG
>JAXLTF010000051.1:0-4530 GCA_046330185.1 Actinomycetota bacterium
GGGTTCGGCGACGTGAAGATCACCGGCATCTCGCCGTCGCTGCCGAACCTCGAGGCGCTGCTCAACGGCGAGGAGGACATGTGGGTCGCCGTTCCGCTGCGGACCATCGGCTGGAAGACCGTGGATGCGCTGGCCCGCTCCGTCACGGGGGACCCGGTGGACGTCGCGACGACGGCCGACACGCCGCTGCAGATCCTCACCCAGGACAACGCCCCGGACCCGGCGGCGCAGCCCGAGGTGGTCGACTACGAGACGCAGTTCAAGGAGCTGTGGCATGTCAACAAGTGACTCCCGCCCCGGCCCTCGGATGCGCACGACACCCCCACGAGGAAGCTGAGCATGGACAACGACCTGGAAGCCCTCTGCCAGCGCGTCGACCGGCTGGAGAGCGTGCAGGAGATCAGCCGTCTCGGGTCGGAGTACTGCCACGGGCTCGACGGCCGCGACATGGATCGCTTCCTGCGGATCTGGCACCCAGAGGCGGAGTGGATCCTCGGGCCGGACGTGCGGCCGGTAGGCCACGCCGAGATCCGCGAGCTGGTCAGCGGCGGGATCTGGCCGGCGTTCTCGGAGACGCATCACTGGATGTCCAACCTGGTCATCGACGTGGACGGCGACACCGCCACCGGTCAGTGCGATATCGATGCCACCGTGCGGGAGGTCGGCGGTGCGTGGCTGCGCGCCGCCGCTACGTACCACGACTCCTATGAGCGCTACCAGGGGCGGTGGGTGCTGCGGCGTCGCGATGCCGTCACCCACTTCCAGGAGGCGCTCGGGTAGCCATGACCGCTCGGGCACCAGCTCTCGGCGACGTGGTGCTCGCGCTGTCCGGCGTCTCGAAGACGTTCGGCGGCGAACATGCGCTGCGCGACGTGGAGCTCGATGTCCGACAGGGCGAGGTCCATGCCCTGATGGGCGAGAACGGCTCCGGGAAGTCCACGCTGGTCAAGGTGCTGGCCGGCTTCCACGTGCCTGAGCCGGGCTCCAGCGCGTGCGTCGCCGGCCAGCACATTCGACTGGGCGGGGCCGGCGACGCTCACGCGGCGGGCATCCGCTTCGTCCACCAGGAGCTCGGGCTGGTGGAGAGCATGAGCGCCGTCGAGAACATGGGCCTCAGCCGTGGCTTCGACGTCCGGGGCGGGCGCATTCGCTGGCGCGCCGAGCACGCGCGCGCCCGGGCCGCGGTGAGCCGTCTCGGATACGAGTTCGACGTGGGGGTGGCGGTGAGCCAGCTCTCGATCGCCGAGCGGACCGTGGTGGCGATCGCGCGGGCGCTCGACGAGCCGGCGGGGGTGATCCGGCTCCTGGTGCTCGACGAGCCGACGGCCTCGCTGTCGGGGCCGGAGGCCGCACGTCTGCTCAAGGTCGTCGAGGCGGTCCGCGACCAGGGGATCGGGGTGATCCTGGTCTCGCATCACCTCGACGAGGTGCTGGGGATCGCCGATCGAGTCACCGTGCTGCGCGACGGGATGCGCGTCGGGACCTTCTCGGCCGCCGACATCGATCGTCAGCGCCTCGTCGAGTTGATGACGGGTCGCGAGCTCGTCGAGGAGGACCACGGCGGGGATCCGGTCCGCCGCGAGTCGCCGGTGCTCGAGGTGACCGGGCTGAAGGGGCAGGTCCTCGACGGCGTCGACCTGGCGGTGTTCCCGGGAGAGGTCCTCGGCGTCGCCGGCATCACCGGCTCGGGGCGCGAGGAGCTGGCGCTCCTGCTGTACGGGGCTCTGCCCATGCGCGCCGGCACGCTCTCGCTCGCCGGCGCGGGCCACCGCGTTCCGACCCCCGAGACCGCGGGGCGCCTCGGCGTGGGATTCGTCTCCGGCGATCGGCTCGTCTGGGGGTTGATCCCCACGTTCTCGGTCCTGGAGAACATGACGATCTCCGAGCTGGACGGGATCGTGGTCAACGGCCTGCTGAGCCGCAAGCGCGAACGGGCCGAGGTCTCGCGCTGGATCGACCGGTTCGGCATCCGGCCCGCAACGCCGCGGTCGAACATCATGACCCTGAGCGGCGGCAACCAGCAGAAGGTCCTCATGGCCAAGACGATGCGGACACGTCCGCGCCTTCTGCTGCTCGACGACCCGACGCGCGGCGTCGACGTGGGCGCGAAGGCGGAGATCCACCGGCTGATCCACGAAGCGGCCCGTGGCGGCGCCGGCGTGCTGCTGTGCTCGTCGGACACCGACGAGCTCGCCCGCTCCTGTCACCGGACGATCGTGCTGCGCCGCGGGACGGTCGTCCGCGAGCTCACGGGCTCCGCCATGGACGCCGACGTCCTGACCCAACTTGCGCTGTGAATCGAGGAGATGACGTGATGGGCACATCGACGCAGGAGCTGCGGCCCGCAGGCGGCGGTCCCGCCACCCTCGATCCGCACCCGGGAGGCGACAGCGGCCGAAAGCGCCGGCGGATCAACTGGGGGTTCGATCGCTTCAGCGGCCTCTACGTCTGGGCGCTGCTCATCGTGATCTTCGGGCTCTGGGTCCCGGACACGTTCCTCACCGTCCAGACGCTGCGCAACATCGCCTCCCAGGAGGCGATCACCGCCATGCTCGCCCTCGGCCTCCTGATCCCGCTGGCCGCCGGCGCCTACGACCTGTCCATCGGCGCGATGCTCGGACTGGCCCTCGTGCTCGTCACCTACTTCCAGTCGGTGCTCTCCTGGAGCCCGCTGGTGGCGATCGTCGCCACCCTGGCGGCGGGTGCCGTCGTCGGCGTGCTCAACGGGCTGGTCGTCGTCGGCCTGCGCGTGAACTCCTTCATCGCGACGCTCGGGATGTCGTCGATCCTGACCGCGCTCATCTTCTGGGTCTCCGGGGGCCAGCAGATCACGACGAACATCCCGCAGGGGTTCAAGGACCTGGGACGCACCGAGGTCGCGAGCATCCCCCTGCCGGTGATCTACCTGGCGGTGCTCGTGCTGGTCCTGTGGATCGTGATGGAGTGGCGGCCGCTCGGCCGCAAGCTGTACGCCACCGGCGGCAATCCGGTGGCGGCCCGCTTGAGCGGGGTGCGCACCGACCGGCTGGTGTTCCTCTCCCTCATCTGCTCGGCCACGATCGCGGCGCTGGCCGGCATCGTGTTCGGTGCCAGGATCGGGTCCGCGTCGTTGACCGCGGGTCCGCCGTTCCTGCTGCCGGCGTTCGCGGCCGTGTTCCTCGGCTCGACGCAGATCCGCAACGGGCGCGCGAACGTCCTGGGCACGCTGATCGCCGTGTACCTCCTGGCCACGGGGGTCAAGGGGCTGCTGCTGGTCGGGGTGCCGCTCTGGGTGAGCGACCTGTTCCACGGCGTGACGCTGATCGGCGCCGTCGCCCTCGCGGTTGGCCGCGGGCGCAGCCTAACGTCGGGAAGCCACTGACATCGAGCGCGCCACCGACATGGAACATGCCATCGTCCTGCCCGGCGGCGGGCTGACGATCGACGAGATCGTCGAGATCGGACGCCGTGCGGAGGACCGCGGGCTCGCGGCGGTCTACTGCGTCGAGGTCTACCGCAGCGCGATGGTGCCGCTGGCGGCGATCGCCAACGCGACCGAACGGGTGCGGCTCGGTCCGTACATCCTCAACGCGTGCGGGCGCACCCCGCTGATGACCGCGATGAGCGCTGTCGACTTCGACGAGATGTGCGGCGGGCGCCTCGTGCTGTGCCTCGGGGTGGGCAACCGCCACTTCAACGAGGACCAGCAGGGGGTGACGGTGGAGCGGCCGGCCCGCAGGATGGCGGAGTACACCGAGCTGGTCCGGCGCATGGTGCGGGCCCGTCCGGGCGACCAGATCGCGTTCGCGGGCGAGATGTACCACGTCCGGGGCTGGTCGCCCGCCGTGGCGCCCGTGCGACCCTCGATCCCCGTTCACCTGGCCGCGATCTACCCGGCGATGCGCAGGGTGGCCGGACGCGTGGCCGACGGGATCGCGCTCGGCACGATGGTCTCGCCCGAGTACCTGCGCGACGTCATCCGGCCCGCCGTCTCGGAGGCCGCCGAGCGAGCGGGCCGCGATCGCGCGGAGGTTCGCGTTCTCATGGCGGCCTTCGTCTCGCCCGACGAGGACCGCGAGCGGGCCCGGCTGGCGGCCCGGCAGGCGATCTGTGGGCTGTTCTCGCCCCTCCCGCACCCGTACTACGAGTTCCTCATGCGCGAGCAGGGCTTCGGCGACGTCGCGGATGCGGCCATCGAGCACGTCCCGGCCGGGCGCCCGGAACGAGCGATCGAGCGCATGAGCGACGAGTTCGTCGATGCGCTCACGATCGCCGGGACGCCCGAGGAGTGCCGGCGCTCGCTCGCCCGCTACCACGGCCTGGTCGACGAGGTCGTCTACGTCAACGCGCGAGGTCCCATCGCCGGCGATCCGTCGCCCATGGTGGCCTCCTGGAGCAAGGTGATGGACTGTGCCCCGGCAGCCTGAGGCGGGGTTCACGCTCGCCGGCATCGTCCGTCGATGGGCGGCGGACCGCGGCGACGCCCCGGCCCTCGTCTACGAGGGCCGCACGGTGACGTGGGCCGAGCTCGACCACCGGTCCAGCCGCGTG
>JAXLTF010000052.1:0-4468 GCA_046330185.1 Actinomycetota bacterium
CGCGTCCCGCTCCGTGCGCAGACGCGCCAGCGCCTCCACGCGGTCGCGCTCGGCCTCCGTCCCGATCACGAGCGTCTCCACCGGCGGCTCGCGGTCGTCGACGAACGCGTTCACGCCCACGCGCGTGAGCTCGCCCGACTCGAACCGCTCCTGCTCGCGGAACGCCGATTCGGCTATCGCCCGTTGGAACCAGCCGCCCTCGATCCCGGCGAGGACGCCCTCGAGCATCGAGCCCTCCCCCATCCGCTCGATCTCGGCGAACAGCGCCTCGGCCGCCTCCTCGGTCCGGTCGGTCAGCGACTCGACGAGGTACGAGCCTCCGAGCGGGTCGATCACGTCGGGCACGCCGGTCTCGGCGGCGATCACCTGCTGCGTCCGCAGGGCGAGCTTCGCGGCGTCCTCGGTGGGCAGCGACAGCACCTCGTCCAGGGCGTTCGTGTGCAGCGATTGCGTCCCGCCCAGCACCGCGGTCAGCGCCTCGATCGCCGTGCGGACGACGTTGTTCATCGGCTGCTGAGCGGTAAGCGACACGCCGGCGGTCTGCGTGTGGAACCGCAGCTTCATCGACGCGGGATCCTCGGCCCCGTAGCGATCGCGCAGCCACCGCGCCCAGATCCTGCGGGCCGCCCGATACTTCGCGACCTCCTCGAAGACGTCGATGTGCGCGTTGAAGAAGAACGAGAGCCTCGGTGCGAACCGGTCGACGTCCAGCCCTCGCGCGAGCCCGAGCTCGACGTACGCGAAGCCGTCGGCCAGCGTGAACGCCAGCTCCTGCACCGCGGTCGCTCCCGCCTCACGGATGTGATAGCCGCTGACGCTGATCGGGTGGAACCTCGGCACCCGCTCGGCGCAGAACACCATCAGGTCGCCGATCAGCCGGAGGTGCGGTCGCGGCGGGAAGATCCACTCCTTCTGCGCGATGTACTCCTTGAAGATGTCGGTCTGGAGCGTGCCGTCGAGCCGGTTCCACGCGACGCCCTGCCGCTCGGCGGCGGCCAGGAAGAACGCGAACACCACCACCGCCGGCCCGCTGATCGTCATCGAGGTCGAGATGTCGCCGAGCGGGATCTCGTCGAACAGCGTCTCGAAGTCGTCCAGCGAGTCCGTCGCGACGCCGCAGCGACCCACCTCGCCCAGGCTCCGCGGGTCGTCGGAGTCCAGCCCCATCAGGGTGGGGAGGTCGAACGCCACCGAGAGCCCGCCCTGGCCCCGCTCCAGCAGGAACCGGTAGCGCGCGTTCGTCTCCTTCGGCGTCCCGAACCCGGCGAACTGGCGCATCGTCCACGGCCGACCCCGGTACATCGTCGGGTAGATCCCCCTGGTGAACGGGTAGCCGCCGGGGTCGCCCAGCGCGCTCTCCGGGTCGAAGCCGGCCAGGTCGCCGGGCGTCGCGACCGCGGGGAGCGGCACGCCCGAGAGCGTGCGCCGTTCCCGCCCGTCGGCCCCCGACGTCACTGGCCCGCCTCGGCCAGGGCGACCAGGCGCTCAGCCGCGCGATAGGGATCGATCGTCCCGGCCAGCAGATCGTCCAGCAGCCGGCCGTCGCGATCGAAGACGGCGGCGGCCCGGCGCCGGAACCGCTCCGCCGCGAGGACCTCGACCTCGCGGCGCAGGCGGGCCCGGCGCTTGCGCTCGCGCTCACCGGAGCCCGTGAGCCAGCGCGCGTGTCCGGCGACCGCCGTGCGAACCTCTTCGACCCCCCGCCCCTCGGTGGCGACGGTCTCGAGGACCGGCGGGTCCCACGGACGCTCGGCGCCCAGGTGGAGCATCTGCCGTAGCTCGCGGACGACCTGGTGGGCTCCCTCGCGGTCGGCCTTGTTGACGACGAAGACGTCGGCGACCTCGAGGATCCCGGCCTTGGCCATCTGGACGGCGTCGCCCAGCCCCGGCGCCAACACGACGAGGGCGGTGTCGGTCGCCGCGGCCACGTCCACCTCGGCCTGCCCGACACCCACGGTCTCGACGAGGATCCTCATGTACCCGGCCGCGTCCAGGATCCGGATGGCCTCGGGCGCGGCCAGCGCCATGCCGCCCAGGTGGCCCCGCGTGGCCATCGAACGGATGAACACGCCTTCGTCGGTCGCGTGCTCCTGCATGCGCACGCGATCCCCGAGCAGCGCGCCGCCCGTGTACGGGGATGTGGGGTCCACGGCGAGGACGGCCGCGGAGCCGTCCGACCGCATCGACCGCACGAGCTCGGCTGCGAGCGTCGACTTCCCGACCCCGGGGGCGCCCGTGATCCCGATCGTCTCCGCCCGACCGGTCAGCCCGGCGATACCCGCGGCGATGGTCTCCAGCTCGGGTCGCCCGTCCTCCACCAGCGAGATCGCGCGGGCGACGGCCCGGCGGTCCCCGGCGGCGATGCCCGCGATCAGCTCCTCGACGTCCATGCCCGCCGCCACGAGCGAAGCCTACCCGTCCGCCTCCGGCGCCCTCATCGGCCGCCTCACCTCGGCGGGCGCCGCACCCGGGATCGCATCGAGCGCGTCTCGGAGCGACCGGCAGTACGCGCGTTGCCGCAGGAGGTTCGGATCCCCCTCGTCGGTGCGCTCGCGGATCATCGCGAGGTTGACCTGCTCGCGCCGCAGGCGGCGGAGCAGGGCCGAGGCACGTGGTCCCGCCCGGCGCCGCATCCCTCGTCGCTCCTCGAGCAGGCGCGAAGGGTCCGCCAGGACCTCCATGTCCTCGGGCGTGATCGCTCCGCGCCCCACCTCCAGCCGCACCGCGGCGGCCAGCCAGCGTCGCTCCCTCCGCCGAGCGAGCCACACGGCGATCAGGACGAACGCCAGCAGGGGCACGCCCTTGACGGCGGTGGCCACCGGGATCATCAGCCACTCGGCCCCGGTCCAGGGCTGCCGCGGGAAGAGGTGGAGCCACTGTGCGTTCCACGCCACGTGGCCGAGCACCGCGAGCCCGCAGAGGCCGACCAGGACGGCGAGCCGCCGCCCCGGCGTCCGCACCCCCACCTGCGAGACGAAGTAGCCGATCCCCATCCCGACGAGCCCGGTGTACAGGACGTGGGCATAGATGCCGCTGGCGACGACGCGGACCAGGAACCCCCGCAGGACGTCGGCCGTGGAGCCGCCGAAGACGCCCATGAAGTAGATCACGTCCTCGACCACGGCGAACCCCAGCCCACAGGCGGCTCCGTAGACGAAGCCGTCCAGCATGTCGTCGAACTCGTCGCGGGCGATCAGGTAGATGAGCACGACGCCCAGCCCCTTGAGCGCCTCTTCGACGAAGGGGGCCGTGAGCGCCGGCGTCCATCGCGAAGCGAACGCGGGTCCGCCGAGCTCGCTCACGACCAGGCCCCAGCCGGCGTTCGCCAGGCCGGCCAGGGTCGTCGCCGCGACCGCGCCCCACACGAGCGAAGCCAGGATCAGCGGGACCGGCTCACGCTCGTGCAGGTCCAAGACGTAGAGCAGCGCGAGGACCGGCAGCGCGTATACCAGGAGCAGCGCCCACGAGAGCAGCCACCCGGCCGGTGAGATCCGACGGTAGACGCCCTGTTCGGCGATCGCGAAGATCGCCGTGAGCCCGACGACGGCGACGTAGAGCCAGAAGGCCGGCTCCTGCGGACGGAAGAACCGTCCGTGGATCCCGGCGCGCGTTCGACCGAGCGGGGGGCCCGGGTCCGCGCTCAAGCGACCTCCGCTCGGGCCATCATCTCGACCACGGCGTCCAGGGACGGAGCCAGGGATCCCTGCTCGGCCCAGGCATCGAACACGACGCCGGTCCCCCGCAAGGACACGACCACGCTCACGTATCCCTCGATCGCGCCGTCGTCGATCCCGAGGTAGGCGAACCGTATCGCGAGCCCGTCCGTCGCGATGGCGTCGGCCGCACGAACGTCCGAGACCACCAGCTGGGTCAGCTGGCGGCTCAGGACCTCGGACGCGTACCAGCGCGCGAGGTCCTGCGGCGTGCCCTCGAACCCGGCGACGACGGAGACGTCCAGGCTGGCGCTGCCGCGGGTCAGCCGCGCGAACCGCACCTCGCCGACGGTCCCGCCCCCCGTCTCCCACGGTCCGTGCAGGGTCCCCCGCGACGCGAGCGCCCACCCGTCCGCCGGGCGCACACGGACCAGGCCGGCGACGTCGACCCGCGATGCGGCCCGACCTCCCAGCGCCCAGGCCACCACGAACCCTCCGAGCACGACGACCAGGATCGCGAGGGAGACGACGACGGTCGGCAGGAACCGCGGACGGGGAGCCGGGCGCGCCTCCGGGGCAGGGCTCGGGCGGTCGGGCGCGAGCGCGGGTGTTCCGCTCATCCGTCGGCCACCGACAGCAACGCGGAGAGGCGGGCCGTGCGGACCGGGTGGCGCAGGAGACCGACCACGCGGACGCGTCCGGCCAGCAGATCGGCGATCGCCCGTCGCCCTTCCGCGCGGAAGGGATCGGGGAAGCCGAACAGGAGCGGCGCGGTCGTCATCCGGACCAGCGCGTCGGACCGGGCACGCATCCGC
>JAXLTF010000053.1:0-3055 GCA_046330185.1 Actinomycetota bacterium
GGTAGCCCATCCCCTGGGTCTTGCTCGTCGTGGGTCCGAACGTTTCGAACCGGGGCGCGCGCAAGCTCTTGCCCTTGTGCAGTACCAGACGGATCGTGACCACGAGATTCGTTTCCAGCGCCGTTCCACAGACCTCCCCGTCACCCTGTCCCAGGTGGCCGTCGCCGATCGAGAAGAGCGCGCCGGGCACGTCGACGGGGAGATAGAGGGCCGAGCCCTCGATCAGATGCCGGGTGTCGATGTTCCCCCCGGTTCGACGAGGAGGCATGGTCAGGTGGGCGCCGGGCTCGGCGAACGCGACTCCCATGACGCCGCAGAACGGTTCGATCGGGATACGGACGCCGGGGACCAGCTCGACCCGTTGATCACCTCCGACGCGCCATTGCTGGAGATGGAAGTCCCCGAACTCGTCGGCCAGGACGCCGATCCCAGGGAAGATGCCGGTCCAAGCCCAGTCATCGTGCTCGATGTCGAGGATCTGTATCTCCAGCGCGTCTCCCGGCTGTGCCTCCTCCACGAAGATGGGGCCGGTCAGGCAGTGAACTGCATCCCAGGGAAGCGCGGCCAGATCCTCGACGGTTGATGTCGGCGTGATCTTGCCTCCATAGCCTTCGAGGGTGCTCACCACGACCTCGTCGCCGGACCGGACGACGAGGGCGGGCTCGAGGCTGTTGTCGAATCGGAAGTGATGCTTCTCGGCTAAGACGTATCTGTTCCGACCCGTCGCGATCCCACCGAAAGCCATCATGAGACCTCCCGAACGAGGGCGAGGGAATGATATCGCTCGGCCTCCCGACACCGCCGGGCTACCGCTCGTCAGGACGCAGGCGTGTGCAGACGATTCTTCGTCCGGTTACCATCCCGCCCTATCCATGACATGAGCGAGCGCTGGACGGGTCGTCCGATCTCACCGGTCGAGGGTTTCGACCTGGTCGCAGGCCGCGGTCGATACATCGACGACCTCCACGTGGATGGAGTCGTCCACGCGGTCGTAGTCAGGAGCCCGTTCCCCCACGCGGCGATCAGATCCGTCGACGTCGCTCCGGCGCTCAGCGTCCCAGGCGTCGTTGCGGCGTTCTCGGGTGAGGACCTTCGCAGCGACTGGGCTGCCCCGCTACCCGTGATCTGGCGGGTGACGGAGGACGCCAAGGTCCCCGATCACTGGCCCCTGGCCTTCGATTCGGCTCGCTTCATCGGGGACGGCCTCGCGGTCGTCGTCGGCGAGACCCTGGCCGCAGCTCAGGATGGAGCCGAGGCCGTCGTCCTGGATCTCGAGATGCGTCCGAGCGTCACGGACGTGGGATCGGCGATGGAGCCGGGGGCACCGCTGGTGCATGAGGAGCCGGGTCGAACCGGTGCTTCAGCCTCGCCGTGACCCATGGGCCGGGACATCGAGGAGGCTCTTCGAGCGGGCGGACGTGGTCGTCTCTAGAACCTTCGAGCAGCAGCGGCTCATCTCGGCAGTCCGATGGAGCCCAGAGGAGCCATCGCCGAGCCCCTTCCCGGCGATGGGTTCGTGCTCTGGACCTCGACGCAGATCCCCCACATCGTGAAGCGGACCCTCGCGCCGTGCGTCGGCATCCCGGAACATCGTCTCCGGGTCGTGGCGCCCGTCGTCGGCGGAGGGTTCGGCGTGAAGCTGAACGTCTATGCGGAAGAGGCGCTGGTCCTGGCGCTCGCACGGCGGTTGGGTAGGCCGGTGAAGTGGATCGAGCAACGATCCGAAGCCGCGCAGGCCACCGCGCATGCACGCGCCCAGCGCCAGCGAGTGGACCTCGCTGCCACATCGGATGGCAAGGTCCTGGGGATCCGTGTATCGGTGCTCGCGTCCTTAGGTGCTTACCTGCAGCTAGAGACCCCGGGGATCCCGATCATCGGCCGGCTGCTGTTCGGAGGCGCGTATGCGTTCGAGGGCTACTCCTACGAGTGCACCGGCGTGTTCACGAACCAGACGCCTACCGGTGCATATCGGGGCGCGGGGCGACCGGAGGCTATCTACGCCATCGAGCGGATGATGGATGTCCTGGCTCGAGCCGTCGGGCGGGATCCGGTGGAGATCCGCCGGATGAACTTCCTCCCGGAAGGGGAGGCGGTCGAGAACGCGATGGGCATCCCATACGACTCGACCGCGTTCGACGTTCCGCTCTCGCGAGCGATGGAGATGCTCGACTACGAGGGCCTCCGTACCGAACAGGAACGGCGCAGGATCGCGGGGACGAGGAAGCAGATCGGAGTGGGGGTCTGCTGTTACGTCGACTCAGCGGGACTGGGTCCCTCGTCCGTCCTTGCGCGAACCCTGTACGAACAGGGCGGCTGGGAGTACGGATCGGTGCGCGTCCTCGCGAGCGGCACGGTGGAGGTCCTGACCGGCACCAGCGCGCAGGGGCAGTGGCATGGAACGGCATTCGCGCAGCTCGCGGCGGATGCGCTCGGGGTGGACCTGACCGACGTGAGGGTCCTGCACGGCGACACCGCCCTCGTACCGCTCGGTACGGGGACCTTCAGCTCGCGGAGCCTCATCGTCGGCGGCACCGCCATCGTTCAGGCCGCTGAGCGAGTGATCGACAAGGCGAGGGGGATCGCCGCACACCTGCTCGAGGTCGATGCCGTCGACGTCGACTTCTCCCATGGACGCTTCTCCGTCGCCGGCGCGCCGGAGTCCGAGCAGGCTCTCATGCTCCGCGATGTCGCCAGGGCGGCACACCTGGCGTGGGATCTGCCGGACGGGATCGAACCGGGGCTCGAAGCGTCGGCCGTGTTCCATCCGACGGACTGGACCTATCCGTTCGGCACCCACGTCGCGGTCGTCGAGGTGGACATGGACACGGGTGAGGCGCGGGTCATCCGTTACGTCGCGGTGGACGATTGCGGGAACGTCGTCAACCCGACGATCGTGGAGGGTCAGATCCACGGCGGAGTCGCGCAGGGGATCGGTCAGGCGCTGTTCGAGGAGATCCGGTACTCGTTGGAGGGACAGCTCGACACGGGATCGTTCCTGAGCTACCTCCTTCCATCGGCAGCGGAGCTCCCGACCTTCGAGCTCGATCGAACCGTT
>JAXLTF010000054.1:0-2731 GCA_046330185.1 Actinomycetota bacterium
ACGGGATCACGCACCACGGACCTCCCGACCGGACGCCGTGCGCAGACACCGTCCATCCTAAGCGGCCTCCCGCCGCGACACAGGAACGTCATGGTGTTCGCCTGCCGGACCGAGCGGGCCCCCCGGTAGGCTGGGAGCTCAGTGTCAGGGTCTCAGGTGACCCGAGTAGCCTCCGGCCGGCGGTGGGTGACTCCTAGACTGGGTGTCTCCCCGAAGGGGATGACCTCCATCGGTTGTGTCCCCACCGCCAGGCCGAGGACTCCCGGCGTGACCTGATAGGAGCCTGGCGGGGTACGTGCCCCCACTGAGGCGTGTCCGCCGGCGGGTCCCACCGTCGGGGTTCAGGCCGAAAGGGGGACCAGAGGTGATGGTAGTGGGGATCGACCCGCACAAGAACACCCACACGGCGGTCGCGGTCTCGGGGGTGACCGGGGCCAAGGTCGCCGAGATCACCGTGAGGGCTAGGCAGCGTGGCCACGAGCGGCTGCTCGGCTGGGCCCGCGGGCTCGGTGAGGAGCTCGTGTTCGCCGTCGAGGACTGCCGTCACGTCTCGGGCGGCCTGCAGCGGTTCCTGCTCGCCCGTGGCGAGCCCATGGTGCAGGTCCCGCCGAAGCTGATGGCCGGCGCCCGACGCGGCGCCCGCACGCGCGGCAAGTCCGACCCGATCGACGCGCTAGCCGTCGCCCAGGCTGCGCTCCGCCATCCCGAGCTCCCCGCCGCGCACCTATCCGGCGCCGAGCGCGACGTGCGCCTGCTCGTCGACCACCGCGAGGACCTCGTCGCGGAGCGCACGAGGATCCAGAACCGCCTGCGCTGGAACCTGCATGATCTCGACCCCGACTTCACGGTGCCGCCGCGGGGCCTGGATCGGTTCGTGTGGCTCGAGCGCACACGGGCTCACCTGCGCGGGCTCGAGCCGTGCCCCCAGGTGAGGATCGCATCCGAGCAGGTCGACGCGATCGAGATGCTCACTCGCTCGATCAACGCCATGGAAGGCGAGATCACGACCCTCGTTCGGCTGCTCGCTCCCGAGCTGCTCGAGATCGTCGGGTGCGGACCGCTGACGGCGGCGAAGCTGTTCGGGGAGGCCGGCGGTGCCAGACGGTTCCGCTCCGAAGCGGCGTTCGCGATGCATGCGGGAGCGAGCCCGCTCGAGGTCGCCTCGGGCGATCGCCAACGCCACCGCCTGAACCGCTCGGGGAACCGGCAGCTGAACGCGGCGCTTCACCGGATCGCCGTGACGCAGAAGCGGATCCATCCCGACGCCCAGGCGTTCCTGGAGCGCAAACGCTCGGAGGGCCTCGGGAACCGGGAGGCGCTCCGGTGCCTGAAGCGCTACCTCGCTCGATCCGTCTACAAGACCCTGCTCGCGATCGAGCTTCGGAAGGACGCACAGATGACCCTGACCACGATGGGTCCGGCGCTGGAAGCGTCGGCTTGACATAGGAGCAGCCGATGTTCGAAGCGCTGCTGCGCGACTGGGACGGCGAGTTCGTCGCGACCCGGTTCGATGCCGAGACCGGGGCCTGGCTCTTCGTCGGCGTGCACTCCACGGTCCTCGGACCGGGGTTCGGCGGGACGCGGATGAAGGTCTACGGCGCACCCGAGGACGCGCTCGGCGACGTGCTCCGTCTGTCGTCGGCGATGACGTGGAAGAACGCCCTGGCCGGGATCGACTTCGGCGGCGGGAAGTCGGTGCTGGCGGTGCCCGGCATCCCGTCCGACGAGGACCGGCGCGCACTGCTGGAGCGCTACGCGGACCTCGTGGCATCGCTCGGGGGGAGCTACGTGACGGCGTGCGACATGAACACGACCGAACGGGACATGGACATCGTGGGGGAACGCTGTCCGCACGTGATGGGCCGCAGCGTCGAAGCCGGCGGCTCGGGGACCTCGGCGCCCGATACGGCGCTGGGCGTGTTCCACGGGATCCGGGCGGCGGTGGCGCACGCCTTCGGCGCCCCCGACCTCACCGGGCGCACGGTCGCGATCCAGGGCGCGGGGGCCGTCGGCGCGCCGCTCGCGGGGCTCCTGGCCGAGGCCGGGGCGTCGATCGCGATCGCCGACGTCGACCGTGAGCGCGCGGTGGCCCTGGCATCCCAGGTGGGCGCGACGGTGGTCGGTCCCGACGGGATCCTCGCCTTCGCGTGCGACGTGTTCGCGCCGTGCGCGACCGGCGGGGTGCTCAGCGCGGACACGATCCCCACCCTTCGTTGCGCGGTCGTCGCGGGTGCGGCAAACAACCAGCTCTCCGATCCGGAGGATGCCGACCGGCTCGCCGAGCGGGGGATCCTGTACGCGCCGGACTTCGTCGTGAACGCCGGCGGAGTGCTCCACCTGGTGGGGTACGAGCGGCTCGGGTGGTCGCCGGTGGAGATGACCGCACGTCTGGCGGGGATCGGAGGCACCCTCGATCGGGTGCTGGACCTGTCCGCGTCGGACGGCATCACGCCGCAGGCCGCGGCGATGCTGATCGCGCGCGAGCGCGTGCAGGCGGCTCGCGTCTCAGCCTGAGCCTGGGTCAGGCGAACGGCTTCTCCTGGGCCGTCTTGCCCATCCCGATCAGCAGGCCAGCGCACAGGACGGCGTTCGCGGCGGCGATCAGCCAGAACATCAGCTCCGCGCGGCCGTTGCGATCCCCGAACGCCGCGTGCAGGCCGTTGACGGTGGCGACGCCGGCCGTGGTGAGGATGAACGCCCATGCCCACCACCACACGTCCTCGAGGCGCTG
>JAXLTF010000055.1:0-2680 GCA_046330185.1 Actinomycetota bacterium
CGGGTATCGGGAGCTTCATCGGCGCGATCGCGACCCGATCGTTGAACGCGGCCGTGCAGCAGGTGAACAACACCGGCGGGATCGGGGGGCGCAAGGTCGAGGTCGTGGTGTACGACATCAACGCCGCCGACCCCCAGCAGCCGATCAACTCCTACAACCAGATCGTCGGCGGCCGCAACATCGCCGGGATCATCTGGGCGATCCCGGCGGCGCCGCTGCTGCAGCTCAAGGACCGCATCGCCGTCGACCAGGTCCCGATCGCGGCAGCGTTCGCTAACATGCACGACGAGAACCTGCTCTACCCCGCGGAGCAGGCGTTCCGGCCGGTGTTCCAGTTCCTCCTGCCGGACTCGTGGGCGATGGACACCCTCGCCAAGTACTGCAAGGAGATCCGCGGCTACACGCGCGCGGGGCTCCTCTACAACAGCACCTTGGGCGGCTCCGGCGACGACAACCCGACCGTGCGCCTGTTCAAGGACACGATGGACCGTTACGGGATCCAGGTGAAGGGCACCGCCGGCTACCAGCTCGGCGAGACGAACTTCGGGCCGCGCATCGCCGAGATGGGCGACGCCCAGACCGTGTGGATGTGGGGTCTCGCCACCGACACCGCGAACGCGGTGAAGTCCTTCGCCGACAGCGGCCGCGACTACGTCGACTGGGACGGCGCCCGCTCGGGTCAGCGACCGCACCTGATGGGCTCGCCCGCGGCCCTCGGCGAGAAGAAGTGGGCCGAGCTCGCGGGCGAGGCGGCACGGCCCGGCACGCTCACTGCGTGGCACGTGGGCGGGCTCGTCTACCTGCCCAGCTTCGAGATCGCGAAGTGGATGGCCGAGTACAACGAGCCGGGCCAGAACCGGCCCAGCGGCGGCGAGGAGACCCCGGCGGACGCCATGTACATCCTCGCCAACGCCGTGCAGCGCGCTGGCTCCACCGACGGCAAGGCGATGATCGAGGCGATCGAGAACGCCGGCCGGCAGCGGTTCGCGTCGATCGACTTCGAGTTCACCGCCGACAACCACCTGGCACGCGACAAGGACGACGTGATCATCGTCACCCTCGAGCGCGGCGGCGTCCCCGCCGACCCGACCTACACCCTCGGCCGGGAGTGGACCGAGATCTTCCCGCCGGGCTACGTCGGGCCGACCCACCTCGTCTACCCCACCCTCGAGGCGAACCAGCGCCGCCATCCCGACGTGATGGCCGAGGTGCTCGCGGGGCCGTGGGGGGCGATCCAACAGGACAACAAGCCCGGGCCCACCCACTAGGGCCCGGGGACCAGGACCGGTTCGGCACCGGCAGGGCCGGCCGGCAGAGCAGAGCGCAGACAGCAGGGACAGAGGAACGTGAGGGAAACAGGGGACAGCGGCTGCCAGGGGGGGACCCGGT
This sequence comes from Actinomycetota bacterium, assembly GCA_046330185.1. GTDB lineage: Bacteria > Actinomycetota > UBA4738 > UBA4738 > HRBIN12 > DATBLY01. Next base: position 1,390 of record JAXLTF010000055.1, read on the forward strand.
GAACGAGATCATGCAGATCCTCGTCGTCACCGCCACCAAGGGGGCTTCGGTCGCGCTCGTCGCGCTCGGGATCAACATCATCTTCGCGACGACGCGCATCGTGAACTTCGCCCAGGGCGGCACGATCGTCGCGGCGGGCTACATCGCGTTCCTCTTCGCAGCCCCCGATCAGCTCGGCCTGAACGTCTGGGTCGCGTTCGTGTTGACGATGCTCGTCGGCGTCGGCATCGGTGTGTTCATCGACGTCTTCGCGATCGCGCCGCTGGGGGGCTTCAAGGCACGCGAGAACACCGGCTGGCTCGTGATGGCGGTCTCGCTCGTGCTGCTGATCGTGTTCTGGTTCGTCGTACCGGTCACCGCCTTGCAGATCCTGTGCGCCCTCGCCTTCGCGGTCGGGCTCGGCCTCGAGGTCGTGCGAACCCCGGCGGCGGCGAAGTTCGACCCGAACAAGAACCTGGGCTGGATCATCTCGACCTTCGCCCTCGGTGTCACGTTCATGCCGGCGATCATCTCGGCCGCGATCGCGACAGGCCCCCAACGGATTCCCGACCTGATCCCGGGGACGCTGGCGACGATCGCGGGGGTCCCGATCACCTACGGCGACCTCCTGCTCGTCGTCGTCGCCGTCGGGCTCATGCTCGGCATCGAGCTGCTCCTCGCCAGGACGATGCTGGGACGCTCGTTCCACGCCGTCAGCCAGGACCGCACGACGGCGTCGCTGATGGGCATCAACACCGGCCGCATCGTGCTCATCAGCTTTGCGATCGCCGGGTTGCTGGCGGCCGTGACCGCGGTGCTGATCGCGCCGACGCAGTTCATCAAGGAGGAGAACAGCATCCTGCTGTCGTTCTCGGCACTCATCGGCGCCGTCCTCGGAGGGCTCGGCTCGACACGGGGAGCGATCGTCGGGTCGTTCGTGGTGGTCTTCGTGCAGACGTTCTGCGCCACGCTGCTGCCACCCCTGGTCGGCATGAGCGCCGACGACGCGGGACGTGCCGGCGACCTCGTCGTATTCGTCGGGCTGCTGGTCGTCCTCGGCGTCAAGCCGAGCGGGCTCTACGGTCGTATCGCGGTGGAGAAGGTCTGAGGGGGCGGCGATGACACAGCAGCAGTTCCCTGCCACACCACCCGCCGGAGCGGGGTGGGCGCCTTCCGCGGTCGCTCCGGACGCCTCCCCGAACGGCCACCTCGGCGACCCGCCGCCGGCACCGGTCGCACCGTGGGACGGTGGTGGCGGCGCGGCACCGGTCGCGCCCGACACCGCCTCGGGGGCGTGGTCGGGTCCGTCCAC
>JAXLTF010000056.1:0-2580 GCA_046330185.1 Actinomycetota bacterium
ACGCGGCAGCTCGGCCAGGATCCACCCGATGAACCGCATCGGCCACGCCAGCAGGTTGAACAGCGCGACGAACTGCACGAGCGTTCCAAGGGTCACGTCGCCGCGGGAGACCCGCCAGGATCCGACCCCCAGCAGCAGGATGATGCCTACCGACGGCAGCGCCTCCAGCGCGGGCTCGAACCCCGCCCGGATGTTGCCGGCCGCGACGCGCTCCTTCCTCAGATCCTCGGCCCTTCCCGCCAGCCGCTCCGTCTCCGCGTCCTCGCGCCCCAGCGTCTTCACGATCAGCGCGCCGTCGATGGATTCGTGCACGACCGATGACACATCCCCGATCCGTTCCTGGGCCCGCTCGACCGGCGCCTGCACCCGGCGGGCGAAGGAGCGGTTCATGAGGGCGAGCGTCGGGATCACCAGGAGGCCGATCGCGGCCAGGTACGGGTCCGTCAGGCTCAGCGAGACCATCGCGAACAGCACCAGGAAGATCACGCCGGTCGCGAAGGGGACGGGGTAGATGACCTCGACCGCCGCGTTCACGTCGGCCTCCATGTGCGCCAGCAGTTCGCCGGTCGGCGTGGCCTTGTGGTACGCGACGGACAACGCCGAGTAGCGCTCGGCCACCCGGAGGCGGAGCGTCCGCATCATCCGTTCCCCGGTCATGCCGCTGTAGTAGCGGCGCAGGCCGATCCCGAACGCGCGGACGGCGGCGACCCCGAGGATGGCCGCCGCTCCCAGCCAGATCGATCGCGACGCGACGCCGCCCTCGAACGCGGGAACCAGGACCTGGTTCGTCACGCGGCCCAGGACCGCCGTCGAGGCGAGCCCCCCGATCGCGTAGAGCAGCGCGCCGAACAACGAGATCAGGAACGGGCCCGGATGCGTGCGCACGTAGGACGCGACCAGCCGCATCCCGCGCAGGAACATCCCGCGCTGGCGGGCGGCCTGGAGCGTCTCGGGCGTAGCGGTCATGGCAGGCTCCGGTTCGGGACGCGAGGCCCGGGACGAGCCCGACGGGCGAGCCGGATCGGGCTCGGTCGAAGGCGGAACGTGGTCGAACGGCGACGGCCGGTGAGGCGCACGATCTGGGCTCCTGACGTCGGGGGGCGACGCGCGTAACGGCCGTCGTGGACGGCGGCGTGACACGAGCCAGGATCGAGTCACCTCATCGCCCGGCGATGCTACCCCACACGGTGTCGCCACGCGAGGTTGAGCGCCCGGACGGCGGCTGGAATGATGCCGGGGATGACCGAGCATCGCCCCTGGTTCGGCACCTGGCGCACCGGCGTCCCGAAGACCGCGGAGCCGTACCCGGACGTCTCGGTCTTCTCGCTCCTGGCCGACGCGGCGGCGGAGTTCCCCGATCGGCCGGCGATCGCGTTCCTGGGCAAGCACATCAGCTACCGCGCGCTGCTCGAGCAGGTCGAGCGGTTCTCGGGGGTCCTGGCCGGGCTGGGCGTGCGCAAGGGCGACCGCGTCGGCTTGCTGCTGCCGAACTCGCCCCAGTACGTGATCGCCTGGTACGCGGCGGTCCGGCTCGGCGCCATCGCGGTGGGCAACAACCCGCTCTACACGCAGCGGGAGCTGTCGCACCAGGTCAAGGACTTCGAGCCGGCCGTGATGGTCGTGCTGGATCAGCTGTACCCGAGCTGGGCGGCGATCGCGCCCGACGTGGGCGTCGAGCACGTGATCGTCACGAAGATCACGGACCACATGAGGTTCCCGCTGAACGTCCTGGCCCCGCTCAGGTTCAAGCGCGAAGCGAAGCACGAGGGCAAGCCGTGGCCGCCGGTGCCGCCGGGCGCCCCGGTCCGGTGGTGGAAGGACGCGATGGCGAAGGTCGGCGCCGTCCCGCCGGTCGCTCAGGTCGACGCGGCGAACGACGCCGCCGCGTTCATCTACACGGGCGGGACCACCGGGCTCGGCAAGGGCGCGATGCTCTCGCACCGGAACCTGGTCGCGAACGTCCTGCAGACCGCGCCGTGCATCACGGAGTTCGAACGCGGCAGGGACGGCGTGATGTGCGTGCTGCCGTTCTTCCACTCGTTCGGGACGGTGGCGATGGACTTCGGGATCTCGCAGGGCGGCACGCTCGTGCTGCTCCCGCGGTTCGATCTGCCGATGGTCCTGAAGCAGCTCGCGAAGGAGCGACCGTCGTTCTTCCCGGGGGTGCCGCGCCTGTTCGTCGCGCTGAACGAGGCGCCGGAGACGCAGAAGTACGACCTGAAGTCGGTCAAGGCGTGCATCTCGGGCGCGGCCCCCCTGCCGAAGGCCGTGGCCGACCGGTTCCGCGAGATCACCGGCGGCGCGAAGCTGGTGGAGGGCTATGGCCTGACCGAATGCTCGCCGGTCACGCATGTGAACCCGTTCGACGCGCCGCACCCCGGCACGATCGGGATCCCGGTGCTGGACACCGACTGCAAGATCGTGGACCTGGCGGACCCCGACCGGATCGTCGAGCCGGGGGAGCGCGGCGAGCTCTGCGTCCAGGGTCCTCAGATCATGCTCGGTTACTGGCGCCGGCCCGAGGCGACGGCGGAGATGATCCGCAACGGCTGGCTGCACACGGGCGACATCGCGATCATG
>JAXLTF010000057.1:0-2290 GCA_046330185.1 Actinomycetota bacterium
GCTGCAGCCGTCCGGGCCGACCGTGGCGCCGTGGGCCGTGCCGGGCTCGAGGTCTAGCCGATCGCCGGCCACGAGCTCGATGTCCTCGTCGTCGGTGGGGAAGACGATCGAGCCCTTCAGGCCGAACAGGATCTTGTGGTACCCGTGCTCGTGCCGGCCGTACCGATCGCCCGGCCCGTTCGCCCAGAAGCGGGGCGGCGAGCACGCGTCCGTCTCGAACGCGTCGAGCGCGGCGGCCCGGTCCGCGTCTCCCGGGGTCCTCGTCGCGCCCATCGCTAGTCTGATCCAGACTAGCGGACGTCGCCGCGGCCGTTCAGCGAGGCGCTGCCGCGTCGTGCGAACTGGGCCCGCACGAGCCACGGCTGTCTCGCCCACTTGCGCGCCTGGAGCTGGCCGACCCCCATCGCCTCGATCCTGCCCTGCAGCACCCAGGGACGGGGCTTCGGGCTCTCCTGCGAGAGGTAGCGCTCGAGTCCCATCAGGATCGCGCGCTCCTCCTCGGGGGTGAGTCCCTCGGGCAGGTCGAACCGCCACCTGGCGCCGTCGCCGATCACAGCGGGATGTTCCCGTGCTTGCGGGCCGGGATCTGCTCGCGCTTCGTCGAGAGCACGCGCATCGCCTGGATCAGGCGCGGTCTCGTCTGGGCCGGCTCGATCACGTCGTCGATGAACCCGCGCTCGGCGGCGGCGTACGGCGTGGAGAACCTCCGGCGGTAATCCTCGATCAGCTCCGCGCGTTTCGCGGCCGGGTCGGCGGCCTTCTCGATCTCCCTGCGGAAGACCACGTTCACCGCGCCCTCGGCGCCCATCACCGCGATCTCGGCGGTCGGCCATGCGAACGAGACGTCGGCGCGCAGGTGCTTCGAGTTCATGACCACGTAGGCGCCGCCGTACGCCTTGCGCGTGATCACGGTCAGGCGCGGCACGGTCGCCTCGGCGAACGCGTAAAGCAGCTTGGCGCCGTGACGGATGATCCCGCCGTACTCCTGCTCCTTGCCGGGCAGGAAGCCGGGCACGTCGACGAACGTCACGAGCGGGACGTTGAACGCGTCGCAGAAGCGCACGAACCGCGACGCCTTCTCGCTGGCGTCGATGTCGAGCGTGCCGGCCAGCACCTTCGGCTGGTTCGCCACGACGCCGATCGAGCGCCCGTCCAGGCGCGCGAAGCCGACGACGACGTTCATCGCCCAGAGCGGGAAGACCTCCAGGAACTCCCCGTCGTCCACGACGCGCCGGATCACCTCGTGCATGTCGTACGGCTCGCGCGCCGTGTCGGGGACCAGGTGCGTCAGCCCGTCGTCGTGGCGCTGTGGATCGTCGGTCGACGCGTACGCGGGCGGGTCCTCGAGGTTGTTCGACGGCAGGAACGACAGCAGGTAGCGCACGCGCTGCAGCACGTCCTCGTCGTCCTCGCCGATGAACGCCGCGACGCCGGACTCGGCGGCGTGCGTCATCGCGCCGCCCAGCTCCTCGAACGTGACCTCCTCGCCGGTGACGGTCTTGATCACGTCGGGACCGGTGATGAACATGTGCGAGGTCTCCTTCACCATGAAGGTGAAGTCCGTGATCGCGGGGGAGTAGACGGCACCGCCGGCGCACGGCCCCATGATCACGCTGATCTGCGGGATCACGCCCGACGCGCGCACGTTCCGCTCGAAGATGTGTCCGTACCCGGCGAGCGACGCCGCGCCCTCCTGGATCCGCGCGCCGCCCGAGTCGTTGATCGAGATGAACGGGGCGCCGGTCTGCAGGGACAGGTCCATCACCTTGCAGACCTTCTGGGCCATGACCTCGCCCATCGAGCCGCCGAACACGGTGAAGTCCTGCGAGGCGACGAAGACGTTGCGCCCGTCGACCGAGCCGTAGCCGGTGACGATGCCGTCGCCGGGAGGGCGCCTGCGGTCCATCCCGAACTCGTGCGCCCGGTGCACGACGAACGGGTCCGTCTCGACGAACGACCCGCGGTCCATCAGCACGTCGAGACGCTCGCGCGCGGTCAGCTTCCCGCGGTCGTGCTGCTTCTTCGCCGCGTCGCGGCCGCCGGGCGACCGGGTGGCCCTGCGGCGCCGGCGGAGCTCCTCGATCCGCTCCTCGACGGTGGGCGGCCGCTCGGGGTCTTCGGCGGCGCCGGCCGGACGATCGTCGGTGGTGGTCATGCGCGGGAGTCTAGACCCGGCCCGTAGGACGGACCGACGGTCAGCAGCCGACGCCCGCCCACGGGCCCCAGCCGAACGCGTTGGCCATGCGCATCGTCACGACGGCGTTCGTTCGGCCGTTCAGGGCGTTGGGCT
>JAXLTF010000058.1:0-1841 GCA_046330185.1 Actinomycetota bacterium
CCATCGCGGGCTCTAGCTCGGCGGCGCCCCGCTGCTCGTGGGAGTAGATCGCGGTGCGGCCGGGGTCGCGGCGTTCGAACGCGGCGAGCCCGGCCGGGGTCATGCGGTCCTCGGCGATCAACGCCTCGACCTTCGCGACGTTGATCGCGCTCCACGTGGAGCGCGCCTGCCGGGGCGTGAAGCGGGTCGCATAGCTCGTGGCGTCGAGCGTGCGCCGTACACCGTCGATCCAGCCGAAGCACAGCGCCTCGTCCACGGCCTCGGGCCAGGTCATGCTGGGCTTGCCCGACGCCTTCTTGTGGAACCCGACGACCACCTCGGCTCTGTCGGCGTGGTGCCGCTCGAGCCAGGCGCGGAACGCGGCCGGCGTCCGGAAGAAGATCGGCTCGGCGGGGGACGGCATTCGTCCAGGGTGTCACGCCGGGCGAGCGAGCGACGCGCCGTCGTTCAGCCGTCGAGGAGGGCGGCGATGCGATCGGCCACGACCGGCGCGTACTGGAAGCCCTGGCCGCTGCAGGCGGAGACGGCGATCACCGGCCCGGAGCGCTCGATCGCGAACCCCTCGTCCTGAGTCATCGTGTAGAGGCAGGTCTCCGTCCGGGTCGGTTCCGCTCCCGCGACGGGCAGGACTTCGCTCGCCCAGGCGAGCAGCCGCTCGACCGCCGCCGGGTCGGGCCCGCTCGCCACGTCCGGGTCCGCCACCGGACCGCGGGCGTGCTCGGCGAGCTTGAGCCCGCCGCGCAGATCGGGCAGGGCGTACGGTTCACGCCCCGACCAGTCGGTGATCGTCGGGAGGCTCGCCGGTGTCTCCAGGTAGACCACGGTCTGGCGATGGACCGACACGCGCAGATCGATCCCGACCCTGGCGGCGAGCCCACCGACCCACGGCCCGGCCGCCAGGACGACGTTGCCGCACCGGAGGTCGCCGTCGTCGGTGCGCACGACCGCCTCCTCACCCTCGATCGAGATGTCGAGCGAACGCGCTCCCTCGCGAACGTCGGCGCCGGCACGCCGAGCCGGATCGATCGTGGCGAGCAAGCCGACGTCGGCGGCGATCGTGTCGCCGTCGGGCTGGAACAGGACCGGTCCGATCGGCGCGAAGCCCGGCCATCGAGCCGCCGCCTCGTGCGGGCCGACCGGCTCCGCGGGGAGGTCGTGCATCGCGAGGACGCGACCCAGCGCGTCGAGCTCGGCAGGCTCGCCGATCGACAGGTTCCCGGTGCGATGGAGGATCCGGACGCCGGCGTCGCGCTCCAGGCCACGCCATGCTTCGGCGGCTGTCAGGCCGTAGCCCAGGTAGGCCGGCGTCGGATGCGGGGCGAGCTGGCGGAAACGCGACGATCCGTGGCTGGAGCCGGCCTCGTGGCCGATCGCCGCGCGTTCGAGGACCATCGCCGAGCGGCCGCCGCGGGCGGTCCCGAGCGCGATCCACGCCCCCCACGACCCCGCCGCCCACCACCACCACGTCCGCGTCCCGCACGGGCCCTCGCCCTCCCTTGACCGTTCGGTGTCACGAAGATTAGTTTCGTTCCACGAAGTCTGCGGGGAGGGGAACCATGCGGACACCGAACCAGGGCGCCGGCTCGGGGATCAGCCGGCGCCAGATCCTCAGGCGCGGCGCCTACGGCCTGGGCGGGATGGCGCTCGCGCCGATCCTGGCGGCCTGCGGGGGTAGCGACTCACCGGCGTCCACGGGAACGACCGGGGCCACGGGCGCGACGACGGGCCCGAGCGGCGCGACCGGCTTCGACTGGGCGTCCCAGACCCAGAACGGCACCGTCACGTGGGCGAACTGGCCGCTCTACATCGACAAGGAGAAGATCGACGGCTCGAAGCAGTCG
>JAXLTF010000059.1:0-1833 GCA_046330185.1 Actinomycetota bacterium
CTGGCCCATGGGATCGGACGACTCGGCGTGCTGCACGGGCGCCGGGCCCCGTCTACGCTCCTCCCGGCAGATGAGGGGAGACGTTGGGAGATGAACGAGACGCCTGCTCGCTCCGTGACACCGCTGCTCTTCGCCGCGATGGCGATCTTCGTCTTCACGGTGTCGATCGGCATCCTGAACGGCACCGATCTGGTCGACTTCGGTCACGGCACCATCCTGGCCCACGTGCACTCGGGAACCCTCGGGTGGATCACGTTGTCGATCTTCGCGGCCACGGCGTGGATCTTCGGCGCCGACCGGCTGCCGCGGCTGCTGCGCGACGGCTCGATCGCCGCCGTGGTCGCGTACGTGCTCACGTTCTGGGGGGACCTCACCGACCTGCGCCCGGTCACGGGCACCCTGATGCTCGCCGCGATCGTGTGGTTCGCGGTCTGGACCTTCGGCGTGCGCCGCGGTCAGACGCTCACCGTGCCGAAGCTCTCGATGCTGCTGTCGCAGGTCAACCTCGTGATCGGCGGCGTGCTCGGGGTGCTGCTCGGGCTGATGCTCGCCGGCGTGATCGACATCTCCGACGGCATGCAGGGAGCGCACCCGGCGATGATGGTCGTGGGTTACCTGATCCTCGCCGGCGCCGCCATCGACGAACGGTTGATCGGAGGTCCGGGCACCGATGGGATGACGCGCGGCGGCCGCTGGCAGGCGTGGCTGTTCTTCTCGGCCGGCATCTTCCTCGCGGTCGGCATCCTGTTCGACGTGATGCCGCTCCTGGGCCTGAACCTGCTGTTCGAGGTGATCGGCGTCGCGATCGTGCTCGTGCGGCACCGCTCGCGACTCGCGTCGGTCGGATGGGGGCCGGCGTCGCCGGCGAGGTTCGGGGCCGCCTCGATCCTGTTCCTGGTCCCGGCGCTCGCGATCCTCGGGTACGTCATCGTGCGCTACAGCGAGGACATCGATGCGACACCGGTCCGGCTGCTGCTCGCGCTCGATCACACGACCTTCATCGGCATCCTCACGAACGCGATCTTCGGCCTGCTGTTCGTGGCGGCGGCCGCGCGCCGCGCCGTGTGGTCCTGGGCGGACCAACCGGTGTTCTGGGCGATCAACCTGGGCGTCGCCGGCTTCGTGATCGGCCTGGTCGCGGACGCCGCGGCGATCAAGCGGATCGCCACGCCGCTGATGGGTGTGGGCATCCTGCTCGGGCTGCTCGTCGTCGCGATGCGGTTGCGGGCCCCCTCCGCGGAGCCGGCCCCTGGGTAGGGTCCGCGATAACGGCTCATCCCGGTGCGGCGGAGACGCCGGGATTCGAACCCGGGAGGGAGCTCAACACCCCCTAACCGCTTAGCAGGCGGCTCCTTTCGGCCACTCAGGCACGTCTCCGCCGCCCATCCTAGAGGCGCCGCGACGCCGGCGGCGACGTCCGAGGGTAGGCTCGGTGGGTGCCGGACGTCGTGGTGGTGGGGGGCGGGATCATCGGGGCGGCCTGCGCCCACTCGCTCGCCGTCGAGGGCGCCTCGGTCACGCTGATCGAGCGCGACGAGCTGGCGGCCGGAGCCTCGGGGCGGAACCAGGGCTGGCTAGTCGAGCCGGACGATCCGGGCAACCGCCCGCTCTACGAGCCCTCGCTCGCCCGCTACCGGGAGGCGGCCGCTCGCGCCCCGCTCCCGGTGTGGCTCGATCCGGAGCCGGTCGGGCACCTGCTGGTGGGGTTCGACGACGACGCCGAACCTCCCGCGGGCGGCCGCGCCCGGCCGCTCGATCGCGACGAGGTCCTCGCCCTCGAGCCCGCGATATCACCCGAGGCGCAACGCGGGTGGCTGGACGACGGCGGGTGGC
>JAXLTF010000006.1:0-157991 GCA_046330185.1 Actinomycetota bacterium
ATCAGCGCGGCCACCCCATCGAGGAGCTCGTCAGGTCGTACGGAGCGCATGCCCGCCGCACGAACCTCTTCGAACGTCCCGCCCCGCCGGGCCGCCATGTGCATCTCGTCGCTGGCGATCGCGACCGCCTCCGGGGCGTTCAGGGGGACGCCCGCAGCACGCTGACGCCGCGCCAGCTCCGCGGCGGTGAACACCAGGAGGCGGGCCTCCTCGGATGGTCCGAGCCTCATCGCGGTCCCCCCGACGGGCCGTTCGCTCGGAGCGACCCGCGATCTTTGGTCAGCATCCAAAACACGGTATGTTCCTTCCCGTGAGCGGTCAACAGCCGGTCGCCCGGGACGGAGCGACCGAAACGTCCGACGCGGAAGGTACCCCGGCGCAGGAGGGCTTCTCGATGCCTCCCGAGTGGGCACCGCACGCGGGGTGCCTGATGCAGTGGCCCACGCGGCGCGAGCTCTGGCGCGATCGATTCGATGACGCCAAACGCGACCACGCGATCATCGCGCGCGCGATCGCCGACTTCGAGCCCCTGACGGTGATCTGCGGCGCCGACGACGCCGGCGAGGTGCGGGGCGCGTGCGGCGGCGGCATCCAGATCCTCGAGTCGCCGATCGACGACTCCTGGGTCCGCGACAACGGACCGATCTTCGTCCGGGACGGGGCGGGACGGCTCGCCGTGGTCGACTTCGGCTTCAACGCCTGGGGCGAACGGTGGCACCCTCACGACGGCGACGACGCCGTGCCCAGGAGGGTCGCCGAGCACCTGGGGATGCGGATCTTCTCGGCGCCCTTCGTCCTCGAAGGCGGATCGTTCTTCGTCGACGGGGAGGGAACGCTGATCACGACCGAGCAGTGCCTCCTCGACCCGAACCGCAACCCGACCATGGACCGGGAACGGATCGAGCGGGGGCTGCGCGCCTTCCTGGGCGTCACGACGATCGTGTGGCTCAAGACCGGGCACATCCTAGACGTGGGACCGGAGGGGACGGACGGTCACGTCGACGGTGTGTTGCAGTACGTGGCGCCGGGTCACGTGATGCTCGAGATGCCTTCCGGATCGAACGGCGCCGCCCACGAGAGCGCGCGGGTGAATCGGGACCGGCTCGCCTCGATGCTCGATGCTCGCGGCCGTTCGTTCACCGTGAGCGAGCTCGACCCCGGGGATCCGCCGACCGTCTCCTACGCCAACTTCTACATCGCTAACGGAGCGGTGATCGTTCCGACGGGCGGCGGCGAGGCCGACGAACGCGCGTTGAGCTTCATCGCGGAGCTCTACCCTGGCCGAGAGGTGGTAGGCGTCCCCGGAGCCGCGTTGGCGTTCGGAGGCGGCGGCCCTCACTGCATCACGCAGCAGATCCCGACGGGGGACCCAGCCCCGATCTGACCATCCAGGCCGCCCGGTCGCGAGCGTGGGCCACCCGTCCGCCCAGCATCGTCATCCACACGTCGAGGGACGCGATCTCTGCCGGCGTCGCCGTCATGATGTCGCCGTCGACGACGACGATGTCGGCGAGCTTGCCGGTCTCGATCGAACCGATCCGATCATCCATGCGCAGCGCATATGCTGCATCGAGGGTGTGCGCACGTAGCGCCTCCTCGAGCGTCAGCGCTTGATCGGCCCCGATCAGCTCGCCGGAGCGCGTCCGTCGATCGATGGCGGAACGGATGGTGTCCAACGGCCGGTACGAGGTGACGTCGGAGTCGCTGCTGAGCACCATCTTGATACCGGCTCGGAGCTCGTCCCGCAAGGGCTGGAGATGGTGCGCGCGGTCCCCGAGCCGCGCCAGGAACTCGTCGCCACTGTCGCGCAGGTAGTTCGGTTGGTTGATCGTGATCGCGCCCAGCCGGGCGATGCGGTCGATCGATCCGGGCGTTGGGAACCCGGCGTGCTCGAGTCGGTGACGATGATCCCGGGGCGGCGCGCTCCGGACGGCGGCCTCGAGCGAGTCCGTCACCGCGGTCATCGCCCGGTCACCCTGCACATGCACGCCGACCTGCCATCCCGCCCCGTGGGCCTGCACGATCATCCGCTCGAGCTCGTCCGGGTCGTGGTACATGGAGCCCTCGAACTCGCCGTCCTCACCGTACGGCTCCGTGAAGGCAGCGGTGCCTCCGATCAGGGAGCCGTCGGCGTAGAACTTCATCGCGCCGATGCTGAGCATGTCGTCGCCGAAGGGGCCGGCCAGCCCGATCGCGCTCATCTCCTCCAGCTGGTGGGACAGCGGCATGCACACCGTCCGCACGGGGAGCCGCCCCTGACCCCGAGCCTCCCGATAGGCGACGAGCTCGCGACGGGTCACCTGCGCATCGCACACGGTCGTGAGCCCCGCCTGCAGGAACGCCTCGCCGGCGCGCTCGACGGCGTCGATCGACTCCTCGAGCGTCGTGACCGTGTGGAAGTTCGGTCCGTGCGACCCGATGTCGACCGCCACTGGCAGGATGAGGTTCATCGCGGCGTCGAGACACTGACCGGTCAGACGACCGTCGGGCCCACGCACCAGCCGTCCACCCTGCGGATCCGGCGAGTCCTCCGTCACGCCTCGGGTCGCGAGAGCCATCGAGTTGACGAACACGTGGTGACCCGACACGTGATGCACCCTGATCGGATGCGCGGTGCTGACCCCGTCCAGGTCCCACCTGGTGAGCGGCCGCTCGTACTTCGCGTCGTCGAAGCCGAACCCCGTGATCCACCCTCCGCGCGGAGTCGTCCGCGCGACGTCCGTCAGCGACCGGGCGACGTCGGCGAGCGTCGCGGCGTCGGGGTATCTGAGGTCGACCGACCCCAGCGACTCTCCCGTTGCCAGGAAGTGGTTGTGCGCGTCGATGAAGCCCGGGAGAACCGTTCGACCACCGACGTCCACGGCGTGAGCGTCCGGGAAGCGGGCCGCGAGCTCGTCGCGGCCGCCCACACCCACGATGCGGGACCCACGCACCACCAACGCCTCGACGGTCGGTTCCCCGGCCACCGCGGTGAAGACGGCCCCCCCGTGGATGAGGACCGATCGATCATCCGACCCCATGGCTCACCGCCTCTTGGGTTGACAACCCCGCCCGGCTCCACATACTGCTTCTAGGTTGGAATCCTAACTTACGGGGGAGCGGAGCCGCTCTCCGATGGGGGAGGGTAGCGACGTGCCATCCAGGTTCGTGCGTCTCACGGTGATCGTGGTCTCACTCGCGATGTTGGTGGCAGCGTGCTCGTCGGGTACGTCGAGCGATGAGGGCCCGACGGGAGGAGGAGGAGCGACCGACGAGCCACGTACAGGCGGAACGCTCCGTGTGGCGCGCTCGGAGTCGTTCGACGGATGGGATCCCGATAAGGCCGCCGCATATGCGTCTTACCAGACGTTGTACGCCGTCCTCGAGCCCCTCGTGCGGTTCGCGTCCGATGGGCAGAGCCTCGAGCCCGGCCTGGCCGAGTCGTGGACCTACGATGCCGACGGGCCATCGTGGACGTTCGTCCTGCGGGATGGGCTGGTGTTCAGCGACGGGCAGCCCGTCACGTCCGACGACGTCGCCTTCTCCGAGAGCGTCTGGGCGGACGGACCGAACTTCGGCTCGCTCTACGCCAACATCGAGAAGGTGCGAACACCGGATGAGCGGACGGCGGTGTTCGATCTGTTCGACCCGGACACCACCTTGCCGATCCTGATGTCGTGGTCGTCGTCCGGGATCATGCCTGAGGACTTCGGAGGCAGATCGAAGCGGGACTTCTTCGCCGACCCGATCGGTGCCGGCGCCTTCACCGTGGAGGAATGGAGCCCGGGCGGCCGGATCGTCCTGGCGAGGAACGACGACTACTACATGCCGGACCGACCGTACCTCGACGAGGTCGTGATCGATGTCGTCACCGACGCGAACGAGCGGGCGACCCTCTTCCAGTCGGGGCAGATCGATCTGTCGGAGTACGTCTCTTCTCAGACGGCCCCCCAATACGGGGACGCCATCGTCGCGCTGCCGTCGAGCCAGGTGGAGCACCTGAGCTTCAACACGACGCGGGAGCCGCTCGACGATCGGGACCTCCGGCTCGCGATCGCGTACGCGATCGACTACGAGTCGATAGTTGGAGGGCCGCTCGCCGGCTACGGCACGCCTCCCCAGGGGATCCTCGCGCCGAACCTCCCCCACTGGGCGCCCCCGAGCCGCCCCCCGTTCTCGAGGGATCTCGAGCAGGCACGGACCCTCCTGGCGGGCTCGGACCATCCAGACCCGAGCACGCTGGAGGTGATCTACGACTCCGGCCTGCCGACCGACCATCTGATCGCGCAGGTGATCCAGTCCAACCTCGCGGAGATCGGGATCGACGTGGAGCTCTCCGGTCTCGAGACCGGCGCCTTCCTCGATCGCGCGTTCGGGCTGGACGCCGACATGGTCCTGTGGAACTACGGCGCGATATCCCCCGACGAGATCGATCCGATCGGCTGGATCCTCGGCACGTCCTGGCTGTTCACGGGCTTCGAGACGGACACGCTGCTCGACCAGTTCTTCGCGTACACGGCGACGGGATCGGACTCGAAGAAGGAGGCGATCGTCACGGACATCCAGGACGGGGCCATCGAGGACGCGCAGGCGATCGCCCTGGCGGAGTTCCAGGTCCTTCAGGGCGTCGGCGCCGAGGTGAACGGCTTCGCCTCCACCCCATGGGGGATCTACTACTGGGACCCGATCTGGTTAGACGGCTGATGCATGGGTAGGTTCGGCTTCGTCCTCAAGCGGTTGCTCCTGACCGTTCCCCTCCTGTTCGGGATCGTGCTGCTCGTGTTCCTGATCCTCGAGGTCACGCCGGGGGATCCGGCTCGGCAGATCGTCGGCCTGCGAGCATCCGAGGAGGAGCTGCAGCAGGTCCGCGAGGAGCTCGGCTTGACCGACCCGCTGCTCACGCGATACCTCAGGTACGCGGGAGACGTCGCGCGCGGCGACCTCGGCTACTCGTACAAGTCCGGCCGGCCCGTGTCGGAGCTCATCGCGGAGCGCCTCCCCGTCACGGGATGGCTCCTCGGGGCCGGGGTGGTCTTCGCGCTGCTGATCTCGATACCCCTCGGGATCATCTCGGCGATCCGGCGGGATCGAGCGTTCGACCACGTGGTGCGCGGCGCCGGCCTCCTGGGCCTGACGATGCCGTCCTTCTGGGTCGGGATCATCCTGATCCTCCTGGTGGCGCTCCCGACCGGGATCTTCCCCGTCGGCGGGTTCGGCGAGACCTTCCCCGAGCACGTGCGGTCGATCGTGCTGCCGGCGCTCACGCTCGCGATCGCGATCGTCCCGATCCAGATCCGCAGCCTCCGGGCGAGCACGATCGCCGTGCTTGGATCGGACTACGTCACGACCGCCCGCTCGATGGGGATCCCTCAATGGCGACTCGTGCGACGGTTCGTGCTGCGCAACGCCGCCCCACCGACGATCGCCATCGTGGCGCTCGACGTCGGGTTCCTGCTGTTCGGCGCGGTCGTGATCGAGACGACGTTCGCCTTGCCGGGCATCGGGGAGGGTCTCGTGCTGGCCGCTCGGGGCCGCGACATCCCGGCGATCCAGGGCTACACGCTGCTGTTCGCCGTGATGGTGGTGGCCGTGTACCTGCTGGCCGACGTCCTCACCGCGATCGCCGATCCGCGCGTCGAGATCGAGACGTGAGCCTCACCGAAGACCTCACCCGCGAGTCGGCTCCGGCGGAGCCGGAGCACGAGCTGGTGGTCGAGCGGAGGAAGCTGCCCCGGCGGGTCTGGGTGGGCGGCGCGATCGTCCTCGCCTATGTGCTCGTGGCGTTGTTCGCTCCGCTGCTGGCGCCGCACGACCCGCTCGCCCTGGATCCGCTGGATGCGCTCGCATCCCCCAGCCGGATCCATCCACTCGGGACCGACGAGCTCGGCCGCGACGTGCTCTCCAGGCTCATCTACGCCGCCCGCGTCGACCTGCTGGTGGGGTTCCTCGGAGCGGCGCTCCCGGCGATCGTCGGCACCGCGCTCGGCGCGATCGCGGCGTTCCACGGCAGGTGGCGGGACGCGCTCACGATGCGGACGGCCGACGTCGTCCAGGCGTTCCCGACGTACATCCTGATCATCGCGCTGGTCTTCGCGCTGGGCCAGGGGCTCACATCGATCCTGGTGGCCTTCACGATCATCGCCTGGGTCGCCTACGCACGGCTCATCCGGACCGAGGTCCTGCGGGTCCGCGGGCTCGACTACGTGGACGCGGCCAGGGCCGCGGGCCTGCCGAACCGGCGGGTCCTGTGGGTCCACGTCTTCCCCAACGCGGTCGGACAGACGATCGTGTACATGCCGTCGGACATCGTGATCGCGACCCTCGGTCTCGCCGCGCTCTCCTTCCTGGGGCTGGGGATCCGTCCCCCCACGCCGGAGTGGGGGGCGATGATCGCCGCCGGACAGCCGTACATCCGCGATCAATGGTGGCTCTCGACGGTCCCCGGGCTCGTGGTCGTGGGTTTCGGGCTGGGACTCAGCCTGATCGGCGAGGGGATCGAGGAGTGGACGCGACGCTGAGCACCCAGCTCCTGTCCGTGGAGTCCCTGAGGGTCCATCTCACGACGCGGGACGTCCGGATAACGCCCGTGGACGACGTGTCGCTGTCGATCGAGCGTGGAGAGGTGCTGGGCATCGTCGGCGAGTCGGGGTCGGGCAAGACCCTCACCCTGCGGGCGATCATGGGGCTGCTGCCACCGGGCGGAGAGATCGAGGGATCGCTCCGCTTCTCCATCCCGCCCGTCACGGGGGACGATCCCGCACCCGACGACGTGCGGGGGCACGGCGTCGCGATGATCTTCCAGGAGCCGATGACCGCGCTCAACCCGACGATGCGGGTCGGAGACCTCGTCGCGGAGGGTGTCCGGAGCCGGAGGGACGTCGGCCGGAGCGAAGCTAGACGACGCGCCGTCGAGCTGCTCGGATCGGTCGGGATCGCGAACCCCGAGGAGCGAGCGCGGATGTGGCCCCACGAGCTGTCCGGCGGTCTGCGCCAGCGGGTCATGATCGCCGCCGCCCTGGCGACGGAGCCGGCGCTCCTGCTCTGCGACGAGCCCACGACCGCGCTCGACGTGACGATCCAGGACCAGATCCTCGGGCTCCTCGCGAGGGTGCGGCGCGACCTCGGCATGGCGATCGTGTTCGTCACCCACGACCTGGCGGTGATCGCCGAGATGTGCGATCGCATCGCCGTGATGTACGCCGGACGGATCGTCGAGCTGGGTCGCGCCGACGACGTGCTCAGCTCACCGAGCCACCCGTACACCGCCGCGCTGATCGCCTCGGCGCCCTCGTTCCACGGCGCGTCGGAGCCGCTCGAAGGGATCGGTGGCCGCCCGCCCGACCCCAGGGGGTTCCCGCCGGGGTGCCGCTTCGCGCCCCGCTGCGGGTTCGCGAGGGACGACTGTCGCGCGGCGCCCCACCGCCTGGTCTCCATCGGAGGCCACGCGACCGCCTGCATCCATCCCGAGGTGCTCGAGGGGTCGTTGACGTGACCCGGCAGCTCGAGGCGCGAGGGCTCACGGTTCGGTTCGGGTCCGGGTCCGGCTTCCTGGCGCGCGTTCGGGGCCGGCCCGCACCGATGCTCACCGCGGTGGACGGTGTCGACATCGATATCGGTCGGGGAGATTCGGTCGGGATCGTAGGGGAGTCGGGCTGCGGGAAGTCCACCCTGGCGCGTGCCCTCATCGGGCTGGTCCCCAGCTCCGGCTCGATCGAGTTCGAGGGCTCGCCGCTGGTGGGGCGCCGCGACCGGACCACGATCCGCAAGATCCAGATGGTCTTCCAGGACCCGAGCTCGTCGCTCAACCCCACACGTACCGTCGGGCAGACCCTGACGGAACTGCTCCGCGTGCACGAGATGGTCCCTGCGGATCGGATCCGAGATCGCGCCGCCGAGCTCCTGGAGCTGGTCGATCTGCCCCCCTCGCTGCTGGCCGCTTACCCCCGTCGCCTCTCGGGAGGTCAGCGGCAACGGGTCGGCATCGCGCGGGCCCTCGCCCTCGAGCCTGCCATCCTGATCGCCGACGAGGCGGTGTCGGCGCTCGACGTCTCGATCCAGGCGTCGGTCCTGAACCTGCTTGCCAGGCTCCGCCGCGAGCTCAACCTGACGCTCGTGTTCATCTCCCACGACCTCGCCGTCGTTCGGTACATCAGCGACCGGGTCCTGGTGATGTACCTCGGCCGGATCGTGGAGGACCGGCCGACCCAGGACCTGTTCACCGACCCGCGCCACCCGTACACAGCGGCGTTGATGGCGGCCGCCCCGCGGCTGGACGCGAGGAAGGAGCCCGGCGCGCAGGCCCTTCCCGGAGAGCCTCCGGGGCTGCTGGTCGTGCCGTCGGGCTGCCGGTTCCACCCCCGATGCCCCATCGCACGTCAGGTCTGCCGCGAGATCGAACCCGAGCTGACCGGTCCCTCCCGTGGACAGCGGGCGGCGTGCCACTTCGCGTGGCAGGCGGTGGCCGGCCCGACCTCGGACGGTGATACTGGGCCCGGTCCTGGCCGGACGCTGGACGCGCCGACACGCCAGGCCCTCGGCGTCGAGGGGCTCGAGTGACCAGGAGACGGACGAAGGGGAAGGCGCGCGAGGAGCTCGTCGTCGGCGCGGCCGCCGAGCTGATCGCGGAGCGCGGCCTGGCCAACATCCGGGTCTCCGACGTCGCCGAGCGGGCGGGGATGAGCCCCGGTCACGTCACGTACTACTTCCCGTCGAAGATCGAGCTGCTGATGCGGGCGATACGGCAGAGCGAGGGATCGCTCATCGACCTGGTCGAGGAGGAGGTCCTCGACATCGAGGATCCCTGGCGCCGGCTCGACAGGCTTATCGAGCTCTCGGCCGCGACCCGTCCCGCCGACCCGGGCTGGGCGCTGTGGATCGAGGTGTGGTCGAACTCGGCCGCCGACCCCGACGTGACCCGGGTCCACAACGAGCTCGACGCCCGCTGGAGGGGCATCCTGGCCGACACCATCCGGTACGGTCGTGACCTCGGAGCGTTCGCGACCGAGGACCCGGACGAGGTCGCCCTCCTGCTCTCCGCGACGATCGACGGGCTTTCCATCCAGCTGACCCTCGATGCCGGAACGGTCGACCGGCGCAAGCTGCTCCGGCTCTGTTCGACGGCCGCCCAGGCGCTCCTGGGCCCCCGATAGCCGTGACCGGGTCGGGTATCTCGCGGAGGCGGTTCCTGGGACGCACGGGTCTCGCGGCCGCCGGGGTGGCGGTAGGCGGCACGGCGCTTGGGTCGCTCGCCACCCGGGCCCCCGCCGGCGCGGCCGGCTGGTGGGTGCCGGCCGAGGAAGCGGCGCACCGACGGACGTGGATGGCCTGGCCGTCCAGCACCTCCATCTGGGGCAGCAGGCTGCTGCCTCGGATCCAGGGTGACATCGCGAGGTTGGCGAAGGCGATCGCGAGGCACGAGCCGGTGAGCATGCTCGCCGCCGGCCCGTCGAACGCGAAGACGGCTCGCAACCGATGCGGTCCCAACGTGACCGTCATCGCCTCCATCCCCGTGAACGACTGCTGGGTGCGCGACTCCGGGCCGCTGTTCCGCACGAACGGCACGGGGGGGCGCGACGCGATCGGCCTGAACTTCAACGGATGGGGCGCCAAGCAGATGGCCGGCAAGGACCGGCACGTCGCCGAGCGCATCGCGGCGTTGCCACGCGTCGGCCTGCCGTTCGCCGAGGCGGACGTCGTGGGCGAGGGCGGGGGGATCGAATACGACGGCGACGGGACGATCATGGCGACGGAGAGCTGCTGGGTGAACCCGAACCGGAACCCCGGCAAGACCAGGGACCAGGTCGAAGCGGAGCTCCTGGCCAGGTTCGGGGCCACGAAGATGATCTGGGTCTCGCCCGGCATCAGAGGCCAGGACATCACCGACGCTCACATCGATGCCACGTCGCGGTTCGTCCGACCCGGGGTGGTCGCCGTGCAGGTCCCGCCGGCGGATCGAACCGATGTGTGGGCGGTGGACGCCCGGGCGCAGTTGGCCACGCTCCAGGACGCCACCGACGCCAGGGGGAGGCCGCTGCAGATCATCCGGATCGGCGGGCCCGACGTGCTCCCTCGCTGGCCCGAGGAGCGGTGGGACACGTTCGTGGACTCGTACGTCAACTGGGTCGTGACGAACTCGGCGGTGATCACCGTGCAGTTCGGCGACGCCGCCAAGGACGCGGCGGCCAGGTCCGCCATCCGGTCGGCGTTCCCCGGCCGGTCCGTCGTTCAGCTCAACCTCGACCAGCTCCACGGGGAGGGCGGAGGCGGCGCCCATTGCGTGACGATGCAGGAACCGATGCCCTAGGAGGGCTCTCGGACCTCCCCGACCGCAGCCCGACGCTCGCGGGTCATCCCGCTCCGAACACCGGCTTCAGCGCGAAGTACACGTCGCGGTAGCGACGGTACGCGTCGTCGTACGCCTCACGGCTCGCCGGGTCCGGCTCATGCTCCTCGGGCTGGAACGCGACGAACGCGTCGACCGCGTCCGCGACGGTCGCGTGCACGCCCGACGCCACGGCCGCCAGGATCGCGGCCCCGGTCGCCGTCGTCTCGACGCTGGTCGGCACCCGGACCGGGAGCCCGGTGACGTCGGCCTTGATCTGGCGCCACAGCGGGCCCTTCGCGCCGCCACCCACGATCGTCAGCCGGCGGACGTCCAGCCCCGCAGCCACCATCGCCTCGAGGATGTCGCGCAGGCCGAAGGCGCTCCCCTCCAAGATCGCGCGCGTCATGTGCCCGCGGGTGTGCGCCAGCGTCAGCCCGTAGAACGTCCCGCGCGCCGCCCCGTTCCATTCGGGCGCCATCGCGCCCTGCATGCACGGCAGGAAGACCAGCCCCTGCGCGCCGGGCGGCACGTCGGCCGCCTCGCGCGAGAGAGCGTCGTACGCGTCACCCTCGCCGGCCGCCTCGGCCTGCCGTTCGAGCGGCGCGAACCCGTCGCGCCACCACCGGAGGTTGCCGCCGGAGACGAACCCGGGGTTCTCCAGCAGCCAGGCGTCCGGGTCGGCGTGCGGGTGGCACTCGACGAGCATCGTGGGGTCCTCGCGCGGCTCGGCCGACGCCGCGCAGACGGGCTCCGCGGTCCCGACCACGTCGCAGACATCGCCGGGCGCGAACACCCCGGCCCCGAGCGTCGCCGCCATCTCGTCCCCGCATCCGATCGCGACGACGGTCCCTGGGTCGAGACCCGAGGCCTCGGCGAAGGCCGCCGTGATCGTCCCGACGCCCTGCGTGCCCGCGCCCAGCTCGGGAAGCATCGAGGGATCGATCCCCGTCGCCTCGAGCACCGGCTCCGACCACGTGCGGGTGCGGGGATCGAGCAGCGCCAGGGACGACGCGTTCGAGTAGTCGACAGCCGTCACGCCGGCAACCGCCCGCAGGGCGTACGTCCCCGGCGACATCAGGATCGCCGCGTCCTTCCAGACGTCGGGCTCCTGATCCCGGACCCACAGGGCCTTGAATGCGGCGTGGGACGAGTCGAGGTTCGCGCCGACGTGCCGGTAGAAGTCGGCCGGCGACATGCGCTCGCCCACCGCCGCCGCCTGCGCCTCGGCGCGCCGGTCCATCCAGATCATCGCCGGGCGAAGCGCGCGGCCGTTCGCGTCGCACACGACCATGCCGTCGAGCTGCGATCCGAACGAGATGCCCTTGATCGCGCCCGCGCCCTCCGGCACCTCGGCGACGAGCTTCGCCACGGTCCGTGCGAGGGCTCCGTCCCACGACGCCGGATCCTGCTCCGCCCAGGTCGGATGCGGGAACGAGAGCTCGTACCCCTCGTACGCCGACGCGACCAGCGTCCCGTCGGCCGCGTACAGGGCCGCGTTCGTCCCCTGGCTGCCGACGTCGCAGCCGATCACGTAGGGACCGCTCACGGCAGGATCACCATCTTCAGGCCCGTCCCGGAGCGGATCGTCTCGAACGCCTCGGCGATGTGCTCCAGCGAGAACCGATGCGTGACCACGCCCTCCAGGTCGGCGCGCCGGCGGTTCAGGTAGTCCATCGTGATCCGGTACTGACGGTGCGTCGCGCCGTACGCGCCCAAGATCGCGAGCTCCTTGTAGTGAAGCTCGTTCATGTCGAGCGGGCTGACGGGATCGTGCTTGGGCAGGCCGGCGAAGTACACGACCCTCGCGCGCTTGGCGGCCATCTCCAGCGCCGCCTGCTGCGCCGGCTTCGCGGGCGCCGCGACGCACACGCGCTCGACGCCGGCGCCGCCGGTGCGCGACAGCACGCCCTCGACGCCGTTGTCGTCGCCGGCCACCCAGGCGTCGTCGATGAAGCGACCCACGACGCCGAGCGCCAGGTCGAGCCGGTCCTTGCTGACGTCGGTCATCCAGACCCGGCTGGCCCCTCGGTCGCGTGCCATGACCGCCTGCCAGCAACCGATCGGCCCCGTGCCCAGGATCATCACGGTATCGCCGAGCCGGACGTCGAGCTGCTCGATGCCGTTCAGCGCGCACGCGAACGGGTCGGCGACCGTGGCGAGGTCGGACGGCAGGTCCTCCGGTAGCGGGATCAGGTTCTTGGTCGCGATCGGAGGGACGCCGGCGAGCTCCGCGTAGGCGCCGGGGAACGGATCGTAGCCGTAGAGCAGGTGGTGCTCGCACAGGTTCTGGAACCCCTCGATGCACCAGCGGCACCCGCCGCAGGTCAGGATCGAGCCCAGGAAGACGCGGTCGCCCTCGGCGACGCCCGCCGGCAGGTCGGCCTCGGCCCCCACCTCGATCAGCGTCCCGACCGGCTCGTGGCCCAGGACCCACGGCGCCGGGGCCTTCGGGTCGCCGTTGAAGAAGGTCCTGGCGTCCGTGCCGCAGATCCCGCAGGCCTCCACCTTCAAGATCGCGCCCCGTGGGTCGAGCTTCGGCTCCTCGAGGTCGCCGACCTCGACGACGTTGACGTCGGTCATGCGCGCGGCCCTCATCAGGACAGCTCCTCCTGCAGGGCCGCGTACGCCTTCTCGGCCGTCCAGCGCTCGCGGATCACGCGCGACAACGCCCGCGAGATCGCCTCGGGCGCAGCGTGCATGAAGATGTTGCGCCCCACCGAGCAGCCGATCGCTCCGGCCGCGACGGCCTGCTCCATGCGCGTCAGGAGCTCCAGGTCCTCCAGGCGCGAGCCGCCCGCCAGGACGACCGGGATCCCGGACGTCGCCTCGACCAGCTTCGCGAACGCGTCCTGATCGCCCGGCCAGTTCGTCTTGACGATGTCGGCGCCGAGCTCGGCGCAGAGCCTCACGTTGCGGCGCAGGTACTCGAAGCCGTACTGGTCCTTCAGCTCCTCTACCGACGCGTACGTCGTCGGGAACTCGGCCTCGGCGATGAACGGCATCCCGAGCGCCTCGCACTCGCGGCCGACCGCGGACAGGATGTCGAGCATCCCCGGCTCGGTATCGCCGCCGAGCGCGGTGAAGAGCACGACCGCGTCGGCTCCCAGCCTCAGCGCCTCCTCGACCTCGCCGATCTGCACGATCTCCGGCCGTGACCCGTCGGGGTTAGCCGAGGCGGACAGCAGCATCGCGAGCGACGTCTCCCGCGAGAACGCCGGGTACGCGACCCGGATCATGCCCTTGCTCATCATGATCACGTTCGTCCCGCCGGCCACGGTCTCGGCCGCGCGCGTGGTGATGTCCGCGAGCGGCTCGAGGAACGTGGGCGAGGTCATCCCGTGGTCGAGCGCGCAGATGATCGAGACCCCCGCCGGGTCGATCACGCGCTTGAGCCGCATCGCCTTGCCGATGTTCATCCGGTCCCCCCTCCCGGTCCGCGTCGCACGACGCTGAACTCGAACGCGTCCGCGACGTGATGTTCATGCGACAGCAGCACGGGCTCCCCGGCCGCGTCGTAGTCGACCTGCCGCAGGTACAGCAGCAGCGCCCCCGGCTCGATCCGCAGCCGCTTCGCGAGCGCCTTGTCGGCGAGGCGCGGCTCGACCGTGACCACGCCGTGCTGGATCGAGACGCCGTTGTTCGCGAGCACCTCGTACACCGACACGTCGTCCGCGCGCTCCAATGCCCCGGCCGGCAACAGGGTGGCGCGCACGACGTCGCGCGACCACACCACGCGGCGGTCGTCGGCGGTGCGCACCCGCTCCAGCACCACCACGGTGTCGCCCCGCTGAAGGTCCAGCGCCCTGGCCTCGTCCGCCGACGCGGCCTCGGTCCGCATCGACGCCGACGCCGTTCCCGGGCGCATCCCGGCCGCCCTGATCGCCTCCGTCACTCCGAAGTTCAGGTCCAGGTTGTTCCGCACTCGCGGCCGGCTGGTGGCGTAGGTGCCGGCCCCGCGCGTCCGCGTGACAAGGCCGTCCTCCTCGAGCGACCGCAGCGCCTCCCGCAGCGTCGCCCGGGAGATGCCGAGGTCGGCGGCGAGCTGCGGCTCGGGTGGGAACCGGCTCCCCGCGGCGATCTCGCCGGACGCGATCCGCTCGGCCAGCTGGTCACGAACGGCGAAGGAGAGCCGACGCCTCATCAGGGCGCGAAGGCTATTTTGTCTGACAAAACGCGTCAACCCGAACCCGGCCCGTCGCGGCCTACACTCCCCGGCGATGCGATCCGGACGACCCCGATGAGCGCCTACCGACCCCTGATCGCCGTCGCCGGATACCACCTGGCGCCCGGACGGGTGCCGCGCTGGCCGAAGGGCGGGTACGGGGTGCCGAAGCCCTACCTCGACGCCCTCCGCCGGGCGCACGCCCGGCCGCTGATCCTGTCCCCCGGCGAGCCCGGCGACCCCTCGGAGCTGCTTGAGCCGTTCGACGGGCTCCTGTTGGTGGGCGGCGGCGACGTGGACCCCGCGCGGTACGGCGCCCCGCCGGACCTCGAGCACAACTACGGGGTCGAGGCCGACCGCGACGAGCTAGAGCTCGCCCTGCTGCACGAGGCCCACCGACGGGCGATGCCGACGCTCTGCGTGTGCCGCGGGATGCAGGTGATGAACGTGGCGTTCGGGGGAACCCTGCACCAGCACCTGCCGGCGATCGACGGGCTCGTCGAGCACGGGGCCCCTTCGGAGGACACCGTGACGCTGCACGACGTGACGCCCGTCGCCGGGAGCCGCCTGTCGGCGAGCACGAAGTCGGGCCGGCCGCTCGCGTGCGCGTCGCACCACCACCAGGGCGTGGACCGGGTGGGCGACGGCCTGGTCGCCACCGGTCACGCGCCCGACGGGCTGGTCGAGGCGATCGAGCTCCCCAACGACCCCGACGACCCGCAGGCGCCCTGGATGCTCGGCGTGCAGTGGCACCCGAGGAGACCGCGCCCGCCGATCCCGAGCAGCAGTCCCTGTTCGACGCCCTCTGCCTGATCGCGCACATCGGCGGCACCCAGGCTCGGGGAGGGCTCCGGGAGGGACGGAGCTGTTCCTACCGGATCGCCGATCCGGACGAGGGATGGCCGGCAGAGTTCGCCGCAGAGGCCGAGCGGATCGTCGACGCGCTCCCACCCAAGCTCGTGAGCCGGATCGATCACGTCGGCTCCACCTCGGTCCCGGGGCTGGCCGCGAAGCCCACGATCGACATCCAGCTCTCGGTGACGTCGATGATCCCACGCGGCGCGTACGTCGAGCCCCTGCGGGCGATCGGCTATCGCTGGGTCCTTGACCCCTGGGACGACGATCACGAGTACCTCTCGCGGGACGTGGACGGTGAGCGCGCCTCCAGATCCACGTGTGCCCGGCGGGCAGCCGCTGGAGCGTGGCGGCACTGCGTTCCGCGACGCCCTGCGCGCCGATCCCGGGCTCGCCGGAGCTTACGAGCGGCTGAAGCGCGAGCTCGCCGAGGCGCACCCTCGCGACGTCCAGACGTACAACCGGAGGAAGACGCCGTTCGTCCGCGAGGTCGAGACCCGTGTGCTGGCATCGGGCTGAGCGCCACGGGATGATGGCGTGATGCTGCTCAGGGCATGCCCGCGCGACGAGGTGACGTCGGTCGTGGCTGAGATGCGCGTCGTCCGCGCGCGCGGCGACGGCTTCACCCGAGGCGTGCACATCGGCAAGGAGCTGGCGGACCTGCTGCAGGGCTCCATCGCCTTCTACCACCGGTACCTGGAGCGGCGAGGCATCTCGTCGCAGGAGCTGCAGGACCTCCTGACGCCGTACCTGGTGGCGGCCGAGACGTCGTTCCCGGAGTCGATGGCCGTGCTCAAGGGGATGTCGATCGGGGCGACGGTCCCGATCCTCGAGCTCTTCTCGATCAACGCGTTCGAGGAGCTGGAGCCGCTCCTCGAGGTCCCCGAGGGGGAGCTCGCCTTCCTCCAGCGGAAGGAGGGGTACCGTCGCCCCGAGGCGACCGGCGACGAGCCGCCCACACGTCCCCCGGTCGTCGAGCGGTGCTCGAGCGTGTCGGTGCGCACGCCCGACGGGACCTTCCTGGCCCACAACGAGCACTGGCTGGCCGGCGATGCCGGCAACGTCGCCGTGGTCGTCGACGTGCCGGACAGCGGACGCGTCGCCGTCGCGTCGCCGACCGTCGTGGCGTGCCTGCCCGCGGTCAGGTTGAACGCGCACGGCGGCGCACAGGGATCGGCTCCCTGACCGCGTCCGACGACGGGGTCGGCGTCCCCCGCGTCCCGGTCTCGCGGGAGCTCGCCGAGGCGCGCGACCGCGCCGACGCGGTCGCGCGGGCGGCCATGAGGACGCGCCGGTGGCTACGGCCACGTGTTCGGGTTCGCCGGCGGCGAGCGCGTTCACCGTCGAGACCTCCGGCCGGCGTCACGCTGCTCGACGCTCCCGGGCCCCACACGAACCACTACATCGCCCCCCGAGCTGGCCGCCATCGCGCCCGAGGCCTCCGAGGGTGCCGCGCACGACTGGCCCGCCTCCGCGAGCTCCCTCGCGGGGAGCCCACCCGCGTCTGCGGAGGACCCGATGGCGATCATAAAATCATCGGTCCAGCCGCAGGCGATCTGCCTGCACCCGGATCCGGAGGAGGGAGAGGAGGCCTCCACCGTGATGTTCTCGATGATCGCCCACCTGGAGGAACGGCGGCTGTGGGTCGCCGCCGGCAACCCCTGCGAGCACGCCTTCGAGGAGATCGACGTCCCGGAGCTGCGCGTCTGACCGGCACCTATCGCGGGACCGCGGGCCCGTGCTATACAGACCAGCGTTCGGTCGGGAGGCCTTGGCCGCGCTCGCCGCGGGTCACGGCCGCCCGGGAGGGGGAACGGCCCGCGCATCGCTCCGCCAACCGGCGGCGGGATGAGCCTCGTACTCCCAGGCGAGAGCCCGCGACGTGAGGAGGCGCAACGTGAGGATCAAGGCGCGAACGGTGGCCGCGGTCACGGTCATCGGGGTCCTGGCCACGGCGATCCTGGCCGGGACGGCGTTCGCCCAGGACGCGAGCGACGACGGCGGCGAGCCGGTCACCTTCATCGTCGGCTACACGCAGCCGGCCAACACCTACAACCCGATCCGCGCGATCCTGACCCAGGAGTACGAAGCCTTCTCGATCACGTACCCGATGCCTTCAACTTCGACCTGGACACGTTGGTCGCGGCGGCCGACCGGGGGAGCCTCGCCGCCGAGCGACCGACGACCGACAACGGAGGCATCTCGGCGGACGGCCTCACGTACACGATCAAGATCCGAGACGGCATGACGTGGAGCGACGGGGAGCCGATGACCGCGCACGACGTCGCCTACACCTACAACATGATCCTCGACGAGAACTTCTCGGCGTTCACGAACTACCTGCCGTTCGTCGAGTCGATCACGGCGCCCGACGACACCACCCTCGTCTGGAAGACGACCAAGCCCGCGGTCGCCCCCCTGCTCCCCCCGTACATCTACATCCTGCCGGAGCACATCTGGGGCCAGCTCGGGGGCAAGGACGCGATCAAGGCCTTCAAGAACTTCCCCGATCCCGTCGGCAGCGGACCGTTCAAGCTCGTCGACTGGCAGAAGGGCGAGTCGATGACGTTCGAGAAGGTGCCGAACTCCTTCGCCGGAGATCCCGCGATCGACACCGTCATCTTCCAGAACTTCCAGAACACCGAGACGATGACGCAGGCGCTCCGCCAGGGCACGATCGACTTCGCGGAGTCGATCCCGTCCGAGCTCTTCGACTCCCTCAAGGACGACCCGAACATCACGACGAACGTCGGCAGCGGCCTCTCCTACGTCCACTTCTCCTTCAACCAGTGCTTCGTGCAGGACTACTGCCGCGCGCCCGGCTCGGTCGCCGACCCCCAGCCGGCCGTGAAGGACCTGCGCGTCCGCACGGCGGTCGCGATGGCCATCAACAAGCAGGAGCTGGTCGACCGCGTCCTGAGGGGGTACGGCGTGCCGGGCACGACGATGGTCGGTCCCTCGGCCGCGTACTGGCACTGGGACCCGGGCGACGAGACGATCCCGTGGGACATCCCGGGCGCCAACCAGATCCTCGACGACGCGGGCTACGCCGACTCCGACGGCGACGGTGTGAGGAACATGCCCGGCGGCGGCGAGAACCTGGTGTGGAAGTTCGTCCTCCCGAACGACAACAAGGACCGGGTGCGGGCCGCCGAGCTGATCTCGGGCTGGCTGAAGCAGATCGGGATCACCGCCAACCCCGAGGTGGTGAGCTCGGCCAAGATGAACGACGTCTGGTACGCGAACGACTACGACGTCATGTCCTGGGGCTGGGGGCCCGATCCCGACCCGGACTTCATCCTGTCCGCCTACACGACGGACCAGTGCGGCATCTGGAGCGACAACTGCTGGTCGAACGAGGAGTACGACAAGCTCTACGTGAAGCAGCAGACCGCCCGCTCCCCGGAGGAGCGGCGGGAGATCATGTACCGGATGCAGGAGATCTTCTACGAGGACGTCTCCCAGATCATCCTGTGGAACGACAACGACCTGCAGGCCTACCGGTCGGACCGCTGGGAAGGCTTCGCCTTCCAGCCGAAACCGGACGCAGACGGGAACGGCGGATCGATCCTGTATCAATCCGGCCTGCATTCCTACCTGACTATCGAGCCGAAGGCAGGCGCCGGGACGTCGACGTCGAGCGGCGGGGGGGTCTCTGCGGGGATCTGGATCGCGATCCTGGCCGGCATCGCGATCGTGGTCGTCGCCGTCGTGATGGCGCGCCGGCGCCGTCCCGACGACGACCTGGAGTGAGCGAAGCAACCGGGCCACGCGGATGAGGAGGGGGCGTGGGTAGGCAGGCATACGTCCTGCGGAAGCTCCTGCAGGCGCTCCTCACCCTGTTCTTCGTCCTGATCTTCAACTTCTTCCTGTTCCGGATCCTGCCGTCGGACCCCGTGAAGAACCTGACCCGCGGGGCCGGGCTCGAGATCGACGAGCAGGAGCAGCAGGAGCTGATGGAGGAGTACGGGCTGAACCAGCCGCTGTTCCCCGGTCAGTTCCTCGACTACATGCGGGACATGCTGACGCTCGACTTCGGCAAGTCGATCATCGTGCGCCCGGACGAGTCCGCCCTGGCGGTGTTCTTCGAGTTCATGTGGCCGACGCTGCTCCTGGTCGGCGTGTCGACGATCTTCGCGACCGCGATCGGCGTTTGGTTGGGGATCCGCGGCGGCTGGAGACGCGGCAAGGCGCTCGACAACGCCTCGATGGGGGTGTCGCTGGTCCTGTACTCGATGCCCGAGTTCTGGCTGGGGATGCTGCTGATCCTGCTGTTCTCCACGACCCTCGGGTGGTTCCCGAACAGCGGCCGCGTGACGGTCGGCGCGGACTACACGGGGCTCGCGGCCGTGGCCGACGTGTTGAACCACCTGTTCCTGCCCGCGCTCACGCTGACGCTCGCCTACATCGGCGAGTACTACCTGGTGATGCGGTCGTCGCTGCTGGACGTCCTGGGCGAGGACTACATACAGACGGCGCGGGCCAAGGGCGTGCGAGAGAAGAACGTGCTGAACAGGCACGCCGTGCGCAACGCGCTGCTACCGACGATCACCCTGATCGCCCTGTCGTTCGGGTTCGTGCTGGGCGGCGCGATCACGGTCGAGGTCGTGTTCAGCTACAAGGGCCTCGGCGGGCTGACGTACGACGCCCTCCAGGCGCAGGACTACCCGCTGCTCCAGGTGTGCTTCCTGTTCGCGAGCGCCGCCGTGATCTTCATGAACCTGGGGGCGGATCTGATCTACGGCTACTTCGACCCACGGGTGCGGGAGGCCTAGGGTGCACGCGCCACCGATCACGCCGAGCGGCGACCCCGAGGCGGGCCTGGAGAGCCTCGAGGGTTCCCTGGAGGGCCGCAGCCCACGGCAGATCCGCTGGACCAGGCGACGCCAGGCGATGTCGCGCTTCTGGCGCCAGTACCGGCGGAGCAGGATGGGCATGATCGGCCTGGCGATCCTGATCTTCTTCGGGGCCGTGGCGTTGTTCGCGATCTTCTCGGACGCGAGCGGCGTGGACCCCACGCTCACCCAGGGCCCGAGCCTCGCGCCGCCCTCCCGGGAGTATCCCCTCGGGACCGACGGCTTCGGCCTGTCGGTGCTCACGCTCGTGATCCAGGGCGCCAAGATCTCGCTCCTGGTCGGCCTGGTGGCCGCCGCGATGACGATGGTGATCGGCGCGCTCGTCGGGATCGTCGCCGGCTACCGCGGCGGGGCGACGGACACGGTTCTGATGCGGGTCACGGACTTCGGCCTGGTGATCCCGTGGCTCGCCCTGGCGATCGTGCTTGCGTCGATCCTGGGGCCGTCGCTCTTGAGCATCATCCTGGTGATCGGCTTCACGTCGTGGCCGGGGACGGCGCGGCTCGTGAGGTCCCAGGCCCTGTCGGTCCGCGAACGGCCGTACGTGGAGCGGGCGCGGGCGCTCGGCGGGAGCGACTGGCACATGATCACGCGGCACATCCTGCCGAACGTGATGCCGGTCATCTTCGCGAACGCCATCCTCGTGATCGCGATCGCGATCCTGTCCGAGACCGCCCTCTCGTTCCTGGGCCTCGGCGACCCGACCACCGTGTCCTGGGGCTCGATCCTCGAGGACGCGTTCGAGGCCGGCGCCACGACCCTCGGGGCGTGGTGGTGGATCGGCTCACCTGGCGTCTGCATCGTCCTGGTCGTGCTTGGGTTCACGCTCTGCGGGTTCGCGATGGACGAGATCATCAACCCGAAGATCCGGGAACGATGAGCGACGTACTGGAGCTCCGCGATCTGCGGATCACGTACCAGACGCGGGGCGGCGGCGTGCCGGCCGTCCGCGGCGTGGACCTGAACGTCGCCAAGGGCGAGGTGCTCGGCCTGGCGGGCGAGTCGGGCTGCGGCAAGTCGACGATCGCCGGCGCGGTCCTGCGGCTGCTGCCGGCCACGACGAAGGTCGAGGGGACGATCCTGCTGGACGGCGAGGACGTGCTCGCGATGCGGCCGGGACGGCTGCGGGCGGTCCGCTGGACCGGCGCCTCGATCGTCTTCCAGGGCGCGATGCACGCGATGAACCCGGTGCGCAAGGTCGGCGACCAGATCGCCGAGGCGATCGTGGTCCACCAGAAGGCCAGCGAGAAGGAATCGAGGGCGCGGGTCGGCGCCCTGCTGGAGCAGGTGGGCCTGCCGCGCCGGCGGATGGATGACTTCCCGCACGAACTGTCGGGCGGTCAGAAGCAGCGCGTGATGATCGCGATGGCGCTCGCCTGCAACCCGTCGCTCGTGATCGCGGACGAGCCCACGACGGCGCTCGACGTGATGGTGCAGGCGCAGGTGCTCAGGCTGATGAAGGACCTGCAACGCGAGCTCGGCCTGTCCATGATCTTCATCACCCACGACCTGTCGGTCCTGGTCGAGGTCTCGGACCGCCTGGCGATCATGTACGCGGGCAAGGTGGTCGAGGAGGGCCCCGGAGCCGAGGTCTTCCACGACCCCAAGCACCCCTACACCGTGGCTCTCGCGGCCGCCTTCCCCGAGATCGGCGACACGCGGTTCCGGGGCAAGCCGTCCGGGCTGGGCGGCGATCCGCCCGATCCCGCGAACGTGCCGAGCGGGTGCGCGTTCCACCCCCGATGCCCCCTCGCCTTCGAGGACTGCTCCACGATCGAGCCCGAGCTCTACGCGACGGGCCCGGGTCGCCGAGCGGCCTGCCTGCTGGTCGATCCCCGGCGCGCCGCCGCGGCCCCCGAGGGAGCGGTGACGTGAGCGCCGAGCCGAGCACCACGCAGGCGCGAACGGCCGGCGAGGTCGTCCTCGAGGTGCGCGACCTGTTCGTCACCTTCGCCGGCCGCGTGGGGGTCTTCGAGGGGCTGTTCGGCAAGAAGGCCGTGATCTCGCGAGCGGTCGACGGGGTGAGCTTCGACGTCCGCCGCGGCGAGGTGCTCGCGATCGCCGGCGAGTCGGGCTGTGGGAAGACCACGGCCGCACGGGCGATCATGGGCCTGCTGACCCCGAACCGCGGCCAGATCCTGTACGAGGGCAAGCCCCTCGGACGCAACCTGAAGGGTTATCGCCGTCGCGTCCAGATGGTGTTCCAGGACCCGACCGGGACCCTCAACCCGCGCAAGACCATCTACGAGATCGTCGCCGAGGGCCTGCGGATCCACGGCGTCGACCGGGGCGCCCAGGGCGAGAGCGAGGAGCAGCTCGTAGCGAGGGCGCTCGCGAGGGCGGGCCTGCGCCCGCCCGAACGCTTCTTCCTGCTGTACCCGCACGAGGTGTCGGGCGGGCAGCGGCAGCGCGTGGTGATCGCCGGCGCGCTCGCGCTCGAGCCCGAGGTGATCGTCGCCGACGAGCCCGTGTCGAACCTGGACGCCTCTGTGCGCGGCGAGATCCTCGATCTGCTGCTCCGGCTGCGCGACGAGCTCGGCCTGGACGATCATCATCGTCACCCACGACCTCGGCTTCTGGCCTTGACCGTTGCCGACCGCGTGGGCGTGATGTACCCGGGACGTATGGTCGAGCTCGGCCCCGCCGAGGATCCCTGCTGCGTCCGCTCCACCCCTACACGAAGGCGCTGCTCGACGTCGTGCCGGAGGCCGGCGGGATCGAGCGTCCGATCCTGCAGGGCGAGCCGCCTCGACCACGAAGATCCCGCCGGGCTGCCGCTTCCACCCCCGGTGCCCTGGTCACCGTCGCCCTCAGGCGCGCCGCGGTGCTCGGGATCGAGGCGCGGTGCACCGGGGAGACGTCATGGCGGCGGAGCTCGCCCCCCGTCACCTGGTGGCCTGCCATGCGGCGGTGCTCGGCGCGACTGCCGATCCGCCGAGCCGGAGCCCGGTCGCGGCGGGCCATGGCCAAGGGGTCGTTCGAGCCGACGGACCTGCAGGCGGGCCCGCCCCCGGTCGCGGACGAACCCATCGCGCGAGGTGGGAGCCCGGCGTGGGTCCGCCGGAAGCGCTCGCTCCCTGGGCGCGTGGCACACCTGGCGACGGGCGGAGCCCCGCGGGGATGACCGGCCTGGTGATCATGGTGGTGTTCGCCCTCCTCGCCGTGTTCGGACCCCCTGCTGGTGACCCGGCGAGCATCGATCCTCGACCGCCCTGGACAGCCGTTCGAGTCCCCGCCTCGCCACGTGCTGGGCACGGACAACTGGGCGGCCCGTCCTGGCGATGCTGGTCGACGGCGCGCGCGTCTCGCTGCTCGTCGGGTTCGCCGCGACCGTGATGACGATGGTGATCGGCGCGTCGGCGTCGGTATCGCCGGCGGCTACCTGGGCGGGAAGGCCGGGACGGGGTGCTGAACCTGCTCACGAACTGGTTCCTGGTGATCCTGTGGGTCGCCCTGGCGATCGTCCTGGCCGCGGTGCTGGGCTGACGCTGCTCGGCCATCGTCGTCGATCGGGATCACGTCGTGGGCTGACCGCG
Organism: Actinomycetota bacterium; assembly: GCA_046330185.1. GTDB lineage: Bacteria > Actinomycetota > UBA4738 > UBA4738 > HRBIN12 > DATBLY01. The sequence continues at coordinate 23,713 of JAXLTF010000006.1, forward strand.
CGCCTGGTGCGCGCCGACACCCTCTCGGTGAAGGAACGCCCGTACGTGGAGCGTCGCGGCGCTCGGCGCGAGCCACTGGCACCTGGTCACCCGGCACATCCCGCCGGAACGTGTTCCCGGTGATCTTCGCGAACACGATCCTCACGGTGGCGCTCGCGATCCTGGCGGAGATCACCCTGTCGCCTCGGCCTCGGGACCCGACGAGGATCTCGTGAGGATGATCGACGAGGCGTTCTCCGCGGGGCGCTCTCGGCCGGCTACTGGTGGTGGCCTCCCTCCATCCCGCCGGGCGTGATGATCGTGCTGGTCGTGCTGGCGTTCACGGTGCGGTCACGCGCTGGACGAGGTGATCAACCCGGAAGCTGCGATCGCGCTGATCCTCAGGGCGGTCGTCTGGGACGGCCGCCGAGTCCTCGTCGCCCTTGAGGACGCCCAGGATCGCCTCCATCTCCGAGTCGGCGACGGCCGCGTCCTTCGCCGCGTCGCGTCCGCGCGCGGAGGCGAGGAGCGTCCGGAGGTTCGACTCCGCCATCTCGGCGCGGGTCTCCAGGTCCCGCAGCCTGGCCGCCATCGCGTCGGCCCGGGTCTCGGCCTCGACGCGTGCCTCCCGGGAGGCGCGGGCCTCCTCACGCGCGGCCCGCTGGGTGGTCCGGAGCTCGGCCACCTCGCGCGAGAGCTCGATGAGGCGGTCGACCGCGGCCCGACCCACGTCCGAGTACGTCGGCGCGGCCTCGGCTCGCTGGGCCCGAGCCGGCGCGGTCGTGCGCCGCGGCCGCCTGGCGATCGACTCCTTCTCGTCCGGCGTGAGCGGGCGCGCCTCCAGGAGACGGTAGGACCCCGACGCCGGCTCCAGCCGTCCCCGGGCGATCAGGGCTCGAACGGCGCGCGCGGTCGAGAGGGCGTCGGGCATCCCCAGCTCACGGCCGATCTCGGCAGGCGTGGAGTCGAGCACCGCGCCGACCTGGGTCCGGGCCGCCACGGAGGCCAGGAACGCGTTCGCCCGCTCCAGGCTCTCGGGGTTCATGCGCGCAATCATGGCCCAATGACCCACTGGCTGTCGATGGTGAGATCGCGGGCCGATCGCTCCCCCGTGCGAGCCGCGGAGCGCGGTCGCCGCGAAAGAGTGACAAAACCTCCGTCGCGGGGTTGACGGTCGCCGACCGTCCGGGGTACAAATGCGGCGGAACCGCTGGAGCCCTCGGGTTTCGGCGGTTCCGCTTTTCTGCCCCCGGATGCCACCGGCGTCCTTCCGTGCGAGGCTCTCTCTCGACGATGGAAACCACCGGCCCGGCCGCCGGCGACCCGACCCCCCTCGCGGGACTCCGCGTGCTGGATCTGTCGCGCGTCCTGGCCGGGCCGCTGTGCACGATGGTCCTCGCCGACCTGGGCGCGGACGTCGTCAAGGTGGAACGCCCCGACGAGGGCGACGACACCCGGCACTGGGGGCCGCCGTTCGCGGGCGACGACGCCGCCTACTTCCTTTCGCTCAACCGCAACAAGCGCTCGATCGCGGTGGACCTGGCCACGGAGGAGGGCTCGGCCCTCGTGCGGCGGCTGGCCGCGCGCTCCGACGTCTTGATCGAGAACTTCCGACCCGGGCTGATGGAGCGGTTCGGTCTCGGCCTCGAGGCCCTGCGCGCGGATCACCCCGGCCTGATCACGTGCTCGCTGACCGCGTTCGGACGGGGGACGCCCGAGACCGCCACGCGCCCGGGCTACGACATCATCGTCCAGGCGCTGTGCGGGTTGATGAGCATGACCGGCCCCCGCGACGGCCCGCCCGTCAAGACCGGGGTGGCAGTCCTGGACGTGATCACGGGCCTGTACGCGGCGATCGGGATCCTCTCGGCGGTGACGGAGCGAGCCACCACCGGGACCGGCAGGCACGTGGAGGTGGCCCTGTTCGACGCCTCCGTCTCGGCGATGGTCAATCAGGCCGCCAACTACCTGGTCGGCGGCATCGTGCCCGGACCCATGGGGACCGAGCATCCCAACATCGTGCCCTACCAGGTCTTCCGGGCGGAGGACCGGCCGTTCGTCCTCGCGGCGGGCAACGATCGCCTCTTCGCCCGGACATGCGAGGTCGTGGGCAACCCCGGATGGGCGACCGACCCGCGGTTCGTGACGAACGGCGACCGCGTCCGCCACCGTGACGAGCTGATCCCGCTGCTGGAGGACGTGTTCGGGAGCCGGCCCGCGCACGCGTGGATCGCGGCGCTGGACGCGGCGGGCGTGCCGTGCTCGCCGATCCTCGCGATGGACGAGGTGTTCGCGTCGGCGGAGGGCAGCGCGTTGGTACGGACGGTGGACGATCCCATGCGAGGACCCCTGCGCCTCGTGTCGAGCCCGATCCGGATCGACGGCCGCACGCCGTCCATCCGGCGGCCCCCGCCGGGGCTCGACCAGCACGGCGACGCCGTCCGCGACGAGCTGGGCGGCGCGTGAACGCGCAGGAGCGGTGGGGTGAGCAGCTCGCGGCCTGGGCGATCCCCGACCCGATCCTGGCGGCGGCGCCCGAACCCCCGTGGGGGTTCCCGACCGAGTGCTTCCGCCGCCGGGGGGCCGTTCGCGCGAAGATCGCGACGCCGACCACGCGCCGTGCGCGGGAGGCGCTCCCGAACGGCGGCGTCGTCCTGGACGTGGGCGTCGGCGGCGGGGCCACCTCCCTCCCGCTCGCCGGGCGCGCCGGCACGATCGTCGGCGTCGACCCGCAGGCCGACATGCTCGCCGCGTTCGCGGACAACGCCGTCGCCGCCGGCGTCGCGGTCGAGACGGTGGAGGGTCGCTGGCCGGAGGCGGCGGACCGCGTCCCGGTCGCGGACGTCGTGGTCGCGGGGCACGTGCTCTACAACACGCCCGACCTCGGGCCGTTCGCCTCGGCGATGGACGCGCACGCCCGCAGCCGCGTGGTCGTCGAGCTGACCCGGCGCCACCCGCTCTGGTGGATGCGGGACCTATGGCGGCGCTTCCACGACCTGGACCGGCCCTCCGGTCCGTCGGCCGAGGACGCCCACGCGGTGCTGCGCGAGCTGGGCTACGACGTGAGCCGCGAGGAGCGGACGCCGAGCGTCGACGAGGGCGGCTCGGGGTTCGCTGACCGAGCCGCGGCCGTCGCCATGGTCCGCCGCCGTCTGTGCCTGCCCGCCGAGCGCGACGACGAGATCGCCGACGCCCTCGGCGACCGTCTGCGGCGCCTGGACGACGGGTGGGACGTCGGACCCGCGGAGCGGACGATCGTCACGCTCTGGTGGGACCCCCGGCGCTAGGCCCCGGGCTCATCCACAGCCGGACCGGCACCGCACGCGGAGCGAGCCGTCGACGACGTAGGTGCCGCGGTTCCCGTCGCTGCGTTCGTCGTCGATGAAGGTGGCGGAGAACGCCGCCTCCGTGTCGATCGCCATCGCGATGCGGGTCTGCGCCAGGAAGCCGAGGAACCCGCCGAGGTCCGTGCTCCCTTCGGGGACGGGCGTGACGTGCTCGAAGGTGACGCGGAGCGACCCCGCCCGGGTGAGGCGGCCCTCGACCGCCATGCGGATCCGGTCCGCCTGCTCCTGCGCCTGCGGGAAGTCGCACGAGGCGTCGCCGACGGGGAGCGACACGCCGGCGCCGCCGACCGATCCGTCCGGTTCGATCGTCAGCCGGAGCTCCGTCCGCCAGCGTGACCGGCACGATCCGCCGACGTAGAGATCGTGGCGCGCCGCCGCCGGCATCACGCCGGTCCACCGCTGCACCACCGGAACGGGCGACGCCGACGGCGAGGGCCCCGTGGCGCCCGTCGGTCCCGTGCCGGTCGGGCGGTCGACGCCGGGCGGGAACGGGTCGGTGTGCGCGGCCAGGTACGCACCGGCTCCCGCGCACGCCAGGAACGCGGCGGTCCACACCGCCGGCTTGACTAACCGCCCCATCTAGCGCCCTCGGGTCCTCACGTAGTCGCGGACGACGAACTCGCCCAGGCGCTCATCATCCATCAGGAAGACGCGGCCGGACGTCATCCGGGCGAGGCGCTCCATGAAGCCGATCAGCCCCTCGGACTCTTCGAGCATGAAGACGTTCAGCGTGACGCCCGCCCTCGACAGGCGCAGCGCCTCGGCGAGGGTCAGCCTGATCGTCTCCGGGACCGGGGGCCACGAGAAGAACGCGCGATCTCCCTCGAGGTGCGCCGTTGGCTCCCCGTCGGTGACCATGATCACCTGGCGAGCTGAACGAGGATGCTCGGCCAGGAGGCGACCGGCCAGCAGGAACGCGTGCTGCATGTTCGTGCCGTACACGCGCTCGAACCCGGGCGCGGCCAGGTCCTCGGGCCGCAGGCGACGGGCGTAGTCGCTGAACCCGATCAGGTAGAGCGTGTCGCGTGGATACCTGCCCTCGATGAGGGCGTGCAGCGCGAGCGCCATCTTCTTCGCGTGGACGAAGTGGCCGCGGAGCGGCATCGAGAACGAGAGATCGAGCAGCAGCGCGGTGGCGGTCTCCGTGCGTTGCTCCGCCTCGATCATCTCGAAGTCGTCGGGCACGAGCCGCACGGGCTCGCCGGGCCGGGAACGGACCACGGCGTTGAGGACGGTCCGCTGCACCGCCAGCTGACCCTGGTCGCCGAACCGCCACGGCCGCGTGGCCCCGGTCGGCTCCGCCGGCCCTCCGACCTCCCGCGCATCGTGCGCGCCCTCCCGGTCTCGGCGCAGCTCCTCGAAGACCTGCACCAGCGCGCGCTCCCCGAGCTTCCTGGCCCCCCGGGGCGTGACCTCCAGGCGGCCGCCGACCCGCTGCACGAGCCCCGCCTCCTCGAGGGTCCGCTCGATCCGCTTCAGGCGTCGCAGGTCCTGCACGGCGGGCTCCCCCAACGTCCGGCGCAGCGCGTCCTCGTCGACGTCCTCGATCGCCGCGCCCGCGTAGTCTCCGCGGAGCGATCGGTCGAGCTCCTCGTAGTCGTGGAGTCGCTCCATCGCGTCGACGGTCGCATCGAGGGGCATGGGGTCGCCCTCGCCGCCCCCCGGCGCCGGCTCGCCCCACGGCAGACCGGGGAACGCCGACGCCAGGTTCGCTCCGAGCCGATCCATCTCGAACGCCAGGTCGAGGTCCCGCAGCACCTGCTCGGCGAGCGCCTGCAGCTCCGCGCGTTGCTCCGGCGACAGCGAGGCCAACAGGCGGCTCATCGCCGCCATCCGGCGCGCCAGCTGATCGAGGAGCTCGTCGAGCGTCCGAGGTTCGCCGGGGAACAGATCCCCGTAGCGCTCCATGAACCCCTCGAACTCGAGCTGCGTCTCCTCGCCGCGCTCGCGGCGCTCGATCAGGCCGTTCAGCTCCGCGAGCATGTCGCGGAACCGCGCGAGCTGCTCGGGGGTGGCGGCGCGCATCCCGTCGGAGATCGAACGGAACCTCGCGCCCAGGATCTGCTCCCGCAGCTCCGTCATCAGCTCCTCGAACCGGCGGCGCGCCTCCGGATCGACGAACCCATAGCCGGAGAGCTCGCGGATCATGCCGGGGGCGTCGGGCGGCAACGCGTCGAGGAACGCCTCGCGCATCCGCACGTCCTCCTCGACGCGGAACGACAGGGCGGTGCGCTCGCGGTCCACGACGTCGTCCAGCCGCTGGTGCAGGGCCTCGAGCGGTCCGGCGAGGTTCAGCAGCTCCTCCTCGCGACGGCGCTGCCGGGCGAGGCGGCGCCGGAGCGCATCCAGGCCGGACGAACGCCCCTCGATCCCCCGGCGCTGGAGCCGGCGCAGGGCCGCGTCGGCTCCGGAACCCATCAGCAGGTCGTCGGAGAGCTCGTCCAGCAGGTCGCCCGCCGCGGGCTCGGGCCCGAACGGATCCTGGGTGCCGTCCCACCGCGAGTACCGGAACCTCACGGGAGCCAGCGTACGAGGGGCCGCGCCGTTCGGCGCGGCCCCTCGGGGGATCTCGGATCGGGCGGGCCTACGTGATCCAGGGCTCGAACCCGTAGGTGGAGCCGACCGGCATCACGTGTCCGCGGCGCCGCGCGAACTCCACCGAGGACAGGCCGAGGATCATGAAGAAGACGAGCCACGGCATCAGCTGGTTCGCCGTGAACCCCGTGAACGCGGTCTCCCCGCCGCTCGTCCCTCCGGTGCCGTCGGTACCGCCAGACCCGCCGCCTCCGCCGCCGCCGTTGCCGCCCCCGCCGTTGCCGCCCGGGTCCGCCTGGTTCAGGATCACCGAGTCGGTCGCGTTCGCGGGGGTCGGATCGGTGAACCCGGCCGGCGGGATCGCGTCGGCGGTCACGGTGACCTGGTCGGCGGTGTTCACCGTGCCGCTCAGCGTCAGCGTCGCGGCCGCCCCCGCCACGAGGTCGATCGGATCCCACCGCCCGGTCGACGGGTCGTAAGCGTCGGGTGCCGCGATCGCGGACGAGGGGTCCGTGGCCGAGTCGAACGAGATGCCCTTGGGCAGCTTCGCCTCGACGACGACGCCCGTGACGTCGTTCGGACCGGCGTTGCCGACGCCGATCGTGAACGTCACCTCGCCGCCCTTGCCGGGGTTCAGGTCGTCCACGGCGATCACGATCGCCAGGTCCGCCTCGGCGCCGACGGCCGTGTCGGCGGTGGCCGTGTTGTCGGCCGGGGTGGTGTCGCCGCCGTAGGTCAGCGAGGCTGTCGAGCTGAGGGTCGTGGCCGCGACGTCGTCGTTCACCGTCACGACGTAGGTGAGGGTCACCGAGGCGTCCTTAGCGATCGTCGGGATCGTCCAGCTCACGGCGGACCCGTTGACCGCCCCGCCGTTGTCGGCGGAGACGAACGTGGTCTCGGGCGGAACGCTCGCCGTGACGGCGACGTTCGGCGCGTCGTTCGGTCCGGCGTTCGCGACCGAGACCGCGTAGGTGAGGTTCGCGCCAGGCGCCACCGGATCGGGCGCGTCCGTCAGGGTGAGGGCCAGCTCGGCGGGAGGAGCGGTGACGGCCACGGTCGCCGTCGCCGAGTTGTTGCCGGTCACGTTGTCCGATGGCGACGTCACGTTCGCCGTGTTCACGAGCGAGCCGGTCGCCGAGGGCTGCACGGTCGCGACGACGTTGACGATCACGCTGTTCCCGTTCGGCAACGGGACCGCCGGACAGGTCACCGTCGCGCCCGCCGCGGTGCAGCCGCCGGTCGCGGACTTGAACGTGAGGCCGGCCGGCAGGGTGTCCGTCACGACGACGTTGCTGGCGTCGCTCGGGCCGCCGTTCGTCGCGGTGATCGTGAAGGTCACGTCCTGTCCGGTGTAGGCGGAGGTCGGGTTGGCCGTCTTCGTCAAGGAGATGTTCGCGGGGTTCACGGTCGTCGTGACGGAGGCCGCGTCGTTCGATGGAACGGGGTCCGCGGGGTTCGCCGCGCTCAGCGTCGCGGTCACGACGTGCGAGCCGGGGGCGACCCCCGTGGCGGGGACGCTCACGGTGGCCGAGCCGCCGGCGCCGATCGCGGTGAGGTCGCATGACTGCGCCGCGCACGTCCCCGTTCCGGTCGTGATGCTCGCCGCCCCGAGGCTGATGCCCGCGGGCGCCGAGACGGCCACGGTGACGTCCCCCGCCCCGCCCGAGCCCGCATCGCGGTTCACCGTCACCGTGTACGTGACGGCGCCTCCGATGTTCACCGGGACGGCCGTCTGCCCGAGCAGGACCTCGAAGTCATCGGGTCCCGTCGGTGCGGCCAGGGCCGCCGGGGCGATGTAGCCGACGATGAACGCGCTCAGCAGGAACGCCGCGACGACGTTGGGGAGGGGAGCCGGTGCCACGACCGGCCCGTCTGCATCGTTCCCACGGTGGTGCTCCTTCCATCTCCGACGGTCGCCCGGGAGCGGCCAGACCTCGCGTGCCGACGCAGGAAGCATCGGCACGCCGGGGGCGGAACTTTCGCCCTACTTCGGACGGTCAGGCGACGAAGTGCCTGCGCTGGTCGCCGGCGATCCGCATGCCCAGCGCGCGGGCCACACGCTGGGCGCGCGCGTGCTGGACGCGGGTCGGGCGCGACGTCAGCTCCTTCGTGAGCCCGTCCACCCCGACGATCCCGACCCCGCTCACGGAGCGGGGAGACCCCACCGTCGCCCGCGTCAGGCACACGACCGGCTCGACGTCGGCGAAGACGTGCGCGTCGCTCAGCCTGCCGGCCAGCCGTCGGGCGTCCGCGCGCAGCCCCCGGATGCCCGGGACCGCCTTGCCGTCCACCCGCGCCCTGCCGCGGTCGACCGTGAGCACGCCGGCTCGGTCGTACGCCGCGATCAGGAAGATCCCGGTCACGCCGGCGACCACCACATCGCCGGAGGAATCGCTCCCCGCGGGCACGGTCCAGAAGCTCACGGGGTCGAGGGTTCCGAGGGCCGAGGTCAACCGGGCGAGCGCGTCGCGCGTCTCATCGGGGGCCGGGGCAGCGTCCACCACCCCACGCTCGGCATCGCGCCCGCCCGCCTTGAGGGCCGCCCCGGCAGCAGGCGCGGGTGGCCCTATCCGATCCCGAGCCCCGTCATCAGGCCCCGGAGCGTCAGCCCGAAGCAGATGAACGCGGCCCACGCGAACGGCACCCACGGCGCCATCGTCCGTCCCGTGCGCGGCGAGGGCGCCATCCGCCGGGTCTCGCGGGCCACGAGGTGCGCGACCACGAGCACGAGCACCGGGAAGAGCCCGTACGCGTAGTGGAGCCACGTCGAGGCGCGATGGCCCCCCAGGTACAGCACGAGCCCGACGATCGCCTGGACCCCGACCACGACCTGCGCGACCGCCAGCCAGATCCAGAACCCGCGGCCCGGGTCCCGCTTGGCGATCCAGGCGACCAGGCCCCAGATCCACCCGATGGAGAACAGGCCGACGGCGGCGAAGCCGACGGCCGCGTGGATGTCGATCACCGCGCCGGATGCTACGCGGTCGACGGACCCTCGTACCGGACGCGGTCCCCCGAGCGGTCCCGGTTCAGCCGGCGGGAGAGGTACAGCCCATCCAGGGCGAACTCGAGCGCGGAGGCCGCGACCCCCGGGCTCTCCTCCTCCACCCCGAGCCGGTCCATCAGCTTCGCCAGTCCCGGGAGGTCGCCGAACTGCGCCAACAGGTCGGCCGCCTGCGTCAGGTCGGATGTCTCCGCGACCATCCCCTCGTCGAAGCGCCCCAGCAGCGGAGCGAAGTCGAAGCCCGAGAGCCGCCGCCTGAAGACGTCGAGCTCGGCCGTCCGGAGGGCCCGCGAGAGGATGTCCTCCTCGCGCCCCTCCTCGATCGTGTCGAACTCGACGCGTCCTTCCGATGAGCCGAGCACCGCGGGGAGATCGCACACGCGCGGCACGGCCTCCGGCTCGCCCGTGCGCGCTGCGCGCCGGATCGCGGCGGCCTCGAGGGTCTCGAGGTTCCCGATCGAGTACCTCACCGAGATGCCAGAACGGTGGTTCACGTGCGGAGAGCGCCGGAGCTCGTGCGTCAGGGCCGCGACGATCTCCTTCATGAAGACCGGCACCCGCACCGGTATCGCGTCGGACACGGGACGCGCCTCCTGCTCCATGACGACGATCTCGTCGGCGAGATCCTCCGGATAGTGCGTCCGGACCTGGGTACCGAACCGGTCCTTCAGCGGTGAGACGATCCGGCCGCGATGGGTGTAGTCGTCCGGGTTCGCGGTCGCGACCAGGAGCAGGTCCAGGGGCAGCCGGATCCGGTAGCCGCGGATCTGCACGTCGCGCTCCTCGAGGATGTTGAACAGCGACACCTGGATCCGCTCGGGCAGGTCGGGCAGCTCGTTGATCGCGACGATCCCCCGATGGGTGCGCGGGATGAGGCCGTAGTGGATCGTCAGCTCGTCACCGAGGTACCGGCCCTCGGCGACCTTGATCGGATCGACGTCCCCGATCAGGTCTGCGACGCTCGTGTCGGGCGTGGCGAGCTTCTCGGCGTAGCGGTCCTCGCGGCCGATCCACCGGATGGTCGAGGCGTCGCCAAGCTCGGCGATCGTCGAGCGGCACCGGGCGCAGATCGGCCGGAAGGGGTCGTCGTTGATCTCGCACCCCTCGACAGTGGGCACCCGCTCGTCCAGGAGCGCGACGAGCGAGCGGACCAGCCGGGTCTTCGCCTGGCCGCGCTCCCCCAGCAGGATCAGGTCGTGTCCGGCGAGGATCCCACGTTCGAGCGCGGGAAGGACGGAGTCCTCGAACCCGACGAGGCCGGGGAAGAGGTCGTCGCCGCGGCGCAGCCCCGCCAGCAGGTTCTCGCGGAGCTCCTGCTTGACCGTGCGATCGCGGTATCCGGACGCGCGCAGATCGCCGACGGTCGCGGGCCGTGACATGCGGCCAGCGTAACGCCGTCGGTCCATAACGCCGTCCGTCCGTAACGCCGCACGCCCGTAGCGCCTCCCGCGCCTGTCGCTCGCGGCGGGTACCGTCGCAAGCGATGGACGCCGCCCGGATCCTGGAGCCCCTGAACGACGAGCAGCGCCTCGCCGCGAGGGCGGTCCGCGGGCCGGTCGCGATCGTGGCAGGCGCCGGGACCGGGAAGACCACGACCATCACGCACAGGATCGCGTACCAGGTCGCGACCGGGGCCTTCGCGGCCAGGCAACTACTCGCCGTGACGTTCACGGAGAAGGCCGCTCGCGAGCTCGGGGACCGGCTCGGGCACCTCGGCGTGGCCGGGGTCGAGGCCAGGACGTTCCACGCGGCCGCCCTTTCCCAGCTCCGCGGCATGTGGGAGCGTCACGCCGGCGGCCCGCTCCCCGAGATCTTGGACCACAAGGCGCCGCTGATCGCCTCGCTCGCCAACGCGCTCCCTCCGCCGCACCGCTACCTCCCCAGGCGAGAGCTCGCCGCCGAGATCGAGTGGGCCAAGAACCGGATGATCGAGCCCGTCCGATACGCCGACGAGCTGGACCGGACCGGACACGTTCCGCCGATCCCGGCTCAGCTGATGCTCCGCGTCTACGAGGGGTACGAACGGCGGAAGGGCTCCGCCGGGCGGATGGACTTCGAGGACATGCTCGGCCTGGCGGTGCGGATGTTCCGGACCTACCCGGCGGCGGCCGACGCCGTCCACGCGAGGTTCCACGCGTTCACGGTCGACGAGTACCAGGACGTGAACCCGCTCCAGGCCGAGCTCCTGGAGTGCTGGCTCGGAGGTCGCGACGAGCTGTGCGTGGTGGGCGACGACCATCAGACCATCTACTCGTTCGCGGGGGCGTCTGCCGGGCACCTGTTGAGCTTCCCGGAACGGTTCCCGAACGCGACGGTCGTGCGCCTGGAACGCAACTACCGGTCCTCACCCGAGATCCTGGCGACGGCGAACCGACTCGCGCAGCATCTGGGCGGGTTCCGCAAGACGCTGGCCGCGACGCGCCCGTCCGGTCCGGCGCCGGTCGCGAGCGCCGCCCGCGACGAGGCGAGCGAGGTCGCGGCCGTGGTGCAGGCCGTGCGGAAGCTCCGGGACCAGGGCGTGCCGCTCGAGGAGATCGCCGTGCTGTACCGGATCAACGCGCGCTCGGGGCCGTACGAGGAGGCCTTCGCCGCCGCGGGCATCCCGTACCAGGTCCGCGACGGCTCGTTCCTCAGGCGTCCGGGACCGCGGGCGGCGCTGCAGCGGCTGCGGCGAGCGACCGGCGGCACGCTCGAGCAGCTCGTCGACCAGGTGACCGACGCCCTCGGATACGACCCCGACGCCGAACCCGACGCGGACGAGGAGGTGACCCGGCAGTCGGACCTGGCACGGCTCCGGTCGCTGGCGCGCGAGTTCACCGCCTCGCGACCGAGCGCCGACGTCGCCGCGTTCCTCGCGGAGCTCGAGGACCGCTTCTCGACCGAGCGCGACGGGCGCGGGGTGAACCTGCTGACGTTCCACCGCGCGAAGGGGCTGGAGTTCGAGGCCGTCTTCATGCCCCGCCTGTTGGACGGCGAGCTGCCGTTCCGGTCGGGACGGGCGCGGGCGGACCCCGAGGAGGAGCGGCGCCTGCTCTACGTCGGAATCACGCGGGCGCGGCGCTTCCTGTTCCTCACGTGGCCCGCCGACGCGAAGGCATCCCGGAGCCCGTTCCTATCCGAGCTCGGGATCCGCTCGACGCGAGCTCCGCGGCCTGCGTCCTCGCCGGCTCGGCCCGACGCCACGGAGATCCCCCACGGCCCGGTGTTCGAGCGGCTCCGCGCGTGGCGGAGGTCGCGCGCCCAGGCCGACGGCGTCCCTCCGTACGTCGTCTTCCACGACCGGACGCTCGCACGGATCGCCGAACGGATGCCGAGCGACCGCGATGAGCTGATCGCCATCCCGGGCATCGGCGCGCGCAAGCTCGAGCGCTACGGTGAGGAGGTCCTCCGCGTGATCGCCGCGCGCTAGTCCGTTTCAGACTAGTGAACCCGGACGATCATCCCAGCTTCCCCCACAGCATCGCGACCGCCAGCAGCGGCATGGCGACGCAGAGCCAGCGCAGGGCGGTCTCCGGCGCGACGCGGAGCGAGGCCGCGTCGATCGGACCGACCGACCCGTCGCGCCGCTCGACCGACCCGTCCACGCGGGCGACGTGCCGGCGGAGGTCGCGGACCGGGGTCGAGAGCGCGCGCTGGGCCGCCGAGATCGCGGCACACGCCGCGGCCAGCACCACCGCCTCGGGCCGCAGCTCGGCCGTCTGGGCGAAGGCGGCCGTCAGGACCGGGAACGCTCCCCACCCCAGCGCGAACCAGAGGTCGGAATGGATGCGTCCGCCGAACAGCTCCAGGTCGTACGCGAGCACCAGGAAGACCCCCGCCCCGATGAACGCCCAGATCCACGGCGAGATCTCGCGGGCGGCGTCGATCCCCAGGGCGACCGCCCCGGCCAGGCCGACCACGGCGAGCACCCGCAGGACCGCGGCGGGGATCCGCGTGCCGAGGGGACGGCCGTTCAGCTCGTCCAGCGCGTGCGCGGCGATCCCCATCGCCAAGAGGAACGCCAGCAGGGTCTCGAGCAGCCAGCGGGTGTCCACCGAGGGAGCGAGCGCGGCTCCCATCGCGACGTAGGAGAGGTGCCAGAGCGTGTACGGCGGGTGAAGCAGCGTCCAGTAGTCCCGCCACCCGCCGCCGGTGAGCGCGTAGAACGCCGGCCGGTCGCCCCCGTCACCCATCGCCCCATCGACCCGGCTTCACGCCGTGGATCACGATCGCGGCGCCGAGTAGGCGCACGCCGGACCGGACGTGGCGCAGCCCCGCGGCCTGCCACCAGCGGATCTGCTCGGGAAGCGGCGCGCGCGCGTAGAAGGCGCTGACGCTGGGTCCCAGGAACCTGCCGGCGTGCCCCCATGCCGGCGAGACCGCGGCGCCGAGCAACGGCATGACGAGCCGGGTGTACGCCCACCATCCGGCGTGCAGCACGGGCCCGAACGGCTCGTGGAACTCGACGCAGCCGAGCGACCCGCCGGGACGGAGCACGCGGGCCAGCTCGCGCAGCGTGGCCTCGGGGTCGTCCACGTAGCGCAGGAGATAGGTGAACGTCACGGCGTCGAACGTCTCGCTCCGGAACGGCAGCTCCTCGGCCCGCCCGAGCACCGGCCCGATCATCCCGTCGAGCCCGGCGGCGCGGGTGGCGGCCGCGCCCGCCCGCAGCATCGGCTCGCTGGGATCTAGCGCGACCACGTGGACCCGCTTGCGTGCGGCGAGCTCGCGCGAGACCAGGCCCGTGCCCGCCGCCACGTCCAGCACGGTGCCGCCCGGGACCGCGTTCACGGTATCCACCATCGTCCGCCGCCAGCGCGCGTCCTGCCCGAACGAGAGCACCGCCCCCATCCGCTCGTAGCTCGTGGCGATCCCGGCGAACAGGCTGCGCGCGTGACGCGTGCGATCGGACACGCCCTAGCGTTCCTCCAGCGCGAGCAGGCGTGGGAGCTCCGCGATGGACCCGATCACCTCGTCGGGGGTCACGTCGCCGCGTTCCAGGTCGTCCGGACGGAACTTGCCGGTGCGCACCAGGACGCCTCGGATCCCCGCCGCCTGCGCGCCCGCCACGTCGTTCTCCACGTCGTCGCCGACCATCGCGACATCACCGGCCGAGACGCCGAGCTCCTCGAGCGCGGCCGCGAAGTAGGCGGCGGCCGGCTTGCCGCAAACCGTGGCCGTCGCGCCGGTGACGGCCTCGAGGGCGGCGACGTAGGCCCCGGCGTCGAGCTGGAGCCCGTCCTTGGTCCGCCAGTACCGGTTGCGGTGCATCGCGACCAGGGCCGCGCCGTCCATCACGTTGCGGAACAGCGCGTTGAGCGAGGGGTAGGTGAAGTCATCCGACGGTCCACCCAGCACGACCACGTCAGCGGCCTCGCCGAGGGGCACCAAACGGACATCGCCCAGGTCGGCCCGCGGGTCACCGTCGGTCAGCAGCGCCACGCGGGCGTCGGGGTGGTGCGCACGCAGGTACGCGCCGGTCGCGACGACCGCGGTCAGGACCTCCGACGGCGACACGTCGAAGCCCGCGGCGCGCAGCGTGGCCGCCATGTCCGTGCGCGAGAACCTCGTCGTGTTCGTCAGGAGGCGGAACGGAACGTCGGCCCCGCGGAGCCTCCCGATCGTCTCGACGGCGCCCGGGATGGCCTCCCACGAGGTAACCAGGACCCCGTCGATGTCGAGCAGCACCGCATCGACGTTCACCTCGCGAGTCTCGCATCTCTCACGGCTCGTCGCCCAGGCGGATCCCGGCCCGGCGGCGCGCCCCCTCGACCGCGCCGGTCGTCTCGACGCCGCGCCGCCGCAGGAGCCACTCCTGGTACGGCGCGATGAAGCGGTACCGGTCGGGCAGCAGCGGCCGCACGGCCCGGGTCGCGGCGAAGGTGGCCGCCATCGCGGCACGCTTCGCCGGCCCGACCGAGATGCCGAAGGGCTCGTGCAGCGGCTCGGGCAGCGTCGCGAACGCGAGCCGCGACACCCCCCATAGCACGGGGCGCCACTCAGCCTCGGCCGGGGGCGAGCGGAACAGGGCGGCGACACGCCGGGCCGCGTCGGTGACGAGGAGATCTCCGCTCGCGACCACGTCGTCGATGTACCGCCGGAGCGCGGGCACCGTCGGCGGGATCAGCTCCCTCGGGATCCGGATCATCTCCGCCGCCAGCATCTGCTCCTGATGGAACAGCTGCCTGCCGGCGTCGTCCAGCCGCCCGACCGTCAGCTCTTCGAAGCGCAGCGCGCTGTCGACCAGGCACGCATGCACCCACAGCAGGAGGGACGGATCGAGGGCATCGTACCTGCGGCCGGTCACCGGGTCGACGCCCGCGATCCGCGCGTGGACCTCGTTGATCCGCGCCACGGCGGAGTCGGCCTGGCGCTTCGTCCCGAACGTGATCGTATAGGTCAGGATCAGCGTGCGCTGCAGCCGCTTCCAGGGGTTGCGCTTGTAGAAGCCGGTCTCTCGCGCGCCCGCGATCACGAGCGGGTGAGCGGCCTGCATCAGGACCGCGCGGGCGCCTCCGAACAGCACGGTGACCTCACGGTGCACCCGCCACGAGACGCTGCCCGGCCCGAAGTACCCCAGGTCCGGATCGCCGCCCATCCGGCCACTGTAGGGCTCGAGCGATGGATGGAGCGGGTCCTCATGCGTGCGCGGATCGAACCCGGTCCCGGAGCTCGCGCGCGGCGTCCCGCTCGGCGATCACGATCAGGTGGTTCCGGGCCCGAGAGCCGCCCGTGTACACGAAGGTGTCCAGGTCGACGCGCGTGTGGCCGGTCGCGAGCTCGGCCAGGACCACGACCGGTCGCTCCAGCCCCTTGAAGGCGTGCACCGACGACCACAGCACGGTCCCGGCCTCGGCCCGATCCGAGAGCGTGAACCGCCCGACCCGCCCTCGCCTCCAGAGCGCGCTCACGTCCTTGCCCCCAGGAGTGAGGAGCACGACGTCGTGCAGCGGCACGGCCTCGCCGTCGACCAGGTTCAGAAGGACGACCTCCACCAGCCGGACCAGCTCGTCCTCGTCCGCGTAGTCGAGGATCTCGACGGCGCGCCCCTCGGGCCCCTTGCCGCGCGAGTCGTGCGCGTCGTGGAACACCGAGACGAACTCGTGGATGCGCCTGGTGTTGCGGAGGTTGTGCGGCAGCGGCGGGAGGACGTCGTCGGGGGCGACCGGCAGCCCGTCGCCCCGGTACAGGTTCTGCTCGTCGTCGCCGAACACGAACAGCGGCCCGTCGTCGGGCTCGCGATGGGTGGACAGGAGCGCCGGCCACCACCAGGAGCGGAAGTCCTGCGCCTCGTCGACGACGATCGCGTCGAACCGCGGGCCCAGGGCCCGTGCCGCTCGCTCCAGGGCATCGGGGAGGCGCTCCTCGAACCACGTGCGGTCGTCGACGTCCTCGTCGCGTTCGACCGGGATCCCGGCCTCGCGCGCCAGCTCCAGGCAGAGGCCGTGGAAGTGCGTCACGCGAAGGTTCGGCGTTCCCTCCGTCGAGACCCGCAGATGGTCGGCGAGCTTGACGTTGAAGCACGTGAGGAGCGTTCGCTTGCCCGAGAGCGCGACGTGCTTGGCGATCTCGGTCGCGAGGATCGTCTTGCCCGAGCCCGCCGGCCCGGTCACGGCGGCTCGCCGCCGGTGCAGCACGAACGCGCGCAGGTAGGACTGCTCGTCGGTCAGCTCGATGATGCGGCGGTCCTCCTCGTCGAGCTCGAACTTCAAGGGGGTGCGGATCTCGACGCGGTAACCCAACGCCGTGGCGACCGCGTCCATCCCCTCGGCGCCGAACCTCCGGCCCGCGCGGGACCAGCCGGCCATGATCTCGGCCACGCGCCCCGCGAGCCTGCCCATGTCGTCTCGATCGATCGCGCATCGCGCGGGCGCGCCTGGATGCGCATCGAGCTCGTACGCGCCGTCCGGGAACGCGACCCCGTACCCGTAGGAGGGCCGCCAGCGCGACCAGCCCGGCTGGGCCTCCAGGATCCGCACGAGCGAGTGCATCTCGTCGCGCGCCTGATGGAAGGGATCCTCGCCCAGATCGTGTTGGCCGCTGCGGCCGTGCTGCGACCATCGTCGCCGCGCGGGGTCGTACGAGATGCGGCCGCCCTTCGCCTCGAGGACCAGGACCCCCGCCTCCGGGTGAGCTATGACGAAGTCGGCCTCGCCCTGCACGCCGCCGGCCAGGACCCAGTCGACGCTGTGGTAGACGACGTAGCTCTCGTCGAGCTGCTCCAGGAACCCTTCGTACAGGCGACGCTCGGCCGAGCTGTCCGTCGGGAGCATCGGGAACGGAACCATCCGGGCCACGGGCGGATGGTAGCGAGCGGCGCTGGACGGAGCCGCGACCCGGGGATAGCGTCCGCCCTGGACCACCCGGGGAGCCGTCCGTGCCGCTGATCCTGATCGTGCTGGTGCTCGCGTTCGCCGCCGGGCTCGCGCTCGGCGGCTCGTTCCGGTCGTGGGAGCGGATGCAGCTTCACTGGTGGGGGCTCGCGGTCCTGGGCGTAGCGCTCCAAGCGGTCCCCGTCCCGGCGTCTTGGTCGTCGCGCGAGGCGATCGGCTGGGGGATGCTCGTCGGCTCCTACGTCGCGTTGCTCGCGTTCGTGGCCGTGAACCGCCGGATCCCGGGCGCGGCGCTGATGGCCGCGGGCCTGCTGCTGAACCTGGCGGTCGTGGCGCCCAACGAGGGCATGCCGGTCAGCGCGCACGCGGTGAACATCGCGGCCGGTGACGGTACCGTCCGGCTGCCGCAGGACTCCGCGAAGCACCACCTGGCCACCGAGGACGACGTGCTGCGGTTCCTGGGCGACGCGATCCCGATCCCGCCGCCGTTCCGCGTGGTGCTGTCGATCGGCGACTTGCTGCTCTACGCGGGCATCGCGTGGTTCGTGGTCGTGGTCACACGTGGACGGTTCCGCGAGAACCGTCGCCCGCCGGCTCGTTGGATGCGGATGTATCGGGGGAAGCATGCGCCGCTGGCGTATCGGCTGCCGGGTCGGCGCCGTTCGGAGACGGCTGCGGATCCTGGCGCAGGAGGGACGTCGGGAAGCTCACCGTGATCGTCGTGCCCTGATCGGGCGCGCTCTGCGCCTCGAAGCGGCCGCCACCGACCTGAGCGCGCTCCCGCATCATGGCCATCCCGAAGTGCCCCTCCGGCCCCGCAGCGCCGGTGTCGAACCCTCGCCCGTTGTCTCGGAGCTGCAGCTCGAGATCGTCGTCGTGTTCCGAGACCGTGACCCAGATGTCGGCAGCGTGCGCATGCTTCAGCGCGTTCATCACGCCCTCGCGTGCGATGTGGTAGATCAGCAGCGCGATCGGCGCGGGCATCCGCACGTCCTCGACGTGGTGGTGGAAGGTCACGCCCGAGTCGCGGCCCACCTCGTCGGTGAACGACTCCAGCGCCTCGGCCAGACCCTTCGCTCCGAGCGGAGAGCGATGCAGGTCTCGGATCAGGGCGCGTATGCGGTCCGACGTGTCCTGCTTCGACTCCTTGATCTTCTCCAGCTGCTCGGCCGTCTCGGGTATCTCGCCCTTGTCGAGGAGCTTGCGCGCCACGTCGACCTGGATCGAGAGCCGGAACAGGACCTGGGCGAGGTCGTCGTGGAGGTACGCGGCGATCCGCTGACGTTCGTCGGCCCGTTCCTCGGCCATCGCGTTCGAGAGCGACCTGAGGACCTGCTCACGCTCCTGAAGCTCCTTGTGTGCCTCCTCGAGCGACAAGGTGCGCAGGAACATCTGCCGTGCAAAGAGCAGCGGCGCGATTACGACCACGATTGACAACGGACCAACCTGGTCGATGGAGTAGAGCTTGGCAAGGGCGGTTCCAAGGAGGCCCAGACCCAGATAGCTAACCAGGAACTCCTGCCCCCGCCCGAGCAGCTCTACCGCCACGACGGAGGGTTTGACCCGGTAGAGGAGGGAGACCCCGACCGTGACGAGACTAAGCGTGATCGCATAGTCCACGACGATTGCCAGCAGCGCCGCGGGAAGAATGCTAAGGAAGTCCTCGGAGATGTCCGCGAACGCATGGAAGGCGGTGCTCGCGGCCAACACAGCAAGTGTGACCTGACATCGGTTGAAGAGCCCTCGTAGCAGCGACACCTCGCGCCGGAACTCTCGTGGATCAGAGGCGCTGAGGAGTGCAATCAGCGCAGCCACCTCGGGTGCGTACAGGAAGGCAACCGCGATGACCATCGGGTAGCCCACGCTGACCTGGACCCCTCTCCAGGTTGGAACCTGGAGTAACTCCACGGCACCAATCATCAGAGTCCACGGGACGACATCGATCGGGATGGGCTCCTCGGCTGCGTACAGGAGGTAGGCGAGCAGCGCGAGGGTCGGGAACACGACGAGCACGCCGAAGAGCGTCGCCTTGTTCAGCGACCTGAACGACATGACTCGGGGACCCGACTGATCCACCAAGACCAACCTCCGATGGGCTCGGTACATCTTCCCGCTCCGCATCAGGCAGATGAAGCACCAACTAGGGGGTCTTCATCCACGAATCCTTACTGCATCCGACGTAGCCGGGTCTACCGTCTTGTCCCCCGACTGGGGTCACCCGATAGTACGGAGGACGTCCCCCGGATGGGGTCGTTGGTTACTTGTACGTGAGTCTCGAGACAGAAGGGAGAGACGCATGCGTCTGGCCAAGCGCATCGCGATCGCTCTTGGTTCTCTGCTGGCAGTGATGCTGGCGGGCGGCGCTCACTACCGCCTGTAGTTCCTGAGCGAAACGAAGCTTCGCCCACAACCCGGCCCATGCCGGGTTGTGTGTTGTCTTGTCGGGAGGGTTACCCTACCGTCGAACCTCGAGCTTCACGGTGGTTCCGGAACCAAGCTGTGACGAGATCATCAGCTCTCCGCCCAACATCGTCGCGCGTTCCTCCATCAGCACCAGGCCGTAGTGTCGATCATCCTTTGGACCTTGCGGATCGAATCCCATTCCATCGTCGATCACTGAAAGAGTGATCGATTGTCCTCCCGATTGAAGCGATACCCAGATGGTCGTCGCATTCGCGTGCTTCACTGTGTTCGTGAGAGCTTCACGAGCAATCTGGTAGATGAGGAGCTCGGTGCTGGCGTCTGCTCTCAGGGAGGCATCGAGGTTGGAAACAATCTTCACGTTCCACTCATCGCGGAGATGGACGAGCAACAACCCAAGAGTCTCGACAAGGCCCGCGTGACCAACCGCCGACTTCCTCAAGTCGTGGATGACGCCCCGAAGCTCTTCCACGGCTCGCTCGCTAGCATCCAGGAGGGCGGGCACATCGTCATCCAAGTCAAGCAGTCTGCCGGAGCGGAGATCCTCCCTAATCACGTGTGTCCGAATGGTCACGTTGTATAGGCACTGCAGGACATCATCGTGGAGTGATGATGCAATCCTGGCGCGCTCATCACGGCGTTCCTCCGCAATCCGTTCATCTACCTCTCGCAGCGCGTCACCCTTTGCACGCAGCGACTCCTTCGCTTCGTTGAGCCGCCTCCACTCGAGGAACATCTGGCGAGCCAGCACCACCGGGGCGACAAAGGCAGCGACACCCAAGATTCCCAGGCGGGCGTGTGTCTCCGCAAGGAGAAGCCCCAGAAACCCAAAGCAGACATAGACAGCGGCGAAGAAGAGCGGAGCACCCAAGTACATGGCGAGGAGAACATCGACTATGCGCTGTCGGCGGAGCATCGACGTAGCGAGAGCCACAGTCGTGTGGTTGGCGAGACCGTCGGCCGCGAGCGCCACGATCGCTGCCACGATGGCCATCGGCCAGTTCCCCACCTCCCCTCCTAGCGCATAGAAGACCGCTGCCGCGACCATCGCGCTGAGCGCCACTTGCGCTCGGTTGAGTACCGCATGTGACCAGGAAATCTCGCGACGGAACTCTCGGATATCGAACGAGCCGATGAGCCCGACTAGCCCAGCGAAGACCGGCCCGTGCACGAAGCCAGCACCCAGTAGAAGCGGCAGGTCCATCGAAAGGGCAGGTCCCGAGTCCGACTGCAGCGGGATAAGACTCGCCGCGACGACCAACACCGCCCAACCAATCAAGTCAGATGGCCCCCAGGTGGATGACTGTGGCGCAATCGTCAACAGCACTGTCAAACAGCCGGTTACGCCGATCAGTAGGGACCAGCTCAGGAGTCTGAAGCTCAGCGGTTCCCGCCTGGCAACATGCCCTGCTGCGGCTGCCGAGGTGTCGACTGACACGGTTGCCTCCCCTCTCGCCTGGGATCTCGGGGAAGCGTGGGCGCTTGGGGTAGTTGTAGCGAAGGCCACCGACACGGCGCAAGGCATCGCAGCAGGTCAGAGCGCCAAACTCGGCGGCCCGCCGCTACCATCGGGCCATGAAGACGCGGGTCTTGGTCGTGGAGGACGAGCGCGCGATCTCGGAGCCGCTCGCCGAGCACCTGGAGCGCGAGGGCTTCGATGCCGAGGTGGCCGGCACGCTCGCCGCAGCCTCGGACGCGTTCTCGCGCGATCCGCACGACATGATCCTGCTAGACGTGATGCTTCCCGACGGGGACGGGCGCGACCTCTGCCGGCAGATCCGCAAGGGCTCGGACGTCCCGATCGTGATGCTGACGGCCCGCGGCGAGGAGGTCGACCGGATCGTCGGACTGGAGCTCGGGGCCGACGACTACGTGGTCAAGCCCTTCTCGGCCGGGGAGCTGGTCGCGCGGATGCGCGCGATCATGCGCCGAGGGAGGGCCGGCGCCCGCAGAGGCCCGATCGAGGTCGGCGTGCTCCGGCTCGACCCCGCCGCCCGCACCCTCACCAAGGCGGAGCGGCCGATCGAGCTCGCGGCCAAGGAGTTCGACCTGCTCCACCTGCTGATGGCGAACGCCGGAGAGGTCCTGCGGCGCGAAGAGATCATGGACGAGGTCTGGGACCCGCATTGGTTCGGCCCAACGAAGACGCTCGACGTCCACATCTCATGGCTCAGGAAGAAGATCGAGGACGACCCCGCGTCGCCCCGCTACATCACCACGGTCCGCGGCGTCGGGTTCCGCTTCGCGACCCGCGAGGATCTCGGCGAGGACGGGTCGACGTCCGATGGCTGAACGAGGCGTCGGGTGAAGGTCCGGACCCGGCTCGTGCTGGCGTTCGGCTACATCCTGCTCACCGTGATCGTCGCGCTGACGGTTCCGCTCGCGTTCAACCTCCGTCAGCGGACGATCTCCGATATCGAGTCGGAGGCGAAGCTGACCGCCCAGACGATCGCGGCGGGCATCGACGCCGAGACACTGAGCGATCCGCGCCGGCTGGACCTGCTCGTCGGCCGGTACGCCGATCAGACGGACGACCGCGTCATCGTCACGGACGCGGCCGGCATCGTGATGGCCGACTCCGACGGCGAGGACGTCGGGCAGGACTACGCGAACGGGCTCAGACCGGAGTTCGCGCGCCCGCTCGACCCGTCGGCCCCGGCCGCGGACGCGCGGATCCGCTTCAGCCGAACGGAGGGCGCCGACATCCTGGTCGCCGCCGCGCCGATCTTCGACGGTGGGCTCATCGGCGCCGTCCGGATCACGCAGAACGTGCAGGAGGTGACCGACGCCGTTCGGAGCACGACGCTCGGGTTGATCGCGGTGGGCCTGGCCGGTCTGCTGGCGGGCCTGGTGATCGCGTTCGCGCTGGCCGGATCGCTCAGCCGCCCGCTGACGCGGCTGGCCGCGACGGCTCACCGGCTGGGGAGGGGCGACCTGCGAGCACGGGTCGGCGACGTCGGCGGGGCGAGCGAGATCGAGGACCTCGCAAGCTCGTTCGACGAGATGGCCGACCGCGTCGAGCGCTCGGTCGTCGCCCAGCGTGAGTTCGTCGCGAACGCCTCGCACCAGCTCCGGACGCCCCTCACGGGGATGAAGCTCCGGTTGGAAGCGGCATCCGCGGACGCGCCGCCGGACGTGCGCAGGCAGCTCGACGCGGCGGACGACGAGGTCGACCGGCTGGCCGACATCGTCGATCGGATGCTGGTGAGCGCCCGGCGGCTCGAGACCGGCGAGCGCCGGGCGGAGACGGACCTCGCACGCGCGGCGGCCCGGGCCCTCGATCGCTGGGGAGAGCGAGCGGCGGCCTCGGACTGCGTGATCGACCTCGAGGCCGGCCCGGCGGCCGCGCAGGCCGATCCGGCCGATATCGACCAGATCCTGGACAACCTCCTGGACAACGCGATCCGGTACGCTCCCGGCCCGATCCGGATCGGGAGCGGCGTGGATCTGGGTCGCGCAGCGCTCTGGGTCCGCGACCACGGACCCGGCATCCATCCGGCGGACCGGGAGCGGGTCGCCGAACGCTTCTTCCGCGGGCCGGGAGCGCCCGAGGGTGGCTCGGGGCTCGGGCTCGCGATCGTCCGGGAGCTGGCGGAGGGCAACGGCGGCGCGATCGAGGTCCGCGGCGCCGAGGACGGCGGCACCGTCGTCGAGGTCCGGTTCCGACCGGCGAACCCGTCGCTTCCCGACCCGGGCGACGGCAACGTGATCGTCGGGGCGCCGGCCGCCCGGGACGCCGCGGCTCCTTAACCGGCCCTTATCCGGACCCCCGCTAGCCTGCCCGCGTGAGCTCGACCCTGAAGACGATCTTCCTCGGCCTGGCCGGCCTCGCGCTGGCCGTGCTCCTGTCGCTCGGAGCGTTCGCCCTCGCCGGCCGTTCGCTCGGCGACCCGCCGACATCCGTCCCGGCGCCCTACCCATCCGCCGACGGGGGCGGCAACACGGGTGGAGGAGACGGCGCATCTCCATCGGGGCACCTCTCCCCCGTGACCTCACCGTCACCCTCGAGCCGCCCCAGCCCCACACCGTCTGACGACGACCACGGGGGCGAGACCTCCGACGACGATCACGGCGGGAACGACGACGGATCGGATGACGGGCCCGACGACGACCACGGCGGGGACGGGCACGACGGGGACGGGCACGACGGGGACGACGACTAGGCCGGTTCCGACGAGCCGCGGTTCCGTGCGAGACTCCGTCGGACGATGCACGACCATCGCGACCGGCACGAGGTCTGGGGGGACGACCCCGAGGAGCGCGACGCCAGCGAGGTGATCGCCGAGCTCGCGGCGACCGAGCCAGACTTCGAGCGCCGCTGGCACCATCACCCGGCGTTCCTGCCCGCGAAGGCGGTCGGTCGCTTCATCGGGCGCAACGGCAAGCGGATCGGGGTCACGATCGCTGGCTTCGTGGTGATCCTCGCCGGGATCGCCATGCTGATCCTCCCCGGTCCCGGCTGGGCGGCGATCTTCCTGGGCCTGGCGATCTTGGCGACCGAGTACGTGTGGGCTCGCCGGCTGCTCGACAAGGCGAAGGAGAAGTTCGGCCAGGCGAAGGACGCCGTCCTCCGCAAGAACCGGAAGGGCCCGGCGGGGCCCGACTCCGCCGATCCTCCGGGATAGGTCCATGCCCGGGCGGATCCTGATCGGCACCTCGTCGTGGACCGACCCGACGCTCGTGAAGGACGGCGGCTTCTATCCGCCGGGAACGAAGACGGCCGAGGCGCGGCTGCGCTTCTACGCCTCGCGCTTCCCGCTCGTCGAGGTCGACTCAACCTACTACTACCCCCCGTCCGAGAAGAACTCGGTCCTGTGGATCGAGCGCACGCCGGCGCACTTCACGTTCAACGTCAAGGCGTACTCGCTGCTGACGAACCACCCGACCCGCGTGGACTCGCTGTACGGGGACATCAAGGCGGAGTTGCCGCCCGAAGTGCTCGAGAAGCGCAACGTCTACCGCGACAAGCTGCCGGGCGCCGCGGTGGACGAGGTCTGGCAGCGGTTCCGCGACGCGCTGATGCCGCTCCACTCGGCCGGCAAGCTGGGCGCCGTGCTCTTCCAGTTCCCCCAGTGGTTCGTGATCTCGCGAAAGAGCAAGGCGTACATCGAGGAGTGCGTCGGCCGTCTGCCGGACTTCCGGATCGCGGTCGAGTTCCGGCACCGGAGCTGGATGCGCGAGGACGACCGGGAGGAGACGCTCGCGTTCCTGGAGGAACGGAACCTGCCCTACGTCTGCGTCGACATGCCCCAGGGGTTCGACTCGAGCCTGCCTCCGGTCGCCGCGGCCACGGCCGACGACCTGGCGATGGTGCGGTTCCATGGGCGGAACCGCGATTCCTGGGAGACCAAGAGCGACAGCGCGTCGGAACGGTTCCGCTACGACTACCCCCGGGACGAGCTGGCCGAGTGGGTCCCTCGGATCGAGGGCCTGGCCGCCGAGACCCGCGAGACCCACGTCCTGATGAACAACTGCTACCGGGACTTCGCCGTCCGGAACGCTCGCGAGCTGGGCGACCTGCTGCATCTGCGGGAGTGAGCACCGGGGCTTGCGGGCCCCCGGCGGTACGCTCATCGGCATGATGACCGGACACCGCTGGAAGGTGGCCACGATCCTCGGGATCCCGCTGTACGTCAGCTCGTCCTGGATCTGGATCGGCGCCCTCTACACCTGGAGCATGTACGCCTGGCTCGCCGGCGGGGGGGTGGCCGAACGAGAGGCGCTGATGCTGGCGGTGTTCGCGTCGCTGCTGTTCTTCGGGAGCGTCCTGGCGCACGAGGCCGCCCACGCGATCGCCGCCCGCGGCCTGGGACTGCCGGTCTCAGGCATCACGCTGCTGTTCTGGGGAGGAGCGACCGAGACGAAGGCCCACGCGGCCGGGCCGCGGGGCGAGATGCTGGTCTCGATCGTCGGCCCGCTCGCGACGCTCCTGATGGCCGGCGTGTTCTGGTGGATCCACCTCTCGACCGACGGCGTCGCGTCGGCGGTCTTCCGGTACCTGGGGAGGATCAGCGCGATCTTCGCGGTGTTCAACGCCCTGCCCGCGTTCCCTCTCGACGGCGGCCGCGTCCTGCTCGCGGCGGTCTGGGGGGCGACGGGGAACCGGCGGACCGGGATGAGGGTCGCGGGCTACTCGGGGATCGTGATGGGGACCGTCTTCGCCGTCGCGGCGCTCTACTCGATCTCGCGAGGCAGCACCTGGTGGCTGTTCCTCGGATACCTCGCCGTGGTCCTGATCGCCACGGGTCGCGGGATGGATCGTCGGATCGCGCTCAGGGACGAGCTGCAGGGAGGCACCGTCGCCGACGCCATGCGCCCTCCCCCGGCGACCGTTCCCGCCGACCTGGCCCTCACCCAGACGCTCGACCACTTCCTTCGCGGGACGGACGAGGCGTTCCCGGTCCTCGACCGAGGACGGGTGCTCGGCACCATCTCGATGACCAGCGCCCGGAAGGTGGGCTCCCACGACCCCACCCGCCCGGCGCGGGACGCGATCGTCCCGCTCGTGGAGACGCCCGTCCTGGATCCCCGCGAGCCGCTCGACGATGCGCTCGAATGGCTGGGGGGCAAGGACGGCCTGGTGCTGCGGGAAGGCTCGCTGGTGGGGGCGCTCAGCCCCGGCGACATCGAGCGCTGGTACGAGCGGAAGACGAGCGGGAACGGTGCGGAGCCCGGAGCCGTGGACGTGGCGGCGGGCGTGCCACCACGTCCAGATCTCTGAGCGGACCTGTCGTCCACCGCGGGTAGCATCCGCGTTGATGGCCCCCCATAGCTCCCCCGATCCACGCCAGGCCGCCGTGCTCGAACATCGGTCCGGCCCGCTGCTGGTGCTCGGGGCGGCCGGAACGGGCAAGACCCAGGTCCTCCGCGACAGGTTCGTCCGGCTGCTCGAGGGCGGCGCCGACCCCGAGCGGACCGTGCTCGTGGTGGGCTCGAGGCGGGCGCGCGAGGACGCGCGCTCCGCGCTGCTCGAGCGTCTGGAGGGGTCGCTGCCCGACCTGCAGGTCGTGACGATCCACGGGCTGGCCCTGCGGATCCTGTCGGCGCGTCATCCGCGGCTCGGCTACGCCGAGCCGCCGGCGGTCCTGTCGGCCGCCGATCAGTTCGCCCGAGTGCAGGAGCTGCTCCAGGATCAGGACCCGGCCGCCTGGCCCGCCTACGGCCACCTCCTCCCGCTGCGTGGGTTCGCCGATCAGGTCCGGCAGTTCTCGCTGCGGGCACAGGAGTCGATGCTCACGCCCGACGCGATCGAGGAGCGCGCCGCGGCCGCCGGGCTGACCGGCTGGGCCGAGCTGGCGCGCTTCATGCGGAGCTACCAGGACGGCCTGGACGACCTGAACCAGGTGGACTTCGCGGCGCTGTTGCAGCGAGCGGCCGCCGTCGCCGACCCGGACGGCGGCGACGCCCTGATCGACCACCTGTTGGTCGACGACTACCAGGACGTGACGCTCGCCGCCGAGACCATCGTCGAACGCCTCGGAGCGCCCGACCTGGTCGTCGCCGGCGATCCCGACGCGCACGTGTTCTCGTTCCAGGGGACCACCGACGTCCCCATCCACCGGTTCGCGGAGCGGACCGGCGCCGGAACGATCCTGTTGGAGACCGACCACCGCAGGTCGTCGCCGCCCTCGGTGGAGGCGTGGATCGCGCCCCACCCGTCCGAGGAGCACGCGGCGGTCGCGCGCGAGCTACGCCGCCTGCACATCGAGGAGGGCGTCGACTGGCGCGAGCTCGCGGTGATCGTCCGGCGTCAGGGTCCGCACCTGGGCGGACTCCTTCGGGCGCTCGATGACGCTCGGGTGCCCCGGGCCGTGCCCGAGCACGGCCTCTCCCTGGCGGCGGAGCCGGCCACCTTCCCGTACGTGCTGGCGTTGCGATGGGTCGTCGCCGACGCCGAGGGGCGGGCGGCCCTCGTCGAGTCGGTCCTCACCTCGGACCTGGTCGGCCTCTCGCCCGCCGCCGCCCGCGGCGTGCTCCGCGCCTCCCGCGCGTCGGGCACCCCCGATGCGGTGCTCGAGCACGGCGAGGGGCTCACGGCCGAGGAGTCCGCCTCGCTCCACGTCGTTCGCGATGTCCTCGCCCGGGCCGAGGCGGTGGCGGACCGATCGGTCGACGCCGCGTTCCGGATCCTGTGGACGGAGCTGCCGGCGTCGGCCCGCCTGGTGTCGGCCGCGGAGCGCAGCGTCGATGCTCGCCGCGAGCTGGACGCCGTCCTCACGTTCGCCCAGGTGGTCGCCGAGGCGGGCGCCACCGCCGACCCGTCCACGCGAGCGTTCCTGGAGTCGCTCGACGCGTCCGAGCACGGCCCCGGTCACGACCCGCGCGAGCGGACCCGGCCCGACGCGGTCCAGGTGCTGACGGCCCACGGCGCCGTCGGGATGGAGTTCGACACGGTGCTCGTCGCCGGGGCGGTCGAGGGCAACTTCCCGAGCCTCTCCCGGCCGGAGCCGATGTTCGACCTCGCCGCCCTGGACGGGCCGATCGCACGCTCGGATCGCAACCGCGCCCGGCTTCAGGACGAGCGGCGGCTGTTCCGGACGGTGGTCGCGCGGGCGCGCCACCGCGTCGTCCTTTGCGCGAGCGACGCGCACGCGGACGACCAGGAGCGGGCGATCCGAACGCGCTTCGCCGGGGAGCTCGGCATCGCCTGGACGTCGATCCCGGCCGGGCCCTTCGACGAGCCGGTCTCGGTCCGGGAGGCGGAGGCCACCTGGCGGCGGACGCTGGCCGATCCGGGCGAGCCGCCCGCGCTCCGTCTCGCCGCGATCGAGGGGATCGTCGCGCTCGGTGTGGATCCGGCTCGGTGGTGGTTCCAGCGCGACTGGACGGACACGGGCGCACCACTGCACGACGGCCTGCGCGTCTCCTACTCGAAGCTCACGACGCTCGAGAACTGCGAGCTCCAGTACGTCCTGGCTGCCGAGCTCGGGCTCGGCCGACCCGTGGGATACCACGCGTGGGTCGGCACGGTGGTGCATCGGATCGTGGAGGACTGCGAGACGGGCCGGCTCCCGCGATCGCTCGACGCGCTGGTCGCCGAGGTCGACGCGCGGTGGAGCCCCGAGGTGTTCCCGGCGCGCGCCATCTCCGAGACGTGGCGGCGCCTGGCGAAGGAGCGGATGCTCCCGAACTGGTGGGCGCGGTTCGCCGACCATCCGGCGACCGGGACCGAGCGCCACTTCGAGTTCGAGTTCGACGGCGCGACCGTCAACGGCTACATCGACCGGATCGGACCCGACCCGCTCGGGTACGGCATGCGGATCACGGACTACAAGACCGGAAGCGCCGACTTCGCCCCGCGAGCGAACGAGAGCCTGCAGCTGGGGATCTACTACCTGGCCGCGCTGCTGTCGGACGACGTCGCCGACATCGGGGCGATCACGGGCGTCGAGCTCGCGTTCCTGAAGGGTGACTGGCGGACCGGCGAGCTCGTGATGCGCGAGTGGGAGGTCGGCAGCGGCGAGCGTGAGCAGGAGTACCAACGGGCGATGCGCGAGCGCCTGTCGGCGCTGATCGGCGAGCTGCGCCGGCTCGACGACACGCGCGTGTACCGACCGAACCCGCAGGCGGACTGCTTCTTCTGCGAGTTCCGGACGCTCTGCTCGCTCTATCCCGAGGGCGCGCCGGTGCTCCACGAGACGGCTGCGGCGCCGGCGCCGGCGCCGGCGGAGGTCGCATGAGACGGGGGACCACCCATCCTTCCGAGATCGTCGCCGCGATGGGCGGGCATCCGCCTACGGACGAGCAGTGGTCGGCGATCGCGTGGCCGCTCGAGCCGTTCGTGCTGGTGGCCGGGGCGGGGTCGGGCAAGACCTCTGTCATGGCGGCGCGCGTCGTGTACCTGGCCCTCGCCGCCACCGGCCGGATCGACGCGGGGCACGCCGGCGTCCTGCCGGGGAACGTGCTGTGCCTGACCTTCACGAAGAAGGCGACCGACAACCTGCGGCATCGCGTCGCGCAGGCGCTCTCGGGCCTGGAGCTCGCCGACGGCGATGAGCCGGAGATCGTGAACTACCACGCGTTCGCCGCGGGGTTGCTCGAGCGCAA
This sequence comes from Actinomycetota bacterium, assembly GCA_046330185.1. GTDB lineage: Bacteria > Actinomycetota > UBA4738 > UBA4738 > HRBIN12 > DATBLY01. The sequence goes on from JAXLTF010000006.1 coordinate 53,358, forward strand.
CGGGATGCTGGTCGGCATCGAGCCCGGACAGCGTGTCCTGACGCCGGCGCAGCGCACGGAGCTGTGCGGTCGCGTGCTGGACCTGATGACCTTCGAGCACGTCCGCAGCGAGCGGCTCCCCACCGTCGTCGACCAGATCCTCACGTTGGACGATCAGGCGACGAACCACCGCGTCACGCCCGACGAGATCGTCGCGTTCTGCGAGGCGCGCCTGGAAGCGCTCGCGAACGTCCGCTCGTCGCGGCCGTTCGCGGCCGCGACCGAGCGGATCGAGCTGGCGCGGGGCGTCCGTCTGTTCCGGCAGCTGAAGCGCGATCTGGGCCTGATCGACTTCGGCGATCAGATCGAGCTGGCGCTCCAGATCGTCGAACGCCATCCGGAGGTGGCCGAGGGGTACCGGCAACGCTTCGGCGCGGTGCTGCTGGACGAGTACCAGGACACCGACATCACCCAGGCGCGTCTGCTGGCGACGATCTTCGGCGACGGACATCCCGTCACCGCCGTTGGAGACCCCGATCAGAACATCTACGCGTGGCGCGGCGCCAACCTTTACAACCTGCTGGAGTTCCCCGAGCGGTTCCCGAGGTCCGACGGCTCGCCCTCCGCGCGCCTGCCTCTGTACACGAACTTCCGGTCCGGCGCCACGGTCCTCGAGGCCGCGGACGTGATCATCGGGCAGCTGCCGGCCGCCCAGCGGCCCGATCCCGAGAAGCGGCTGGTCCCGTGGCCGGCCAACGGCGACGGCGAGGTGACGGTCGCGCGCATCTCCGACGAGTGGCGCGAGGCGGAGTGGATCGCCGATCACCTGGAGGCGCTGCACCGGGCGGGGTCCCGCTGGGCCGACTGCGCCGTCCTGTGCCGCACGAGCCGGCTGTTCTTCTCCATCCAGCAGGCGTTCGGCGAGCGCGGGATCCCGGTGGAGATCGTCGGGCTCGCCGGCCTGCTGCGGATGCCCGCCGTGGTCGAGGTCCTGGCGTACGCCCGGGCCGTGAACGACCCGTTCGCGAGCATCGATCTCGCCCGGATACTCCTCGGCCCCCGCTACAGGATCGGGTTCACCGACGTCGCGCGCGTCGCTGCGCTCGCCAAGACCCGCAACGTCTCGATGCGGGCATGGGACGAGGACGAGGGCGAGCCGGTCCCGTTCCTGTTCGCGGAGGCGCTCGAGCACCTGGACGAGGTCGACGGGCTCTCCCGCGAGGGCCGCGAGCGCCTGGAGGAGTGCCGCCGCGAGCTCCGTGAGCTGCGGGCCGTGGCCGGCCGGCCGGTCGCCGAGTTCCTGGGCGAGATCATCCGCCGCACCGGGCTCCTGGCCGAGCTCGACGCACACCTCGACGAGCGCCTTGCGGCCGGCATCAAGCGGAACCTGGCCGCGTTCCTGGACGAGGTCCACGCGTTCGAGCCGATCGAGGGCGAGCTGACCCTGCGGGCCTTCCTCGACTACCTCGAGACGGTCGAGCGCCTCGACAAGCCCGAATGGTCGCCCGTGCAGCCGTCCGACGAGGACTCGGTCAAGGTGATGACCATCCACACCGCGAAGGGGCTCGAGTTCGACAACGTGTTCGTCCCGGGGCTCGCGAAGGGGCTGCTGCCGAACATGACGATCCAACAGAACCCGGCTGAGCGGGGCAAGTCGCTCGACTTCGAGCTCCGCGGGGACGCCGCGATCCTGCCGACGTTCGACGGGGTGCTCGCGCGCTTCCGCGACGAGCTGAAGCGGCAGGAGCTCTACGAGGAGCGCCGGACCGCGTACGTGGCGATGACCCGCGCCCGGCGGCGCCTGTTCGTCACGGGCGCCCACTGGTACGGCGAGACGATCCGCGCGAAGGAGGGGAGCGAGTTCCTGAAGGAGCTGGCGAGCTGGGCGCAGGAGGCGAGGACGGCGGCGGGCGAGCCGAAGGCGAGCTGGGACCCCGGGGCCGAGATCGACGAGGACGCCAACCCGCTCCGCGGCTACCGCGAGCGGTTCGTGAAGGACTGGCCGGAGCCGGCACGCCCCGACGAGTCCGACGGCCTGTTCCCGCACGGGTGGCGCCGCGAGGCGCTCGCCGCCTCCGGCTCTGGCGGCGTCCAGCCTTCGCTGTCGGAGGTCCTCGACCCTCTCGAGCGCGAGCGGTTCGAGGCGCTCGCGGCGGAGCGCCGCCACCACGCCGCCTTCCTCCTGGAGCGCGAGGCGGCCGAGGGCGGCGCATCGGGGTCGGACCCGGCGCCGGCGTCCGTCTCGGCGAGCGGCGTCATCGACCACGCCCGCTGCCCGAGGCGCTTCTACTGGTCGCACGTGCGACCGCTCCCCAGGTTCAGCGGGCCGGCGGCCCGCATCGGGACCGAGGTGCACCGCTGGATCGAGCGGCACGCCGGGGGTCAGGCCACGCTGATCGACCTCGAGGAGGCGCCGGACCTGACGTACGAGGAGCTCGCCGGCGAGCCGGGGAAGCTCGAGCGCCTCCGCCGGGCGTTCCTGGCGAGCCGGTTCGCCGACAGCAGTCCGCTGTACACGGAGCGGCCGTTCCTGCTGCGGTTCGGCCGGTTCACGGTCGGCGGACGGATCGACGCCGTGTTCGGCGAGCCCGACGGCCCGTGGGAGATCGTCGACTGGAAGACCGGCCGGCCGCCCCGAGCGGACGATCCCGTCGCCGGGCTGCAGCTGGACGTCTACGGCCTGGCGTGCGCCGAGATCTGGGGCAAGCGCGCCGAGGACCTGACGCTCACCTACCTGTACCTCGCCAGCGGCGACGAGGTCTCCCACCCCATGGGCGACCCCCGCGACGTGCGCGCCCGGATCGGCGAGACCCTGGCCGAGATCGAGGCCGGACGCTTCGAGCCCACCCCCGGTCCGCCCTGCACCTACTGCGACTTCCGTGCGTTCTGCGAGCCGGGGAAGGCGTGGGTGTCGGCGCGAGAAGGGGCGAGCGGCGCCCCGGACTGACGAGCGCCCCGGCCCTGGCGCGCGCTTACGCCGAGATCCGCTCGACCTGTTCCTCGAACGGCCGGTACCCGGCCGCGGGGTCGAACCCGGCGCCTCGCCTCACGTCGGGCACGGTGCGCGACACCAGGCCCGTCTCCGACTGCGCACGGCTCTGCGTGACCGCCCGGAACCACTCGAGCGAGCCCGGCGCGATCACGACCTCGCCGCTCGTCCCGAGCCTCCGGTACGCGCCGTCGTCGACCGACGCAGGCGTCCGCCGGTACGCCTTCTCGACGCGCGCGCGCCTGGTCTCATCCTCCGAGGTCACCTCGACCTCGCCGTCACGCCATGCGGCCGTGACCAGCACTTCGTCGGGGGCGTCGGGGAGGTGGAACTCGACCTTCACGCCCGAAGGCTACCCGGCGAGGGACCGATCGACGCGGCGCACGAGCTTCGCCATCGACCGCAACAGGTGCATCGAGAGCGCGGGGTCCCTCTTGAGCAGCTTCTGGAACGCGGTCCGCTCGATCATCAGGACGGTGAGCGGCGTCTCCGAGACGACCGACGCGGTCCGCGCGCCGCCGTCCAGCAGGGAGATCTCCCCGAAATGATCGCCCGGGATCGCGCGGTTCACGGTCCGGCCCTTGACCTTGACCTTGGCCTCGCCCGTGAGGATCACGAAGAAGCTCTCGCCGACGTCGCCCTCCTTCACGAGCCTGGCGCCTGCCATGTAGCTCGCGATCTCCGCCAGGTCGGCGATCTGCTTCAGCTGACGCTTCGACAGCCCCTCGAACAGCGGGACGGCGGCCAGGGCGGCCAGGAGCTGTTTGTTCGTCGCCATCCTCGCCCTCCTGCCGGTCGGCCCACGCGCGAACGCCACGAGGCCGCGCGACGTGGAGCCTACCGCGACCGGGGCGGGTCGCGCGACGGCGGCGTCCGACCCCGTCGCTGTCGTTGGGCCGCGCTAGGTTCGTCTCCCGCGACGTCCCGAGGAGGGGCCGTGACGGCGAGCTGGTTGCGCCGCGACGAACCTCTCCCCCTCTCGATCACCGTGCGGGCCGGCACCGCGCTGGTCCGCCAGGGAGAGCCGTGCCATGTCGCCTGGCTCGTGCGCTCCGGCGCGCTGTGGGAGTCGATCGTCCTGGCGGACGGCCGGGAGCTCGCGATCGACGTCCTGGGACCGGACGGGCTGGTCGGCGAGCCCGCGGGTGCGCCGGCCGCGAGCTCGGTTCGGACGCTCGGCGTGACCCGCCTCATGCCGGTCGATCCCGACCGGGCGGCCGGCCTGTTCGCGGCGCGCGCCCGCCGGACGGCGGCGTTGGCGGCGGAGCTCGCGTGGTCCGACGTGCCGAGCCGGCTCCGGACGCGGCTGCGCGAGCTGGCGGGACGGTTCGGGCTGCCCGTCCCCGGAGGCACGGCGATCGGGCTCCGGCTCACGCAGGACCAGCTCGCCCAGCTGTGCGGCTCGACCCGCGAGACCGTCAACCGGGCGTTACGGCTCCTGGTCATCGGCGACGAGGTGCGCCTCGCCGGCCCCGGGCGCTACGTCGTGGTGGATCGGGCACCCGTCCCGACGATCGAGGAGCGGACACCGCCCTGACTTGGCGCCCCGTCTGGACCTGGGGCCCCGTCTGGACCTGGGACCCCGTCTTGACTTGGGGCCCCGAGCTTGCTCGGCTTGCCCCATGACCGAGACCGGGTTCGGGGGCCGCGATCGCCGCGTTGGGTGAGGACGCGGTCGACCGGCGTCCGGCCGGGGAGCGTTCGGCGTGGTGGCGCCGCGCATGCGCGCTTATCGTGCTCTCGACGCTGCTGACCGTGTTCTCGGAGGCCTTCTACTGGTACCCCGGCGGCACGGACCTGCCTCCCCGCGTCCTGTTCTACCTGGTGCCGACGACGGCGCTTGTGTGGTCGACGACGCGATGGCCAGGCTCACGGTGGCCGGCCGTCGTGCTCGCCGGGGCCGTCTACGGCTTCGTCACCGAGGGGGTCCTCACCCCCGTCGTGTACGGCGGGTTCCCTTTCGACCCGATCGCGATCTCGTACACGTCGCTGGCCTGGCATGCCGTCGTCACGGTCGGGTTCGGGCTGGTGGCGCTCCACAGGGTCCTGGTGCGAGGCCCCGTGGTGCGCGCCTGCGCCGCGGCCGCGGCGTTCGGGGCGTTCTGGGGCCTGTGGGCCATGGTGTGGCGCCTGCCGCCCGAGGCGGACATGGAGCCGTCGTCCCTGTCGGCGCTTCGGGGTCAGGTCGGGCCGGGCGTGTTCGCGCTGTACACGCTGGCGGCCACCGTCGTCGTGGGGTCCTGCCACCTCCTGCTCGGACGGCTCGTTCGACCCGTCGACCTGATCCTGGGACGGGTCTGGCCGGTGGTGATGCTGGTCGCAGGCCTGATCTGGTTCGCCTTCGGAGCCGTCCCCGTCGCCCCCTGGGCTCCCCTCGAGCTCGCGGTGCTCCTGTTCCTATGCGGGTGGGGGCTCTCCCGGCGATCTCGGTCGGTCGCCCCCGGCCCACCGATGGCATCGGTCGTGTGCGAACCCGTGCCGCCGCGTCGCCTGGCCGCGTTGGCGGCCCTCCCGATCGCGTCGGTCGCAACGTACTCCCTGCTGCTGATGCTGTCGCCGAGCGACGACACCATCCGCGTCTTCCTGGGCGGGTCCGTGATCGTGGTTCAGACCGTCCTCGGCTGGGCGTTGTTCATCGCCGCGCTCGTGAGCGTGCGGAGGCGCCGACCGGAGCCCGCCTGACGCCGGCGCGTCGCCCGGCGGACGGCCGCGCGCGGCTACGTGGCGTCGGCGGTGTCCTGCAGGAGGGCCAGGCTGCACGGACCGCAGAAGCGGGACCGTCCCTGCACGGGACGGCGCCCGCACCGGTCGCAGGTCCTGGGCGCGGCGGCCCTGTAGCGGACGGCGTCTCCCGAGCCCGCACGCTCGACGCGACCCTCGCCCTCGAGCTTCAGCAGGTGGGCGAGCACCGAGCGGGCGGCGAGCGGATGCACCTCGGGAGGATGGTCCGCGTAGATGGTCGCGACCAGGTCGGCGATGGAGGCCTCACCCTCGCCGATCGCGGTCAGGATCTGCGCCTCACGTTCCGCGCGGTGCTCGGCGTACTCCCGGAGCTTCGCGGGAGCGTCCAGCACGACCGGCCCGTGCCCCGGGTAGATCGTCCGCGGCCCGAGCTCCTGCATCCGGCGGAGCGACCGCAGGTAACGGGCCAGATCGCCGTCCGGCGGGTCGATGAAGCTCGTCCCCGGCCGAGCACGGCGTCCCCCGAGAAGAGGGCCCGCGTGGTCGGCTCGAAGAACACGACGTGGTCGGACGTGTGGCCGGGCGTGTGAACGGCCGTCAGGGAGAGCGCCCCGGCTCGCAGGACCTGTCCGTCCCGCAGGTGCTCCGATCCGGGAAGCCGGAACGCGTACAGCGACGCCCCGACCATCGCGGCGAACGCCGCGGCGCCGGGAGCGTGATCCGGATGGTCGTGGGTCACCAGGACGACGCCGATGGGTCCCGCGGCGCGCGCGACCTCCTCGAGGTGGCCCGGCAGGTCGTCCGGTCCGGGATCGATCACGACCGCTGGATCCTCGCCGACGATCCAGGTGTTGGTCCCCTCCAGGGTGTAGGCGCCGGGGTTCGGAGCCAGGATGCGCAGTACCCGAAGCATCGGCGTCAGTCCTGCCAGAAGACGTCGCGCGGCAGCCGTTCGAGCTCCTCGCCGTCGGGTTCGCGCGTCGCGATCCGCAGCGCCAGCAGCTCATCGACCGACCGGCAGGAGGCCAGGTGCAGCATCGTGAAGTAGGTCGGCCAGAAGAGCTTGCGCTCCCTCGCACGCCATCCATCGAGGAGCCCGACCGGCGTCTCCCACCACGCCGCGACGGCCTCGTCGCCGTCGGCGACGGGCTCGAGGCCCATCCCCAACCCGATCGCGAAGTAGCTGGCGTCGAACCGGACGGGGACCTCCTCCGGCGCGACCCATCGCGCGATCTCCACGAGGCGATCCGGTCCGGGACCGGCGACCGCACCGTCGCCGGCCGGTGCACCCCCGAGGTCGAGGCCCGTCTCCTCGGCCAGCTCGCGGAGCGCGCAGGCGCGACCCGCCTCATCGGGGCTGCCCCACCAGGCGGCCGCCAGGGCCGCGTCGACCTCGTCGATCGACCCGCCGGGGAACGCGACGTAGCCGGGCAGGAACCGGCTCCCCGCGCTCCGCTCCAGCACGAGCAGCTCGAGGCCGGCGTCGCCGTCGCGTCCCGCGATCAGCGAGGCCGCGCGCCTGATCTCGTCGGTCACGGCCGTATCCTCCCAGGCCCGGCATACTCCCCGGATGGCCCGGGGTCCCGCCGACGCGATCCGCGACGCGATCCGCGAGCGCGGACCGATCGCGTTCGACGAGTACATGACCCTCGCCCTGTACGGACCGGGGGGGTTCTACCGGGACCCGCCCGTCGGACCGCGCGGCGACTTCGTGACGAGCCCGCACGTCCACCCCGTGTTCGGAGCGCTGATAGCGGAGGCCGTGCGCCGCCTGGCCGCCGCCCTGGACCACCCGGTGACGTTGCGCGTCGCCGAGATCGGGGCCGGCGACGGGACGCTCGCGCGACAGGTGCTCGACGGGTTGCGCGACCTGGACCTGACGTACACGGCGGTCGAGGTGAGCCCCGGAGCGCGCGAACGCCTCGCGCGGATCGAGGACGTGCGGGTCGTCGAGCGCTTGGACGAGCCGGCGCACGTCGTGCTGGCGAACGAGCTCCTCGACAACCTGCCGTTCCGCCGGATCCGAGGGAACCGGGAGGTCCGGGTCGGCCTCGAGGAGGGACGGCTCACCGAGGTGGAGGTGCCGTGGACGGGCGACCCGGCGCCGCCGGGCGAGGAGCGCGTCGTTCCCGACGGCGTCCGCAGGTTCGTGGGGTCGCTCGCCGCCGTGCTCGCTCCCGGTTACGCGCTGCTGATCGACTACGGCGGCGCCGGGTCCACGGGCGGCGACGTGCACGGTTACCGGGCGCACCATCTCGTGGTGGATCCGTTGGACGAGCCGGGGACCGCCGACATCACCGTCGGCGTCGACTTCGCCGACGTCGCACACACAGCGGCCGAGCACGGCCTGGCGGCGTTCGGCCCCGTCTCGCAGCGCACGGCCCTCGTCGCGCTGGGGTACCAGGATCGGGCGCGGGCCGAGCTCGCCCGTCAGGGCAGGCTGCTTGACGACCGGAAAGGGATCGAGGCCTTGCGGGCGTGGAGCGGCAGGAGCGCCGCGTCGCTGCTGGTGGACCCCGTCGCGCTCGGCCGGCTCCGCTGGATCGTGCTCGCCTCGGAGGGGCTGCCTGGACCGGAGTGGCTGGTGACGACCGAGGGCGAGCCGTAGCACGGACCGCGCGCTTACGCGGAAGCCTTGTGGGAAGACTCGATAAGTGTTATCCAGTAAGGATGGTTCAGGTACGAGCCAGGGTCGCGCGCCAGGAGTTCGCGTTCGACGAGCGGGAGATCGCCCGCCGCATGCGGGACGTCCTCCCGGAGCCGCTGGACGACCACTACGTCGTCATCGAGGGTCGGAGGTACCCCCCCAAGCAGGTCGTCGGTCTGATGACCGGCCTCGACCGCGCCGACTTCAACACCCACCAGGCCCGCCACATCTTGAGCCGGCTCGGCTTCACCGTGGGACGCAGGAGCCGCGATCTCAGGGCCGGTCCCACGCAACGACCCGGACCCCACCTGGGACGGGAGGCGGACCTCCTCCGACCGTTCGTCGGCCGCTGGGTGGCTCAGCGGGGACTCGAGATCCTCGTTGCCGCCGACACGCCACAGGCCGTGCTCGCCTGGCTCGAGAGATACGGCCAGCGAGCGGACGCGATGTTCCGGGTTCCGACCGAGGAGCCCGAAGCGAGCGGCGCGGCGCCGTCATGAGGTTCGACTTCAAGGAGCTACCGGGCTCTTCGCGCGACTACCTGCGACCCGTGGTGCCCGTGACCGTGGAAGGCATCGATCGTGCGCCCCAGCTCTGTCTCCTCGATACCGGCGCCCTTCACAATCGGTTCGCATCGTGGATCGCCGATGCCGCGGGCATCGACCTCACCGGTGCCGAGGAGGAACGCGTGGCGCTCGGTGGGTTCGAGGTGATCGGTCGACTCGGATCGGTCCAGCTGGCGATCGGCCATCTGACGTGGGAGGCACCGGTCTGGTTCTGCGACCCATGGCCGGTCTCGTTCCAGCTCCTCGGGCAGGAGGGGTTCTTCCGATGGTTCGACGTCCGGGTGCGAGCCGCTCGCTACCGGATCGAGATCGTGCCCGAGTCCTGAGGGTCGCGGCCTCCGGAGGACCGCCGACTCATCGGTCGACGTCGCCGACGACGAAGAAGACCGAGCCCAGGATCGCGACCAGATCCGGCACGAGCACGCCCGGCAGCATCGCGGGGAGCACGCTCACGTTGGAGAACGACGCCGTGCGCATCTTCAGCCTGTACGGCTGCTTCTTGCCGTCGCCCACCAGGTAGTACCCCATCAGGCCGAGCGGGTTCTCGGTGCGGACGTACACCTCGCCGTCGAGCTTGAGGGTCTTCGGGAGCCCGCTCGCGATGTACGCACCCGGCGGCAGCCGGTCCATGCACTGCTCGACGATGTCGCACGATTGCTTCATCCGCTCGACCAGGACCCACAGACGGTCGTAGCAGTCGCCGCCGGTGGCGACCGGCACCTCGAACTCCACCTCCCCGTACTTCTCGTACGGCTCGTCCTTCCGCGGATCCATCGCGACGCCGCTCGCCTGAAGGACCGGACCCGAGCAGCCGTACGCGATCGCGACGTCCGCCGGGAGCACGCCCACGTCGCGGGTGCGCGCGAAGACGATCTCGTTGCCCATGATCAGCGTCTCGAACTCCCTGATCCGCTTGCGTGTGATCGCCAGGACCTCCGCCGAACGCTTCAGGAAGCCGCGGGGCAGGTCGTCCTTCAGGCCGCCGACCCGGCAGTACGAGTGGTGCATGCGCGCGCCGGTCGCGGTCTCCATCAGGTCCTGGATCACCTCCCGCTCGCGGAACGCGTAGAAGATCGGCGACATCGCGCCCAGCTCGAGCGGGTAGGAGCCGATGAACATCAGATGGTTCAGGATCCGGTTCCACTCCGCGAACATCGTGCGGATCCACTGCGCGCGGTCGGGGACCTCGATCCCCGCGAGCCGCTCGACCGCGATGACCCAGCCGAGCTCGTTGTTGAACGCGCTGATCCAGTCGTGGCGGTTCATCAGCATCAGGACCTGCCGCGCGTCCCGGAACTCGGAGAGCTTCTCGGCGGCCCTGTGCATGTACCCGATCACCGGCTCGGCGCGGGTGATCACCTCGCCGTCCAGCTCGAGGACGACCCGCAGGACCCCGTGGGTGGATGGGTGCTGCGGCCCGATGTTCAGGACCATCTCCTCGGTCCGCAGTCCCCCCGCCGGCACCACCTCGACGTCCAGTCCGCCGCCGCGGATCATGGACGTGACCTGGGAGCTGCGGAACGCGGGCCGTTCCTCGGTGTCGACCATCGCGACCTATCCTAGCCGTCGCTCGTGAGCGGCGAGGTGACACGCGGCGAGGTGCCCCGCCTCGAGCTCGAGCAGACGCGGGTCGTCGTCACGGCACGCGAGCTCGACGCCGGCCTCCGCGGCTTCGCCCGAGGCGAGCGCGGGACAGCGAGGGTTGAAGCGGCAGCCGTGCGGGATCCGCGTCGGGTCCGGCGGCTCTCCGGAGAGCAGGCGCCGGTGCCCTCCGCCGGACTCGGGGACCACGTCCAGCAGGGCGCGGGTGTACGGGTGCCGCGGCGCGGTCAGGACGGGCCGCGTCGGGCCGAGCTCGACGATCCGTCCCAGGTACATCACCGCGACGCGGTCGGCGATCGTCCAGGCGAGCCCGAGGTCGTGGGTGACGATCAGGATGGAGATCCGCGCCTCCGCGCGGAGCTTCAGCAGGAGCTGCAGGATCTCGCCGCGGACCGACGCGTCCAGGTTCGAGACCGGCTCGTCCGCCACGATGACCCGCGGCTCGAGGACCAACGCCCCCGCGATCACCACCCGCTGCCGCTGGCCGCCCGAGAGCTCGTGCGGGAACCTGAGGAAGAACCGCTCGGGAGGACGCAGCCCCGCGCGGGACAGGGCGCCGGCCACGAGCACTTCCTCATCGCCGGGGACCCTGTGGATCCGCAACCCCTCGGCCACCGACTCGTAGATCGTCTGCCTCGGGTTCAGTGCCCCGGTCGGGTCCTGGTAGACCATCTGCACGCGCCGCCGATACGCGCGCAGGTCGTCGCCGATCGGCTCGCCTTCGAACGCGATCGTGCCCTCGTCCGGTGTGACGAAGCCCATGATCGCGCGGGCGAGCGTCGTCTTGCCGCACCCGGACTCACCCGCGAGCGCGAGGATCTCGCCCTCTCCGAGATCGAGGTCGACCCCGTCCACGGCGCGCGCGACGACCTGATCCTTGCGGCTGCCGAGCAGCCCCGCACGCCCGGCGAAGCGGACGTGCAGACCGCGCACCTGCAGCAGCGGCGCGACCGCGCCGCCGGCCTCGAACGGCGAGGCCACCTCGGCCTGCGTCACGGCCGGGCCTCCTCGAGCGCGGCCTTCGGTTCCACGAGCAGGCAGGCGGCGCGGCGGCGCTCACCCGCGGGGAACAGCGGGGGATCGACCTGCGAGCACCGATCGAAGACGGAGGGACATCGCGGATGGAACGCGCATCCCGACGGGAGCTCCCGGGGATCCGGCGGGTCGCCCGGCAGGCCCGTCGGGGCCTGGATGTACGACTCGTCTCCGATCTGTGGGAACGCGCCGGCCAGCGCGACCGTGTACGGGTGCCTCGGCTCAGCGAACACCGCCCCGGCCTCTCCCGTCTCCACGATCCTGCCCGCGTACATCACGGCCAGCAGGTCGCTCACCTGGGCCAGCACCGAGAGGTCGTGCGTGATGAACAGCATCGAGAGCGCGAGCTCGTCCGCAACTGCTTCAGCAGCTGCGGCCTGCGCCTGCACCATCGCGTCGAGCGCCGTCGTGGGCTCGTCGGCGATGATCAGGCTGGGCTGGCAGGCGAGGGCCATCGCGATCATCACGCGCTGCTTCTGACCACCGGAGAACTCGTGCGGGAAGTCCCCCGAGCGTCGCGACGGCAGGCCCACCTGCTCCAGCAGGTCGCCGGCGCGACGCAGGGCGTCGCGCCGGGTGGCCGGGCCGTGGGCCAGGATCGGCTCCGCGATCTGGTCGCCGACGCGGATCACGGGGTCCAGCGCGTGCTGCGCACCCTGGAAGACGATCGAGCCCTGCGTCCAGCGGACCGCTCCGAGCCGTGAGGGGTCCATGGCCAGCACGTCCTCCCCGTTCAGCAGGATCTCGCCGGCCATCGTCGTCCCGCGGGGCAGGAGCCGGAGCAGCCCCAGGCCGATCGTGGACTTGCCGCATCCCGATTCGCCGGCCAGGCCCAGGACCTGCCCCCGCTCGATCGTCAGGTCGACGCCGCGGACGGCGGGCACGGGCCCCTCGCGCGTGGAGTACGCGATCGTCAGGCCGCGGACCTCGAGCAGGCTCATCGCTGACGCAGCCTCGGGTTCACGATCTCCTCGATCGCGTTCCCGCACATCGTGAACGCGAGGACCACCAGCACGATGCAGACACCCGGCGCGCCGATCCACCACCACGCGCCCAGCGTCGGCGCGCCGGCCTCGAACGCGTTCTCGAGCACCGCGCCCCACGACGGCCGGTTCGGATCGCCGAGCCCGATGAACGAGAGCGTCGACTCGGCCAGGATCATCACCGCGATCGTCAGGATCGTCTGCGCGAAGATCACCGGCAGCACGTTCGGCAGGACGTGCTTGCGGATCAGCTGCCGGTCGCGCGCGCCCAGGCCACGCGCGCGCTCGATGTACGGCCGCTCGCGGATCGACAGCGTCTGGCTCCGGACCAGGCGCGCGGTCCACGGCCACGACGTGAGCCCGATCACCATCACGATCACGAACAGCGACTGGCCCAGCACGCCGGCCAGGATCACCGCGAGCGGCAGGAACGGCAGCACCAGGAACCAGTCGGTGAAGCGCATCAGGAAGCTGTCCCACGAGCCCCCGCGGTAACCGGCCAGGATCCCGATCAGGGCGCCGACGCTCATCGACACGACGGCGGCGAACAGGCCCACCAGCAACGAGATCCGCGACCCCCAGATCACCAGCGTGAGGACCGATCGGCCGGTGTCGTCGGTGCCCAGCGGGTACTGCCACGAGGGCGGCGCCAGGATCGGGCCGTTCACCTGCGTGACGTCCAGGCCGCTCTTGTCCGCCAGCAGCGGGGCGAACACCGCCATCGCGATGAACAGCGCGAGGATCGCGAGGCCGACGATCCCCGAGCGGCTCGACCGGTACGTCGCCCAGAACCGCGAGCGGGCGGCGCGGCGCCGGGCGCGGGTGACGGCGCGCGGATCGCGCGGCGCCGGGGACGACGCGTCGCCGGACCGAGGATCGATCGCGGTCGCCATCAGGCCTCCCGGACCCTCGGGTCGAAGTAGCTGTACAGCAGGTCCGCGGCCAGGTTCGACACCAGCACGGCGAGCGTGAAGAACAGGAACAGGCCCTGCAGCAGCAGGAAGTCCTGCGCGTCGAGCGCCTGGAACGTGAGCAGCCCGAGACCCGGGTAGGAGAACACGACCTCGACGACGATCGCGCCGCCGATGATGTAGCCGATCGACAGGGCGATCACCGAGATCGTGGGCAGCATCGCGTTGCGGACCGCGTGACCCCACAGCACCCGGCTCTCCCGGATCCCCTTCGCGCGGACCGTCGTGATGTAGTCCTCGCCCATCACGTCCAGCAGCGACGAGCGCATCACCAGGTAGTACTCGCCGACGTACGCGACCACCAGCGTGATCACCGGCAGGACCATGTGGTTCGCGACGTCGACGACGTGCGCGACGCCCGTCAGATCGGCGTTCGGCGTGGAGTAGCCACCCGACGGGAACCACCCGAGCGCCGTCGAGAACACGATCAGCAGCATCATCGCGAGCCAGAAATCGGGCATCGAGTAGAAGAGCAGCGACACGCCCATAGAGCCGGTGTCGAACCGGCTCCCGCGTTCCCAGCCGCCGCGGATGCCCAGGTACAGGCCGATCACCATCATCAGCACGGTCGCGGTCCCCACCAGCAGCACCGTCGGCCACAGGAACCGCATGAACACCTCCATCACGCTCTCGCCCTGGTAGATGAAGGTGAGCCCGAGGTCGCCGCGGACCAGATCGCCCAGGTAGTCCAGGAACTGCGCCGGGAGGGGCTTGTCCAGGCCCAGGTCCCTGATCAGGTCCGCCTGAGCTTCCTTCGATAGCTCGATCCCCTTCTGCTTCGTCAGCAGGCGGACCGGGTCCCCCGGCATGATGCGGAACAGGAAGAAGTTGAAGACCAGGACGAACACGAGCGTGAGCAGCGCCTGCAGGACCTTCCGCGCGACGTACCGCTTGCCCCCCATCGCTCCCCGTCAGGCGTAGTAGGTGTCGAGCCGTCGCCGCCTGGCCGCCGCGAGCACGATCGCGATCGCGACCAGCCCCATCCCGACGAGCCACATCCAGCCGGCGGGACCGGACTCGGGCTGCGAGACCGGCTGCGTCCGGCACGGCCGCACCACGCGCGCCGAGTAGTAGTTCTCCCAGAGGACCGACCCGTCGGGCTCGGGCCATCGCACGAACCCGGTCCAACGGTCGGCACGCCATGCCTCGAACCAGTTCGCGTACCACAGGACGATCTCGGGGGTGTCCCGGTAGATGATCTGCTGCATCTCGTCCACGATCAGGGCACGCTCGTCCGGGTCGAGGGTCGTCTGCTGTTGCTTGTACAGGCGGTCGTACTCGGGGTTCGCGTAGCACGTGTCGCTCCAGAAGCCGCACTGACCGCTCGTGAAGCTGGACAGGATGAAGTCCGGGTCCGGCGTGACGCCCCACGAGTAGATGATCAGGTCCCAGTCGAAGCTGTACCAGAGGTCGTAGAGCTTGCTATCGGTCATGGACCGCTGCGAGCTGCCGATCCCGAGCCATCGCAGCCATGCGCCGATGAACGCCGCGGCCTTGATCCCGTCCGGGTCGACCGACGACGTGTAGAGGCGGAGATCGATGTCGTCACCGCCCCCCGGGTTCTCGCGGATCCCGTCCCCATCGGTGTCCCGGTACCCGGCCTCGTCCAGGAGCCGGTTCGCCTCGGCCGGGTCGAACCCCACGGCCTCGTCGCGCGGCGGCTCCCAGTTCCAGCCGTAGAGCGGGACCACGGGCGTCACCCCCGGTGTCGCGTACCCACGGGTCACCCGATCGACGAGGGTCTGCTTGTCGATCGCCCAGGCGACCGCCCGGCGGAACGCGGGGTCGAGCACGGCCGGGTCGGCGGTGCTCGAGGGGTCGTCGGCCAGGTTGAAGGACATCTGCCAGAACCCGTTCGCCCCCACGATCGCCGATCCGATGTTCGGCTGATCCCTGATGGCGTCGAACAGGGCGGCCGTGGGCACGACCGTGTGGTCGATCGCCCCCTTCAGGAGCGCCTGCACGACGGACTCGTTGGAGTTGTACACGCGGAAGACGTAGCGATCGACGGTAGGCGCACCCTGCCAGTAGTCCGGGTTCGCGTCCATCGTCCAGTACTCGCCCTGGTTCCACTCCACCAGGTTGTAGGAACCGGAGATCACCGCATCGGGGAAGTTCTTGAAGCTCTTCAGCTCCTTGACCGTGAACCCGCCCCAGACGTGCTCGGGCAGGATCAGGTTGTAGCCCGGGAGCCCGGGGATCAAGGTCGGACGGGTGGTCCTCCAGACGATCGTTCGGTCATCGGGCGCCGTGATGCTCTCGGTGAAGCGATACCCGTCGCTCCACGAGCTGATGTCGTTGTCGACGATGAAGTTGCCCGTCCAGACGAAGTCGTGGGCCGTGATCGGCACGCCGTCGCTCCATCGCAGGCCGTCCCGCAGATGGAACGTCCACGTCAGCCCGTCGTCGCTGGTGTCCCAGCGCTCGGCGAGCTCACCCACGGGCGTGTAGTCCCGTTGGTCGCGCGTGATGAGGCTGTCGTACATCAGGCCGCCGACGAACGCCTCGTACGTGTCGAGCTGCCGGAACGGGTTCGCCGAGTTCAGATCGCTGGTCACGCCGATGGTGAAGGTGAGTTTGGGTTCGGGCGACGGGCTCGCGGACTGCGCGCCGGCCGAACCGCCCACGACGGCCGTCGCGGTGACGGCGGCGAGCACCGCGGCCCCGGCACGTCTGGCGATCCGCAATCCCTGGTCTCCCGGTCCTGAGCGGGCGTTCGGCCCGGTTCCAAGCACATCCTAGGCGCCGCCCCGTCGAACCCGGAAGCCAAGAGGTCCGGGCGGGGTCCTACACTCCGCACATGTCCGACGCGCGGCGACACGTCCCCTCGCTCGACGCCCTCCTGCGGTCCAAGCCAGGACGCCGGGCGGCCGCTACGTTCGGACGCCCCTTGGTCAAGCAGGCGATCTCGGCCGCGCTGAGCGAGGTCCGCGCCCGGGCTTCTCGGGGCATGCCGCCACCGGATGACGACGAGATCCTCGCCGCCGCCCTCGCGGAGGTCTCGCGCACGGTCTCCGGGCTCTCGCGGGTGATCAACGCCACGGGTGTGATCCTGCACACGAACCTCGGGCGCGCTCCGCTTCCACCCAGGGCGGTGGAGGCCGTCGTCCTGGCGGCCGGCGGCTACACCGACCTCGAGCTCGACCGGACCACGGGCAAGCGCGGGTCGCGAACATGGCGGGCGGAGGCGCTCCTCACGGCCCTCACCGGAGCCGAGGCGGCGCTCGTGGTCAACAACTGCGCCGCGGCGCTCCTGCTCGCGCTGGCATCCCTCGCACGGCGCAAGGAGGTGCTGGTCTCGCGGGGGGAGCTGATCGAGATCGGCGGGGAGTTCCGACTCCCCGACATCCTGGCGGCGTCCGGCGCGAAGCTGATCGAGGTCGGCACGACGAACCGCACCCGGATCGGCGACTACCGGTCGGCGCTGTCGGAGCGGACCGGCGCGATCCTGCGCGTGCACCCCAGCAACTACCGCGTGGTCGGGTTCACGTCGAGCGCAGCCACGACCGACCTCGCCGTCCTGGCCGGGAAGCACGGCCTGCCGTTCCTGTTCGACGTCGGTTCGGGGCTGCTCGCGACCGGCCACGGCATCGCGGATGACGAGCCGACCGTCACCGGCGCCCTGCGCGACGGTGCCCAGCTGGTCACGTTCTCCGGCGACAAGCTGCTCGGCGGTCCGCAGGCCGGCTGCGTGGTCGGCGACGCGGACCTGATCGCCCGCCTCCGCCGTCACCCGATCGCGCGCGCCGTCCGCGTGGACAAGCTGCAGCTCGCCGCGCTCGAGTCGGTGCTGTCCGCGATCGCCGCCGGGCGAACGGACGACCTGCCGGTCCAGGCGATGCTCCGCGAGCCCGCCGCATCGATCGCCAAGCGGGCGCACCGTCTGGCGGAGGCCGTGGGCGGCGACCTCGAACATGCGCACGTGGAACGTTGCACATCGGTGGTCGGCGGCGGCTCGATGCCCGGGGCGTCGCTCCCATCTTGGGCCGTCGGCGTCCGGGTCCCGGATCCGCCCGCGTTCGCGGGACGCCTGCGGATCGGCCCGCCGCCCGTGTGCTGCCGCGTCGAGGACGACCGAGTCATGTTCGACCTCCGGACCGTGTTCCCGGGCCAGGTCGACGACCTGGCGCGCGCGATCCTGTACGCGCTCGAAGGCGATGACCTCGACGAAGACGAGGACCTCGGCGGCTGACGTGAGCCGCGGACCCGACGAGCCAACCGGCACCCTCCGGGTCGTGGCCACGGCCGGCCACGTCGACCACGGGAAGTCGACCCTGATCGCGCGGTTGACCGGCATCGACCCCGACCGGCTCGCCGAGGAGAAGCGCCGCGGCCTCACGATCGATCTGGGCTACGCGTGGTGCACGCTCCCCTCCGGCCGCGAGGTCGGGTTCGTCGACGTCCCGGGCCACGAGCGGTTCATCGCGAACATGCTGGCGGGCGTCGGTCCGGTGCGGCTCGTGCTGTTCGTCGTCGCGGCCGATGAAGGCTGGCGCCCTCAATCCGAGGAGCACCTGCAGATCCTGGACGTGCTCGGCGTCGAGGGAGGTGTCGTCGCGCTGACGAAACGGGACCTCGTCGACGACGAACGGCTCGCGGAGGTCGAGGCCGACGTCCGCGAACGCCTGGCCGGCACGGGCCTCGCCGACGCGCCGATCGTCGCCGTGTCGGCGGAGGCCGGCACCGGGATCGAGGCCATGCTCGGGGCGCTGGACGCGATGGTCGGAGGCGCGGAGACGCCCGAGCCGGCCCGCACCCGGCTCTTCATCGATCGCGTGTTCGCGATCAAGGGGGCGGGGACCGTCGTGACCGGCACGCTGACCGGCGGCTGTCTGCGCGTCGGCGACGAGGTGGAGGTCGCCGGCGCGGGGCGGGCGCGGATCCGTTCGCTGCAGACGCACCGTGCGGACGAGCCGACCGCGTGCCCGGTGAGCAGGGTCGCGGCCAACCTGGTGGGGATCGAGCGCGATCGGCTCGCGCGCGGGATGGTCCTGACGGCGCCGGGTGAGTGGCGCCGAACCTCCGAGTTCGACGCCGGCTTCCGCCCGATCCGGGGGCTGGCGCACCCGGTGACGTCGCGAGGCGCCTACAAGCTCTACGTCGGGGCGGCGGAGACCGACGCGCGGCTGCGGGTCCTCGGGGGAGCGCGGATCGAGCCCGGCCGGGAGGGGTTCGTGCGCCTCCGATCGTCGGAGCCCGTGACGTTGGAGGTCGGCGACCGATACGTCCTGCGCGAATCGGGGCGGCGCGAGACCGTCGGCGGCGGGACGGTCCTCGACACGTCGCCGCCGGCCAGGGCCGGCGACGCGGGTCCCGGCTGCGGGCGCGCGCCACGGCGAGCCGCGACGAGCTCCCCCAGCTCCTGGTCCAGGAGCTGGGGGTCGTCAGGACGGATGATGCCCGGCTGCTCACGGGCTCGGCCGTCGAGGGATCGCGGCGCGTCGGCGGCTGGTACGTCCGCTCCGACGTCGCCGACGGAGCCGACCGGGCCCTGACCGCGGAGCTCGCGGCCTTCCATCGCGCCGAGCCGCTGGCCGAGGGGATCGACACCCGCGCCGCGCGAGCCGCCATCGCGCCCGCGCTGCGGGCCGCGGGGGTCCGGCCGTCCGCGGCGCTGACCGACGCCTTCCTGGGATCCGCCGTGGATCGCGGGATCGTGGCACGCTCGTCCACCACGATCCGGCTGCCGAACCACCGGGCGGCATCGGCATCCCCCCAGATGGACCGGCTGCTGGACGCGGTGGGGGGTGCCCGCGCCACGTCCCCACCCTCGATCCCGGAGCTCGTCGAGGGCGGCGTCCCGAGGGCCGCGATCGACGCGGCGGTCGCCTCCGGTCAGATCGTGCGGGTCGCCCCGGATCTCGTCTTCACGGCGGACACGATCGAACGGGCGCGCGCCGCGGTTCGCGACGCCGGCGAGCGGGGGATCACGGTCAGCGCCTTCCGGCAGGCGCTGGGGACCAGCCGGAAGTACGCGCTCCCGATCCTCGTCTGGTTCGACGCCCGGGGGTTCACGCGGCGACAGGGCGACGTCCGGATCGCGCGCCGCGTGCCGGAGGGCTGAGGGCCGAGCGTCGCTCGCCCTAGTCGGCGAGCTCGGCCGTGACGACGACCTCGACGCACGTCCCGAGCGGCAGGGCCGCCATCCCGATCGCTGCGCGCGCGTGCTTGCCGGCGTCGCCCAGGACCTCGATCAGGAGCTCGCTGGCGCCGTTCGCGACCTGCGGATGCTCGGTGAAGTCCGCCGTGCACGCCACGTAGACCGTCAACTGCGCGATCTGAGCGATCCGGTCGAAGGAGCCCAGCTCGCCGCGGAGCGCGGCGAGGGCCTGGAGCGCCGCCCGGCGCGCCGCCGCCCGGCCCTGCTCGATCGAGACGTCACGCCCCAGCAGCCCGGGATGCAGCACGACACCGTCGACGATCGCGACCTGGCCGGCGACGAAGGCCAACCCGGCGGCCACGCGCACCGGAACGTAGGCCGCGACCGGGGCCGGTACCGGCGGGAGCTCCTCCCCGCGTCGGCGATCCGCCTAAGGACCTGGGCGTCGTCCACGGCGTGCATCCTACGCACGCGAACGGGCGGCGCGTCATACGCGCCGCCCGGCAGGGAAGTCCTCGCGCCGGGCGCAGCGCATCGCCCGGCGCGGCGCGTCGCTGGCTAGACCGCCTCCTGGGTCGCCCGTCGCAGCAGCGCGCGGCGCTCCATCTCGTTCATCCCGCCCCAGACCCTGTGTGCTTCCCGACCTCGAGGGCGAACGCGAGGCAGTCGTCCCTGACCAGGCACCTCCGGCATGAAGCCTTGGCGATCGCCTCACGGGCGTCCTTCTCGGCCCGCCGCTCGAAGTAGCTGGGAGCGAAGAAGGGCGTCGCGTCCTCACCCCTGCAGGCCGCCAGGGCCTGCCACCCGGTCGATACGGTCTCGAACACCGGATCCGGCCTGCGGCCGTTCCCTCCTCTCGGCGCGACGGCCCGCTCGGGTCGTCACCCGGTTGTTCGTAGGAGGGGCGCGGCGAGGATTCACCGCGGACGGAAGGGCTCGCGCGGTCTCGCGGTCGGGCCGTGACGGCCCTACGCCTCCGATGCCCCGCCGTCCGGATCGGCCCGCTCCGCCTCGACCCGCAGGATCAAGCCATCGACGGCTCGGACCCGGACGGCGGTCCCGGCCTCGATCCGCTCTCCGGCCGTGCGGCCGCGCCAGAGCGCGCCCTTCACGTAGACGGGACCGTCCGGCGCCAGCGCGCCGCGGGCCTCACCGACCAGCCCGATCAGGCCGCGCTGCGTGCTGACGATCCGGTCTCGCGACTGGAGCGCCACGGTCAGGGCGAACCCGTAGTAGAGGAGGCTCGCGACCACGGCCCCCACGATCAGCCAGGGCGAGATACGGATCGCCTCGGCCAACCCGCCCCAGGCCAGGAACGACCCCGCGGCGAACGCGGCGAGCCCCATGGCGGTCAACGGGCCCAGGCGGCGTAACCGGACGTCGAGCACCATGCAGCCGACGCCCCCGAGCAGCAGGAGGAAGCCGGGCCACGACACCGGCACCACGGTCATGCCGTAAGCGGCGAGCGCCAGCAGGAACAGGCCGGCGAAGCCGGCGAAGCCGAACCCGGGCTGGGTCAGCTCGAAGGCGAGCGCGGCAAGACCCATGGTCAGCAGGACGTAGACCATCGTCGGCGAGGACACCGCGTGGGCCACGCGCTTGATCGGCCCCATGTTGTCGAACCGGATGTCCACCGTCCCCGTCTGCGCCTCCGCCTCGGTCGTCGCCACGCGTGTCCGCAGGACGACCGGGCCGCCTGGTGTCTGAACCGTCGTCCCGTCGATCCGGTCCAGCAGCCCGGGGATCGAGGCGGCCGCGACCTGGGCGATATCGAGGTGTCGCGCCTCGGCAGCCGTGAGCGGCCGGTCGATCCAGTCGAGGTCGGTCTGCTTGCCGCGCGCCGCGATCCATCCCTCGATCTTGGCGTCGATGCCGGGCGGGACGTCCTCCGGGTGGGCCAGATCGATCGGGTCGCGCGGCCCGGTCTGACTGCCCGGAGAGACCGCGGCGAGCGACGACGCGTACATCAGCAGCAGCCCGGCCCCGCTCGCCTTCGCCGGCGCGGGTCCGACCCATGCGATCACGGGCACGGACAGGGCGGCGACCCGATCGGCGAGCGCCACGCCGTCCTCGTTCAGGGTGCCGGAGGTGTCCAGCTGCAGGACGACGATCGCGCCGTCGCGTTCGGCCCGATCCAGCGCGTCGTTGACGTAGCCCAGCAGCGGCCGGTCGATCGCGCCCTCCACCTTGATCACGCTCACACGCGAGGTCGTCGCGGCGGAGGCCGCCGTGGGCCAAACGATCGCGGCGGCGATGAACAGGCTGGTCAGAGCGGCGCGGCGCATGAGGAGCCCATCGTACCGATGGCGCCGCGCCACTATCCTGGGACCCAGCCATGGCTGGTGCGGACGACGCCGGGCGTCACGTCGCCGAACGAGCGGACCGGGGAGCCAACCCTCTGTTGATCCTGCTGTTCGTGCCGGTGATCGCCCTGACCGGACTCCTGGTCGCGATCGTGATCCTGCCCCCGATCGCGGGCGCCGCCTTCGGCCTGGACCGGATGGACGCGAAGCTGACCGCGCTGGGCGCCGAGTTCACGCGCGTCCCGAGGTTCCCGGAGCGCTCCACGATCTACGCGGCCGACGGCGAGACGGTGCTGGCGACGCTCTACCTGGACAACCGCGAGATCGTCGCGCTCGACCGGGTCAGCAAGAACGCGCGCAAGGCCGTGCTCGCCATCGAGGACGCGGACTTCTACTCACACGGCGCCCTCGACTGGGCCGCCGTGATCCGGGCGCTACTGACGAACGTCGCCGCCGGGGACGTGGAGCAGGGCGGGTCGACGATCACGACGCAGCTCGTGAAGAACGCGATCACGGAGGACGTCTCGACGACGTTCCAGCGGAAGTTCCAGGAGCTGGCGCTGGCGCTGCGCGTGGAACAGGCGTACACGAAGGACGAGATCCTGGCGCTGTACCTGAACGACGTCTACCTGGGCAACGGCGTGTACGGGATCGGGACCGCGGCCGAGTTCTACTTCGGCGTCCCCGCCAAGAAGCTCGGCCTGACGCAGAGCGCGACGCTGGCCGCGATGCTGAAGGCTCCCGAGTACTACGACCCGATCGAGCACCCCGTGAAGACCCGGAAGCGCCGCAACCTGGTGCTCGACCGGATGGCCGAGGTCGGGATGGTCGACCAGGACAAGATCGACCGCGCGAAGGCACAGCCGCTGGTCGTGATCCCGGACGGTCCGCAGCGCCTGCAGCGGCCGCCGTTCTTCGTGACGTACATCCGCGACCAGATCATCGCCAACGAGGACGGGGAGTTCGACGCGTTCGGACGCTCCGAGAAGCAGCGCCGCAGACGCCTGTACGAGGGCGGCCTGGACATCTACACCACGCTCCAGCCCGACTGGCAGACGGCGGCCGAGTCCGTGGCGAACCAGCCGTACCGTGTCGCCGCGGCGAACCCGGACTACGAGCAGACGCCCGACACGGCGATCGTCTCGGTCGAGAACGACACCGGCGCGATCCGCACGATGCTCTCCGGCCGGAACTTCCGGCAGGACCAGCTCAACCTGGCCGATTCGCCGAGGCAGCCCGGGTCGTCGTTCAAGCCGTTCACGCTGGTCGCCGCGTTCCGGGAGGGGATCCCCGCGGGCTCGGTCTTCTCGACGAAGTCGCCGCTGTTCCTGCCCCAGTGGACGGGCAACGACTGCTCGTGCGTGTCGAACGCCGAGGGGGCCGGCGACGGAGGCTACCGCAACCTGTGGGAGGCCACGGCCGGTTCGATCAACGTGGTGTTCGCCCAGCTGATCCTGGAGGTCGGGCCGGACGCGGTCGTCGACGCCGCGCACGACATGGGGATCACCACCGAGCTGCCCGCGGTCCCGTCGCTCACGCTCGGGACCGTCGACGTGACCCCGATCGAGATGGCCTCGGCGTACCAGACCCTCGCGAACGACGGGAAGCACTGCGTCCCGTTCACGGTGGACCACGTGATGGTCGACGACGAGCTCCTCTACCAGCACGAGCCACGCTGCAAGCAGGTGGTCGAGCCGGAGATCGCGCACCTGGTGACCGCCATGATCCAGGGAGGCGTCCAGCACGGAACCGGGACGGCGGCGGCGCTGTCGCCGTGGCCGGTCGCCGGCAAGACCGGCACGACCCAGGACTACTCGAACGTCTGGTTCGTGGGGTTCACACGCCAGGTCTCGACCGCCGTCTGGGTGGGGTTCCCGGGGACGCCCGACTCGCTGGAGAACTACTTCGGGCAGAGCGTATTCGGAGGCACGATCGCGGCGCCGATCTGGCACGACTACATGGCCAGGGTCATGGCGGGGATGCCGGCGGAGGGCTTCCCGACGCCTCCGGCGCCCGCGACCGCGGCGATCCCGGACGTGGTCGGGCTGAAGAGCGAGAGGGCTCAGAACGTGCTGGTGAGCGCGGACTTCACGCCGACGGTCGAGGTGATCGACGACCCGGCGCCGAAGGGCACGGTGGTCGCCCAGACGCCGGCGGGCGGCACCGGGGCCGAGCTCGGCTCGCTCGTCACGCTACAGGTGTCGAGCGGCGTCGCACCGATCATCAAGGTGCCCCCGGTCGTGGGCATGACCGTCGAGGAAGCCCGCACCCTCCTCGAGGACGCCGGCTTCCCGGTCGAGATCGTCGAGGTCGCGACCGACGACCCCGACCGGATCGGCGTGGTCCTGCAGCAGACGCCGGGCGGCAACGTGAAGGCCGAGGCCGGAACGACCGTCACGCTGAAGGTGGGCGCCGAGCTCGGAGGAGGAACGGGCGACGGCGACTTCGTACCCGCGGTGATCCTCAGCCGCCGAGCCTGGCCTTGACCTTGGCCTGCACGAGGTCGCCGTCCACCTGGCCTCGAGCCTGACCCATCACGCGGCCCATCACCTTGCCCATCTCCTTGAGCGAGGTGGCGCCTGTGGCCGCGATCGCCTCGTCGATCATCGCGTCAACGGCGTCCTCGGACAGCTGCGCGGGCGCGTAGCCGACGAGCACGTCGCGCTCGGCCCGCTCGCGGTCGGCCAGCTCCCGGCGGCCCGCCGCCTCGAACGCCTCGATCGACTCCTTGCGTTTCTTCACCTCTCGGCCGGCGACCTCGCGCACCTCGTCGTCCGAGAGCTCGTGCCCGAGCTCGACCTGACGGTTCTTGATCGCGGCGCTCAGCAGCCTGAGGGTGCCCACGAGCTGCTTGTCGCCGGCCTTCAGCGCCGCGTTCGTTCGTTCGCGGATCTGCTCCTGGAGCGATGGGTCGCTCACTAGACTGCCTCCGTGCTTCCCCGGGTCCTCGTCGCGATCGCCGCGGTCGGGGCGGCGTGCGTCGGCTACGGGATCGTGGTCGAGCGCCGCCGCTACCGCCTGGTGCGGCACCGCATGGACATCCTACCGACGGGCGGCGGGCGGACCCTGTCGGTCCTGCACCTGTCGGATCTGCACCTGGTGGCACGCGACCCGAAGAAGGTCGCGTTCCTGGCGGGCCTGCCTCTCGCCGACGTCACGATCGTGACGGGCGACTTCCTCGCGGAGCCCGAGGCGGTCGAGACGACGGTCGCCGCGGTGCGGCCGGTCCGGGGACGGCTGGCATCGTGGTTCGTCCTGGGCTCGAACGACTACTACGCCCCCCGGCCGCTGAACTACCTCGCCTACTTCCGCCGCACGCGGAAGCGTCGACGAGCGACGGCCGGTCGCGGTCGCGAGCTGAGCGACCGGCTCCGGGAAGACGGATGGGTCGACCTGACGAACGAGCGTTCCTCGATCGAGCTGGACGGGCTCCGGGTCGAGCTGCTGGGCCTCGACGACGCACACATCGAGCGGCACGACCTGCGCGTGGCGCCCCGCGAGGCCCCGGATCGGTTCGGCCTGGCCGTCATGCACTCCCCGGACTCAGCGCCGGAGGCCGCGGCGCTCGGCTACGACCTGATCGTCGCCGGCCATACGCACGGGGGGCAGGTCTGCCTGCCCGGCGGCCGCGCGCTGGTCACGAACTGCGTGCTCCCGCCCCGCCTGGTCAAGGGCGTCATCCGCATGGGCGGAAGCGTCCTGCATGTCTCTCCCGGGCTCGGGACCAGCAAGTACGCGCCGTTCCGGTTCGCCTGCCCGCCCGAGGCCACGCTGCTGGAGCTGGGGCCGGCCCGCGGGAGCGGATCAGCGAGCGGCTAGACTGACGGCCCCGACGGGACGTGGCGCAGCTTGGTAGCGCGCAGCGTTCGGGACGCTGAGGTCGCGGGTTCAAATCCCGCCGTCCCGACCCGGATGAGGGCGGGCCGCGAGGCCCGCCCTCGTTCCTCCCCGGGCACGCCGGCCGCCGTGCGTTTGACGGCGCCCCTCCTCCTGGGTAGCCTCGAAGGCCAACGGCTCCGGAAACGGAGCCTTTCGTGTTGGCCGGCACCTGGGGGCAGATGTCCGGGAAGCGCAACATCGCAGCGCGGCTGTTCGCGGCCGCGGTACTAGTGCTCCCGGTGATCCTCGGCTCGATCGGCGCCTCCGCGGCGCCGTCGCGCGAGGAGGTCCAGGCGGCCAAGGCGCGGCTGGACGAGCTGAACCGGCGTCTCAGCCTGCTCGTCGAGGAGTACAACCAGGCCAACGTCGAGCTCCAGGAGGCACAGGCCGACATGGCCGCGGCCCGGCGCGACCGCGAGCGCGCCGAGGGCGCCGCCGATCGGGCGCTCGGCGAGCTGTCCGACAGGGCGGTCGCCGCCTACACGGGCATGGGCTCTCAGCTCGACATCCTGCTGGGCGCCGAGAGCTTCGCCGAGTTCTCCGACCGGCTGCAGTTCATGGGCGCGCTGGCACAGGGCGACGCCGATCTCGCGCTCGAGGCGGACACCGCGGGCGAGATGGCGCGGCGCGCGGCCTCGCGGTACCGGGATGCGGCGGACGCGCAGCAGGAACTGCTCGACGCGCTCGCCGCGCGCAAGGCGGAGATCTCCTCGGCGATCGACGAACAGCGGGCCCTGTACGAGGAGCTCGACCGGAAGTACGAGGACGCGCTCGCCGCGCGTCGGGCGGCCGAGGCCGCGGCTGCGGCCGCCCAGGCGCAGCCCACCGGGAACGGGACGGGCGGCGGGGGCGGGGGCACGGTCTTCGTCCCGCCGCCGAACGCGTCCGCCGCGCAGACCGCCGTGGCGGCCGCCTACTCGGTGATCGGGACGCAGTACGTGTGGGGTTCCGCCGATCCCGACGTCGGCTTCGACTGTTCCGGCCTCACGTCCTGGGCGTGGGCCCAGGCGGGCGTCTACCTGCCCCACTCGTCCGCGATGCAGTACTCCGTGCTTCCGCACGTGCCTCAGGACCAGCTCGTGCCCGGCGACCTGCTGTTCTTCTACACGCCGATCAGCCACGTCTCGATCTACGTCGGCGGCGGCAACATGATCGACGCCAGCCACCCCGGTCCGGGCGGCGACGTGCAGGTGCAGGCCGTCTACTGGCAGTACTTCGTCGGCGCCGGCCGGCCGGGGTAGGCGCTAAGCGTCCGGCGCCGATGCGCCGGCCTCGAGCGCGTCCAGGTCCGCCAGGCGCGTCTCCGCCTGACGGACGAGGGCGTCGTTCCCGATCCCCCGAGCGGCCTCCAGCGCGCGGGCCAGCAGATCGCGGGCCTGCGAGGTGCGCGCGTCGGCGCGGCCCGGCGTCGCGTACTTCAGCCGCTCGTCCGCCTTCACGATCAGCTCGAAGATGTCCTTCGGGTCGGTCGGCGCCGCGTCCGCGTCCATCGGGCGCACGATACCGCCCCCGGCGAGGGGTCAGCCGCCAGCCGCGAGGTCCCCGAGCTCTCGCGCGCGGGCCCCGATCGCCTCGCGGAACGCGGGCGATCGAGCCATCCCGCGGGAAGCCCCGCCGTGCCGTCGCGGGCGCCCAGCAGGGCGCCCGCGACGGCGGCGTCATGTCGGCGTCGCCGCCCAGGGCGACGACGGCTCGGACCCCCGCCTCGAACGAGGCGGCCTCGACCGCGGTCCGAGCGCCACGCCGGCCGCGAACAGACAGAACCCCTGGTCGGGCCCGTCCACGGGCCGGGCGCGGCCGGCCTCCGCCGCCATGTACTCGAGCTCCTCGCCGCCCTCCCCGCGAGCGCGGCGTCCAGGGCGTCCCGGACGGCCTGCTCGGGGGGCTCACCGCGCACCAGACCCGCGACCGCGAGCGTCACCGCCAGGCAGGCGGTGCGGCAGCGCTCGTCCCAGTGGTGATCGCCGAGAGCGCCGGCGCCTCCCGGCGCAGGCGCTCCGGCACCCGGGCGCGGAACGCCCCGAGCGGCGCGCAGTACATCACGCTCCCGTTGCCCGCGGACACCTCGGGGCCGCGCCGCTCCCAAACGCGTCGGGCCGCCTCTCCCGGCGGCAGACCCGGTTCGGCGGCCAGGAGCGCCGCACGGGTCTGGCTCCCGACGTCGGGCGGGCCCGAGCGGAGCCAGGCGACCAACCGCGCCTGAACGTCGCCCGCGTCGAACGTCCCGCGTTCGACGAGCGAGCCCACGAGCTCGAGCGCCATGGCCGTGTCGTCGGTCCAGGTGCCCGGCGGGTGCCCGTTCCAGGGCAGCTCGAACGCCGGGATCGGTTCGGGGATCGCCGCCGCGCGGCTGAACTCGAACGGGGCACCCAGCGCGTCTCCGAGGGCCAAGCCGAGGAGGCATGCCGCCGCTCGGTCACGCACCCCGCCCACCGGGCCAGCATCGCACGCGGTCCGCGCTGGTAGCCTAGGTGGCCGCGTTATGAACAAGATCGGACCACGCCACCGTACCTGTCGACGGGTCGGCGCGCCCCTTGCGGGCGCCCCAACTGCCCATCCAACAAACGACCCTATCCGCCGGGACAGCACGGCCGCGGCCGCAAGCGCATCTCCGAGTACCAGACCCGCCTGGTCGAGAAGCAGAAGCTCCGGGCGATCTACGGGGTCAGCGAGAAGCAGCTGCGCCGCTACTACGAACGGGCGATCCGCAGCGAGGGCGTGACCGGCGAGGAGATGCTTCGACAGCTCGAGACGCGCCTGGACACGGTGATCCTGCGCCTGGGGTTCGCGCTCAGCACCCGCCAGGCCCGCCAGCTCGTCTCCCACGGACACGTGCTGCTGGACGGCAGGCGGGTGAACGTCCCCAGCGCCCGCGTGAAGCCGGGGCAGGCAGTCGAGCTGTCCCCGAAGGGCCGCAACTTCATCGCGGTGCGCGAGGCGATCGAGCTCTCGCCAGAGCCCCCGGTGTACCTGTACCGCAACACCGACGAGGTCAGCGGCACGCTGTCGCGCCTCCCGGATCGCGACGAGGTCCCGCTCCCGGCCGAGGTCGAGGAGCGCCTGATCGTCGAGTACTACTCGGCCCGCTGACGCGGTCCGCTCCGCTCAACCGTCCGCGCGCGGCGACGCCGGATCGACCCGCAGGTCCGCGAAGTTCGCCGAGGACTTCCCGAACTCCCACCAGCCGGCCACCCACGGCTTGACGAACGCCATGCTGCGCCCGTACAGGATCGGGATCACCGCGACCCGGTCGGCGACGGCCATCCGATCGGCCTCGTGGTACAGCCGCAGGCGCTCGCGATCGCTCCGCTCCTGCCGCGCGCGCTCGATCAGCTCGTCGAACGGCGCGTACGAGAACCCGCCCTCGTTCGTGCGGCTGTCCGAGTGGAAGAGCAAACGAAGGAAGTACTCGGGATCGGCGTAGCCCGGCAGCCAGCCCGTCACGTAGATCGGCCCGAGGTCGGTCATGCTGCCGGCGGCCAGCGCCTCCTTGACCGAGACCTCGCGGACATCGATCCGCACATCGAGCACCTCGGCCCACATCGCGGTGATCCGATCCAGGAACGGGGGCACCCAGGACTCGGTGCCGGTGACGGTCAGCTCCACGTCCGCCATCCCCGATCGCTCCAGGTGGATCCGGGCCAGCTCGGGGTCGAACGCCGGCACGATGTCGGGTGTGTGGCCCTGCAGTGCCGGCGGCACGATCCCGCCGGTCGCGGTCGCGATGCTCTCGCCGACGTCCGACAACACCTCGCGGTCGATCGCGTGGGCGAGCGCCTTGCGCAGGTCGAGGTTCGAGACGACCGGGTGTGCGTGGTCGAACGCGAGGTACGCGGACCACGCGGCCGAGCCGAGCACGGCGTCCTGAGCCACCCGCGGCACGAGGTCGGCCATCCGTGGGGTGTACCGGACCGTGACGATGTCGAGCTCGTCGTGGTCGTAGGGGCCGAGCGCCTCCAGCACGCCGCTGCGCACGTACTCGACCCGGGCGACGTCGCCCGGCCGAGTCCCCGCGTAGTCGTCGCGCCGCTCGAGCACCAGGGCTGGTCGTCCGACCAACGGTCCGGAACGGCCCGCTCACGACCTGCGCGCCGACGGACGCCCACCCGTCGGGGTCCGCCTCGATCGCGTGACGCGGCTGCGGGCCGCCGTCGGGCCTGTTCATCACGCTCAGGAAGTACGGCGCTGGCGCCACCAGGCGGAACTCGACCGTGCGCTCGTCGAGCGCACGGACCCCGATGCGATCCGCGTCAGCGTTCCGCCGTAGGTAGTAGTCCTGCCCGTTCTCGAGCACGAAGTAGATCGCGACCGACGAGCCCGGCGCGTTCGGGTTCAACACCCGTTTGATCCCGAACTCCACGTCGTGCGCGGTGAGCCGCGTTCCGTCCGACCACGCGGTGCCCTCACGCAGGTGGAAGACGTAGCGGAGCCCGTCGTCGGCGATCTCCCACCGCTCCGCCAGTGACGGGACGATCGTCCGCTCCGGCCAGGCCTCGACCAGCCGGTCGAACAGCTGCATACAGAGCTGGATGTTGGGCCACGCGATCGCCGAGCGCGGGTCGGGGTCGTTCGGCAGGTAGCTCGACGCGACCCGGAGGGTGGCCGCGGGAGCGGGGCAGGCCTCGGACGGGTCCCATCGATCGAACGCCCGTTGGTAGGCCTCGTTCGCCTCGGCGAACCGCAGCGACATGTGCAGGGCGAGGGCGAGCTTGAACAGGACGAGCGCGCTCTGGCGTCGCTCCCCCTGCTCCTCGAGGATCGGCAGCAGGTCTCGGTAATGAGCGATCGCCTCGTCGAGCGCGTACTCCTGGCGGGCTCGGTCGCCGGCGAACGTGAGACACCGGGCGGCGTGCTCTCGGTCCGATGCCCCCAGCCAGTGGTACGCGAGCAGCGCCGCCGCATCGTGTTCGGCGCCCTCGTACCGCGCCTCCAGCCACTCCGCGGCCCTGCGGTGCAGGCGCTCCCGCTCGGCCGCGATGAGCGTCCGGTACGCCGTCTCCTGGATCAGCGCGTGCTTGAAGCGGTACTCGGGGTCGGGCCACCGGCGTCCCTCGCGGATCAGGTCGGCGCGCTGGAGCTCGGTGAGCAGCGGGCGGACCCCGTCGTCGTCGTCGGTGGTCACCGCCTCGAGGAGCGGGAGCCCGAAGCGGCGGCCGAGGACCGACGCCGCCATGAGCAGGTCGCGGGCCGACAGGTCCAGACGATCGATCCGGGTGAGGATCACCTTCTCCACGGTCGGCGGCACCTCGATCGCCACGTCGTGGTCGAAGCGCCAGCCGTCACCTTCACGGGAGAGCGCGCCGGCGTCGACCAGGGATCGCACCAGCTCCTCCAGGTAGAACGGGTTGCCGTCCGCGTGGTCCAGGATGCGCCCCTCGAGCCCCGCCGGGAGCACCCCCGGGCCGACCAGCTCGTCGAGCAGCGCCCGGCCCGCATCGGCCTCGAGCGCCGTGAGCGCGAGCTCGCGCGTGCGGTGCGGGAGCTCTCGCTCGGCCGCCTCCTTCACCCGCCATGACGGCTGCCCCGGCTCGGGGCGCGACGTGACAAGCAGCAGCAGCGGTAGCTCCTCGGTGTCGGACAGGAGCAGCTCCAGGAGCTGGAGCGACGTCGGATCGGCCCAGTGGAGGTCCTCGACGGCGAGCGCGACCGGCCCGTCCTCCGCGAGGCGGGCCACGAGATGCCTGACGACCTCGAACGTCCTGTACTGCATGGCCTCCGGCGAGAGCTCGGCGACCTTCGTCTGATCGTCGGACTCCAGGGGCAGGCCGAGCAGCGAAGCCAGGTAGGCCCGGTACTCGGGGGCACGCTCGTCGAACAGGCGCGAGACCTCGCGCTGCAGCGTCACGCGGGCCCTCAGCTCCGGCTCGTCGATCGGCAGGCCGAGCCACGAGCGCAGCAGGTCGCGGAACGGCCAGTACGGCATCGACTCGCCGTACGAGACGCAGCGTCCCTCCAGCCACAGCGGCTCCCCGAGCGCGGGGTGACCCGACTCGAACGCCGCACGCAGCTCCGTCAGCAGACGCGTCTTCCCGATCCCGGGCTCGCCGGTGAGGAACAGGACGTGCCCCGAGCCACCGAGCGCCGCGTCGACGCTCTCCATCGCCGCCGCGAGCTCGCGGTCGCGGCCGACCAGGCGGGTGCGGTGCTCGTCGTCGTCGCGCCGGCGGCCGGACGCGCCGGTGACGCCGGTCACGGCCGACGCGCTCACCGGGTCGGCCTTGCCCTTCAGGCTGAGCTCCACCGGTGGGTCCCAGGTGAAGGCCGGGCCGCTCAGACGCCGCGTCGCGTCGCCTACCAGCACCTGGCCGGGCTCGGCCACAGACTGCAGCCGGGCGGCGACGTTGACGGTGTCGCCCGTGGCCCCGTACTCGACGCGGCCGCCCCCGCCGACGATGCCGGTGACGACGGGTCCGCTGTTCACACCGACCCGCACGCCGAAGCCGGCGATCGACCATGCCCTCTCGACCTCGTGCGCGTACTCGCCCACGTCCTCGACGATGCGAAGGCCCGCGCGGATCGCGCGCTCGGGATCGTCCTCGTGCGCGGTCGGCGCGCCGAACAGCGCGAAGATGCCGTCGCCCGCCAGGTCCTTCACCGTCCCGCCGAAGGCCTCGACCGCCCCGACCATCCGGGCGACCGCGTCGCCGACGACGACCCGCAGCTCCTCGGGGTCGAGCCGCTCACCGAGCGCGGTCGACCCTACTAGGTCCGCCACCAGCACGGTGACGACGCGGCGCTCCTCACGGGTCGCGTCGGGGTCCATCGGCCCCATCCTGGCGGCTCGGCCGGGGGGTGACTACCCGTCGGCAGGCGGCTGGAGAGCGCCGCGGACGAACGCGATCACCTCGCGCTCACGCCGACGCAGCGAAGCGCGGCTCTTGTCGGCCCCGACGACGACGTTCAGGACGCTCGCCTCGGTGAGCGAGCCGACCACCCCGGTGTAGAGCGTGAACAGCAGCAGCGCCGGGTCCTGCTTGCGGATCTCGCCGTTGTCCATCCCGGCCTGCAGGAAGTCGATCGCCCGCTGACGCATCGGCTCCAGGACCCCCGCCACGTGCGCGAACGCGTCCGGCCCGAGCCTGCCCGCCTCACGGATGAACATCGGGAACTCGGGCCAGGCCTCGGCCAGCTGGAACACGGCGTGGATGACGGCCTCCGCGCGGTCCCAATACGTCTCCCTGCCCTCGAGCGCCTTGCCGATCGTGCGCGCGAGCTGCTCGCCCGCGGCGTCGAGGCACGCTTCCAGGAGGGCCTCCTTCGTCGGGAAGTAGTACAGGAGCGTCTGCTTGCGAACGCCTACGGCCGACGCGATCCGGTCGAGGCTCGCGCCCGCGTAGCCGTCGCGGCCGAAGCGACCGATCGCCACCTCGATGATCTCGACCCGTCGTGCCTCGCCGCCGGCCCGTGGCATCCCTACTCCCAGGTCGGCGGGTCACCACGCCTCGGGAGCGGGCGCGAGCCCTCCCACCGGCGGAGCCAACCCGGACCCTGCGGACCAGCTAGGGACGGCGTCTCACCGCGCTCGGCGCGGCCCAGCGACTCCCACCACGTGGTCCGGTCCTCGTCGAACAGCTCGCCGATCGCCTGGGACATCCGCCGCGATAGGTCCCGGTGGGTCTCGCCCTCCGCGGGCACGATCGGCGCGCCGTAGCGGACCGTCACCGTCGGACGGCCGGCCCGCGGCCAGAACCGGCCCCGCGGCATCGCCTGGAACGCTCCCACGATCGCGATCGGCGCGGCCGGGATCCCGAGCTCCAGGCACAGCCGCGCCGAGCCGTGCCTGAACCGCTGGACGTGGCCGTCGGCCGACCGCGTGCCCTCCGGGAACACGACGATCGACCAGCCGTCGCGGACCAGCTCGCGCGCCTTGTCGGTCGCGCCCTGTCCGCCCCTCGCCCGGTCGATCGGGAACCCGGCGTACACGAGCGCCGTGAACGCCTGGCGCCACCACACGTCGAAGAAGTAGTCCCTGGCGGCGCCGACGGCGGTCCTGCGCTGCCAGCGGTCCGGCAGCGTCGCGAGGATCAGCGTCGCGTCCAGGTGGCTCGAGTGGTTCGAGAAGAACAGGACCGGGCCGGGAACGCCGTCAAGACGGTCCTGCCCGTACACGCGCAACGACAGCTCCGAGCGCAGGATCGCCGTCATCGGGCCGTTCATGATCGCCTGACGCACCAGGGTGCCGGCCTCGGTCCGGGCCCAGTCGGTCGGGAAGCCCTCGTCGTCGCGCTCCTCCCGGAACGGCTCCGCCGAACGCGGCACCATGGGCCGGTGGCCCCAGCGGAAGCCCCGGGCCATCTCCTTCAGCTCGTCGCGCATGCCCATCGAACGCTCCTCAGACCACGTCGGCGATCATCAGCGGCGGCGCGTGGAAGTACGTGATCGAGGGGCTGGATCCCACGGTGTCCTTCGCCATCTCGAGCGCGTCGCGCAGCGAGTCGGCCCGCCGGTAGCCCAGGCGCGCGACCGCCTTGGGGTCGCCGCCGACGAAGATCACGTCCCCGCAATGATCGCGGCCGTGCGCGCCCCAGTACCACATGTAGAAGGGATGGACGCCGTGGTACGCGTGGCTCGTCCGGTACAGATGGATGTACCAGGGATCGGTCGCGTACCGCTCCTCGTGCTTGGACTCGATCGTCGCCGGGTCCGTCGAGTCGCGCAGGACCTCCTCGAAGAAGTCGATGTAGCTGGGGTGGTGGATCTGGTGGAACTCCCACGGCACCGGGTGGAACAGGATCGCGACGCCTCCCGGCCTCACCAGCGGCCGGTTGCGGTACATGTTGAACAGGTAACCCAGGCCCAGGCAGTGCACGAGGATCGGGTTCATCACCGAGTTCACGTTGTACGGCCCCAGGTACGGGACGCCGAACACCACGACGTCGGACTGCCCCTGCACCTCGACGAGCTGCTGACGGTGCAGGTTCGCGAGCGTGCGCTCGTGGACCGCCTCCACCTCGCCGGCGTTGATGCCGGTCACCTTGTACGGCGCCTCGATCCGCCGGAAGAACTCGCGCCGGACCCGCGGGGGGGCCAGGTCGTTCACCTTCTTCGCGCCCATCATCAGAGCCTGGTCGTACGCGGACCACTCCCACTCGCGCTTGTTCAGGAACCCGAGGTTCGAGGGGAAGGTCTCGCTGTTCACGGTCGTCTCGATCTGGAAGATCTTCACGTCGTTGTCCCGCAGGAGGTGCCCCATCCGCGTCGCCGAGTCCGCGATCGCGCTGTGGCCGGGCCGCGGGTCCATGTACGAGCGTGAATGCAGCATCGTGTGGACGTTGTGGTGGTACCTCAACGACCGGTACCCGGCCAGGCCGATCGCGACGGACTTGTGACCGCCGTCCATCGCGACCAGGTTCACGTTGACGTACACGATCAAGTCGGACTCGGCCGCACGCTTCGAGATCTCGACGATCTCGCCCTCCTCGGTCTTGCCGATCTCCAGGAGCCCGTCCCGGTCCTCCGCGTCGAAGTTCGCTAGGTCCTTAGGCCAGAACGACCGGAACAGCCGCTCGCCGACCATCCGGCGGATCTCGTCGGCGGTCATCCTCCGATGTAGGGCGTTCGCGACGACCAGCTTCACGTCGTCGACCCCCGCCCGGGCCGCCAGCTCGACGACGTGTTCGATGATCCGCTGCCGTATGTCCGGAGTGCGCATCGGCGGGAGCGGGATCGATATGTCGTCGATCGCGATCGTGAGCCTCATCCCGGGTTTCAGCAGCTCGGGGAGCGGCTCGGCGTCGATGGGGTTCAGCAGGGCCTGGCGGATCGCGGCGTTCAGGTCGCGGATGCCGGGAAGGGCGTCGGGCGGATACACGACCCGCGAGCCCAGCGGGAACCGCTGGAGCCGGTACCCCTCGCCCTCGTGCACCAACAGGGGTGGGGTCCGTTCGTCGATCTCCAACACGAATCCCGGCCTCGGCATCGGTCTCCTCGCTCCCTCAGGTCTCCTGCGGCGCGAACGCCACCTTGAACGTCCCCAGGCGGCCCGCCCCCATCGCGTGGTCCAGCGCGTCGCGCCACCGATCCAGGGGGTAGGTCGCCCCCACGAGCTGCTCCAACATCGGCAGGCCGGCAGCGAGCTCCACCGCCAGGTCGAACGTGCGCCGCTCCGTCCCGTCGATGCGCTCGGTGCCCGACGTGTACGCCCCCACGAGCTCGAGCTCGCGGAACCACAGCGGGGTGAGGTCGGCGCCCGGCCCCGGGATCCCCGAGACCACGACCCGGCCGCCCGCACGCGTGGTGCGCAGCGCCAGGTCCAGCGCGCTCCGCGAGCCCGTGCACTCGATCGCGACGTCGACGCCGCCCAACAGGAAGTCCGCCCCTCGCTCGGGCGAGAGCTTCACGGCGTGCGCCGACCGTCGCACGGCCTTCACGGCATGCTCCGGCGGGATCACGACGTCGGCTCCGGCCAGCTTCGCAGCCGCCCGCTGGCGCGTGTGCTTGGCGGCCACGGTCACGTGGCCGGCCTCGGTGAGCATCTTGACCGCGATCAGGGTGAGGATCCCGACGGTGCCCGCGCCCACCACGAACACCGACGCGCCGGGCTCGACCCGGGCCCGCAGGGCCGCGTGGATCGCGCAGGCGAACGGCTCGATCAGGACCGCAGTGCGATCGTCGATCCCATCCGGCACGGCGACGAGTTGCGAGCGGTGGGCCAGCATCATGCGGCTCCAGCCTCCGCCGACGTCCGAGCAGTAGCCGGTCTGCAGCCCGGCCTTCAGCTCGCCCACGGTCACTCGGTCGCACCGACCGACGTTGCCGACCGCGCAGTTCGCGCACACAGGATCCTCGCCCCGCGCGGCACAGGCGAGGACCGACGACAGCACCACCCGCTGTCCCGCGGTGAACCCGTCGACGTCGTCGAGGACCTCGCCGACGACCTCATGGCCCGGCACGAACGGCAACGAGACGAGCGGCGAGAAGTAGAACGACGACCGGCCCGCGATCGTCGCGAGGTCGGACCCGCAGATCCCCGACAGCAACGGCTTCACGCGGGTCCAGTCGTCCCCCCGGGCGACCGGGTCCTTCAGCGTCCTCAGGCGGAGCGGGGCCAGCGGACCGGCCACGAGGCCCGGCACCTTGGCACCGACCGCGCGCGCGGTCAGGTACCGGGGCGCCGAGCGGAAGAGCTCCAAGGCCAGGGCCATCAGCGCACCGCCGGCCTCGGGAACCGCACGCGTGGCATCCCCTTCGACATCTCCCACTCCTCGATCGGCCAGCGGCGACGACGCGCGTGCCGGAACAGCGCCGAGTCGGGCGAGACCGCGACCGGGTTGCCGACGGTCCGCAGCAGGGGCAGGTCCGAGTAGGAGTCCGCGTACCCGTACGAGCGCTTCAGGTCGACGCCCTCCTGCTCGGCGTAGCGGCGCAGCCACGCGGCGCGCGCCTCGCCCACCAACGGCGGCTTCGACATGAACCCCGTGTAGCGGCCGCCGCGCTCCTCGAGCTCGCAGCCGATCACCAGGTCGAACAGCGGCGCGAGCGGGCGGACGAAGACCTCGGCGGCGGCGGTGATCAGGATCGTGCGGTGCCCCGCGGCACGGTGCTCACGGATCCGGCGGATCGCGGCCGCGCTCGCCTTCTGGAGCATGAACTCGCCGACGTGGTGGTCGATCAGCCGCTCGATCCCCTCGACGCTCGCGCCCTCGTAGCGTCGGAAGAACGTCCGGAGGAACTCGCCGCGGTCGCGCCGGTCGATCTGCAGGTAACGCGGGATCCGCCCGAACACGCTCAGGAGCTCGGCCGGCCACTCGTCGGGCGGAAGGTCGCCCATCCGCGACCACACGTAGGACTCGACCACGTTCGAGGTGATGATCGTCCCCTCCATGTCGAACACGGCGACGACCGGCACCTCCTGCTCGCGGATCTGGACCGCCGGCTTCTCGCGGACCCGTCGCGAGAGATCGCGGAGGCTCTGCGTCACCGCCGGGCAGTGGACGTCCTGCAGGTAGTAGGTCCAGTCGACCATAGCGGAGTCGAACGGGAACGCGGCCCGGTCCTCCACCGACAGCCCCTCGAACAGCTCGAGCATCCGGTCGTCGGTGTAGATCACCTCGGCCTCGGTGTAGGGACCGTACAGATCCGAGTAGCGCTTGACGAAGTCCACGCGCGCCTGGTCGCGGTCGACCCGCATCACCGCCTCCCGCATCGCCTTCGACTTCGGCAGGTGCGTGACGACCTTCTCGGCGGCGTCGGTCAGCCGCTCGGCACGCCGGAGCATCCGCTCGACCGTCAGCGTTCCCGGGAACGTCCACTCCGGGACCTTGTGCTCCCCGCGGCCACGCTCCGGCAGGGGGTGGGCCTCGAAGTACGCACGGGTGATCGCGTACAGCTGGTGGAACTGGAGGGGGTTCCGCGACCCCGAGCTGACGTGGTAGTGGCGCGGCCGGCCCGGCTCCGGCGGCGTGGCGGCCACCGCGAGGATCGCGTTCACCACCATGTCGACCGGGATGATGTCGACGATCCCCTCCGGTATCCCCGGGAACTCGGGGATCTGGCCGAGCCCGTAGGCTCGGATGATGGGATCGGCCATCTTGAACCCATCGATCCACCCCGGCGACGGGTGCAGCAGGGCGCTCTCGATGATCGACGGCCGAACGATCGACAGGGAGAGCTCCTCCTGCTCGGCGAGCTCCTCCACCGCGCGCTCGCCCATGGCCTTCGTGAACGTGTAGACGTCGGGCCAGCCCAACGAGCGGGCCCGCGCCCGCCCGTACCGCGTGAGCCGCGCTCCCACCCAGTCCTTGCGCCGCTGCTCAGCGTCCTCGGCCACCGTCATCGGACCGGCGCGCGAGTGCTCCCTGCGGGCACGCGCCATGAACGCGTCGAGCATCTCGGGCTTGCGCGACTGCGCCTCGACGTCGCTACGGGCCCGCATCGCGAGCTCGGACTCGGCGCGCCAGTCCACGCGATGCTCCAGGGGGGCCTCCGGGACGACCCCCTTCGTCACGCCGGCGACGTAGGCGGTGGAGACGTGGACCAGGTTCGGCCTGGCCCCCGCCTCGATCACACCCCGGTACAGGTTCACGGCGCCCAGGAGGTTCGTCTGGAAGCCCTCGTCGATCGGCGGGTCGAACGAGACGGTGGCGGCCGAATGGATCGCGACGTCGAGGTCGCCCGGGAGCTCGGGCACCCCCAGCGAGAAGTCTCCGTCGATCACCTCGACACGTCGATCGAGCATCGCGGAGAGCCCCTCGTCGCCGATCCGGTCGCGGAGGGCATCGAACGACGGCTTGCGGAACAGGTAGCGGACGCGCTCCACGGACGTCGAGCCGGTCTGGGACCGCACCAGCAGGACGATCCGCGTGTCGGGGAAGTCGGCGAGGAGGCGCTCGAACACGACCTGGCCCAGGAACCCAGTGACCCCGGTCAGGAGCACCCGGGCACCGGCCAGGCGCTCGACGATGGACCCGCCGGAACGAGAGCCCTTCTCTACCATCCGGTAGATCATCGCGCATCTACCGGCCGGTAGACAACCCCGTCAAGCGGGCTCCCCGGGCGTCCGATGCCTGGACCGACCGAGCTGGAAGGTCCCGTGAGCCTCAGGAACAAGCTCCTCGCCGTCGTGATCGTGCCCGTCGTGGTGCTCGTGGCCTCGACGACGCTGCTCGTGCTGTCCCGGCACCGCACGGACGCGACCCTCGCCGCCGAACGCGACGCCTACCTGATCCGCGATGCCGTCCAGGCGGTCCTGAACGACCTGGTCGACGCGGAGACGGGGATGCGCGGTTACCTGCTCACCGGCGACGACGGGTTCCTCCGGCCGTACGAGACCGGGGTGGGCAGGATCGGGGCCGACCTGGACAGGCTCCGGTCGCTCACCGCCGCCGACGCGTCCCAGGCGGACCGGGTCGAGCGGCTCGGCGACCTGGCGCACGAGCGGGTCCGCCTGCTCTCGGGACTGCGTTCGTTCGTCCCGGTCACCGAGGCCACCGACCGGGCTCGGCTGTCGCGTGAGCTGGACGTCGGACGACAGACGATGGACGAGGTCCGAGCGCTCCTCGCCGAGCTGGGGGATCGCGCCGACCGGCTGCTGACCGCGCGCGGCAGCGACCTGGACGCCATGCGGCGGCTGTCGTTCCTGCTGGCCGTCGGGGGAACGCCGATCGCGGTGCTGGTCTCCCTGGTCCTGCTGCTGATCCTGGGCCGCAGCGTGGGCGCGAGGATCGGCGCCATGGAGGCGAACGCCGACCGGATGCAGAACGGCCTGCCGCTCCTGCCAGCGCCGCGTCGTGACGACGAGCTGGGGCACCTCGAGGCCGCCCTGATCGAGAGTGGGACCCGGGTCGTGGAGCTCCAGGGGGAACTGCAGCGCCAGGCGACGCTCGACCCGCTCACGCGCCTGCCGAACCGGCGGGGATTCGTCCCGATGGCCGAGCACAGGCTCGAGGTGGCCAAACGCAACCATCAGCCGCTCGCGCTGATGTTCGTCGACGTGGACGGGCTGAAGCACGTGAACGACACGCTCGGGCATGCCATGGGTGACTGGCTGATCGCGGAGACCGCCTACGTGCTGCGCACGACGTTCCGGGCCTCCGACCTCATCGCGCGGATGGGCGGGGACGAGTTCTGCATCCTGTTCGCGGCGGTGTCGGATGCCGCGGTCGAGGGTGCGGCGAGGCGGCTCGAGGCGTCGATGGACCGATCGAACCTCGACCCGGAGCGCCCGTTCAGGCTTTCGCTGTCCGCCGGGGTGTCGCGGTTCGACCCCGAGGACCCCAGGACGCTGGACGGCCTCATGGCCCTCGCCGACGAACGGATGTACGCGAACAAGCGCGCGAGGCGGGCCGCCGGGGCCTCGTCGGTGCGCGATCAGGGTCCGCCCGAGACCGCGGGGGAGCCCGGGGCCCGGCCGCGGCACCGCTAGACTCGCCGGCCATGGAGCTCGGGGAACTCCAGGACTCGATGCGCGCGACGTACCTCGAGCGTGACTCCGCGCGCGGCCGTGACGCGACGTTCCGCTGGCTGGTCGAAGAGGTGGGCGAGCTGGCTCGCGCGCTGCGGAACCAGGATCGCGACAACCTCGTCCACGAGTTCGGCGACGTGCTGGCGTGGCTGTCGTCCCTCGCGAACCTGGAGGGCATCGAGCTGGACGCGGCGGTCGAGCGGTACCGGGACGGCTGCCCGCGGTGCGGCGGCAGGCCCTGCCGCTGCGCCCCGAGATGACGATCTGGATCCGGCCCGCCAGGCCCGACGACTGGCCGGCCGTCGCCGGCCTGCTGGTCGAGCTGGGACGCGGGGTCGCCGCCGGCACGGCCGAGGACGCCACGCATCGTCTGCAGTTCGCGGGGCACTTGCGGCAGCTGGACCGCGTGACGCTCGTGGCGGAGGTGGACGCGGTGGTCGCCGGCGTCGTGGACATGGAGTACCACCAGCGGCTCGGCGACCACCGGCCGCAGGCGCGGGTCAACGACCTGGTCGTCACCGAGGGCGCCCGCGGGGCGGGCATCGGACGCGCGCTCCTCGACGCGGCCGAGGCGCTCGCACGCAAGCGAGGGTGCTTCCGGATGGCCCTGGTGACCGCGGCGTGGCGCGAACGGACGCTCGCCTTCTACCGGCGCGAGGGGTGGAGCGAGTACGGGGTGTGGTTCGTGAAGCCGCTCACCGACCGGGTGCGACCAGGAGGAGAGCCGGCCGCCTGAGCGGCGCCGAGGGGCTCAGCCCGGGAACCGAGCCTCCGCGATCCGAACGGCATCCAGGGCCGCGCCGATCCGCAGGTTGTCCGCGCAGCTGAACAGGGCCAGGCCGTTCGGGTCGTGCTCGAGCTGACGGATCCGCCCCACGAGCGCCACGTCGAGGCCGGCGGACTCGAGCGGCGACGGGTAGACGCCGTTGGCGGGATCGTCGCGCAGCTCCACGCCCGGGGCCTCGGCCAGGACGGCCCGCGCATCGTCAGGCGTGATGGGGCGAGCGAACGTCGCCACGATCGACGCTGCGTGGCCCACCGGAACCGGAACCCGGACCGACGTCGCCACGACCGGGAGGTCCGGGAGGCCCAGGATCTTGCGGGGCTCGGCCATCATCTTGGCCTCCTCGCCGGTGTAGCCGCCCTCCTCGAACTCGCCGATCTTGGCCACGACGTTGTAGGCGATCGTCTTGCCGAAGACCTCGCCGGCCGGCAGCGCGTCCGGGTCCGGATGCGCGAGCTCCTCCTCGCGGCCGTGCAGCTTCTCGACCTGCTCGATCAGCTCGCGCGTGCCCTTCCAGCCGGCACCGGAGACCGACTGGTAGCTCGAGATCGACAGCGACTTCAGGCCGGCCGCCCGGTGCAGTGGCCCGACCGCGAGCAACGCGGTGATCGTGGTGCAGTTCGGGACGGCCACGATCATCGGCTCGCCGTCGAGCGCCTCCGGGTTCACGTCGGGGATCGACAGCGGCACGTCGGGCTCCATCCGGAACGCGCTCGAGTTGTCGATGCAGACCGTGCCCGCCGCGGCGGCCTCGGGGATGAAGGACCGCGACACGCTCGCCCCGGCCGAGACGAGGGCCACGTCGACGCCCCGGAGCCGCTCGAGCGAGAGCTCCCGAACGGCGTGCTCCTCGTCGCGGAACCGCACGGAGCGCCCCTCCGACCGCACGGACGCGAGCGGCACGAACCGGTCCACCGGGAACGAGCGCTCCTCGAGGATCCGCGTCATCTCGCGCCCGACGGCGCCGGTCGCACCGACCACTGCTACGCGCATGCCGACCATGGTACCGGCGGGCCCTACAGGAACCGCCAGGACCCCAGGATCGCGTCCAGCTCGGCGGCGTGCTCGCCGAACGCGCCGGCGGTGTCGGCGAGCTGCACGCGCCATCCGACCCCGCCGCTCACGAACACGACCGTGCGCGCGGTGATCGGGGTCCGCTCGGCCTGCAGCTGCGCGTCCCACATCAGCCCCGCCACGCCATCCACGGTGATCCCGGTCACCGCGCCCGGGTCGAGCTCCTCGTCGGACTGACCCTCGCGGACGATCGAGGCGAACGACTCCAGGTCCGCAGACGTCCGCACGGCCTGGATGGTGACGGTCGTGGCCGCATCCGGACGGAACAGCTGATCGGTCGCCTGATCGGGGACCTCGGCCACCAGCCAGCCCTCCGGCGCCGCCAGGCAGTAGCCGAACCGATCCGAGCGGACGTCGCGGCCCTCGCACACCGACGGGGCGGCGAGCCACACCCAGATGGCGGCGGCGACACCGAAGAGCGCGGCCACCAGCAGGAGCCCGACCACGAGCGGACGGCGCGAAGGCGTCTCGGACGCCGGAGCGGGGAGCGCGGGGGCCGGCTCGGCTGCCTCACCGGGAGGCGGGGGAACCGCCGGCCGGCCGGCCGGCGGGGGCGAGGGGAGGTCGCTCACGGCGTCGCGTCGGGATCGAGCGAGAAACGCGCGTGCATCGCTCTGACCGCGCGATCCGCGTCGGCCTTGCGGATCACGCATGAGATGCGGATCGCCGACGTCGAGATCATCTCGATGTTGATCGACTCCGCGGCGAGCGTATCGAAGACCTCGGCCGCGACCCCCGGATGGCTCTTCATGCCGGCTCCGACGAGCGAGACCTTGGCGACGCCGTCGTCGATCGTGACCCGGGTCGCCCCGATCTGCCGGCGGACCCCTTCCATCACGGCGCCCAATCGGGACAGGTCGGCGAGCGGCGCGGTGAAGGACAGATCGGTCGCCCCGTCGTGCGAGACGTTCTGCACGATCATGTCGACGTTGATGCCCTCGGCCGCGATCGCCTTGAACACGGTCGCCGCAACGCCGGGCTGGTCGGGGACGCGATCGAGCGTGACCTTGACCTCGTCGTCGTCCAGGGCGATCCCCGAGATCAGCACCTGTTCCATGGTCGCCTCGTCCACCTCCCGGATCCACGTGCCGGGCACGTCGGAGAACGAGGACCGAACGTGCAGCCGGACGCCGTGCCGGCGAGCGTACTCGACGGCCCGCGACATCAGGACCTTGGCGCCCGATGAGGCCAGCTCCAGCATCTCCTCGTACGAGACCGTCTCCAGCTTGCGTGCGTCCGGCACGACGCGTGGATCCGCCGTGTAGACGCCGTCGACGTCCGTGTAGATCTCGCAGACGTCCGCACCGAGGGCGGCGGCCATCGCCACCGCGGTCGTGTCCGAACCGCCACGCCCGAGCGTCGTGATGTCGTAGTTCGTCGACAGGCCCTGGAACCCGGCGAGGATCACGACGTTCCCGCCGTCGATGGCCTCGAGGATCCGCTTCGGCCGCACCTCGACGATCTTCGCGGCGCCGTGCTGCGTGTCCGTGATGAT
Source organism: Actinomycetota bacterium (assembly GCA_046330185.1). Classification (GTDB taxonomy): domain Bacteria; phylum Actinomycetota; class UBA4738; order UBA4738; family HRBIN12; genus DATBLY01. The sequence goes on from JAXLTF010000006.1 coordinate 97,349, forward strand.
GCCCGCCTGCGAACCCGTGTACGACGCGGCCTTGCAGCCGCGCGCGTTGATCGCGATCGCGAGCAGCGCCATCGCGATCCGCTCCCCCGATGTGAGGAGCATGTCGAGCTCTCGCGGCTCGGGCAGATCGGTGATCGCTCGGGCCATCTGGAGCAGCTCGTCCGTGTGCTGCCCCATCGCCGACACGACGACGAGGACGTCGAAGCCCTCCTCCTTCGCGCGCACGACCCGGTCGGCCACGGCCTGGATCCGCTCGGTCGTTCCGACCGAGGTCCCGCCGTACTTCTGGACGATGATGGGCATGCGTCGGCCGTTCCGTGGGGGCGAACCCCGAGCGTAGCAGCGGGTCAGCCGGGGTCGGGTAGCCCCAGCGCGTCGCGCAGGAACCGGACCTGCAGCATCAGCAGGTTCTCGGCGACCGCCGGGTCGAGCGGGGCGTGCGTGATCCCGGACAGCGGCAGCACCGTGTGAGGCCGGCCCGCCTCCATGAGCGCCTTCGAGAGCCGCAGCGTGCTCGCGACGTACACGTTGTCGTCGGCCAGGCCGTGGATCAGCATCAGGGGCCGCGACAGGTTCGGCGCGTCGTCGATCAGCCGGTACCGCGCGTACGCCTCGACCTCTTCGTCCGGCATCCCGAGGTAGCGCTCCGTGTAGTGCGTGTCGTAGAGGGTCCCGTCCGTCACCGGAGCGCCCGATACGGCCGCGTGGAACACATCGGGACGGCGCAGCACGGCCATCGCCGCGAGGAACCCACCGAACGACCAGCCGCGGATCGCGACGCGCCCCAGGTCCAGGAACGGGAACCGCTCCGCGGCCGCGTGCAGCCCGTCCACCTGGTCCTCGAGCACCGGATCGGCGAGGTTCCGGTAGACGGCTCGGTCCCAGGCCGGCCCACGGTTCGGCGTGCCCCGTCCGTCGATCGCGAGGACCGCGAACCCCTGGTCCGCGAACCACTGCGACTCGAAGTGGATCCCCATCGCGCGCTGCACCACGCCGAAGTGCGGCCCGCCGTAGGGGTCCAGCAGCACGGGGAGCGGACCGCGCGGCTCGGCGCCGCCGGGCGTGAACAGCGCCATCCGCAGGTCGCGCTCGCCGCCGGTGAAGAACGTCGGCGTCGGTACCAGTGTCGGCTCCTCGGTGAAGGAGCGGAGCGTCGCGACCTCCTCGCCTCCTCGGAGCACCCGGCTCGAGGGCAGGGCGTCCATCGTGGCCGACGTCAGGATCACCACGTCGCCTCCGACCGCGGCCGTGTGCACGCCGGGCGTTCCCGTGAGCCTCGAGACGGTCCCGTCCAGCGCCAGCCGGTACACGTGCGTCTCGGTCGGGTCCTCGGCGCCGCGGAACACGACCTGGTCGCCGACGTCGAGCACCTCGGCCACCTGGAGGCCGGCGGGCGTCATCGGCTCGTCGTCGAACGCGATCCGGCGCGTGTCGTCGACGTCGACCGTGCGGACGAGACGGCCGTCCGCGAGCCAGGCGGGCACGCCGCCGACGATGTCCAGCCAGCGATCGTCGTGCTCCTCGCGGATCAGGCTGGTCGCACCCGTGTCGGGATCGACCGCGAGTACCTGCGCGCGCGTCTGGTCCCGCGACTGGACGAGGATCGTGAGCGGCGCTTCCTTGGGCCACGCCACCGAGACGAGGTACTCGAAGGCCTCCCGGTCCCAGTCGACATCCACCCGGCCCCCCTCGAGGTCGAGCACGCTCAGCGTGACGACCGCGTTCTCGGTGCCGGCGCGTGGGTAGCGGACCGCGCGGGGCGCGGCCTCGGGGTCGATCGGCGACGCGATGTGCCACACGCGCACGGGTCGGTCGTCGACGCGTGCCGCGACGATCCGCGTGCCGTCCGGCGACCACCAGAACCCGCGCAGCCGGTCCATCTCCTCGGCCGCCGCGAACTCCGACACCCCCCAGTGCACGTCCGGGTCTGGGTCGGACGCGAGCTCCCGGTCGTTCGACCCGTCGGCGTCGACCAGCCGGAGCGCCCCACCGGCAACGTAGGCGACCCGCAGGCCGGTCGGGTCGGGCCGGGGATCGAACGGATCCGTGACTCCGACCTCGATCCGTCGCGCCCCGCGGGCGAGCAGGTCGGCGAGGTACAGGTCGCCGTCCATCGCGAACGCCGACACGGTGACCGCGCGGTCGGTCACGTGATCGGTCACGCCCGTCAGCGACTCGCGCCGGCGTTCCCGCCGGTCCCGCTCTTCGGCGGACAGATGCTCGTCGCCGCCGGTCGCGGGGTCGAAGACCAGCCGCTCCTCACCGCTCGCGACGTCGAGCACCCACAGGCACCCGGCCGGATCGTCCCCCGAGCGCGACCGCAGGAACGCCACCCGTGACCCGTCCTCGGCCACCGCGAACGTCCGGGGGCCGGCCCAGGCTGAACCGCCGGGTCCGCGCGTACTGGCGAGGGAAGGACTCGGTGGGGAACCTCTGGTCGGTCACGTGACGTCTCCTCGGGGTCGGCTGCAGCGACCGGCCTCGTCACGGCCCGTCGCGACCGGGGCATGGTACGGGTGGCAGGACCGTTGCGCGCGCGGCGGAGAGGGCAGGGCGTGAACGACGAGCGGACCGACAGCGAGCCTCCCGATCGCGTCGCGAGACGACCCCGAGGCGTTCACCGAGCTCTACCGGCGGCACGCCGAGGATCTCCTTCGGTACTTCGCGCGTCGGACGCTGGACCCGGAGGCCGCCGCCGAGCTCACGGCCGAGACGTTCGCCCAGGCGTTCGCGTCGCGGGCGACCTACCGGGACCAGGGGTGGGCGGCGTGGCGTGGTTGTACGGGTCGCCCGGCACCAGCTCGGACGCTTCTTCCGCCGGGACGCGTGGACCGGGCGGCCCGCTCTCGGCTCGGGATGCCGCTTCGCGAGCTCCCGCCCGAGGACTACGAGCGGATCGAGGACCTGGTCGACCTGGCGCCGATCCGCGAGGCGCTCGTCGAGGCGCTCGAGGCGCTCTCGACCGACCAGCGCGAGGCGATGCGCCTGCACGTGATCGACGGGCTCACGTACCCGGAGGTCGCGAGGCGCCTGGCCTGCACGGAGGCGAGCGCGCGCCAGCGCGTGAGCCGCGGCCTGCGGAAGCTCGCGATCCTGCTGCAGCGTCGGGGGACGCAGCTCGGGCTGGAGGCGGAGACGCCGTGAAGACCGAGTTCGAGATCCTGCGGCAGCTCGAGGAGGACCTGCGGCGCGGCGCGGCACGAGCGGCTCACGGGCGCGCGCGCCGCCTCGCCGCGCCCGCCGGGTCGGCTGGGGAACCGTGGCCGCGTCGTTCGTGGCGATCGTGGTCGTGGCGGGACTCCTCGGGATGCTGGTGCGAGGCGGGTTCGGCGCGAGCGACGAGGCGGCGAGCGGAGCAGGTGAGTCTCGTCGATCAGGGCGTCGCCGGGTCGACCGGAGCGATGGGTGAGACCGGCGGCGCTTCGGCCGGGGGCAACGGCGCAGGGTCGGTGGCGCCTCGCGGCGCCGACCCCCGAGGTCGCGGCCGACCAGTCCTCGTCGCTCGCAGGGACGGGAGGCTCGTTCGCCTCGACCGCCGGCCCGTCCGAGGACCTCTCGAAGATCGTCCGGACGGGCTCGATCGCGATCCGGATCCCCGACGGCGACTTCTCGGATGGGTTCGCGGCCGTCGCGCGGATCGCCGGCAACAACGGCGGGTTCGTCCTGACGTCCACGACGACCCGCGAGCGCGACGGCACGCTCACGCTGCGGATCCCGGCGAAGCGGTTCGACCGGGCGATGCTGGCGCTGCGACAGCTCGGGATCGTCGAGCGCCAGCGGATCGAGGGGCAGGACGTGACGGCGCGCTACGTCGACCTCGCCGCGCGCCTCGAGATCCTGCGGAAGCGGCGCGCGCTCCTGCTGGGCCTCCAATCCGACGCCACGACCTCGAGCGAGATCCTCCGCCTGGCGACGCTCGTCGAGCGGACCCAGCTCGAGATCGAGCGGATCCAGGGCAACCTGAACGTCCTGAACGATCAGGTGGCGGAGTCGACGATCACGGTCCGCCTGCACGAGGCGAACGCCGAGCCGACCGAGCCGGATGACGGCCCGGACCTCGGAGGCGCCTGGAGCGACGCGGTCGACGGGTTCCTGTCGGTGCTGGCCGCGGTGATCGTGGGGCTCGGCTACCTGCTCCCGGTCGCCGTGATCGGCCTGGCGATCTGGGGCGTCACGGCCTGGGTGCGGAGGCGTCGCGCAGCCAGCTGAGCGCGCGCAGGCGCTCGACCGCCGTCGATGCCAGCGCGGCATCCTCGCCCGGCGATCCCTCGGTCGCGGCGAACCACGCATCCGCCTCGCCCCACGCTCGCTCGAGCTCGACGGCGGGCCGCAGGACGCCCTCGGCCCGGAACGCATCGACGGACCCGTAGCGCGTGATCGCCGAGTCGACCGCCTCCCGATCGAAGTCGACGTCGTATGCCGGCAGCTCCTCGAGGTGTCGCAGCCCCCAGAGCAGGGTGCCGAGCGCCTCGTGTCGCCACTCGCCGTCCACGATCGCCTCGCGAGGCCACGAGCCCGACGGCGCGTGCAGCAGCCGGGACTCACCCTCATCGACCGCGTCGCCGAGCGACTCCCGGCTGAGCCATCGATCCGTCTCGACGCGGGCGCCCTCGGCCTGCGCGACGCGGGACGGCTCGTTCGCCCACTCGGTGAGCAGGTGCTCGATCGTGGCGCGCCGGACGAACGCGTACAGGATCAACGCCCGGTCGGAGATCTCGCGCACCGACGGGGACGGCACGGCCGGGCTCACATCTCGCGGCGGCCCTCGAGCGCCTGCGAGAGCGTGACCTCGTCGACGTACTCGAGGTCTCCACCGACGGGCAGCCCGCTCGCGAGGCGCGTCACGCGGACCCCGATCGGCTTCAGCAGCGCCGCCACGTACATCGCGGTCGCGTTGCCCTCGAGGTTCGGGTTCATCGCGAGGATCACCTCGAGGACGTGGTCGCGTTCGACGCGGTCCAAGAGCTCTTGCACGCGGAGGTCCTCCGGGCCGATCCCGTCGAGCGGGCTGATCGCGCCGCCCAGGATGTGGTATCGACCCTTGTGCAGGGCGCTCTTCTCGATCGTGGCCGCGTCCTTCGGCTCCTCGACGACGCAGAGCACGGTGCGGTCGCGCGACTCGTCGCGGCACACGCGACAGAGGTCGCCCTCGGCGACGTTGCCGCACTCGCGGCAGAACGCGATCCGGTCCTTCGCCTGAACGATCGCGGAGGCCAGGCGCTTCGCGTCCTCTGGCGGCGCCTTCACGAGCCAGAACGCCAGGCGCTGCGCCGACTTCGGGCCGACGCCGGGCAGGCGCGCCAGCTCGTCGATCAGCTCCTGGATCGGGCCCTCGTACATGAGCTACGCGGGCTCCGCGTCGCCGGCGAGCTGCGCGCCCAGCATCTCCTGGACGCGGCGAAGGGCCTCTTCGTCGCTCGGCGGGTCCTCTTCGTCGACGAGCTCGACCACGGCGGGGCCACCCGCCGGCTCGCGCGACTCGCGCACGACGCACGTGACCGCCGGACGGATCCCGAACAGGTGCTCCAACGCGCCCTGCAGCTCCTCCTGGCGGTCGGCGACCTTCTGCACGCCGAACCGCTTGTCGGGCGGGAAGGCGAGCTCGAGCGACGCGCCGTCGTACGTGGCCACCGTGGCGCTCTCCAGCAGCGCCCGAAGGATCGGCTGGCGGACCTGGCCGAGGTGCTCGATAAGGCTCGGCCAACCCCGACGGAGCATCGCGACGTCGACGCTGCCGGCGTCGGCGGCCCGGGGAGCGAGCGGCTCGTCGTCGGCAACGACCGGATCCGCGTCGACGGGTGCGGCCGCCGACTCGGGCTCGGGGGGGGCGGCCACCGGCTCGGCCGGCGCGACGGCATCGGTCGCCGGCGACGGCGGAGCCTGGGCGACGGCGGGGGCCGGCGCGACGTCTAGGCCGGCCAGGCGCTCCAACCGCTCCAGGCGGGCTATCAACGCAGCCGGGCTCGGGTCGGCCTCGGGCATCGTCGCGCGCACGAGCGCGAGCTCGAGCGAGAGCCGGGGCGACGTCGTCCATCGCATGTCGTTCTGCGCCGCCAGCAGCAGGGACAACACGCGCGCCAGCTCGCCGGGAGAGAACTTCTCGGCCTGCACCCGCAGCGCCTCGTAGCCGTCGGTCGGGATATCCAGCAGGTCCTCCTGGCCCGGCGCGGTCTTGACGAGCATCAGGTTGCGCACATGCTCGAGCGTCTGCGCGGTGACGTTGCGCAGGTCCTGCCCGTCCTGGACCAGGCGGTTCACGATCTCGAACATCGCGCGAGCGTCCCCCACCGCGACCGCGTCGGCGAGCTCGGACTGGACCTCGCCGCGCGGCGCACCCAGCAGGGCGCGCACGACGTCGTCGTCGACCGTGCCGCCGCCCAGGACGCTCGCCTGGTCCAGCATCGAGAGCGCGTCGCGCGACGAGCCCTCGGCCTGGCGCGCGAGCGCATGTGCGGCGGAGTCGGTGACGTTGACGCCCTCGGACGCGCCGATCCGCTGGAGCTGCTCGGCGAGCGTCTCCATCGTGAGGCGACGGAAGTCGAAGCGCTGGCACCGGCCGACGATCGTGGCGGGCATCTTCGCGGGCTCGGTCGTCGCGAGGACGAAGCGCACGCCCGGCGGAGGCTCCTCGAACACCTTCAGCAGAGCGTCGAACGCCGGAGCCGACAGGCGCTGCGCCTCGTCGATGATGTAGACCTTCTCGCGGCCCATCGCCGGAGCGGTGGGCGCCCGCTCACGGAGCTCGCGCGCGTCCTCGACCCCGCCGTGCGACGCCGCGTCGATCTCGACGACGTCGAGGTGGCTGCCCTCTCGGATCGCGACGCATTGCTCGCAGGTGCCGCACGGCTCGGGCGTGGGGCCCTGCTCGCAGTTGACCATCTTGGCCAGGATCCGCGCGGTCGAGGTCTTGCCGGTGCCGCGCGGCCCGCAGAACAGGAACGCGTGGTGCAGGCGACCCTCGCGGATCGCGCCGGTCAGCGCGCGGACGACGTGATCCTGCCCCAGGACGTCGGCCGGCGTCTGCGGCCGGTACCGGCGGTACAGCGCCTGGTGCTGCTCCTCGGCCACGACCCTCCCCAGCTCGGTCCTCGCGCGCAGCGTACGGGTACGGAAGGTGACCGTGCACCCGCCGTCGACACCGAGAGACTCGAGCGCTTCCCCGGCCGGCAGCTCCGGCCAGGCGCTCCTACGGCACCCGCCAGCGCCCGCTTACGGCTGCTTCCTTCCGGACCTGACCGGGTTCGCAGGTTGGCGTCGCGTAGGACCCGACCATCAACGCTCCGTGCCGGGAGCTGCCTCGGACCTTCCGGGCCTCGGGCGGGGATTCAGCCCCGCGGAAGCGGATCTCGGGTACAGGGAACCGCTAGCTCCCCACCTAGCACGGTCACGCGGCCGAGTATACGCGGGGCGCCGGACACGCCCCTGGGGGATGCGCCACCTGACGGAACCACCCGTCGGTCGGATGATGGAGACAGAGGGAGGGACACGGGCAGGAAGGAGGAACCATGCACGTGTTCGCGATCGCCCTGTTGTTCGGCCTGGGGATCATGGTCCTCGGCAAGCTCGTCGAACGCTTCATCATGGGCATCCCCGAGCTGCACACCGTCCTGTTGGTCGGGCTGGGCATCGGGCTCGCCTGGGCCGTGAACTTCGACATCTTCGCGGACTGGGGTCTGGCGGCCCGGGCCGGGTGGGTCGGGGTCACGATGACCGGCATCATCCTCGGCGGTATCGCGTACGCCTGGGGCGTGGTGTTCGGGCTCTTCTCCGGCGTGCTTCGGAAGGTCAACGACGAGGCAGCCACGATGGAGCAGACCCAGGGATTGCGCGCAGCCTGAGGCTCGCGTATCCGGAGGGACCGGCCCAACCCGCCGGTCCCTCCCCAACCGGGTCGCGCTAGGACGTCCCAGACCCCTCATCGGCCGGCCTGACCCAGACCTCCCGGGCGGAGACCGTCTCGAACCCGAGCCGGCGGTACAACGGCTCGGCGAGCTCGCTCGGCAGGAGCCACGCCAGGTCGGCATCGGGGAACGATCGAGCAGCGGCCGCCGTGAGCGCCGCGCCTATGCCGCGGCCGCGCGCGTCCGGAAGGACACCGACCCCGAACACCCCGACGGTCCCGTCCAGGAGCAGACCCACGGCCTCCCCGACCACACGGTCGCCGTCGCGCGCCAACCACGGCCGGGCGTCGGCTCGCTCGATCGACGACGGGCCGATCGACCCTCGGCCACATCCGGCGCCGTGCCGAACGCCTCGACCTCGACGGCACGCATCGCCGCGAGCCCATCGGGATCCTCGACGGGCTCGATCACGATGCCTTCCGGGTCCGGTGCGGGCCGGAGCTCGTCCAGCGCGACCGCGAGGGCGGGCCGAGTGAACAGGTGAACGAGTCGTGCATCCCGGGCCGCGCGCTCGACCTCCGGATGCTCCCCGCGCTCGAGCTCCAGGCCGAACCAGGGCATCCCGCGCGCCCGGAACGCCGCCTCGGCCGCGGCCAGCGCGCGACCCGGATCGGCCGGCTCGGAGGCGACGCACGTGCCGTTCAGGGACGCGTCGGGCAGGTTCGTGAGCGACAGGAGCAGCCCGTCGATCTGGACGACCTCGCCGCCGGCCACCGACTCCGCTCGGTGACGGAAGCCGGCCACCGACGCGGTGCGCACCCGCTCAGCCGCTCCTCGGGGATCCATGGGGGGCGAGTCTCCCATGTGCGGTTAGGTTCCCCCGGGATGAAGGCTCCCACAGGACTCCCGCTCGGTCTGAGCGCCCGGACGTTGACGTTCGACGACGTCGACGTAGTCGTCGCGCTCGCGAACGCCTGCGAGCTGCACGACGTCGGCTTCGTGATGTGGGAGCGCGAGGACCTGACGTCCGACTTCCGCCTGCCGACCGTCGATCCGGCGCGCGACACGGTCGGGGTGCTGGAGGACGGGCGCCTGATCGGATGGGCGTTCCTGCCGAACGAGCGCGGCGCCTGGGTGGACGTGCATCCCGAGACGCGCGGGCGAGGGATCGGAACCTGGCTCCGCCGGTGGACCGAGGATCGGGCGCGGGAGCACGGCGCCGCGCGGATCGGCCAGTCGATCAACGATCGCGCGCTCGCTGCGCTCGCACTCCTGCGCGACGCCGGCTACACGCCGCGACGAGAGTCGTGGATCCTCACGATGGAGCACCCGAGTCGTCCGGGGGATCCCGTGCTCCCCGCCGGCGTGACGCTCCGCGCGTTCCGCGCCGGCGACGAGACCGAGGCGCTGCAGATGTTCGAGGATGCGTTCGCGGAGCACGACGACCGGCCGCCCTCCACGCTGGCGACCTGGCGCGCGATGACGATCGAACGCGGCGGCTTCGCGCCCGAGGACCTGATCCTGGCCGAGGACGGGGGCGAGATCGTCGGCGGCGCGTTCCTGATCGACTCCGAGGAGGCCTGGATCGACAAGTTCGCCACCCGGGCCGACCACCGGCACCGGGGCATCGCGCGCGCGATGCTGCAGGCATCGTTCCAGCGGTCGTTCGATCGTGGATACGCCGTCACGTCGCTGTCGACCGACTCGACCGGTGGAGCCCGGCCCTTCTACGAGAAGGTGGGCATGCGCGTGAAGGAGTCGTACACGCACCTGGCGATCGACCTGTAGCGATCACCGCGCCAGCCAGTCACCCGCCGTCGTGCCTGCGATGACGAGCCGAGGGTCGGAGCCGTCGACGCCGACGCTCCAGAGCGACCCCTCGCCCCGTCCTCGGTCCTCGGTTCGCGAGAAGAGGATCCGGTCTCCCTGCGGTGAGAACCCGATGACCGAGAGGTAGGTCGAACGCTCCACCTCGGTCACCAGCGTCACCGATCCGGTGGCGACATCGACGACGTTCAGCTCGCCGCGGGACAGCGACGCGAAGTGCTCCCCATCCGGCGACCAGGCCTCCACGCCGCCAAGACGCCCGTGCACCTCAGACACAGGGGACCCCTCGGCGTCGAGGACGGCGATGGAGTTGCCGGTGACCACGGCGACCCGCGTCCCGTCAGGTGAGTACGTCGCCTGCCCGCCCAACGAGAGTTCGTACCCGGCGGTCCCGTCGAGCGGCACGACCGCGTAGCCGAACAGAGGAGCGCGGAGCCGTCGGGCATCCACCCCGGGCCGTCGGAGTTGCCTCCCCCCGTGACGGTCGGCAGGGGCAACGACGCCTTCCGCTCACCGTCGACGCCATAGACGCCGATGGTCAAACCGACCTCCCACACCGCGACGCGTGTCGAGTCAGGCGACCACGTGAATCCCCACCCACCCCCATACGTCGGGAACTCCCGACGACGTTGCCGTGAGGATCGGTGATGACCATGTCGTCCTGCCCCGAGCTCGGGCAGTCGCGCTGGACCGCGAGGTACCTGCCGTTGGGCGACCACGACAGGTACGTTTCCTCGCTGACCCCCACGCACCCTGCGTCGGGGATGCTGTCGGAGATCTTGACCGCGTTCGACTCATCCGGATCGGCGACGTAGATGTCGCCGTCGAGGACGTACGCAAGGGTGCCAGACGCCGCCGGCGCCGGCTGGGGCGGTACGGGTGGGGTCGCCGGAACGTGGTCCGGTGTCAGCGACCTGACGAGGGCGAACGCCGTCGCGAGCGCGATCGAGACCCCGAGGGCGCCTGCACGGATCCGGCGGTTGCGCTCCTGGCGATCTCGACGGGCGAGCAGCCGCTCGAAGTCGCCTCGCTCCAGGTCGACGGCCTGGCTCTCCCGTTCGAGGACGTCCGGCGATCCTAGGCATCGTCGACCTCCATCACCCTGCGGAACGCGTCACGCCCGTGGCGCGTCAATGAACGATCGTCGCGTCCGAGACGCCGAGCGCATCCCCTGCTTCCTTCGACGTGAAACCCAACATCTCGGTCAGCACGAGCGCCGCTCGTTGCCGTGGCGGGATCGTCGCGAGGACGTACCGGACCAGCTGCCGATCGTCGACGTGGGAGAAATCGTCCTTCCCCGGCGCGAGCCCAACGGTTCGTCGGACAGGCGAGCACGGCCCGCCGGTGCCGCTTCCGGAACAGGTTCATCGCCGTTCGATAGAGGTACCCGACGGATCATCCATCCGGCCGACGCGGTCCCAGCGCTCCCACACGCTGAGGAAGGCGTCCTGCATCAGCTCCTCCGCCTCGGCGCGGTTCCCGGTCACGAGCCACAGCCGCCGGAACAGGGTTCGGGCCTCGGTCCGATAGAAGGCCTCGAAGATCAGGGGTTCTTCGACGGCTTCGAAGGCCGTGCCCGAGACGACGATCGGTTCGGTCATGTCTGGTGTATGAACCCGCGGAACGCCCCGAACGTGCAAGCGGTGGATGGGGTAGACGTTGCTCGCGGTGGCCGCGGGATTCGAACCCGCGAGGGGGTTGCCCCCCTACACGCTCTCCAGGCGTGCCCTTCGTCCGCTCGGGCAGGCCACCGCCGACGATTCTAGAGAGCCGACGTCGCGGCTGATCCCGCCGCGATCGTCGGTCGACGAGCGCGACCCGGAGCACGGAAGCGGGTCAACGGATGGCCGACTCGACCGCCCGGATCCCGTCGAGCCGATCGATCCACGGGGTGGCCCTCAACCGCTCGAAGATCCCTCGCGCTTCGTCGAGGAGCGGCTCGGCGTCGTGAGGTCGCCCCTGTCCCATGAGCCACTCGCCGTGCTCCAAGAGCGTCACCCCCATCCAGAACGGCAGGGGCATCTCTCGGAGCATCCCGGCGGCGGACCTGTAGGCCGGCTCGACGCGGGCGACCTCGCCGCACGCCGCCGCCAGGCGCCCTCGAGCCCGCGATCTGCACCCCGAGGAAGGGCGTCAGCTCGGCGGGCGAGACGTGTTCCAGCGCGGAGAGTCGAACCTCCGCGGCCGCGAGGTCGCCCAGCGCGAGGAGGGTCTCGAGCACTCGACGGACGCCTCCTCGCAGAGGCGTTCAAGCCGATCCCTCCCAGCGCCAGCGTGTCGACCACCGGCTCGATGGACCGGAGCGCGCCCTGGTTGTCCCCCTGCGCGCGCAGGAGCATCGACCGAGCGACGGCATCGGAGGCCCGGGTCTGGAAGTCCTCCGATCCCTCGGTCCCGACCGACGCGAGGAGGCGATCTGCTTCCTCGAGGTCGCCGCGCCAGACGTGGAGCTTGCTGAGCGAGAGGAGCCTCGCCCCTCACGAGTTCGGGGTCGAACCCATCGGACGCGACGACACTCTCCATCAGGGCCTGCGCCTCGTCCCACCTCCCCAGGTGCATCAGGCATCGGCTCCGTTGAGCAACAGGCGCCACTCCCACGGTCGGTCCCCCACCCGGCGAGCGAGCCTGACGCCGGGCTGGGCGACGCCCAAGCCTCGTCCGGGGCGATCCAGCGCCCAGTGCGTGTACGAGAGTTGTTGTAGGCGCGGAGCGCCGCCGACGGGATGTCGTGCTCGAGGGCCACCTTGAGCGCCCGGTCGAGGAGGGCCTGCCCCTCCTCGAGATGGAGGCTGTCCGTCCGGAGGAGGCCCTTCGTGTTCAGCGCCTGCGAGAGCGGCTCCGGCAGCCGGAGCCGCTCGGCCGCTTCGAGCGCCGCCTCGAGACGAGCCTCCGATCGATCGAGATCGCCGGCGAAATAATGCAGTCGCCCGAGCCTCCGCGGCCAGGCTCGCCAGGTCCGCGTCAGCCTCCTCGATCGACAGCCGCGAACGCGCGCTCCATCCGTTCGATGGCGACCCCGATGCGATCGAGCTGCCAGTCGATGAAACCGAGCCGCGCCCCGACCCTCGCCGCCGCGTGCGATGCGTCCGACGACTCGAAGAGCGAGATGGCCTCCTGGAAGTGAGCCGCCGCCTCGTCGTAGCGCCCTGCCGTGACCGACATCTGCCCCGCGCGCTCGTGGAGCCGTGCGCGCTCCGCCTCGTCCTCGGTTAGCTCGAGAGCCTCCTCGAAGTACCGCTGCGCCTCCAGGCTCGCGGCCAGGGAGGCCGCGCGCTCGCCCGCCTGGACGAGGCGCTCGCCCGCCTTGACCGTGATCTCGTGGGCGTCGGGCGCCTGGGGAGCCGAGCGGTAGGCGTCCCGATAGTGAGAGGCGATGATCTCGGCGAACTCACCTTCCTCAGTCCCGAACACGGACTCGAGGTACGCGGCGGCGTCCAGGTGGCGAGCCTTCCGGTCCTTCCTCGACAGCATCTCGTACGCGACCTTCTTCACCAGATCCTGGAGGAACCCGTACTGGCCGCGTTCGGGCGAGCGGGGATCGGTCTGCAACGTGAGGAGCTCCTTGCGAACGAGGGACGAAAGGATGGGCTCGAGCCGCTCGACGGTGTGCCCCGTCAACGCGGCGAGTCCATCGACGGTGAAGAACCGACCCAGCACGGAGGCATCCTGCAGCGCGGTGCGCTCCTCGGCGCTCAGCCCGTCCAACCGTGCGGCGATCAAGGTGTGCAGCGTCTCGGGGACCTCGAGCAGGTCGACGGGGCCCGTGGTCCGGTACCGGTTCCCGTCGCGCACGAGGTGCCCCCGGTCGATCAGCATCCGAACGGTCTCGACCGCGTAGAACGGGATGCCCTCGGCCCGATCGAGGATCTTCGCGAGGAGCTCGTCGGTGATGCCGGGCACGGGCGCCGCCAACAGCGTCCCCATCAGCTCGTCGCCCAGCGGATCCAGGGAAAGCGAGGTGAAGCTGCGCCGTCCCGCCCCCCACGTCGGTCGCCGCTCCAGCAGCTCGGGTCGGGCCAGGGTCAGGATGAAGATCGGTCGATCCCTGGACCACTCGACGAGGTACTCGACGAAGTCCAGCAGCGCGCTGTCCGCCCAGTGGAGGTCTTCGAAGACCATCACGGTGGGGAGCTCGTCGGCCAGCCGTTCGAAGAACGTTCGCCAGGCGGAGAACAGGCTCTCCTGGTCGCCGGGGCTGCGCTCCTCGAGGCCGAGCAGGCTGGACAGCCGGGGCTGATCCACCGCCGCTCCTCCGCCTCCGGCACGTGTTCCTCGATCGCGGCCAGGAGCTTCGCCCGGGCCGAGCTCGTCTCCTCGGCCTCGGCGATGCCCGCCCGCATCCGGACCATCTCGGCGAGCGCCCAGAAGGCGACGCCCTCGCCGTACGCGAGGCATCGTCCGCGGTGCCACCTGATGGTGTCGGCCAGACCATCCACGTACTTCTCGAACTCCCAGGCGAGCCGAGACTTCCCGATCCCGCCGACCCCGATGACCGAGACGAGGTGGGCTTCCGGACGTCCGCCGATGCATGGAAGAGCTCCTCGATCATCCGAGCTCGCGATCTCGGCCGACGAACGGCGGCTCGATGCCGGAAGCCCGCAGCGCACCTCCCAGGCCGGCCACGACGCGCTCGGCCCGCCACAACGCGACGGGCTCGGCCTTGCCCTTCAGCTTCGTAGGAGCCCGCGTCCTCGTACACGATCGCTGCTTCGGAGAGCCGCCGCGTGGCCTCCCCGACGTAGACGGCCCCAGGAGGAGCTACCGATTGCACGCGCGACGCGGTGTTCACGAGGTCGCCCGCCACCATGCCCTGCCCCTCGGCACCGAGGGTGACGGCGGCCTCGCCGGTGAGCACACCCACGCGGGCCTGAAGGTCCGGCGCCCCCACCTCCTTGCCGAGCGTCGCGACGGCGGCGGTGAGGTCGAGCGCCGCGCGGACGGCGCGCTCGGCGTCGTCCTCGTTGGCTACCGGGGCTCCCCATACGGCCATCACCGCATCGCCGATGAACTTCTCGACGACTCCCCGTAGCGGTCGATCAACTGACGGCAGGTGTCGAAATACCGGGTTAGAGCCCCGCACCTCCTCCGCATCGCGTGACTCGGAGAGCGCGGTGAACCCCACGAGGTCGGCGAACAGGACCGACACGAGCCTTCGCTCGGCCGCTCGCGACTTGGTGAACGTCGGTGGGTGGCGCCTCGACCGCTTCGACGACGAGGGACGCACCACACTCACCGCAGAACTTCACCCCGGGAGCCGTTCGGGCTCCCGCAGCTCGGACACGACCGCGAGAGTCCCGAGCCGCATCCCCCGCAGAACTTGCGTCCCGCCTCGTTCTCGAACCCGCACCGTTCACACCGCACGCGACGGCTCCTCTTGAGCGATCGGGCGCAAGGGTATCCCGGAGTCACCTCGGCGAGCGAGCGACCAGCCCCGCGCGCGCGGGAGGCCGACTATGGCGGAGGCGACAGGATTCGAACCTGTGAGGGGTGGATTAGACCCCTAACCGCTTTCGAGGCGGTCCCGTTCGTCCGCTCGGCACGCCTCCGCCGGCGAGTCTAGCAACCGGCCCCCTGGCACCCGGGGCCGCATCCGTGCCACGATGCGCGGCACGCGAGGGAGGGGGATCGTGGACGCGAAGCGACTCGAGGGCCTGCCGCTGTTCCGCGACCTCTCGAAGGCCGACCGCGAGCGGATCGCCCGGTGGGCCGATGAGGTCGACGTGCCCGCCGGCTACCAGCTCCTGGGCGAGGGGCGCCTGCCCCACGAGTTCTTCGTGATCGAGCAGGGCACCGTCGAGGTGTCGAAGGGCGGCGAGCCGCTCACCGAGCTCGGCCCCGGGGACTTCTTCGGCGAGATCGCGCTGGTCGAGCACGAGCGGCGGACGGCCTCCGTGACCGCGGCGACCCCGCTGACCGCCATCGATGGCGCCGCGCGAGTTCGAGACGATGCGCCAGGAGATGCCCGAGGTGTGTCAGCGGATCACCGACGCGATCCGTGAACGCCTGGCGCAGTAGCCACGCTCAGCGCCGGTCCCGGAAGAACGCGCGCAGCAGCTCGCCGCTCTCCTCGCCCAGCACGCCGCCCACGACCTCGACGCGATGGTTCAGGCGGTCGTCGCGGAGCAGGTCGCCGAGCGATCCGGCGAACCCGGCCTTCGGGTCGGCGGCTCGAACACGACGCGATCGATGCGCGCCAGGACGATCGCCCCCGCGCACATCGCGCACGGCTCGAGCGTCGCGTAGAGCTGCAGCCGTCGAGCCGCCAGGAACGAACCGCGGCCGCGGCGCCGCGCAACGCTAGGATCTCGGCGTGAGCCGTCGGGTCGCGGAGCGCCTCCCGGGCGTTCCCGGCCGTCGCGAGCGGCTCCTGCTGACCAGGGCGCACCACCACGCACCCGACCGGCACGTCGTCCGAGGCCGCGCACGTCCGAGCGGCATCCAACGCCAGCGACATCAGCTCGACGTCGCGATCGCCGGGGGTGGGCTCGCCGCCGCGGTGGTCTGACACGGGACCAGTACGCCCCGATCTCGTGGAGCCGGTCGTCGTCGATCCAGTGGTGGGCGACCTCGTGAGCCACGGTGTGCGCGATAACCCGTGCGAGCCGGTCCTCGCGGCCGCGCGCCTCGGCCTCGATCGTGCTGCGGTACAGCGCGATCCGGTCGGGAACCACCCCGAAGTAACCGGAGCCCCGCGACGCGAGCGGGATGCCCTCGTAGTGACCCAGCAGGTGCGGATCGTCGGGCGGCGGCTCGTCCTCGACGAAGATCTCGACGTTGTCCATCCGCTCGTGCACCCAGTCCGGCAGACCCTCGACCGCGTCGGCGACGAGCTCCATGAACCGCTCCTCGGACCAGCGCCCCGACATCGCCCGGGTAGCCTACGAGCCATGCAGGGCGGCCTCCTGACCGACCTCTACGAGCTGAACATGGCGGCGAGCTACCTCGCCGCGGCATGACGGAGCCCGCGACCTTCAGCCTCTACGTTCGCGGGCTGCCGAAGGAGCGCGGCTTCCTCGTCGCGGCCGGCCTCGAGGCGTGCCTCGACGCCCTCGCGTCGTTCGGGTTCGAGGAGCAGGACCTGGCGTACCTCGCGACGATCGGGTTCGACGAGCGCGCGATCGATGACTTCCGCGGCGTGCGGTTCGACGGAGACGTCTGGGCGGTCCCCGAGGGGCGCATCGTCCACGCGTCGGAGCCGATCCTCGAGGTCACGGCGCCCCTCCCGGTCGCGCAGCTCGTCGAGACGATCCTGCTGAACCAGGTGACGCTCCACACGACGATCGCGTCGAAGGCCGCGCGCTACGTGCTCGCCGCTCCCGACCGCGATCTCGTCGACTTCGCGTTCCGGCGCACGCACGGCCGCGAGGCGGCGATGGCGGTCGCGCGCGACAGCGCCCTCGCGGGCTTCGTCGCGACGTCGAACGTCGAGGGGCGCGCCGCTCGACCTGCGCGTCGCGGGCACGATGGCGCACTCCTTCATCGAGGCGTTCCCTCGGAGGTCGAGGCGTTCCGGGCCTTCGCCGAGGATCGTCGAGCGCACGACGTTCCTGGTGGACACGTACGACACGCTGAACGGCGTGCGCAACGCGATCGACGCGATCCGCGGGCTGTCGCCGGACGGATCGGCGTGCGCCTGGACAGCGGCGACCTCGACCATCTCGCCCGCGAGGCCCGGCGTACGCTCGACGAGGCCGGCCTGCCAGGGCGAGGATCTTCGCGAGCGGCGGGCTGGACGAGCACGAGGTCGACGAGCTGGTCCGGGCCGGCGCGCCCGTGGACGCGTTCGGCATCGGGACCCAGCTCGGCGTGTCGGCCGACGCGCCGTACGTGGACTTCGTCTACAAGCTCGTGGAGTCCAACGGTGAGCCGGTGCTCAAGCTCTCCGCCGCCAAACAGACCGCGCCCGGGCGGAAGCAGGCGTGGCGCGGAACCGAGCACGACGTGCTGGCGCTCCGGGAGGAGGCAGGCCCGGGTGACGGCTTCGAGCCGCTGCTCCGATCGGTGATCCGCGGCGGCGAACGCATCGAGGCATCGCCCTCGCTGGAGGCGATGCGCGAGCGCTTCGCGGCCGACCTGGCCGCCCTGCCCACGAAGGCGCGGCGGCTCCGTCACGCCGAGCCGGTCGAGGTCCGGCCCTCCGCTGCCCTCGTCGCGCTCACCGCGAGCGCACGCGAGGACGCGCTACGACGGGCGGGCGTGGACGGCTAAGCCGTCGGGAGCCAGGTGGGCCGGTTAGCCTCGTAGGCGGCGATCGCGTCCTCGTGACGGAGGCTGAGGCCGATGTCGTCCAGGCCCTCCATCAGCCGCCATCGCGTGAAGGCCTCCATGTCGAAGACCTCGTCGATCCCGGGTGCGCGCACGACCAGATGCTCCAGGTCGACCTCGATCTCGGTCGAGGGGTCGTCCAGCACGGCGTCCATCAGGGCGCGCACCGACTCCTCACGGAGCTCCACGGGCAGCAGCCCGATCTTCGTGCAGTTGTTCCGGAAGATGTCGGCGAAGCTCGGCGCGATCACGGCGCGGAATCCGGCGTCCTCGATCGCCCACGGGGCGTGCTCGCGGCTGGACCCGCACCCGAAGTTCGCGCCGGCCAGCATGATCGACGCTCCTTCGTAGCGCGCGTCGTTCAGCACGAACCTGGGATCCTTGCGCCACTCGGCGAACAGGAACGGCCCGAACCCCGTCCGCTCGATCCGCTTGAGGTACTCGGCAGGGATGATCTGGTCGGTGGCGACGTCGGCGCGGTCGAGCGGCAACGCGGTCCCGCGGATCACGGAGATCGGCTCCACCTGTCAAGCCTCCCGGAGGTTCAGGTCGTCGGGCGTTCCGAAGTGGCCCAGCACCGCGGTCGCGGCCGCGACGGCGGGCGAGACGAGGTGCGTGCGCCCGCCCTTGCCCTGGCGTCCCTCGAAGTTTCGGTTCGACGTCGACGCGCTCCGGTCCCCGGGTCGCAGGATGTCCGGGTTCATGCCCAGGCACATCGAGCAACCCGCTCCCCGCCACTCGAACCCCGCGTCGGTGAAGACGCGGTCGATACCCTCGGCCTCCGCCTGCTGCTTCACCGCGAACGACCCGGGGACGACGAGCGCGCGCAGACCGTCGGCGACCTTGCGGCCCGCGACCACGGCCGCCGCGACGCGCAGATCCTCCATCCGGGAGTTCGTGCACGAGCCGATGAAGATCGTGTCCGGACGGATCTCGCGGATCGGCGTTCCCGGCGCGAGGTCCATGTACGCGAGAGCGCGGCGAGCGGCGTCGCGCTTCGCGGGCTCGTCGAGCCCCTCGGGATCCGGCACGACCTCGTCGATGGTGACCGACTGGGCCGGGTTCGTGCCCCAGCTCACGAACGGGCGAAGCCCGGTCGCGTCGATCGCGACCTCGCGGTCGAACGTGGCGTCGGGGTCCGTGGGCAGCTCGCGCCACGCGTCGAGCGCGCGCTCCCAGTCGGGTCCGGTGGGAGCGTGCGGCCGCCCCTCGACGTAGGCGAACGTCGTGTCGTCCGGCGCGACCATCCCGGCGCGCGCGCCGCCCTCGATCGACATGTTGCAGATCGTCATCCGCCCCTCCATCGAGAGGGCCCGGATGGTCGAGCCCCGGTACTCGATCACGTGGCCGACGCCGCCGCTCGTGCCGATGCGATGGATGATCCCCAGGATCACGTCCTTGGCGGAACACCCGTCGGGCAACTCGCCCTCGACCGTGACCGCCATCTGCCCCGGCCGGTTATGCGGAAGGGTCTGGGTCGCCAACACGTGCTCGACCTCGGACGTGCCGATCCCGAAAGCGAGCGCCCCGAACGCGCCGTGCGTCGAGGTATGCGAGTCGCCGCAGACGATCACCAGGCCGGGCTGCGTGTAGCCCTGCTCCGGGCCGATCACGTGCACGATCCCCTGGCCCGGCGAGCCCATCGGGTACAGGGTGATGCCGAACTCGCCGGCGTTGGCGCGCAGCGCGTCCATCTGCCGCGCGGAGACCTCGTCGGTCACCGGTCCCGGCGTGGTGGGCACGTTGTGGTCCATCGTCGCGACCGTGAGATCGGGGCGTCGCACCGGCCGTCCGTGCATCCGAAGGCCGTCGAACGCCTGCGGGCTCGTGACCTCGTGGACGAGGTGCAGGTCGACGTAGAGCAGGTCCGGCTCGCCGTCGGCGCGATGCACGACGTGGCGCTCCCAGACCTTCTCGGCGAGCGTCTGCGACATGCCGGCCGCGCTCCTTCCTCGTCGGTTGGCCTCGTTCGGTTGGCCTCGTCGGCGGCCGGCCACGGGTCCAGCCGCCCCGGTTCCAGAGGTTGTTCCGATGGTCGGAACTCGCTACCATCCTTCAGAACATGCCGAAGGTAACACACCCTGCCCCCCACGTCAGCGGCGTGGGCGTCCTGGACCGAGCGATGGCGATCCTCGACGCGGTGCGCCGTGGCGAGCACACGTTCACGGGGATCCGGCGGGCGACGGCCCTCACCCTCGACCACGCATCGTCTCCTCGGCGCACTCGAGGAGCACGGGATGCTGATGTTCGTCGGCGGCTACGGCTACAGGCTCGGCCCCCGGCTCCTCGGGCTCGCCGCGTCGGCGCGACACGACATGCCGTTGCGGGAACGGGCACACCCGATACTCGAGCACCTCGCTCGGAGCACCGGCGAAGGCGCCCAGCTCTACGTGCGCAGCGGCGATAGAAGGATCTGCCTCGACAGCGTGGAGTCGGGCAGCGAGCTGCGGACGATCGTCGAGATCGGCGCAGCGCTCCCGATCGACGCCGGCTCGGCGGGCAAGGTCTTCCTGGCATGGGGGGTGCCGGAGGGAACCGAGCGCGTCGTCGCCGCGGCCACACCGGTGACCGAGCGGACCCCGGTAGGCGACCGCTTGGCCCAACAGGTCGCGACGGCGCGACGGCTGGGATACGCGATCAGCGCGGGCGAGCGGCAGCCGGGGGTCGGATCGGTGAGCGCGCCGGTCCTCGATCCACTCGGCGGGCTCATAGCGGTGGTGTCGATCTCGGGCCCCGAGAGCCGGCTCGGGCGCATCTCGGCCAAGCGGTACGCGCCGGCCGTGGTCGAGGCCGCGCGCGAGATCGAGCGGGCGTTCGGCGCCTGAGCTACCAGGCGTACGCCTCGGGCGCGGGGCCGCCCGGACCGGGGAAGATCGCGTCGAGCCTCCGCAGCACGTCGTCGGACAGCTCGATCTCCAGCGCGCGCAGGGATCCCTCCAGCTGGTCGGTAGTTCGCGGACCGATGATCGGCGCGGTGACCGCGGGCTGGGCGAGCAGCCACGCGAGCGCGACGTCCGCGGGCCGCTCCCCCAGCTCCGAGCAGAGCTTCTCCCACCGCTCGAGCCGCTCCATCGTCCCCTCGATCTCCTGCTGGAGGTAGCCCTGCGAACGCCGGCCCTCGGACACCTTCTGGAGCGCCCCGGCGAGCAGGCCTCCGGCGAGCGGGCTGTACGCGATCAGGCCCATCCCGTACTCCTGGACGGCCGGGATCACCTCCAGCTCGATCATGCGGGCGTTCAGGTTGTAGACGGACTGCTCCGACGCGAGGCCGAGGGATCCGCGGAGCCCGGCGATCTCGTTGGCCCGGGCGATATGCCATCCGGCGAAGTTCGAGGATCCGACGTAGAGGATCTTCCCCTCGTGCTTGAGCTGCTCCATCGCCTCCCAGATCTCGTCCCACCACGCCTGACGATCGATGTGGTGCATCTGGTAGAGGTCGATCCGGTCGGTCCGCAGCCGCTTGAGCGAGTCCTCGCAGGCCTTGCGGATCGCGAGCTTGGACAGGCGCGACTCGTTCGGCCACTCGCCCATCTGCCCGTACACCTTCGTCGCCAGGACGACCTTGTCACGGCGCGCGCTGCCCTTCGCGAACCACTTGCCGACGATCTCCTCGGTCGCGCCGGCGCCGAGGTGTCGACCGAAGACGTTCGCGGTGTCGAAGAGGTTGATCCCATGCGCGATCGCGTCGTCCATGATCGCGTGGCTATCGGCTTCGGACGTGTGCGGCCCGAAGTTCATGGTCCCAAGGCAGAGGCGGCTGACCACCAGGCCCAGGTGGCCCACGTGCGTGTACTCCATCGCGCGGAAGTCTAGCCGTCCGCACCCACCGGTCCGGAGGCGTCCGCGACGAGCTCGTCCAGCGACCCGTCTCGCTCCGGGCCGCGAGCCCCGGGTACCAGCAGGAGCGCGACCGTGATCAGCCCACCCACGACGCCGGCGAAGATCAGCGTCGCGTCGGCCCCGATCGAGTCCGCCAGCGGACCGACGATCGCGAACGACAGCGGGACGCCCGCGATCGTGATCATCCAGTCGAGCGCCGAGACCCGGCCCAGCAACTCTCCGGGCACCAGGCGCTGCAGGAGCGTGTACCAGATCACGATCAGGACGCCGATCCCCCCCTCGGCCACGAAGGACACGAACATGGCCTGCCAGACGGCGGTCACGACACCGAACCCGGCCGCAGTCGCGAACATCCCCAGGGCCCCATGCGAGGAGTACAACACGAGCGAGCTTGCGCGGCGAGCGGCCACGCTGCCCATCAAGCAGAGGCCGCCACGACCGCTGCCCGACCCCGCCGGCCCCGATGCCCAGGCCGAGGGCAAGCCCCGCCTGCGCGGGATCCGTGACGAGGTCGTTGCGGACCACGTACGGCACGAGCGCCTCCCACGGACCCCACACTACGAGCAGGCTCAGCGTGGCTCCGAACATGCCCACGCTCAGCCACCTCGTGCGCAGGACGTAGCGGAGCCCCTCCTTCATGTCGGCCCACACGGCGGACGCCGTCGTCTCCGACACCGACTCCTTCCGGATCCGCATGCGAAGGATCATCAGCGCCGACCACGCGAACGTCGCTCCGTCCGCGACGAACGCCCAACCCGGACCGATGGTCCCCACCAGCAGCCCCCCCACCAGCGGGCCGATCACCAGGATGCAGGCAGGTCGCACGAACTGGCCGAGCGCGTTCGCCTCCACCAGCAGCCCCTCCGGGACGATCGAGGGGATGATCGAGCTGAAGGCCGGGTTGAACAGGGCCTGTCCCACCCCGAAGACGACGACGAGGGCGATCAGCATCGGCACCGTCAGCACGTCGAGGACCGAGAGGAATCCGATCGTCGTGATCGCCGCCAGCCGGATGAGGTCGCCGGCGATCATCAGGTGGCGCCGGTCGAGCCGGTCCGACAGCGCCCCGCTCGCCAGCACCAGGAAGACCTGGGGGAGGGCCCAGGCGATGCCGACCTTCGCCAGGGTGCCGGCCCTGTTCTCGAGATGGAGCACCTGGAGCGCCATCGCGACGATGTAGATGCCGTCGCCGATCAGCGAGACCGTCGCCCCGATCCACAGCATCCGGAAGTCGTGCAGACGGAGCGGCCGGAGGATACCGACGCGGTCGATCAGGGAGGAGTGAGCCTCGGGCATGGCTCCGAGGATACGGACGACCGGCGCGCCGGGAGGGAGTCGAACCCCCAACCTTCTGATCCGTAGTCAGATGCTCTATCCATTGAGCTACCGGCGCCGGAGCCCCAGTGTAGCCGCGGGTCGGGGCCGCTCAGCGGCGTCCGGAGCCCTACGCCGGGAGCCGGAGACATTCAGCCTTTTGGGGGAGGTCACGGGGAGCCCGCAGACCCCAGAATGGGGACCCGGCGGAGCCTCTCACCCGGAAGGGCATGTCCCTTCGAAAGGGGATGGACTCCGCCCGAGGGCGTAGTAGGGGTCGGAGAGGTGCGGCTCCTCTAGACTTCCCCGCCCGCGGCCAAGCCGTCGCGGTCGGCGACATAGCGGTCAACGACGACGGAGGCCAGATCGGTATGAAGGCTCATCGGCAGGGCACGGCACGGCGGACCATCGCGCTCATGGGGCTCACGGCCCTGATCGGCGCGACGCTCCTGGTGATGACCCCCACGGCCAACGCGGCCACGTTCGTCACCGAGGAGTTCGCGAACCTCAGCGCCTGGACGGCGACCAGGATGACGATCGACAGCACGATCGGCGCGCCCGGCGCGCCCAGCGCGCGAGCCTCGGTCACCGGTCAGTCGGGTTACGCGTACCGGAACCTGACGACCACGACGATGACGCCGTGCATGAGCGCGAACGTCAACCGGACCTCCGGCGCGGCCGACCTCTTCAGGCTCCGGACGGCCGCCAGCGGCCCGATCATCAAGGCGGTCGTTCTGACCAACGGGAACCTCCAGCTCCGTGCCGACTTCGGCGGCACCACGATCAACTCCAACGTCCAGCTCGGGACCGGCTGGCACACGGTCGAGCTCTGCGGCACCGTCGGCTCGAACACCACCTGGGACCTGCTCCGCGACGGCACCGAGATCATCAGCGACTGGCAGGCGAACACCGGCACCACGCCGGTCGGCCGCATCCAGATCGGAGACACCGCCGCGAAGACGTTCACCATCAACTGGGACCACGTCGTGCTGGACGAGGCGCCCGGCGACGCGGCGGCGGGCGACACGACACCGCCCGGCGCTCCGGGGACGCCCTCCGGCAACAGCCCCACCGCCGGCACGATCCAGATCGGCTGGACCGCGGCGACCGATCCGGCGCCGGCCTCGCTGCCGATCACGTACCGCGTTTTCGAGGTCGTCGGCGGCAACGACGTCCAGCTCGGAACCACGACGCAGACGTCGTACACCCACACGGGCCTGACCGCCGGCTCGCAGCACACGTACCGCGTCCAGGCGGTGGACGCCGCGAACAACGTCGGCCCGCTCAGCAACGCGTCGGCATCGATCACGGTGACCTCGAACCCATCGACCGGCGGGCAGCCCGTGCCCGGCCACACGAGGATCGCGAACGACGTTCCGCGCACCAACACCCCGTACGTGGGCAGCGGCGACATCACCGACATCGAGTACATCGGCAACCGCGTCTACGTCGCGGGGAGCTTCACGACGGTCCAGAACCGCGGGACCAGCAACACGACCTACAACCAGCCGTCCCTGTTCGCGTTCAACTTCGACACCGGCCTGGTCGACCCGAACTTCCGGCCGACCTTCGGTGGCGGGGGGGTCCAGGAGGTCGAGGCCTCGCCGGACGGGACGAAGCTGTTCATCGTCGGCAGGTTCAACACCGTGAACGGCGTGACCAAGCGCAAGATCGCCTCGATCAACCCGATCACCGGGGCGACCGTTCAGGGCTTCACCGCGAACGCGAACAGCCAGACGATGGCGCTCGACGCCACGAACACCACTGTGTACGTGGGCGGCCAGTTCACGACGGTCAACGGCGTGCCGCGGGGCGCCCTGGCGGCGCTCAGCGCGACCACCGGTCAGGTCGTCCCGGGGTTCGTGAACGACATCACGGGCGGCATCGGCACGAACGGAACCCTGCGCGTTCATGCCCTGGTGCTCACCCACGACAACAGCAAGCTCCTGGTCGTGCACACCGGGCGCCAGATCAACGGCCAGGACCGCTACGGCATGGGCCTGATCGACACGGCGACCAACCAGCTGCTGCCCTGGCGCAGCCGGCTGTGGGACGACAACCTCCAGTTCGTCGGCGGCGTCACGCGGATCATCGCCGGCGCGATCGCGCCTGACGACTCGTACTTCGTGGTCTCGAGCGGCGCCGGCGGCGACCGGCCGCCGATCAGCGACACCGTGGTCGCCTACCCGATGGAGGGCGGCGACAACGTCCAGCCGCTGTGGATCTCGCGCATGTTCGACAGCGTGTACTCCCTCGCGGTCAGTGAGGTCGCCGTCTACGCCGGCGGCCACTTCAACTTCAATGAGTCACCGACCGCGAGGGACCCGTGGCCGGGTCTCGACAACGTCGGCTACGGCCGGGGCCAGGGCATCGCGGGCTACGGCCTCGGGGACGAGATCGTGATCCGCGACCACGTCGGCGCGATCGATCCGATCTACGGGAAGTCCGTGGACTGGAACCCCGGATCCAACTCGTACGAGGGCAACCAGGCCATGCTGGCGATGCCGCGCGGCATCGTCACCGGCGGCGACGGCAACACGCAGGGCATGCTGAACGGCGGACGGATCGCCGTCTACGACTTCAACACGATCCCGGCCGTCGGGAACAACGACTCGGCGATCATCAACCCGAATGAGGGCCGGGTCGCGAGGAAGCCGGTGTGGAGTTCGTGGTCGACGGCACCGCCACCGCGACGAGCGGCGTGCAGCGCGTGGAGATCATGCTCCGCGAGCGCGACTCCAACCAGTACCTGCAGGACAACATGACGTGGGGGAACCAGTCCAACACGATCAACGCCGTCCTCGACTCGCCGGGCGCCACGTCCACCACGTGGTCGCTGCCCCTGACGATCGCGGACAACCACCGGATCCTGCTGTACTCCCGGACCTTCGGGAACAACGGCACGAGCGAGCCGACCACCGCCCGGCCGCTGCAGCGGATCGAGACGTTCGGGCTGACCGACCAGACGCCCTCGACGAACGTCACGGGCCCGAACACCAGCGTCATCCCGACCACCACGTTCACCGTGACCGGCACCGCCACCGACGACTTCGGCGTCAACTCGATCACGGTGTCGATGCGCGACCCGAACCAGCGTTACCTCCAGGATGACGGCTCGGCGGCGGCCGTCTACAACACGTTCACGATCCAGCCGGACGTCGTCGGAGCCACCAGCGCGACCTGGCAGTGGGAGGTCACCGTCCCGTACGAGGGCGTGTGGGAGGTCGGGGCCGTCGCCAGGGATACCGCGGGACAGGCCGACCTCCGCGAGGGGGTCCGTTCCTGGCTCGTGAGCTCCACCGCGGTGCCGCCCACGGTGACGATCGACCAACCGGTCCAGATGATCCCGCCGACGGCCGTACCGGCGCTCACGATGGCGCCGGGCAGCCCGGTGACGTTCTCGGGCACGGCCGCCGACGACGAGGGCCTCCACGACGTGACAATCGGGCTGCGGAACACCACGACGGGAGAGCGGCTCGCGGCCGACGGCACGTGGGGCAACAACAGCGGCGGCGACTACCGCATCTCACCGCTCGACATCGCCGGCAGCAGCTACAACTGGTCGTACACGACCCCGTTCAACCTGACCTCGGGGACCTACTCGTTCACGGTGAGCGCCACCGACGACCTGGGGCTGAGGACGTCGTCCGCCAACCGGGGGGCGCTCACCATCAACGTCCAGGTCCCGGGCGACGCCTTCCCCGACGGCCTGCTGAGCGTCACCGGCACGCAGCCGAACCTGCAGGTCCGGCACCTGGACCTGTCCGGGACCGCGACCGACGACATCGGCGTCTCGGCCGTCCGGGTCACGATCCGGGACAACGACTCGTCCCGGTACCTCCAGGCCGACGGTTCGCTCGCCGCGGCCTTCTCGCTCCTCGACGCGAACCTGTCCAACCCCGGGGGGACCAGCACGGCGTGGACGCTGTCCGTGGACCTCCCGTCCAACGGCGACTACTCCGTGACGGCGATCGCCTTCGACACCTCGGGCCAGCAGGATCCGTCCACGACGGGAGCGACCGCCAGGTACCCGGTGTACCCCGGGGACCTGCCGCCCACCGTCACGGCGGCCCTGTTCTCGCCCGAGGAGGGCACGGTCTTCACCGACGGCCGGATCTTCACCAGCGGACGGGTCGAGGACGATCAGCAGATCGCCCAGGCCCAGGTGGCCATCCGGAACTCGTTGGGGCAGTACATGAGCTCGTCCGGCTCGTTCACCAGCACCACCGTGAGCTGGCGGAACGCGTTCCTCAACAGCCCCGGCTCGCCCGGTTCGAACTTCTCCTACACGACGCCGGTGATCCCGGCCGGCGCCTACACGGTCTTCGGCCGCGGCGTCGACCAGAACGGCTTCGCGACGCCCGTGCCGATCGAGCGCAACGTGACGGTGACGGGCACGGCGACGAGCCTGCCGCCCGTGGCCAACTTCACGTACAGCTGCGTCGCGAACGTCTGCTCGTTCGATGGCCGTTCGTCGACCGACGAGACGCCGGCGACGCTGACCTACTCGTGGAGCTTCGGCAACGGGAACGGTTCGGGGCCGGTCCCGACCAGGACCTACACGAGCCCGGGGAGCTTCACGGTGACGCTCACCGTGCGGGACGAGAACGGCCTCTCCGGGGTCACCTCGCAGATCGTCACGATCACCGAGCCGGCCGGCAACCTGCCGCCGACCTCCGTGATCAGCACGCCGGTCTGCACCGCTCGGACGTGCAACTTCTCCAGCGCCACCTCGGCAGATCCGAACATCGGAGACAGCATCTCCAGGATGTGGACCTTCGGCGACGGCACGACGAGCACCTCGACCTCGACGTCGAAGACGTACGCGGCCGACGGCACCTACACCGTGACGCTGACCGTGACCGACGGGTGGGGCGCCTTCCAGACCACGAGCGTCGTGGTGACGATCGCGGAGCCGGCGGGCAACCTGCCGCCGACCGCCGTCATCGGAGCCCCGGTCTGCGCCGCTCGGGCGTGCAACTTCTTCGGCACGGGATCGTCCGATCCGAACGGCGACGCCATCACGTACCTATGGAACTGGGGCGACGGGACGGCGACCGGTACGGGCGCGACCCCGACCCACACGTACGTCGCCGACGGGACGTACACGGTTACGCTCACCGTCACCGACGCATGGGGCGACGCGACGACCACCACCCGGGACGTCCCGATCGGTGAGCCGGCGGGCAACCTGCCGCCGAACGCGGTCATCAACGCTCCGTCGTGCACCGGACGAGTGTGCAGCATGTCGAGCGCGGGCTCGACCGACCCGGACGGCGACGCGTTCACGTACCTGTGGAACTTCGGCGACGGCACACCGACCAGCACGGTCTCGGCTCCGTCGCACACGTTCCCGGCGAACGGGCCCTACACGGTGACCCTGACGCTCACCGACGCGTGGGGCAACGTGGGCAGCACGACGCGGGAGGTCTCGTTCACCGCGCCGCCGACCAACGGCGCCCCGACCGCCGTGATCGGGTCGCCGGCGTGCACGGCTCGTTCGTGCACGTTCTCGTCCTCGAGCTCGACGGATCCCGACGGCGACGCGTTCACCTACCTGTGGGCCTTCGGGGACGGCTCGACGAGCACCGTCGCGAACCCCACGAAGACGTACGCGGCCGACGGCACCTACACGGTCACGCTCACGCTCACGGACACGTGGGGAGCCTCGAACAGCGTCACCAGGGACGTGACGATCGCGGAGCCCGCCACCAACGTGGCGCCGACGCCGGTGATAAACCCGGTGGTCTGCGTGGTGCGGACGTGCACGATCTACGGCGTCAGCTCCTACGATCCGGCCGGGGACGGGTTCACCTACCTGTGGACCTTCGGGTTCGGGACGACGACGAGCACCGTGTCGTCGCCCTCGGTGACGTTCCCCGCGGACGGCACGTACACGGTGACGCTCACCGTCACGGACTGGTGGGGGGACGCCGCGAGCATCACGCGCGACGTCACGATCGCGGAGCCGGCGGGCAACCTGCCGCCGGCCCCCGTGATCAAGCCCCCGTCCTGCGGAGGTCTCGCGTGCAGCTTCACCAGCACGGGCACCACCGACCCGGACGGGGACCCGATGACCTACATCTGGAGCTGGGGTGACGGGACGGCCAACAGCACCACGGCGAACGCGTCCCACACCTTCGCCTTGGCGGGCACCTACACGGTCACGCTCACCGTCACGGACGGCTGGGGAACTTCGCCAGCGTCACCCGGGACGTCACGGTTCCCTGATCGATCGACCACCACGAACCGCGAGCCCCCCGATCCTCGGGGCTCGCGGCCGACCCGGCTTCGATAGGGATCGCCCGCCAGCGGAGACGCCGGGATCGAACCCGGGAGGAGCTCAAGCACCCCCTAACCGTACAAGGCGGCTCCTTTCGGCCACTCAGGCACGTCTCCGCCGTCGAGTCTGGCGGGTGACCTTTTGGCGGCCTGGCCATGGGATCGGACGACTCGGCGTGCTGCACGGGCGCCGGGCCCCGTCTACGCTCCTCCCGGCAGATGAGGAGACGTTGGGAGATGAACGAGACGCCTGCTCGCTCCGTGACACCGCTGCTCTTCGCCGCGATGGCGATCTTCGTCTTCACGGTGTCGATCGGCATCTGAACGGCACCGATCTGGTCGACTTCGGTCACGGCACCATCCTGGCCCACGTGCACTCGGGAACCCTCGGGTGGATGCCGTTGTCGATGCTTCGCGGCCACGGCGATCTTCCCGGCGCCGACCGGCTGCCGCGGCTGCTGCGCGACGGCTCGATCGCCGCCGTGGTCGCGTACGTGCTCACGTTCTGGGGGGACCTCACCGGCCTGCGCCCGGTCACGGGCACCTGATGCTCGCCGCGATCGTGGTTCGCGGTCTGGACCTTCGGCGTTGCGCCGCGGTCAGACGCTCACCGTGCCGAAGCTCTCGATGCTGCTGTCGCAGGTCAACCTCGTGATCGGCGGCGTGCTCGGTGCTGCTCCAGGGCTGATGCTCGCCGGCGTGATCGACATCTCCGACGGCATGCAGGGAGCGCACCCGGCGATGATGGTCGTGGAGTTACCTGATCCTCGCTACAGCGCCGCCATCGACGAACGGTTGATCGGAGGTCGGGCACCGATGGGATGACGCGCGGCGGCCGCTGGCAGGCGTGGCTGTTGTTCTTCTCGGCCGGCATCTTCCTCGCGGTCGGCATCCTGTTCGACGTGATGCCAGCTCCTGGGCCTGAACCTGCTGTTCGAGGTGATCGGCGTCGCGATCGTGCTCGTGCGGCACCGTTCGCGACTCGCGACGGTGGGATGGGCGCTGGCGTCGCCGGCGAGGTTCGGGGCCGCCTCGATCCTGTTCCTGGTCCCGGCGCTCGCGATCCTCGGGTACGTCATCGTGCGCTACAGCGAGGACATCGATGCGACCCCGGTCCGGCTGCTGCTCGCGCTCGATCACACGACCTTCATCGGCATCCTCACGAACGCGATCTTCGGGCTGCTGTTCGTGGCGGCGGCCGCGCGCCGGGACGTGGTGGTCATGGGCGGACCAACCGGTGTTCTGGGCGATCAACCTGGGCGTCGCCGGCTTCGTGATCGGCCTGGTCGCGGACGCCGCGGCGATCAAGCGGATCGCCACGCCGCTGATGGTGCGGGCATCCTGCTCGGGCTGCTCGTCGTCGCGATGCGGCTGCGTGCCACCTCCGTAGAGCAGCTTCCGGGTAGGTCCGCGGAACGGTTCGAGTCTCCGGTTCAGCGGAGACGCCGGGATTCGAACCCGGGAGGGGCTCAACACCCCCTAACCGCTTAGCGACCGAGGCTGCGGGTCGAACGAGGGTTCACTCGACGAGTGGAACGGAGTCCCCGTCCCATGTCAGACCCACCCGCTATCGCTTGTTTTTCCGATTCGGAACAGGCAGTCATGTGACTCAGTTCGGCGGGTTCGATCCCCTTCGGCCTCTGTCGGAGGTCCGCAGTTGGTCCGCGGCGCGACCAGTCCGACGCTCAGGGCCTACCAGCTCCTGGAGCAAGACACTTCCGAACGGCGACCCGTTCGACCTGGACGACACCAGACCGGGTGCGTACCTGCATCACGAGTCAGAACTCCGGGAGTTCTTCCTCACGAGCGACTCGATGGTGCAGACCTGGACCAGATGGAAGCGAAAGGCGGATAGCCGACGTTCTGGCATCCATCCCCAGTTCGAGCGGCTGCAATTCCGCACGTTGGCTGGTCAGATGGGCGGCAAGATCCTGTTCCCCCGTCAGAGGGGACGGTACGCCCACCATCAACGTGGTGCGCGGGCGGAAGAGGAAGATCGTCGACCGATTCGACCTCACCCTTGAGTGCATACGGCTGCACTACCTGCGCCAGGACAACCCTCTCGCCGAGGTGCTTGTCCTCTACGAGGACTTCCTTGATCTGTTCGTGAACTTCACGGGATACACCGACTTCTTCCTCTTGCAGGACCTCGTATCCGGTGACTCGTCCGCGGTGAGGTTCTGGTTGCCTTTCGACGACTTCGACGAGTCACCGTTTCCTTCGACCGAAGAGGCGTATCAGGACTACCGGCGGAACGCGAGCCGCTTCGTGGAGGCGCGGAACCGCCGGATGTCCGAGTACGTGCATGGGTTGGACTGAACGCCCGTCGCCTAGGCGGTAGTCAGCTACGGCTCCGGCGAGAGATCCTTCTCGTATCCTCCCAAGCCAGCTTCCCTGCGCGTCCGCACCCAGAGGGCCTCAGCAGCCGAGGGCTTCATCCCTGGGTGTTCGTGGAGCCAGCTTTCCTTCTCTTCACTCGCCTTGCTCTGCTGCTTCACGTGGCCTGGGCTCGTTCCAGAGGCGAGCCTGTTGCATCGTTAGCGTCCCGAGACGTGGTGGACTTTCGGGGTGAAGATGCGGGGTGGAAATACCCGTGACGTAGATGGCCACCGCCATCCTCAACGACAGCACAGTCAATGGCCGAGGAGGGACGGTGGCCACACCCAGGATGGACATCACGTCGTTCGTCAGCAAGCTGCTCGAGGAAACCGACGTGGATGCGCTGCGTGACGGTGTTCGGGTGCTCGCCCAGGCGGTGATGGAGACGGAGGTCTCCTCCCAGATCGGTGCAGCCCCCTACAGGCGGAGCTCCGAGCGCACCGCGTATCGCAACGGCTATCGGACGCGGACCTGGGACACCCGGGTCGGCACGATCGAGCTCAAGATCACCAAGGTCACCGCCGGCGCCTACTTCCCCTCTCTGCTCGAGCCCCGCCGGCAGGCGAAGGCGCTGCATGCGGTCGTGGTGAGGCCTACGTGAAGGGTGTCCACCCGCAAGGTCGACGACCTCGTGAGCGCTCGGGATCGACGGGATCTCGAGGTCGAGGTGTCCAGGATGCGCAAGAGCCTCGACGAGGAAGGTCGTACGTTCCTCGCACGGCCGATGGCGAGGGGCTCCCCACCCTACGTGGCTCGATGCGACCTTCCACAAGGTCCGCCAGGCCGGACGGGTCACCTCGGTCGCGACGGTGGTCGCGATCGGCGTCAACGACCAGGGACAACGCTCGATCCTGCCGGGGTGCGCAGACCGGCCGAGAGCGAGGATGGCAGTTCTGGACCGCGTTCCTACGGAGCCTGATCGAAGCGAGGCCTGAAGGGGATGCGCCTGGTGATCTCCGATGCCCACGAGGGGACTCCGCCAGGCGATCGCGAAGGTGCTGGCCGGCACGACCTGGCAGCGCTGCCGGGTCCACTTCATGCGGAACCTGCTCTCGACCGTGCCCAAGGGCGCCCAGGACACCGTGGCCGCGGTCGTTCGCTCGGTGTTCTCCGCACCCGGTCGCGCCTCCGCGATGGCCCAGCTGCACGAGGTGGCTCGGATGCTTTGCCCGCGCTTCCCCCGGGCAGCCGAGCTGCTCGAAGATGCGGCCGAAGACGTGCTCGCGCACATGCACTTCCCTCGCGAGCACCGCCGCAGGCTGCACTCCACGAACCCGATCGAGCGGCTGCACAAGGAGGTCGAAGCGCCGGACGCGCGTGGTCAGGATGGCGACGATGGACTCACTGATGCGGATGGTCGTGACGCTCCTCGCCGAACTGGAGCAGCGAAATTGTGGCAGGTGGCGGAGCGCCGCTACTTCTCGATCAGTTCGATGGTCCGGGTCGACGAACTCGAAGGAGGTGAGGACCCGAAGGAACTACTCGCTGCGACCGCGTGAGACGCGAGGATGGCGGTGACGAATCTCAACCACTTGACGGGACGCGGCCGGGCCGGGTCCGTCAGGGTGTAACTCCACAGCGTCATCCTGACCATCAGCTCGCTGCGACAGGCTCGCCCTCACCTCCTCGTCCGCCGGTCTCGCCCTCGATCGCCTCGAGCCGGGCCTTCCTGGGCGACTCGGGGCTCATATAGCGGCGGACGACAGCCCATTCATCGTGCTGTTCGCAAAGGACCATGCCGACGAGGCGGATCGCCGAGTCGCGGTCGGGGAAGATGCCGACGACGTCGGTGCGGCGGCGGATCTCCTTGTTCAACCGCTCCTGCGGGTTGTTGGACCAGATCGGCGCCAGTGCGGCTGGGGAACGAGGTGAAGGCCAAGATGTCCGGCCCGGCGTCCGCGAGCATCTCGGCCGCGGCCGGGAACCGCTCGGCGAGCTGCTCGATCGCCCTGCAGTGTTGGG
Organism: Actinomycetota bacterium; assembly: GCA_046330185.1. Taxonomy (GTDB): domain Bacteria; phylum Actinomycetota; class UBA4738; order UBA4738; family HRBIN12; genus DATBLY01. The sequence continues at coordinate 131,059 of JAXLTF010000006.1, forward strand.
CGTGGGTCGTGGGTGCATCAGGCTGGGCGAAGATCGAGCGCACGATCGTCGCGACGGGGACCGGCCGAGCGGGACCTTCATTGACAGGTTCCGCAGGAAGTGGGTCCTGCACCTTTGCCAGGACGATCCGGGAAGGACAGAGGCGGTCGCATCGACCAGGCCCGGGTGGGCATCGGAAGTCGCCAGGCGCACCCCGGACAGGCCGCGAGAGCCACGAGGCCACGCAGGAACGCGGTCCAGCCCGCCCCGTCTTCGGAGGTTGACAGGTCGAGGCCCAAGGTCTCCCGTGCTCCGGCCGCGTTCACACCGGTGGCGACCACGCAGGCGATGTTGGCGATGGCCACCCTCGCGGACCTTCGTTGAGCGCATCGAGCCAGAGGTAGGTGTAAGGGGCCGCCGTCCAGCGGACGGCTGCGGAAGGCCTCGACCGCGGTATCGAGCTCCTTGGCCATCTGCGAGACCCGGGACTTGGAGATGCGCTCGACCGAGGTGACGCACCAGGCCCTCGACACGGCGCGTGGACACGCCCCTCACGTAGGCCTCGACCACTACCTGGACGAACGCGCGCTCGGCGCGCCGAGCGCGGCTCGAGGAGGCCAGTCGGGGAAGTAGCTGCCCTGCCGCAGCTTCGGCAACTGCAGGTCGATCGTGCCGGTGCGGGTGTCCCAGGGTCTGGCGCGGTAGCCGTTGCGCCTGTTCACCCGTTCATCGGAGCGCTCGCCGTAGGCGGCGCCGCAGATCGCATCGGCCTCTCGGCCATCAGACGCTCGGCGAAGACCTTCTGCATCTCCGCAGCAGATGCGTGTCGGCCTGCTCGACCTGCTTGCGCAGCCACGAAAGACCGTCCATCGTGGTTTCGACCACCGTGCTCCTCCTCCCCGAGTTCCTTCCAGATCTCGTTGAGGATGACGCGGTGGTCTTCTCGTTCAACGACCTTCAGGGGATCGTTCGTACACCACGTCCGCGGACCCTACTCGCGGCGTTGCATCTCTTGTGCGCCAGACGGACGTTCTCTGGGACGAGGTGCCCGCCACGCTGCTTCTCAAGAGGGAAGTGATCGCCGTCGGGATCCGGTCATCAGGGGACGGGCAGCGGGGTCAGTAGCCTCGCCCTCCGGGGCAGTAGCAGACAGGCGTGAGGCACGGAGTTCGGTGATGTGACCACTCTCCGCCATCGTCACCAAAGACACCGCTTATCCCGCGCGCCTGCAACTCGAATGACACCGTTCGGGCCATGATCGAATCGTCGATGCTAACCACCGCTCGTTCAACCACGATGTCGTTGGTTGCACGGGGGATGGTCCAACTCTCAGAAGTGCCGTGCAGTCCCAGTCTGAGCGGTCATCCCTTTCGACTCCAGGCCGGACATGGATGCGAAGCGTCAAGCTCCGGTGAGTAAGCCTGAACCGCAGTCATGTCTGGCGGAGACGCCGGGATTCGAACCCGGGAGGGAGCTCAACACCCCCTAACCGCTTAGCAGGCGGCTCCTTTCGGCCACTCAGGCACGTCTCCGCCGCCCATCCTAGAGGCGCCGCGACGCCGGCGGCGACGTCCGAGGGTAGGCTCGGTGGGTGCCGGACGTCGTGGTGGTGGGGGGCGGGATCATCGGGGCGGCCTGCGCCCACTCGCTCGCCGTCGAGGGGCGCCGCGGTCACGCTGACCGAGGCGCGACGAGCTGGCGGCCGGAGCCTCGGGGCGGAACCAGGGGCTGGCTCGTCGAGCCGGACATTCCGGGCAACCGCCCGCTCTTACGAGCCCTCGCTCGCCCGCTACCGGGAGGCGGCCGCTCGCGCCCCGCTCCCGGTGTGGCTCGATCCGGAGCCGGTCGGGCACCTGCTGGTGGGGTTCGACGACGACGCCGAACCTCCCGCGGGCGGCCGCGCCCGGCCGCTCGATCGCGACGAGGTCCTCGCCCTCGAGCCCGCGATATCACCCGAGGCGCAACGCGGGTGGCTGGACGACGGCGGGTGGCGGCTGGACCCGGCGGCGCTCACGGTCGGGCTCGCGCTGCTCGCGGCCCAGGCCGGCGCGGCGGTACGCCATCACCTGACGGTGCGCGCCGTAGACGTCGCCGGGGGCCGCGCCCTCGGCGTCGTGACCGACGACGGGCGCATCGCCGCGGATGCGGTGGTCCTGGCCGCCGGTCCCTGGTCGAACGCGCTGCTCGACCCGCTGGGGATCGGATGCCGGTCGGCCCGCGCGAGGGTGGATCGTCCGGATGCGTCCCCCCGGTCCGCTCGTCCACAGGCTGGTCGAGCGGGCGGGCTGGCGCGAGAGCGACTGGCGGACCGGAGGGGCGGACGCCCCGACGGGCCGCGCCTTCGCGGACGAGGGCCTGCGCTCGGTCGGCGGAGCGCTCCTCAACCCGCACCCCGACGGCTCGATCCTGGTCGGCTCGTCCCGCGAGCCGGCGATCGGCCCGGAGCCGGCCGACCCCTCCGTCCCCCGCCATCAGGTGGCGGACGCGATCGATCTGGTGCCCGCGCTCGCCGACGCGGAGGTCCGTTCATCCTGGTGGGGCGTGAGGCCACTGTCCCCCGACGACCGACCGATGATCGGACCGGTGCTCGACGGGCTCGTCGTCGCCACCGGCCACGGATCCGAGGGCGTGCTCCTGGGAGGCGGCACCGCCGACCTCGTGACCGCGCTGGTCCTCGGCCGGGAGCCTCCCTTCGACCCCGCCCCGTTCGACCCGTTGCGGTTCGCCTAGACTCGGTCACCTCACGATGGCCGTCCTCAACCTCGGGATCTCGTACCGGAGCGCGCCGATCGAGCTGCTGGAGCGACTCGCGTTCGCCGACGACGACCTCGCGAAGGCGTACCGGCGGGCGCTAGAGGCCGACGCGATCGACGAGGCGGTGATCCTGTCCACGTGCAACCGCGTGGAGGTCTACGCGAGCGTCCCTAGCTATCACGCGGGCTTCCGGGCCGTGAAGCGCTTCCTGACCGAGGCGCGCGAGGTCGAGCCCGACGACCTCGCCGAGCCCATGTACGCGCACTGGGAGCGCGACGCCGCCGAGCACCTGTTCGCGGTCGCCGCCGGACTGGACTCGATGGTCGTCGGCGAGACGCAGATCGGGTCGCAGGTCCGCGAGGCGATCCGCCGCGCGGAGCGCGAGGGCGCCGCGGGCCCGGCGCTGAGCGGGCTCTTCCATGCGGCCGGACGGACGGGAAGGCGTGTACGCAACGAGACGACGCTGGGAGCCGCGCCGGATGCGTACGTCGCGATCGGGACCGACCTGGCGGCCGAGGTGAGCGGCGGCATCGACGGGAGCTACGCGGTCGTCATCGGCGCCGGTCAGATGGCCTCGCTCGCCGTGCGGCAGCTCAGGCATCGCGGCGCCGGCCGCCTGCGGATCCTGAATCGCTCGGTCGAACGGGCCCGGGCGCTCGCGGCCCGTACGGGATCGGGACACGGGGATCTGGACGGCCTGCCCGACGCGCTCGAGCACGCCGACCTCATCGTCACCGCCACCAACGCACCGGGGACCGTGATCCGGGTCGATGACGTGCGTCGTTCGATCGCCCGGCGCGGGGGCAGGCCGCTCGTGCTCGTGGATCTGGCGGTGCCGCGCGACGTTGAGCCCGAGGTGTCGGCGCTCCCGGGGGTTCACGTGATCGATACCGCGGCGCTGAGGACCCGGGTGGCCGAACAGAGGGGGGCGACCGCCGAGGAGCTCGCACGGGGCCACGCGATCGTCAGCGAGGAGGTGCACCGGTACGTCGTGCGGCGCAACGCCGACGCCCTGGCGCCGCTGATCCGGGCGATCCGCGAGCGCGGCGAGCGGATCGTCCGGGGCGAGCTCGACCGGCAGGGGTCGAGGCTCACGGATCTGAGCCCCGACGAGCGGGCGGCCGTCGAGGCCATCGCCCGGGGGGTCGCCGCGAAGCTGCTCCACGATCCGATGGTCGAGCTCAAGGAGCGCTCCGAGCCCGAGACCGAGCGCGCGCACGCTCGGCTGCTCGCCGAGCTGCTGGGCATCGATCCCGACGCGTCGTGACCGGTCTGCGGATCGGCACCCGAAGGTCACCGCTCGCGCTCGCACAGGCCGAGGAGGTCCGTGGCCGGTTGGCCGAGCGCGGCGTGGACGCGGAGCTGGTCCCGATGGCGACCGCCGGCGACGAGGACGTGCCCAGGATCGCCGAGCCCCCGGCGGGCCTCAAGGGCCTGTGGACCGATGCCATCGTCGACGCCTTGCTCGAGGAGCGGCTCGACCTCGCGGTGCATTCGGCGAAGGATCTGCCCGCCGAGGACGAGGACGGTCTCGCGATCGGCGCGGTGCCGACGCGGGCCGACCCCTCGGACGTCCTGGTCCTGAGGGAGGAAGGCGTGCTGCCTGCCGGCGCGGCGGTCGGCACGGCCAGCGTGCGACGACGCGCGCAGTTGCTCGCCGCGTTCCCGGGGATCGCGTTCGTGGACCTGCGGGGCAACGTCGGAACACGCCTGCGCAAGCTGGAGGCGGGCGAGGTCGACGCCGCGGTGCTGGCAGCCGCGGGACTGGCACGACTAGGGCTGCATCCCGCGAACACCCACGCGCTCGAGCTCGACGTGATGGTGCCGGCGCCGGGCCAGGGCGCGCTCGCCGTTCAATGTCGTGAGGACGATGTGGTCGTCCTCGACGCGCTCGCCGCTGTCGACGACCCGCACAGCCACCAGGCCCTCGATGCCGAGCGCTCGGTGATGTGGCGCCTCGGCGGCTGCGCCCTGCCGTTGGGGGCGTTCGCCATCGCCGAGCACGGGCTCCACCTCACGGCGGTCGTCGCGACGACCGACGGCGCGATCGATCCTTCGGGCGAGCGCCGAGGCGCGCTTCGCCGAGGAGGCCGCCGAGCAGGTGGACGAAGGCCTGATCGTCCAGGGAGCCGAGGCGATCCTCGCCGAGGTGGCTCCGACCCTCCACGCAGAGGGCCAGCCGCCCGTGCCGTCCCGCGGCGGCGCCCTCGCGGGCGCATCGTGCTGGTCACCTGTCCGAGGACGAGGCCGACGCCCTCGCGCGCCGCTCGAACGCGGCGCGCGGGCCGTGCGGGCGCCCGCGATCCGGATCGCACCGGCTCGCTCCCGCGGCGGACGCGCGCTCGCCGACCTGGCCGCCGGTCGGTTCGCCTGGCTGGTGCTCACGAGCCCCCGAACCGTCGCGATGCTCGAGGCGCGGATGCGCACGCCCACGGACGTGAGGGCGGGCGTGGCGGCGATCGGGGACGGTACCGCGGGCGCCTACCGCCGCTGGTCGCGGCGGGATGCGGAGCTTCGGCCGGAGACGTTCACGACCGCGGCCCTCGCCCGCGCGTTCCCGCGCGGCGAGGGCCGCGTGCTCTGCGCCCGGGCCGACATCGCGCCGCCCGGCCTGGAGGACGCCCTGGCGGCCAAGGGATGGACGCCGACCCGCGTCGATGCGTACCGCACGGCGATGGCGCGTTCGTTGCCGGCGGAGGCGCGCGCTCCTGCGCGCGGGCCGGGTCGACGCGATCACGTTCACGAGCGCCTCTGACCGTGCGCGGGTTCGTGGGGGTGGTCGGCGCGGTCCGCGGCGACCCGCGCGTGGTGTGCATCGGGCCCGTGACCGCGCGCGAGGCGCGCGCGATCACGGGCTGAGCGTCCACGCCGTCGCCCCCGTGCCCCACACGCTCGACGGCGTCGTCGAGTCGAGCGCGCCCTGGCCCGCCGCCGCGCGTAGCGCGAGCCGGTCAGGGCATGACCAGCAGACCGGCCTCGTCGAACGGGAAGAACGGGTTCCAGGCGATCTCCCACGGGTAGCCGTCGGGATCGGCGAAGTAGCCCGACAGGCCGCCCCAGTCGGCACGGGTGGCCGGCTTCAGGATCCGGCCCCCGGCCGCGGCGGCGGCGTCGAGGGCGGGCTGCACCTCGTCCTCCGTCGCGACGTTGATCGCCAGCGTGATGCCGCCGAACCCGGCGCCGCGCACGGGCCCGAGCGCGGCGTCCTCGGCGAGGTGCTCGAACGGGAACAGCCCCAGGACGGAGCCCGCCGTCACGAACCAGACGATCTCGTCGTTCGAGGCCTCCGACCGTCGCCATCCGAGCGCGCCGTAGAACGCCGCGGCACGATCCAGATCTTGGACACCGAGCGTCACGATGTTGATCCTCGCCGGTACCGCCATGCCGGTCTCCTCCCGGGTCGTCGTCCTTCGATCATCTTCGCTCGGGCCGCCGACGCCCGCACCGGTTCCAGGAGATGTCGGCGGGCGAGACCGAACGGGTAGCATCGGGCATGGCCTTCCCCCGGCAGCGACCGCGACGGATGCGCCGGACCCCCGCGCTGCGCGCGCTGGTCCGCGAGACGGAGCTCGACGCCGGCGACCTGATCGCGCCGCTGTTCGTGAAGGAGGGGATCGACGAGCCGCTCCCGATCTCGTCGATGCCCGGCCAGGCGCAGCACACCCTGGAGTCGCTGCGGAAGACCGCGTCGGAGATCGCCGCGACCGGCGTGCCCGCGTTGATGCTCTTCGGCGTGCCCGAGCGCAAGGACCCCGAGGGCTCGGAGGCGTGGAACCCCGAGGGGATCGCCCAGCGCGCCCTCCGGGCGCTCCGGGAGGAACTCGGCGAGGACGTCGTCGTGATCGCCGACCTCTGCCTGGACGAGTACACCGACCACGGACACTGCGGCGTCCTGGATGATCGCGGCGAGGTCGATAACGACCGCACGCTCGAGCGGTACCGACGGATCGCGTTGGCGCAGGCGGAGGCCGGCTCGCACCTCGTGGGCCCGAGCGGGATGATGGACGGGCAGGTCGGCGCGATCCGCGACGCCCTCGACGGCGACGGCTTCCAGGACGTCGGGATCATCGCGTACGCGGCGAAGTTCGCGAGCGCGCTGTACGGGCCGTTCCGCGACGCGGCCGAGTGCGCCCCGCGGTTCGGCGACCGCAGCGGCTACCAGCAGGACCCGGCGAACGCCGACGAGGCTCTGCGCGAGATCGCGCGGACATCGACGAGGAGCGCCGACGTCGTGATGGTGAAGCCGGCCCTGCCCTACCTGGACGTGATCGCCGTGCGGGGAAGGACGCGACAGGCTTCCCGGTCGCCGCGTACCACGTGAGCGGCGAGTACGCGATGATGAAGGCCGCGGCCGCCAGCGGCCAGATCGACGAGCGCCGCGTCGTGCTGGAGATCCCTCACCGCGATGCGGCGCGCCGGCGCGGGACCTGATCCTCCACGTACCACGCGCGGGACGCGGCGCCGACTGGCTGAGCTACGGGCTAGGGCGGGTCATGGCGCTCGCGGCGCAAGGTGAAGCTCGACGCGGAGGACCCGGCCGCGCTCGCCGGATGGGCGCATGCTCGGCCACGTCGAATAGCTTCCGCCCGGCGGATGGCGACTCTGGACCGCATCCGGGACCCGAGGAGCAACGAAGTTCTGCCTCGACCGATCGACCAGATCGACATCCAGCCTTATACGGGAGTCGCGAGGGTGTTCAAGCTGGGACTTGCACTTCGGTGTGCTATCGTGGGTCATGCGCGTTCGTCCATCTCGATGACAGGCTCGTTCGCGAGCTCGACGAACAGGTCGGCCCGCGCGGGCGTAGCGGGTTCATCAGGGGGCCATCCGCAAAGAGCTCGATCGGCGTGTCAGATGGCAGAAGATCCGTTCCGCGTACGGAGCGATCGCGGATGAAGGTCACGAATGGGACGAGGACCTCGCGAAGTGGGTTCACGACCAGCGACAGCGCGCCGACCCCCGCCGCGTCGGCTGAGGCAGCGTTGGGACCCGGGTCCTGCTCGACACCACGGTGCTCGTGGACGTTCTGGGGACGGCCGCTCGCGATGAGCGCCTCGGTGGACTCGAACCGAGAGGTGACCAGCCGTTCGTCTGCGCCGTCTCCATCGAGGAACTGACGAACGGACTGCGCGTCGGGAGTCAGAGGCCGCGACCGACCTGCTTCAGGGCTTGTCGGTCTCGCCCATGGGATGCCCTGAAGGTTGCTTGGCCGGGTACTGGCGACGACGGTACCGCCAGCGCGGGACTTCGCGCCCAACGCAGGCCGATTGCCTGATCGCGGCCACAGCGATCGAGCTTGGGCCGCCTCGCCACGGAGGCAACCCAGGATTTCCCGATGGGCTCGAGGTCGAGCACTGGCCGGTGGGCGAGTGAGCCTGTCGGAGGCGCTGTTCGCCCAGGCCCGAACGGTCATCCCGGGTGGCGTGAGCTCACCCGTTCGCGCGGCCTGCCGCGGTGGGCGGCACCCCTCTGTTCTGGAGCGCGGCGAGGGCGCGTACGTCGTGGACGTGGACGGGAACCGCTACGTCGACCTCGTGCAGTCGTGGGGCGCGCTGCTGTTCGGCCACGCCCGTCCGGAGGTCGTCGACGCGGCCGTGGACGCCGCACGGCGCGGGACGTCGTTCGGCGCGCCGACGGAGCTCGAGGTGGGCGCTCGCCGAGGAGATCGTCGCAGCCCTCCCGTCGATCGACCAGGTCCGCCTGGTCTCTAGCGGCACCGAGGCGACGATGAGCGCGATCAAACTGGCCGCGCCAGGTTCACGGGCCAGGACCTGCTGGTCCGGTTCGACGGCTGCTACCACGGCCACGCGGACGTGCTGCTCGCGGGCAGCTCCGGCAGCGGTGTCGCGACCTTCGGAAGGATCCCCGGATCCTCGGGGTCACCGAGGGCGCGGCCAGGGACACGGTGTCGGCGCCGTACAACGACCTCGGGGCGGTTCGGACAGTCTTCGCAGCGCGCGGTGAAGCGATCGCGGCCGTGATCGTCGAGCCGGTCGCGGCGAACATGGGGGTGGTCCCGCCCGAGCCCGGCTTCCTTCAGGGCCTTCGGGACCTCTGCACCGAGCACCGCGCGCTCCTGATCTTCGACGAGGTGATCACGGGGTTCCGCATCGCGTACGCGGGAGCGCAGTCGTGGTACGGCGTGGTGCCCGACCTGACGACGCTCGGCAAGGTCATGGGAGGCGGCCTCCCGTGCGCCGCGTTCGGCGGCCGCCGCGACGTGATGGAGCACCTGGCGCCGGCGGGGCCCGTGTACCAGGCGGGAACCCTGAGCGGGAACCCCGTCGCGGTCGCGGCGGGGATCGCCACGCTCGACCTCGCGAAGGACCTCGATCCGTACCCGCACCTGGACGCGACCGCCGCTCGACTGGCCGGCGGGCTCGCGGACGCGTTCGCCGGCGCGGGCATCGAGGCGACGATCGGCCGAGCCGGGTCGCTGTTCAGCGTGTACTTCACCGACCGGCCGGTGCGTGACTTCGAGGACGCGAAGGCGGCCGACCACGCGCGCTACGCACGCCTGTTCCACCACCTGCTCGACCGGGGCGTGATGCTCCCGCCCTCGGGGTACGAGCTGTGGACGCTGTCGGCAGCGCACGGCGACGAGGAGGTCGCACGGATCCTCGAGGCCGTCGCGTCGTTCGGGGGATAGCGCCGGGGAGCGCTGTCAAGCGACGCGGATCGGCTCGGTATCGTCGACCACGGTCAAGTCCGGGCGAGCGATCTCGTGGATCCCCACGCAGATCGTGCCCGCGACCGTGTCCTCATCGCCGCGGAGTGGGACCGCCCGGCAGCGGATGGTGCTGTCGTCGAGGTCCACCGTGAACGCGGCTTGCCTCCCGCACAGAGCCTCCACGTGCGCGGCGACGACGCCGGCTCCGGCCCCCTCCAGCCCGAACACCTCGAGCAGGTTGCGCCCCTCGAGCGGGACGGGGGAGCCGAGCATCACCGCGGCGACGGTCGTCGCCGACGTGACGCGGAGGGCGGCGTCGGTGGACCACAGGACCTCGGGCAGGTCGCCGAGCTCGTCGGCCGCCCGCACCCGTTCCGCCGCGATCGGTGTCGCCGGCGGGTCCTTAGGAGGGATCCACTCCCGGTCGGTGATCCCGACCAGCTCCCACTGCCGCATCCAGGCTCCCCTTCTCCCCGTGGGGTGACGTCACGCTAGGCAGCCGGGGCGTCCTGAACCATCGGGGCGCCGGCCGATTCGCCGCGCCCCCGGATGAGGGGGCGGGTCCCCCGGACGGACGCCGTCGGAGGACCTAGGACCCCCGGCCGCGCTCCTCCCAGTCGATCCAGTCGGTCCCCGAGGCGCGCAGGTAGGCGCCGACCGCCGTGCCGAGCGTCGGGAAGAAGCGGGACCGGCCGATCCGCTCCTCCAACCCGTACCGCCGCAGGCGATCCCTCACCGGGTCCTTCAACTCGGCGAACGCCAGCTCGACGCCGGAGCGCTCGAGCTCGTCGAGGAGCTGGCGAAGGACCGATCCGGCCGTCACATCCACGTCGGTCATCGCCTCGGCCGCCACGACGATCCACCGCACGTCCGGATGCGCGCCGGACAGCTCGAGGATCCGGCGCCGGAAGGTGGCGGCGTTGGCGAAGAACAGCGGCGCGTCGAACCGGTACAGCAGGAGCCCGGGGATCGTGCGCGCCCGCGGGAACCGCTCGAGGTCGTGGTACCCCTTCAGGTCGTCCACCCGTCCGAGCACGGCGTCGTGCGGCCGCCATGCCCGCCGGATGAAGTTGCCGAGCGCCAGCAGGATGGCGACGAAGATCCCCCGCAGCACCCCCAGCAGCGCGACCCCCAGGAACGAACCCAGGAACAGGAAGAACTCCGACCGGCGGATCCGGAACAGGCGGAGCGCGGCGCGGACCTCGATCAGCGACATCGCCGCCGTGATCACGATCGCCGCGAGGGCCGCCTGCGGCAGGTTGCGGACGAGCCCGGGCGCGAACAGCAGCATCAGGGCGATCGCCACCGCGCCGACCAGGGGGGCGAGCTGCGTCCGCGCGCCCGCCGAGACCGCCACGGGCGTCCGGGATGCGCTGGCGCTGATCGAGAACCCCTGGAACAGACCGGCCGCCGCGTTCGCGACGCCCAGGGCGAGCAGCTCCTGGTTCGGGTCGACCTCGCGCCGCTCCGCGCGGCGAGCGTCCGGGAGAGCACGCTCGTGTCCGCGAGGGCCACCAGCGCGATGCCGAAGGCGCCGAGCGCCAGGTCCCACAGGTCGGAGGCCTGAACCCTGGGCACCGTGAACGGCGGGAACCCACGCGGCAGGACGCCGACCACCGCGAGCTCGTCCGCCAGCCCGAACGCCGACACGGCCGCGATCCCGAGCAGCGCGGCCAGCAGCACCCCGGGCACCCCGGGGGCGATCCGACGCAGGACGAGGATCAGGACGAGCGACGCGACGCCGATCGCGAGCGCGGCCGGTACGGTGTCGCCGTCGAGCACGCCGCGGACGAACGCCCAGGTCTCCGGCAACAGCCCCTCCGCGTCGGTGGAGAACCCGAGCAGCTTCGGGAGCTGCCCGACGATCACCGTCAGCGCGATGCCGTCGAGGTAGCCGTACCGGATCGGCTCCGACAGCAGGTCCGTGACGAACCCCACCCGCGCCACCCCCGCCGCGGCGCACAGCACCCCGGTGAGGATCGCGAGCATCCCCGCGAGCGCGAGCGTCCGCTCCGGGTCCCCGGCGCCGAGCGGGACCACGACGGCCGCGATCAGCGGCGCGAGCGAGGAGTCGGGGCCCAGCACCAGGATGCGCGATGGCCCCACGAGCGCGTACGCGACCAGCGGGAGGATCGTCGCGTACAGGCCCGTGATCGCCGGCAGGCCCGCGGCCTGCGCGTACCCCATGCCGACCGGGATCAGGACCGCGGTCAGGACGAGCCCGGCCGCGACGTCACGACCCAGCCACGCCGCGCGATACCGCGCGAGCGTGGAGAGACCGGGGAGCCACCGGAGCGGGCCGCGCGCGGGTGGGGACGGCATCCCGTCGGCGCGTTCGACCTCGGACATCGCTCCCCCCGGCGCCGCGCGGGACGGCGACGTGCCGACGCTACCGCACGCGTGCGCGCGATGCGCCGGCCGCGGGGTTCACGGCGACGCTACCGTCCGCGCTTGCGGGCGCGCTTGTCCTTCAGGATCTCGCGCACGACGTGGTGGCCGGGCATCCCGGTGACGCCGCCGCCGGCATGGGTCGCGCTGGAGGCCTGATAGAGACCCGAGATCGGCGTCCGGTAGTCCGCGTAGCCGACCGCGGGCCGCAGGTGGAACAGCTGATCCACGGTCAGCTCGCCGTGGAAGATGTTGCCGCCGATCAGGTCCCAGCCCTCCTGCATCTGCTTCGGACCGATGATCTGCCTGGCCAGCACGGAGCCCTTGAACCCGGGGGCGACGTCGTCGAACCGCTGGATCAGCCGGTCCGCGTACGCCTCGAGCTCGGACGCGTGGTCGTCCTCGTCGTCCGCCCATGCGGCGGGCACCCACTGGCTGAACATCGAGACCGTGTGGATCCCCTCGGGCGCGAGCGTGGTGTCGACGACGCTCGGGATCTCGGTGTCGCTGAACGGCCGCCGCGCCGCCTGCCCGAACCGCGCGTCCTGGTACGCCTCCTCGAGCTGCTCGATGTCGTCGAGGCTCTGGATCGCGCCGCCGTGGATCTCGGGGTCGAAGTCCGGGTCGGCGGTGAACGTCGGCAGCTCGGCGATCGCGAGGTTGATCTTCACCGTGCCGCTGCGCGTCCTCCAGTGCCGGATGTCGTCGACGAACCCCTCCGGGAGCTCGGCGGGGTCGAGGTGGCGAAGGAACGCGATCTTGGGATGACACGTCGTGATCACGATCGGGGCCAGCAGCTCCTCGCCGTCCGCGAGCGCGACGCCGCGGACCCGGCCGTTCACCGTCAGCATCCGCTCGACGGCCGCGTCGGTCCGCACCTCGGCGCCGAACGACCGCGCGGACGACTCGCACGCCGCGGCGACGGCGCCCATGCCGCCCTCGACGAACCCCCAGCTCGCCACCTCGCCGTCTCCGATGTCGCCGACGGAGTGGTGCATCAACACGTAGGCGGTGCCGGGCGCGTCGGGGCCGGCCCACGTCCCGATGATGCCGTTGACGGCCATGAACCCCTTCATCTCCGGGGTCTCGAACCAGCGCTCCAGCAGGTCCGTCGCGCTCATCGTGAACAGGCGGGTGACGTCGGCGACCGTCCGCTCGTCGACGTGCTTGCGCAGCGTCCAGCCGAGCTGAGCGACGTCGCGCAGGTCGTTCGGCTTCGTCGAGCCGAGCCTCGGCGGCGTCTGCATCAGCAGCGGCCCCAGGATGTCTGCGATCCGCGCGATCCACGCGTAGAACGCCTCGTAGGCATCCGCGTCCCTCTTCGACAGGCGTTCGATCGACGCGCGCGTCTTCGCGTCGTCCTCGGCCTGGACGATCGACCCTCCCCCGCGCATCGGCAGGTAGCCCTGGCCGAGCGGCAGGAGCTTGAAGCCGTGCCGCTCGAGCCGCAGGTCGCGCCTGACCGACGGCGGCATCAGCGACATCGTGTAGCTGAGGGTGTTGACCTTCACGCCCGGGAGCTCGTCCGGCCAGGGCTCCATCGTGTCGGCGGCCCCGCCGGTCTTGTGGCGCTTCTCGAGCACGGCGACCCTGGCCCCGTACTTCGCGAGGTAGGCCGCCGCCACCAGCCCGTTGTGTCCGCCGCCGACCACGATCGCGTCGTAGATGTTCGAGGGCATGGGTTTGAATCTCCGTTCAACCTGAGATGGCGGAGCCTACCAGCGGCGACGCCGGCGAGGGAACGTCCCGTCCGGCCCAGAACCCACGCGACGTTCGGGCCTCACCGGGAGATGATGGCGGTAGGAGCGGACGAAGGAGACGGGATGGCGACCGAGACGATGACCGTCGGCGCGGGATGCTTCTGGGGCGTGGAGTACGTGTTCCGGCGGGTACCCGGCGTCACGTCGGTCGAGGTCGGGTACGCGGGCGGGACCACGCCGAACCCGACGTACCAACAGGTGTGCTCGCACACGACCGGACACGCGGAGGTGTGCCGGGTGGGGTTCGACCCCGAGCGGGTTACGTACGACCAGCTGCTCGAGGTCTTCTGGGCGATGCACGACCCCACCCAGGTCGACCGGCAGGGTCCCGATGTCGGCGACCAGTACCGCAGCGCGATCTTCACCGAGAGCGAGGGGCAGCGGGTCGCGGCCGAGGCTTCGCGCGAGCGCGCCCGGACGCGGTTCGACCGGCCCATCGCGACCGAGATCCGCCCGCTCGTCACGTTCTACCCGGCGGAGGACTACCACCAGGACTACTACGGGCGGAACGGGCACACCCCGTACTGCCACACGGTGCCCGCGCGGGTGCTGGAGGAGCTCGGCCTGACGAAGGTCTGATCCGGCACGTCCGCCGCGCGGACGGCGCGTGGAGCGCTCAGCCCTCGCGGAAGCCGACGCGCTTGTGGGTCCCGTCGCAGAACGGCTTGTTCCTCGAACGACCGCAGCGGCAGAGCGCGACCCGGTTGCGGACCTCGTAGGGCTCCCCGTCCTCCGACTCCAGCGCGATGCCCCCGCGCACGAGGATCGGACCGTCGCGGCAGAGCGCGACGTGCGGCTCGAACGCCGGCTCCACGTCCGGCTCGTCCGGGGCCGGGGCGTACGCGAGCCGTCCTGACGGGCACAGGGACACCATGCGCTGCAGGCGTTCCCGGACCGACGGATCCTCGGTCTCGTCGATCATCTCCCACACGCGCGTGAACCGGTCTCCGCAGTAGCCGGCCTGGGTGCACAGCGAGTAGTCGTCCGTCATGACGACGCCCACGCCGGGCCACGTGGACGCCCTCGCCGCCCGAGGACCGCGGTCGGCGACCTCGGTGCCGTCGAACCCGTCCTCGTGCGTGTCGTCGCAGAACGGCTTCGTCGAGGAGTTCCCGCACCGGCAGAGGCGATAGCGTGCGCCGACCTCGAGCGGCTCGAGCGGCTCGTAGTCGACCGGCTCGCCGTACTCGGTCTCGACCTGCCCGGTGCGAGCGAGCGGCGCCCCGATCACCTCGTACGGACCGTCGCGCAGGACCCGGATCCTCGGTCCGTCGGACATCCGCGCAGCATACGAGCGCGGTCGCCCGGGCTCCATCCCCTCAGCCCGGGTCGCTCCGTCCGGCGCCCGGGCCGCAGCCGATCGCGGCCCCGGCCAGCGCGGCCCCGGCCGCGACCGCGGTCGCGCCGTCGAACCACCGGTACGCGAAGAGCCAGCCGGGATCATCCCAGCCGAGCTGCGGCGCCCAGCGCAGCAGGGCGAGGTGGATCGCCGGCAGCAGGAAGACCGGCACGAACCACACCACGCGCCACCCGAACGCCGCGGCTCTCCAAGGGTGGCGAACCGCGGCCGTCGCGCAGGCCCCCGCGATCACGATCGGGGTGACCGTCGCCAGGTACAGCCGCAGGTCGAACCGCTGGGCCTGCACCGCCACCGCGTCGAACCGTTCGTCGGCGATCCCGGCGAGCCACAGCCCGAACCCGGCCGCGACCACCAGGACGATCCGGACGAACCGTCCGCGAGCCCGTCGGGACACGGCCGCATCGTACGCCCGGACCGGGTGCTCGACCCCGCCGGCGGATGCGCCTATCCTTCTCGAACACGTGTTCGAGGCCGACCTCAACCCCGAGCAGCTCGCCGCCGCCACCCACGGCGAAGGCCCCCTGCTGATCGTGGCGGGCGCCGGGACCGGCAAGACGATGACGCTCGCCGCCCGGGTGGCGCACCTGATCCGCTCCGGCGTCCCGCCGGAGCGGATCCTGCTGCTGACGTTCAGCCGGCGGGCGGCGCGGGCGATGCTCGCCCGCGCCGCCCACCTGACCGCGGGGCCCGAGGCCGAGCGGGTCTGGGGCGGCACGTTCCACGCGGTCGCGAACCGGCTGCTCCGCCTGGCCGGTCGGCCCCTGGGCCTGTCCCCCGACTTCACGGTCCTGGACCAAGCCGACGCCGCGGACGTGATGGACCTGCTCCGCCAGGAGCTGGGGTTCGGGCAGCGTGACCGTCGGTTCCCGCGCAAGGACACGCTCGCCGCGATCTACTCGCGGACCGTGAACGCCGGTGAGAAGCTCGGCGAGGTCCTCGGCCGACACTATCCCTGGTGCCGCGAGGAGGCCGATCCGATCCGCGACGTGTTCCGCGCCTACACCGAGCGCAAGCGCGTCCAGCACGTCCTCGACTACGACGACCTGCTGCTGTTCTGGAAGGCGCTCGCGACGTCGCCGGCGACCGGACGGCCGCTCGCCGAGCGCTTCGACCACGTGCTGGTCGACGAGTATCAGGACACGAACGCGCTGCAGGCCGACATCCTCGAAGGTCTCCGGCCCGAGGGCACGCCGCGCAACCTCACGGTCGTCGGCGACGACGCGCAGGCGATCTACGGGTTCCGCTCGGCGACGGTCCGCAACATCCTGGAGTTCCCCGAGCGGTTCCCCGGCACGACGATCGTCCGGCTGGAGCAGAGCTACCGCTCGATCCCGCCGATCCTCGCGCTCTCGAACGCGGTGATCGCCGGCTCGCCGCAGCGGCACGAGAAGACCCTGTGGTCCGCGCGACGGGGCGAGCGGCGCCCCACGCTGCGCACCTGCCTGGACGAGGCCGAGCAGTCGGAGACGGTCTGCGCGTCGGTGCTGGAGCACCGGGAGGAGGGGGTCCCGCTGAGACGCCAGGCGGTCCTGTTCCGCGCGGCGCACCACAGCGACCTGCTCGAGGTCGAGCTCGCGCGCCGGAACATCCCGTTCGTGAAGTACGGGGGCCTCAAGTTCCTGGAGACCTCGCACGTGAAGGACGCGCTCGCGCTCCTCCGCGTCCTCGAGAACCCGCGCGACGAGGTGAGCTGGTTCCGCGTGCTCCAGCTGCCCGACGGGATGGGGCCGGCGACGGCGCGACGGCTGATCGACGAGGTCGGCGTCCGCGACACGGGGGCCGATGCCGGCTCGGCGCTCATGCGGTTCCTGTCGCGGCCGGTCCACGTGCCGCGGGGGCCGTGGACGGCGTCCAGGAGCTCCGCGACGCGCTCGCCGATTGCCTGGACGAGGGGACCTCCCCGCCGGCCGCGCAGCTCGAGCGGCTGCGGACGTACCTCGGGCCGGTGTTCGCCCGGCGGTACGAGGCGCCGGCCGCCCGCCTGCGCGACCTGGAGCAGCTCGAGCTCCTGGCGACCGAGCACGCCGATCGCGGCCGGTTCCTCGCGGAGCTGACGTTGGACCCCCGTCGTCGACGAGCGACCTGGCCGGGCCGCCGCTCGTGGACGAGGACTGGCTCGTCCTGTCCACGATCCACTCGGCGAAGGGCCTGGAGTTCGACGTGGTGCACGTGATCCATGCGGCCGACGGCATGATCCCCTCGGACATGGCGACCGGCGACGACGACGAGATCGAGGAGGAGCGGCGCCTGCTCTACGTCGCGCTCACGCGGGCACGCGACGCGCTGCACGTCTACCACCCGTTGCGCTACTACCGGCGCCCGCGGGGGCTCGAGGATCCGCACGCGTACGCGCAGCGGTCACGGTTCCTCTCGGACGAGGTGCTTGCACATGGAGCTGCTCGCTCCCGAGCGCGACCGGAGCGACGACGCAGGGGCGCTCGCCCTGTCCGGATCCGCGGGGGTCGACGCGTTCCTCGCCGGCCTCTGGTCCGACTGACGCCGGCCTAGCCTCCCGATGGACGCGGTCAGGGAGTACCGATCCGGCGCAGCCGCTCGAGCTGGAGCGTCGCGAGGCCCCGGTGCCGCTGCCCCTCCAGGTCGCCCATCGGGTCCCTCGAGACCCCCGGAGCTCGGCACGGGCGGTGCGTCACCGCGACGTGCGCGAGGTACGCGAAGACGGCGTCGCCGTCGTCGCGGAGCGCTGCTCGGATCGATCGTCGCTCACGCTCGCGGGCGATGCGCGCCGAGGTCCAGATCGCGAGGAACGGACGGTCGGCGCGATCGCGAGCACCCACCCGATTCGGCGCGGCGGCGGTCGACCGCGTCCTGCCCCGACCGACCCAGCCGGGGTCGCGTCGCCGACCCCTCGATGGCCCCGGCAACGGCATCGAACCCCGAACCGATCACCGGAGATCGCCCAGCCTGCCGATCGCGTCGCCCACGTCCGACGCGATCCGGCCGGCGCTCACGACCCCTTGTCCGAGGCTCCTCAGCGAGCCGACCCGCTGAGCGGTCCCGATGCCGATCCAGATCCACGCGATCACCCACGCCACGAGCAGTAGGTCGATCACCACGACGGTGCGCTGGCTGAGTCGGTGCACGTTGCCTCCTTCAGGTTCGGTCGTCCGAAGGGACCATCATGACGCCGACCTCACGCCCAGGCTCTGGCCCTCCCGCGCCGTGATCAGGGGAGCCCGGTCACCAGGGCGTTCCAGGCGAGGGCAACCACGACCACCAGGCCCAGCGCCGCGACGGCCGTGAGCGCGAGCCGTTGGACGCTCCACCGCTGGATCGACACCGGCGCGTGCGGCGGGGCCAGCGCGCGCAGCTCTCCCAGCAGGTCCCGGCCGTCCTGCTTCAGGTAGGTCTGCAGCTCCGTCGGGATCGCCATCCCCTGCGCGCAGGCCAGCGCCTCCGCGATCTCCTCGGGCGTGAACACGGTCACCGCCCGCGCGTACACGCGCTCGGCGTCCGTGCGCAGCGCGAGCACCAGCAGCATGTTCGCCAGGTCGACGCCCTGGCGCCAGGCCGACGGTCGCAGCTCCAGGCCGGACACGTCGATCAGCTGGAGGCTTCCCTCGACCACCAGCAGGTTCGCCGGCTTGATGTCGCGGTGAGACAGGCCCTCGTCCCACAGCTTGCGGACCAGCGCGATCCCCTCGTCGATCACCGCGTCGCTCACCTCGGCGTGACCGAGGGTGTCCGCGCCCTCGAAGAACTCCTCGACGAGCAGGTACTCCCGGTTCGGGGTCAGCTCCACGATCCCGTAGCTGTGCGCGACGCGGAACCCCAGGTCGTCGAGCACCCTCAGCGCGTAGTCCTCGTACTCGATCAGCCGCTTCACCGAGCCGAACGGCACCTCGTCCTCGAGCTGGCCGTACATGATCGTGCGCATCACGCGGTACCACCGGTCGCTTCGCACGTGCGACACCGCGAGGATCTTGCCGAACACCCTCGTCCCGTCGACGAGCGTCATCAAGAGCGGCGTCGAGCCACCAGAGCCCTCGTCGCCGAAAGGCTTCAGCTCCGTGACGTCGAGCCCGAGCTGCTCGCGCATCGCGGTCTTCACGGCCTCGGTGCGTGCCCCGTGCAGCTCGAGGTGCGCCGCCTTGCCGCCCCGATGCCACGAGACCGGGAACGAGGCGTCCGGAGCCAGCCACTTGAAGATCAGGAACGCGACGGTGCCGCCGAGCAGCACGCCGTAGAGCATCGGGACGGGATACCCGGTCGCCAGCACGGCGCGGGCGAACGAGACGAGCACCAGGAGCAGCGCGGCCGCCGTCCGCGCCACGGACCGCTGCCGTCCCGCCGGCACCAGGGCGTAGCAGCCGGCGAACAGGGTGACCGCCAGGCTGGTGATCGCCGGCGACGGGAAGTAGTACCCGGAGCTCCCACTCAGGGCGGGCTGCAGGATCACCTCGACGGTGGGCTGCGGCAGCTGGACCCGCAGCATGCCCGCGATGAAATCGATCGTCGCGAACGCGGCCAGGGCGACGACGATGTGGCGGAACCGGCCGAGGATCGCGAGTGCCGCGACGATCGCGACGCGGAACCCGAGGATCGCCCAGCCGCCCGACAGGGCGCCCAGGAACCGGCACACGTCGTTCATCACCGGGCCCCTGAGCTCCGCGAACGCCCGCAGGACCGCGTCCCCGAGGTCGGCCAGCGCGCCGCTCGCCACCGCGTACACGCCGCCCAGGACGAGGCCGAGGATCACGACCGCGGCGCCGAACCAGAGCCAGCGCTCCCAGCCGGGATCGTGCGGCAACGGCGGAGGCTCTCCGGACGGCCTGCGCAGCCGTCCGGATCGGGTCGACACCACCCTCGCCGTCACACCGCCCCTCCCCGATGCCGGGCCCGCTCGGTCGTGAGCCTAACCGTAGGGGCCCCCGACCGGACCCGATACCCTGAGCCGCGTGCCCTTCGACGCCGTGATGCTCGACCTGTACGACACGATCGTGTGGAGCGAGTGGTTCCGGCTGCGGGACCTGATCGCGGAGCGGATCGGCCTGGACACCCACCTGCTGGCGAAGGCGTTCGACTCGACGCGCCCGCTGCGCGGCGTCGGCACGTTCCCCGACGCGCTCGGCGACATGGCGGCGGTCATCGAGGCGGCGGGGCTCGACCCCGAGCCCTCGCTGGTGCGGGAGCTCGTCCAGCTGGAGACGGGGGAGCTCACGCGGGGCATCCACCTGTACGAGGACGTGCTCCCCGTGCTCGCGGCGCTGCGCGCCGGCGGCTCGCGGACCGCGCTCGTCTCCAACTGCTCGCACTCGACCCGTCCGGTCGTCGAGCGCCTCGCGCTGCACGAGGCGTTCGACGCGGTGATCCTCTCGTTCGAGGCACGGGCGATGAAGCCCGATCCGGCGATCTACCGCGCCGCGCTGGACGCGCTGGGCGTGAGCGACCCCAGCCGGGTGGTGTTCGTCGACGACCAGCCCCGGTACTGCGACGGTGCGGCCGCGCTCGGCATCCAGACCCGCCTGATCCTGCGCCCGGACGAGGACGTGCCGGTGGACACGCACGGGCATCCGGTGGTGACCGACCTCGGGTGGCTGAGGTAGAACAGTGGCCGTGAGCGAGGACCGGCCCGCGCGCTACCCCAGGGAGGTCTACGAGCGCGAGCTACGCGACCTCCAGGAACGGCTCGTTCGGATGGAGCGATGGCACTCGGCGACGGGAGCGCGCACGGTCGTGATCTTCGAGGGGCGGGACGCCGCGGGCAAGGGCGGGGCGATCAAGCGGATCACCGAGTACACGAACCCGCGACTCACCAAACACGTGGCGCTCCCCAAGCCGACGGAACGCCAGACCACGCAGTGGTACTTCCAGCGCTACGTCGAGCAGCTCCCGGCCGCCGGCGAGATCGTGCTGTTCGACCGCAGCTGGTACAACCGCGCCGGGATCGAACGGGTGCTGGGCTACTGCACCCCGGCCGAGTACCAGCGATACCTCCGGCAATGCCCGATCTTCGAGCGCCTGCTGGCCGAGGACGGGATCCGGCTGATCAAGTACTGGTTCTCGGTGAGCGACGAGGAGCAGGAGCGCCGCTTCGAGCGACGGATCACCGATCCGATGCGCCGCTGGAAGCTCTCCGAGACCGACCTCTACTCCCGGACCCGGTGGATCGACTACTCGCGCGCGAAGGACGACATGTTCGTCCACACGGACATCCCCGAGGCTCCGTGGTTCGTCGTCGAGGCGGACGACAAGCGGAAGGCGCGCCTGAACTGCATCGCGCATCTGCTCTCGCAGTTCCCGTGGGAGGATGAGCCGCTGCCGGACATCGAGGTCCCACCGCGCCAGCGCGACGAGGGTTACCGGCGACCGCCGCGCGAGAGCTACACCTACGTCCCCGACCACGCCGCGGAGGTGATCGCGCGGGCGGACACCTAGTCTGTTTCAGACTAGCTCAGGCTCGAACCGCGCTGCACCGCTACGTCAGGTCGGCCAGGGCCTCGGCCACCGGCTTGCGGATCCCCGTCACGAACGGGACCTCCACCTTCGTGTAGCGGCGGGCCTCGGCCTCTCGCAGGCGCCGGATGCAGTCCACCAGGCGGTCGGCTTCGTCGGCCTCGAACGCCAGGATCCACTCCCAGTCGCCCAGGCCGAAGGCGCTCGTGGTGTTCGCCAAGACGTCGGGGAACTCGCGGCCCATCACACCGTGCTCGGCGAGCAGCCGGCTGCGCTCCTCGCGCGGGAGCAGGTACCACTCGGGCGTGCGCACGAACGGGTACACGTTCAGGAACCTCCTCGGTGGCTCGCCGCGGACGAACGCCGGCTGATGATCGGCGGTGAACTCCGCGGGCTTGACCACGCCCATGAACGACCACGACAGGTCCAGGAGCCGCCCCGCGAACGTCCGCCGGAACGCGACCAGGAACGCCTGAACGTCGTCGGGCGTCACCCCCACGAGCCAGAGCATCAGGTCGGCGTCCGCGCGGAAGCCGACCGTCGAGTAGGTCCCGCGGACGTCCACGCGCCCGGCCCACGCCGCGTACAGGTCCTCGACCTCGCGACTCGCGTCCGCCAGCTCATCGGCGCCGATCTCACGCCAGAGCTCCGACGCCACGAACACGGGGTACAGCGCGTAGATCGTCTCCGTCACGGCACCGTCTCCTGGTCGGACCGCCGCGCCGCGAGGAACGCGGCCACCGACTCGGCCGTCTCCCCCGCCCCGCGGACGGTGTCCGGGATGCCCACGCCGTCGTAGGCGCTACCGGCGACGAAGATACCGGGGGGCAGGCCGGCGCGGATCCGCGCGACGCGCTCCAGGTGCCCGCGCTCGAACTGCGGGAGCGCCCGCGGCCAGCGGTGCACCGCCGCGGCCTCCGGGCGCTCGGGGAGCGGCAGGAGCGCGGCGAGGTGCCGCGTGCACGCGTCGATCAGGTCGGCGTCGTCGGCGTCCAGGACGTCCTCCTCCCCGGCCGCGCCGACGTAGCACCGCATCACGGCGCGGTCTCCCCAGGCCTCGTCGGGCCACTTGCTCGAGAGCCATGTGCACGCGGTCATCGGCGCCATGCCGCGCGGGACGACGAACCCGGTCCCGTCGGGCAACCGTCCCTGCGACCCGGGCGGGTAGACGAGCGCGACCACGCCGGTGGAGACGTACGGGATCGCCGCGAGCTCCGCCGCCACGCCGGGCGCGCGGGCGGCCAGCAGCCGCCCCGACTCGACCGCCGGGGTCGCCAGGACGACCGCGCCCGAGGGCTCGAGGGCGTCGAGGGACGGCACCGACGCATCCGTCCTGAGGCGGTCGCCGAGCGCGGCGACGAGCGCATCCGTGAGCCGTTCCATCCGCCGTCGGGCTTGCGGAACATCGGTCCGGCCGACGCGCGTTCGGACGCCCGCGCGCGGCCGCCGACCCGCGGATCGGCTCCCTGTGCCTCCTCCCACGCGAGCAGCTCGGGGAACGTCGCCCGCGCCGACAGCCGGTCGACGTCCCCGGCGTACAGACCGGCCAGGAGCGGGCCGACGGCGCGGTCGGTCGCCTCGTCACCTGAGTCGGCAGGCAGCAGCGCGCCGAGCGTCTCCTCGTCTCCGCCCTTGCGTGTGCGGATCAGCAGGTCGCGCGCGGCCCGCCGGCGACCGCGCGGCGACAGTCCAGGCCACCGCAGGACCTGCGCGATGTCGCCGGGGATCCCGAACGGCGCGTCCCGGGAACGCCCTCAGACCATGCGAGGTCCACAGGTACGACCCGCTCGCGCCGGGCGCGATCGTCGGCACACCGAGCTCGCGACAGAGGTCCACGGCCCAGGGCTTGCGCGCGACGAAGGCGTCGGCGCCCGCCTCGACCCGCAGGCCGCCGACGTCGACCGAACGGAGCTTGCCGCCGGCACGGTCTCCGGCCTCGAGCACGACGGATCCAGGCCTCGCTGCCGCAGACGATAGGCGACCATCAGGCCCGCGATCCCGCCGCCGACGACCGCGACCCGGGTCATGGCGACGCCGCCGGCTCCCGGCGCTCGGCGAGGTGGTCGCCGACCACGGCCGCGAGGACGTCCAGGAACGCCGGGTCGGCGTTCGGCATCCGGGTCCGCTCGAAGCGCAGGCCGGCTCCATCGGCGTCGACTTCGCCTCGATGTCGAGGTCGAGGTCGTACAGGACCTCGAGGTGGTCGGCGACGAACCCGGCGGAGCAGACGACGACGGCCGCGTATCCCGCGCCCGCCGCCTCGACGATCGCATCGTCGACCGGCGGGCCCCACCACGGGTCGGCGGTACGGCCCGCGCTCTGCCACGCGATCGCGTGGTGCCGCAGGCCGAGGCGCTCCCCGACCAGGTCGGCGGTCCGCCGAAGTCCGTCGCGGTAGCGGCACGAGTCGTCGCAATCGCACGTCTTGCATCGGAGCGAGCCGTCGGCGACCGTCCGCACCGGCAGGAATGCGCGGAGAAGATCACCAGCGCCCGCTCGCGCTCGGACGGACCCAGCCGGTCCAGGGCCTCTGCCACCCGGTCGGCGAGGAACCCGACGAACGCCGGGTGATCGTGGTAGCTCCGCACGAAGGTGAACGCCGGGCCGGAGCCCGTCCTCGGTCGCCTTGGTGACACGGTCGACGTACGTCTCGACCGACATGCCGGACCAGTGCGGCGCCATCACGATCCCGACGCCGCGCGAGATCCCGTCCGCACGCATCGCCGCGATCGCCTCGGGGATGAACGGCGGTGAGTGCTTCATGCCCAGGTAGGGGCGGTACGTCGCGCCGTCGGCCGCGCGCGCGTTCAGCCGATCCACCAGGCCCTCGGCCTGCGCGCGCGTCGTGTCCAGCAGGGGGAAGACGTTGCCGATCGCCGCGTAACGCTCGCGGAGCTCCCGCAGGTGCTCCGGGGAGGGCGCGCGGCCCCCGCGGATGTCCGTGTAGTAGCGCTCGATGTCGTCGGGACCGCTCGCGGTGCCGTACGCCATCACCAGCACGCCGATCGGTGGGATCGTGGTCATCCGGGGCGGGACCCCCCGCGTTCCGTGCGCTCGTGCACGAGGTCGACGACGCGCGCCAGGGTGGAGGGATGGTTCCCGGCAGCACGCCGTGGCCCAGGTTGAAGACGTGTCCGTCGCGACCACTCGCGCGCTCGAGCACGTCGAGCGTCTTCCGCTCGACCACGTCCCAAGGCGCGAGCAGCGCGGCCGGGTCCAGGTTGCCCTGGACGGAGCGGGTGGGCCGACACGTTCCCACGCATCGTCGAGCGGCGTTCGCCAGGTCGACGCCGATGACGTCGCCGCCCGCGTCCCGCATCGTCCGCAGCAGCTCCCCGGTCCCCACACCGAAGTGGATCATCGGCACCCGCAGGTCGGCGATCGCGTCGAACACCCGCCCGGTCCACGGCGCGACCGATCGCGCGAAGTCGTCCGGATCAGCGCGCCGATCCACGAGTCGAACAGCTGAAGCGCGGCCGCGCCGGCCGCGACCTGCGCGCGGAGATGGGGCACGATACCGTCGACGAGCGCCCTCATCAGCCGGCCCCAGGTCGCTGGCTCCGCGAGCATCAGCGCCTTCGTCCGCTCGTGCGTCCGCGACGGCCCGCCCTCCACCAGGTAGCTCGCCAGGGTGAACGGCCCGCCCGCGAACCCGATCAGCGGCACGTCCAGCTCCTTCACCAGCAACCGGATCGCCTCGAGGACCTCGGGGATATCGGCCTCGGGCTCGAGCGCGCGCAGGCGAGCGACGCCGGCATCGTCGCGGACCGGCTCGTCGACGACGGGGCCGCGGCCGGACTCGATCCGCACGGGCACGCCGGTCGCGGCGAGCGGCACCATGATGTCGCTGAACACGATCGCCGCGTCGACCGCCATCCGCCTGAGCGGTTGAAGCGTCAGCTCGACCACTGCGCCGGGGTCCCGGCACGTGGCCAGGATGTCGCCGTGGCCGCGCAACTCCTGGTACTCGGGGAGGTAGCGGCCCGCCTGGCGCATGAACCAGACCGGCGTGCGGTCGACGGGCTCCCGGCGACACGCGCGCAGGAACCTGTCGGACGAAGGGGCCCCGCTCACGGACCCAGGATACGGACGGGCGGCGGACCGGGACCCGCCGGCACCGGATCGCGGGCTCAGCGGGTGCCTATGGCTCCCACTGCCGTTCGACGTCGAGGAACCATCCCGCGCCGGCGATCACCAGCACGATCACGCCGGGGATCAGGATCACGTGCAGGCCGACCGTCCCGACCACGAGCAGCGCGGCGCCGAGCGCAACGACCAGCGGCCAGATCGTCGGTCCCACCCTCGGCTCCTCCTCCTCAGCGACCCCAGCTGCGGATCCAGCGCGGGTCCGATCGGCGCGGCGGACCGCTCCGCGGAACGTGAGCCCGAGGTAGAGCGCGGCGACCGCGGTCACCAGGAGCATCGCCGTGCCGCGCCATTCGCGGCTGGTGAGCCCGTAGACGATGCCCGCGACGGCCAGGTAGATGCACAGGCCGATCGCCACGTGCTTGCCGGTGTTCATCCGACCCTCCCACACCCGGTCATCGGACGCTCACGTAGAACGCGAGGTACAGCCCGATCCAGACCACGTCGACGAAGTGCCAGTAGATCGCCGAGCCCTCGATGGTCTCGTGGCGCGCGCCGGTGATCCCGCCCCGCATCGCCTGCGCGAGCATCACCGAGAGGAGGATCACGCCCCCGGCGACGTGCGCCATGTGCAGCCCCGTCATCACGTAGAACAGGCTCGGGTAGATGCCGTCCGCGATCCCGAAGGTGAGGCGCGAGTAGTCGTAGGCCTGCAGCGCCAGGAAGCACAGGCCGAGGAACACGGTGAGCGCCAGCAGCGATCGGAACAGGGCGATCCGGCCTCTGCGGACCGCCATCACGCCGGTCTGCAGGATCACGCTGCTCGAGATCAGGATCACGGTGAGGATCGTGGGGACCGCGATCTCCGGCACACCGATGCTCGCCGGAGGCCAGACCGAGGCCGACGCTCGGATCGAGAAGTACCCTCCGAAGAGCGCCGCGAAGAAGATCGCCTCGCTCGCGACGAACAGGACCATGCCCATCACGGGTCCGCTCGTCTCGTGGACGGCGAGCTCGTCGGGCGCGGCGCGCACGGCGCTCACCGGACCTCACCTCCACTCGCCGCCACCCGGGCGTCGTACACGGGGCGGAAGGAGCGCACCTCGGGCACGACGTCGAAGTTGTGCTCGGGAGGCGGCGACGCGGTCGCCCATTCGAGCGAGCTCCCGCCCTCCCAGGCGTCGGCCGCGGCGTCCCGCGGCCGGCGGAGCGACACCCAGACGTTTACGAACAACAGGATCATCGAGACCGCGATCACGTAGGCGCCCAGCGTGGCGACGGTGTTCAGTCCCGTCCACCCACGACCTGCGGCGTAGTCGGCGATCCGCCGCGGCATGCCGCTCAGGCCGAGGAAGTGCATCGGGAAGAACGTCAGGTTGAACCCGATCAGCTGGACCCAGAAGTGCCAGATCCCCAGCTTCCTC
The DNA here is from genome assembly GCA_046330185.1 of Actinomycetota bacterium. GTDB lineage: Bacteria > Actinomycetota > UBA4738 > UBA4738 > HRBIN12 > DATBLY01. The sequence goes on from JAXLTF010000006.1 coordinate 157,894, forward strand.
GACAGGAACCGGCCGGTCATCTTGGGGAACCAGTAGTAGATGCCGGCCATGATCCCGAACACCGCCCCGCCGAACAGCACGTAGTGGATGTGCGCCAC
>JAXLTF010000060.1:0-1674 GCA_046330185.1 Actinomycetota bacterium
GGTGCGACGATCACCGACGTCGACGGCAACGTGATGCTCGACCTCTCGAGCGGCCTGGGGTGCATGCTGGTCGGCCACTCTCACCCGAAGGTCGTCGAGGCGGTCCGCGCTCAGGCGGAGCGCTTCTCGCACACGGACTTCTCGGTGGTGCCCTACGAGGTCTACGTCGAGCTCGCCGAGCGGCTCGTGGCGCGCGTGGGCGGCGACCGCAAGGTCGCGCTGTTCAACTCCGGAGCCGAGGCCGTGGAGAACGCCGTGAAGTTCGCCAAGGCCGCGACGGGCCGGCACGCGATCGTGGTCTTCGAGGGCGCGTTCCACGGACGGACGTTGCTGACGATGACGATGACGAGCCGGCATCGTCCGTACAAGCAGGGTTTCGGGCCGTTCGCGCCCGAGGTCTACCGGATCCCGTTCTCCTACCCGTACCGCAGCTCCAACCCCGCGCGCTCGGGGCGGCTCGCCGTCGACGTGATGCGTCGGGCGTTCACGACGGTCGTCGACCCAGCGACGATCGCGGCGGTCGCCTTCGAGCCGGTGCAGGGCGAGGGCGGGTTCGTCGTGCCGGCACCCGAGTTCCTGCCCGGCGTCCAGGAGCTCTGCCGGCAGCACGGGATCCTTACGATCGCCGACGAGATCCAGTCCGGTTACGGCCGGACCGGGAGGTTCCTGGCCTCGGAGCACTTCGGGCTCGACCCGGATCTCGTGGTGGTCGCCAAGGCGATGGCGGCCGGCTATCCGCTGTCCGGCGTGGTCGGCCGCGCCGAGATCATGGACGCGCCCGGTCCGTCCGCGATCGGCGGGACCTACGTCGGCAACCCCGTGGCGTGCGCGGCCGCCAACGCCGTGCTCGACGTGATCGAGGAGGAGGGCCTGGTCGAGCGCGCGGAGGTCATCGGGAAGGCGATCCGTGCCAGGTGGGAGGACCTGGCGGGCGACGTGCCCGAGATCGGCGAGGTGCGGGGGCTCGGCTCCATGATCGGCGTGGAGCTCGTCCGCGACCGCGAGACACGCGAGCCCCACCCCGACCTCCTGGGCCGGCTGATGCGCGAGACCCAGCGGCGCGGGCTGATCGCGGTGGGATGCGGCCTGTACAGGAACGTCCTCCGGCACCTGCCTCCCCTCGTGATCACCGACGAGCAGCTCGACGAGGCGCTAGACGTGCTGGCCGACGCCGTGGTCGCGGCCCGCGCCGCGTAGCCGTGGTCGAGCTGCCGCTCGGTCCGATGGTCGACCCGTCGCCCGCGAGGCCGCCCGCCCGCGAGCCGCTCGTCGGCCGCTCGGTCGCGCTGGTGCCGCTCGATCCCGACGCCCACGGGGCCGATCTCTACGCGGCCTCGCACGACGGCAGCGAAGAGGCCCGGCGGATGTGGACGTACATGGCGTACGGTCCGTGGCCCGACGAGGCCGCGATGCGGTCGTGGCTCGATCCGCTCCCGGCATCGGAGGATCCGTCGTTCCTGACCGTGATCGACCGGGAGAGCGGATCCGCCGTCGGCATCGTCACGTTCATGAGCATCGACCCGGCGATGCGCCGCATCGAGCTCGGGAACATCTGGTACACGCCGCGCGCGCAGCGGACCCGGGCGAACACCGAGTCGACGTACCTCATGCTCCGGGCGGCGTTCGACTCGTGGCGTTATCGCCGGGTGGAGTGGAAGTGCGACGCGCTGAACG
>JAXLTF010000061.1:0-1510 GCA_046330185.1 Actinomycetota bacterium
GCGGCGGCCGCGTTCAGCAGCACCACGTCGCGACGGGGCCCCGGGTCTCCGGCCAGGACGCTGCGGGCGATCGCAGCGCCCTCTTCGGCGGTGCCACCCCTCAGGTCCTCCACAGCCGCGCGCGGGAGGCCGACGTCGACCGGATCGACGTGCAGCTCGCGAACCTGCCCGTCGCGCACGTCCAGCACCGTCGAGATCCCGGTGGTCGTGAGCTCGTCAAGGCCGTCCTCCCCGCGGAAGACCTTGGCGCGCACGCCGCGTCGGGCCAGCACCTCGGCCATCAGCGGGAGCATCCGCGGGTCCGAGCAGCCGATCGCCGACCCGGCCGGTCGGGCCGGGTTCGTGAGCGGGCCGAGGACGTTGAAGATCGACGGGACCCGCAGCTCGCGGCGCACGGGGCCGGCGTGCGCGGCCGCGGGGTGGAAGACCGGGGCGAACATGAACCCGATGCCCGCCTCTCGGATGCATCGCGCCACGCCGTCCGCGTCGAGGTCGATCCGGACCCCGAGCGCCTCGAGGACGTCGGCCGACCCGCAGTGTGAGGTCGCCGCGCGGTTGCCGTGCTTCGCGATCCGGACCCCGGCGGCGGCCGCGACGATCGCCGAAACGGTCGAGATGTTGAACGTGAAGCTGCGATCGCCGCCGGTGCCCACGATGTCGACGACGTCGTCGCCGGCCTGGACGGGGGTCGCGAGCTCGAGCGCCGTCCGCGCCAGGCCGTCGAGCTCGTCGACGGTCTCGCCCTTCGTGCGCAGCGCCATCAGGAACCCGCCGATCTGGCCCGGCGTGGCGTCGCCGCTCATGATCGCGCGGGCCACCGCGGCGGTCTCGTCGGCGCTGAGCGCCTCGTGCGCGATCAACTTCGAGAGTGTCCGCGGCCAGAGGTCGGGGTCGGTCTCGCCCATGAGGAGGGGAACGCTACACTGTGGGCTCCCCGGCGCGACCGGGGCGCCCAGGCGGGTGTGGTTCAATGGCAGAACGCAAGCTTCCCAAGCTTGAAACGGGGGTTCGATTCCCCTCACCCGCTCCTCGCTGACCGTCTCGATACGACACGGGCCGAGGCGCCCGATGCCTCTCCTCGTGTGACGAACGACAAGCCGGAGCGGTGTCGCCCGGCTTGCCCGCCGTCGGACAGAAGCGCACAATCGCTACGGTCGGATCGAGCAAGTTCATCTGCCCGCCCTGCATCGAGGGGCATCCGTTGACCGAGCGTCCGGGGCCGGGGGCATCGTCCCCGCACCAGGGACCGATCGATCTTCGCGCGACGTCCGGAGCCGTCGTCCGCTCGTTCCTGATCGCGGACGTCCGTGGGTACTCGACCTTCACCCGCGAGCGCGGCGATGCCGCCGCCGCGCTGCTGGCCACGAAGTTCGCCGATCTCGCACGTGACGCGGTCGAGGCGCGGAGCGGACGCGTGGTCGAGCTCCGCGGGGACGAGGCGTTCGCCGAGTTCGGCTCCGCCGCGCAGGCGGTACGAGCGGCGGTCGAGCTGCAGGCGACGTTCGCCGAG
>JAXLTF010000062.1:0-2304 GCA_046330185.1 Actinomycetota bacterium
TGGAGAGCGCGCAGCAGTTGACCGGCGGGTTACGTCGGACCGGGCGGATGCGCCGTCGGGGGGCGGCGCTGCTCTGCCTGCTCGTCACGATCCTGGCGAGCGTGGTCGGCGGCGGCGGCGCTGATGTGGCCGGCGCATCGTCAGCCGGGACATCGCCGCTGGTTGGGCGCAGGACAGACGGGCCGAGCGCGGTCTGGCAGACGAACGCGCCGGGACCTCAGGGGCAGGCGGCAGGGTCGTGGACGGCGCTGCTGGAGCTGGCCCGAGCCCGAGCAGCTGCCCGAGCGGCGTTCTCGGACAGCGTCGGGGCGGTGGTCGAGCCGACGGCGGATGGCCGCGTCTTCACCCTCTTCTGGTCGCCAAGCCCGAACGAGCCGCTGGGCGACCGTCCGACCATCGTGACGCTCCACGGCAGCGACGGGCTCGCCTTCAACGAGATCGCGCTCTGGCACGCCCACGCGGCCTCGCATGGGTACGCGATCCTGGCGCTCCAATGGTGGCTCGGCTCTGGCGACGGCATCGACGACTACCTGCGGCCCCGCGAATCGTACGCCGCGCTGGCGTCGGCACTGCGCGCGCACGGGGCGACGCCCGGCCGAGCACTGCTGCACGGGTTCAGTCGAGGGTCGGCGAACGTGTACGGCGTGACGGCGCTCGACCGCACCGAGGGTGACCGCTGGTTCCGCTTCGTGGTCGCCAACGCCGGCGGCGCGACCCCGGGCTACCCGGTCAACCGCGACATCTCAGCCGGCCGGTTCGGCCCCAGCCCGTTCCTCGGCACGGCCTGGGCGACGTTCTGCGGCGGGCGCGACCCGACACCAGAGCGGGACGGCTGCCCGGCGATGCGTCGGACCGCCACCTGGGTACAGGGACTCGGCGGCGAGCTCGACCTCGCCATCGAAGACCCCGCCAGCGGTCACGGCGGCTTCCAGATGACGCCGGCGCACGTCGAAGCGGTGCTGGACCGGTTCGGGCAGCGGCTCGGGCAGGAGCAGCACGCTGACGCGGTCGCGCGGCCGGCCGAAGCGACGAGCGGCGCGGTCAGTCGGGCTTGCGGGCGGGGCGGATCGTAGCCGGCACGCCGACCGCCACGTGATCCGGCGGCATGCTCTTGAGCACCACCGCGTTGGCCCCGATCTGGGCGCGGTCCCCGATCGTGATGTCGCCGAGGATGCGCGCGCCCGCTCCCACGTAGACGTCGTTCCCGAGGACCGGGAAGCCGGACCCCTTGCGCATCCCGATGGTCACGTTGCTGACCAGGGTGACACCGTCGCCAATGTGCTGGGCGGTCACCACCGTCCCAACGGGGTGCGGCACGAAGAAGCGCCGCCCGATCTCGATGTTCGGGGGGATGTCCAGGCCGTGCCAACTGACGTTCAGGTTGGTCAGGATCATCGGGACGATGCGGATGCCGGCCCGGTGGCTGGCGTACGCAAGGCGATGCACGATGGCGGCGCGGAGGCCGGCGTAGACCAGCCCGAGCCGGATCGCGGTGCGGATGCGGACGCGCTCGCCGGGCTTGCGATACGCGAAATGCTCGGCCCAGACCTCCACGTCGCTCTGGACGAGGGCGCGGAAGCCGGGATAGGCCCAGGGCGCAGACTCGACGTCCTCGGACGACGAGGTGGCATCCTCGCTGACGCCAGGCGCCGCGACGTCGTGCGAAGCAGCAGACATGGCCAGCGCCTCTGAGGACGGGACAGCCATGGGGGCGGGCACGGGACGGCGGGTCGAGATGTCGACCGGCGGCACCGGCCGATCGGCTTCAGAGCCCGAGCCTGAGTCAGTCATCGCAAGACGCGCGTCCGGCATGACACCTTCCGGGAGACGTCGAAAGTCGCTTGTCCACCTACCTAGCAACGAACGATGCTAGCCGAAGGGGGCGGGTTTCAGCCGAAAGAAACGCCCCGTCCGGCGGGGAGTCCGGACGGGGCGTTCGAGAGAGAACCGGTGTGGGGTACGCGGCAGACCGTGGAAACTGCCTGAGAGACGCTCGGCGCGCTAGCTTCCCGACGACGACGAGGATGACGACGACGACGAGGAAGAAGAGGACGAGGATGAGGACGACGACGAGGAGGACGAGGAGGACGAGGACGTGGACGACGAGCTCGCCCTCACCACCGGGTTCTCCAGGGCCATAGCAAACGCCTTCCCCTCCGGAAAGACCTTCGCGACGGCCGGAACCGCCGCCAGCGCGAGCAGCTTCTTGACGAGCTCCCGACGCTCCATGCACGAACCTCCAGGGGCTAGACTGCTACCGTACGAGGGGATCCCACAACGGCAGAGCAGCCCGTCAGGGGTATG
>JAXLTF010000063.1:0-3511 GCA_046330185.1 Actinomycetota bacterium
ACCGCCGACATCGACGCCGATTCGGATGCCAAGCTCAGCCATGGGTAGAGGTCGAGGAATTTGCGGCGGCTCGCGAATCGAGGGTGGTCGCCGCGCGGGTCGCCCCCTGGCCGAAGAACAGTTCTCCCAGCCGCGCGTCGCGCAGCAGCGCCGGGGCAATGTCGTGCGCGACGATCTCGCCCAAGTGCATCACGTAGCCCACGTCGCTGACGGCGAGCGCCTCGCGCGCGCGTTGCTCGATGAGCAGCACCGCGACACCCAACGCGGGCAGCCCGTGGATCAGGTCGAGCACCTGTTCGACGATCGCCGGCGCCAGATTCGCGGTCGGCTCGTCCATGATCATCAGGCGGGCGCCCGAGACGATCGCCCGAGCGATCGCGAGTTGCTGGCGCTCCCCGCCGCTCAGCGCGCCGGCCGCGGTCGCCGCACGTTCGTCGAGCGAGGGGAACCGGCGCAGGACTTCATCGATCCGATCCCCGGCTCCCTTGACGCCGACCACCTGCAGGTTCTCGAGCACGGTCAGCGATGGAAACACGTTGGCGGTCTGCGGCACGTAGAAGAGACCCAGGCCGATTCGCCGGTGCGCCGCCACCCTGCGCAGATCGTGACCCTCGAAGGCGATCGACCCGCTCCACCGAGGCAGCAGGCCCATGATCGCCTTGCCCATCGTCGACTTGCCGGAGCCGTTGGTTCCGGCGACGGTGACGATCTGCCGTGGCTCGACTCGGAGCGAGACGCCGCACAGCACGTCGACGTCCGAGTATCCGCCGCGCACACCCGCGAGCTCAAGCATGCCGTGCTCCCGCGCGACCGAGGTAGGCGGCGCGAACGGCGTCGTCGGCGAGTACCCGGTCCGGGCTCCCCGACGCGAGAATCGTGCCCCGGTCCATCACGTACATCCGCCCGACGAGCGAGGCGAGCGCCTGCAGGTTGTGCTCGACGACCAGCAGCGTCGCGCCGTCGGCGTTGAGTCGGCGGATCAGACCGGCCAGCCTCTCGATCATCACCGGATTGACGCCGTTGAACGGCTCGTCGAGCAGGAGGAGTCGCGGTGCGCGGATCGCCGCGCGCCCGAGCTCGAGCAGCTTCTTCTGTCCGCCGGAGAGCCGGCCGGCCGGCAGCTGCGCGACCGCCTCCAGCCCGCACCGAGCGATCATGCCGTCGACCCGCAGGGCGAGCTCGCTCTCCAGTCGGCGGAGGAACCCGCGCCGCAGGAACGTCCGCCACAGCGACTCGCCCTTCGGGTTGGGCAGGGCCATCGCGAGGTTCTCGCGCACGGTCAACGTCGGGAATTCCCGCGGCACCTGGAAGGTGCGGGCGAGCCCGGCGCGTGCGCGCCGGGCGACCGTCCAGCCGGCTATGTCGACATCGTCGAGCCGGATCTGCCCTGCGAGCGGCCGTACGAAACCGGAAACGACCGAGAACAGTGTGCTCTTTCCGGCGCCATTGGGACCGACCAGCCCGACGATCTCGCCGCGGTCGATCCCGAGCGTCGCACCCTGGAGAACCGGCATCGGCCCCAACGTGACCTGGAGATCGCGGCGGTCAAGCAGCATCCGTCGACCGCTTTCCGAACGCGCCGCCCGGGCGGTACGCAATGACGACGATCAACGCCAGGCCGACGATCGCGAGGGCACGCTCGCCAGGTCCACCCGAGACGCCCGGGATCAGATCCCGCGCGAACCGCGATCCCTCGAGCAGACCGAAGAGGATGATCGCCCCGAACGTCGCGCCCCAGAGTGTCCCGACCCCACCCAGGATCAACGCGATCCAGACCAGGAACGTGACCTCGGGCGTGAACTGGTCCGGGTTCACATAGCCGATGTAGTACGCCTGGAGCCCTCCGGCGAGGCCGAACAGCGCGCAGCCGACGGCGAGCACGCGGACGCGATACCCCAACGGGTCCTTGCCCAACGTCTTGACCGCGTCCTCGTCGTCTCGGATCGCCCGTATCGCCCGTCCGAACGGCGAGACGACCATCGATCGGAAGATCGAGAAGGCGACGACGTTCGCGGCGAGCACCACCAGGAGGAACCACTCGTTGTGCCGGCCGACCTCGCCGTAAGGCCTCAGGATTCCGCCGTAACCCTCGGAGCCCTTGGTGAGCCAGGTCATGTTGACCGCGAACAGTCGAATGACTTCGGAGAACCCCAGCGTCACGATCGCCAGGAAATCACCGCGCAGGCGCAACGTCAGCCAGCCGACCGGCCACGAGGCGAGCGAACACAGCACCGCCGCCACCGCGAGGCAGGCGAACGGATCGATTCCGCGGGTCGCGAGCAGCGCGACAGCGTACGCCCCCAGACAGTAGAACCCGGCGAGGCCGAAGTTGATGAGGCCGGTGAATCCGTATTGCAGGTTGAGGCCGAGCGTCATCAACGCGTAGATGCCGATCTGGATCGCGACGGCGATGAGGTAGGACTCCATCGCTACCTCGCGGCGCGGCTCCGTCCGAAGATGCCCTCGGGTCGCACGAGCAGCACGCCCAGGATGACGAAGAACGGGACCGTCAGCTTGTACGACCCTCCGACCAGGTTGACGGACAGCTCCTGCGTCACGCCGATCAGCAAACCGCCCACGACCGCGCCCGGAAGGCTGGTGAGGCCGCCGAGGATGGCGGCGGCGAATCCCGCCAGCAGCATCGTCCACCCCGATTCCGGCTGGATCACCGACTTGATGCCGAGCATCACGCCGGCGGCGGCGGCGATGAACCCGGCCACCAGCCACTGGGCGACCAGCACCCGGTCGACGTCGATGCCCGACGCCCGAGCGAGGTCGCGACTATCGGCGAGCGCGCGCATCTGGCGCCCGATCGACGTCGCGTGGAAGAGCGCGAAGACCGCCGCGAGCACCGCGGCGCCCATCAGGGCGAGCCAGGCGTCGGTCGGCTGAACATAGACGCCTCCCCAATCGAACGCCCGCTGCAACGGCACCGGAAAGACCAGTGGATCATGACCCAGAGCGTAGGTCAGCGTGTTGCGCGACAGCATCGCGATGCCGATCGACGCCAGCAGAGCGGCGACGTATCCCTGGCCCTCGATCCGGCGGAAGACCGCCCAGTAGAAGAAGACCGAGAGCACGGCGATCGCCAGGCCGCCCAGAAGACCGGCGACGACGATGCCGACGCCGAGCTTGGTGTAGGCGATGAACGTCGCGTAGGCGCCGATGGTCGCGTAGTCGCCGGCCGCGGCGTTCGGGAAGCGCGCGATCGCGTACGTGCACACGATCGACAACGCGAGCATGGAGACGATCAGGCCTTCGACCAGGCCGTTGATCGCGAAATTGGCGTAGATCTGCATGGAGGTCCGCCAGGGCCGCGGCCGGATCCCCGCGGGCGCGGGCCGCGCGAAGGGATCGGGAAGCGCGCGGTCGCGACCGCGCGCCCCGTTCCGGCTGCGCGCCGGTCCCGCTACGCCAGCGACACCTGGCGAACGAGCTCGCTCTTGCCCGCCTTGTACGCGTTCCAGGTGAACAAGGCCGCGCTGTCGTCGCCGTTCTCGTCGAACCTCAG
>JAXLTF010000007.1:0-144156 GCA_046330185.1 Actinomycetota bacterium
AGGCGCAATCCCGGCAGAGCGTCCGCTTCTTGTCCGCCAGCTGGCTCCGGTGCTTCACCAGGTAGCACCTCTTGCATACGAACTCGGTCGCCTGCATCGGCACGACCCGGGTCTCGGCGGGCTCGAGCCGCTCGTCCTTCGTGAGCGTGACGACGACCTCGTCCTCGTCGTCCGCGTCCTCGTCGTCGCGGGCCTCCTGCTTGACCAGGAGCTCCTGGATCGATTCCACGTCGGCGCCGGCCGCCGGATCGGGAGGGGTGGTCGCGTCCGCGAGCTCCGCCTCGGTCGGCTCGTCGTCTTCGTCCAGATCCTCGGCCACGTCGCCGTCGACGGGCTCATCGACGTCGTCAACCGTGTCCTTCACCAGCTTCCACCTCCGGGAACCGCCCTCGGATCGCGCGGATTGTACTGCCGCCGGACCGGCGCGCAGGCCGGGTGAGGGAACGAACCCGCGCGCCTCTCAGGGGTTCCCCCGGCGGGGGACGGTCCAGATCTGGGGCGAGATGGGGAAAGCAGAGGACCCGAGTGGCCTTTGGGGCCGCGACGCCGGGGCGCCGCGTTCTCTACTCAGCCTCTCGGGTCCTCCGTGCGCCTCCGCCGGGGCGGTGGCGCGGCCAGAACCTACGCCCGGCCGGTCGTGACCGTCAAGCGAGCGGCTCCGAAAAGACCGACAAATCCGGCGTCAGCGAGCGAAGACCTCGCGGCCGAGCGACACCGTGAGGATCGGGCGCAGGCCGTCGAGCGCCGCCGCCGTGAACGGATCCTCCTCGAAGACCGAGAAGTCCGCGTGCATGCCCGGAGCGAGGGCGCCCTTCTTGGTCCCCTGGTGAGCCAGCCGCGCTCCCCCGATCGTGTGCAGCCGGATGGCCTCCTCGCGGGCGAGCCGCTGGCCGCGATCGTGGTGCGCCTCGCACGCGGCGATCGAGCGCATCGGGTCGAGCGCGGTGATCGGCGAGTCAGACCCGGCACCCACCTCGAGCCCGCGCTCGAGCATCGTCCGGAACGGGTTCATCGCGGCGGCCCGGCCGGCGCCGAGCGCCAGCTCGTAGAGCCCGTCAGGCCCGCCCCACGCCGCATCGAACCCGGGCTGCACCGACGCCGCCAGCCCCAGCATCGCGGCGCGTTCCACGTGATCGGCGGAGGCCATCTCGAAGTGCTCGATCCGGTGACGGCGCGCCCGGAAGTGGCGCCGCTCGCGTGAGTCCAGGGCGTGGTAGACGCGCTCCCAGGTGGCGATCATCTGCTCGACGGCCCGGTCTCCGATCGCGTGGACCCCGACCTGCAGGCCGGCCATGTGTCCGTCGTGGAAGAACTCGGCCATCCCATCCGCGTCCAGGTAGAGCGAGCCCGTACCCACGCTGTCGGCGTAGGGCTCCGAGATCGCCGCCGTGCGGGCGCCGATCGACCCGTCCACCGCGAGGTCGCCGCCGACCGCGGTCAGGCCAAGGTCGATCACCTGTGCCAGGTCGGTCGTCGCGACGACGGTGAACACGTCCACGGGCAGACGCTCGCGATGCCCGAGCAGCACCTGCAGATCCCGGAGCCCGTACCAGCCGGGCATCGACATCTCATGGATCGTCGTCACGCCGTGGGAGGCGGCCAGGGCGCCGGCGGAGAGCTGCAGCTCCTGGACCTCGAGGTCGGTCCAGGACCCGGCGATCCACCGGATCAGCCGCTCGACGGCGCCGCCCGTCACCCGACCCGTGGGCTCACCGTCGCTCCCCCGCTCCAGGCCCTCGGCGTCTCCCACCTGAGCATCCGCGATCGCCCGGCCGTTCGCCAGGGCGACGTGGCTGTCGACCCGGAGGATCACGAGCGGAGCCTCGGTCGCGTCGTCCAGCTCGTGGATCGTCGGGATCGTGGGGTCATGCCAGCGGGTCTCGTCGTAGCCGCGCAGCAGCACCGGCACGTCGCGGGCGCCACGCGACCGGGCGGCGGCCACGCCCAGGAGCTGTTCCGCCGACGTCGTGGCCTCGACGTCGGCGTTGGCGAGCCCGAGGCCCGTCGACGTGAGGTGGACGTGCGCGTCCACGAAGCCGGGAACGATCGATGAGCCGGGGAGCTCGACCACCCGGTCCGCGCCCGGCGGATCGCCCGAGCCGGCCCGCTGCACATGGCGTCCGTCCACGAGCAGCCAGTCCGCCGCCCGCGGGTCCGCCAGGGTGTGGACTCGGGCGGCTCGATACAGGGTCCTCACGGCGCGCGCATCATCGCACGCGGCGGCTCGCGTGCCAGGCCGACCCCGCCCACCCCGGCAGCTCCTCGGGATCCACCCCGATCGCCGTCTTGGCCTCGTTGACCTCGAGGCCGGCCCGCCCGAGCGCGACGCGCCAGGCATCGAACGCCCGTCGCGCCTGCCGTGGGCCGTCGGCGAACATCAGGACGTCGTCGACCCACCGGACGTAGCGGGCGCCCGTCGCCTCGACCGCCCGGTCCGCGGCGGCGAGCACCGCGTTCGCGATCACCCCGGACGGGGGCGGGCCGACGGGCAGGCCGGCTCCGCCGCGCGCATGGATGCGCGCGAGGGTGCGCCCGAGGAGCGCCGCGTGCGGATCCCCGGCCGGGAGCGAGGCCGCGACCGCGGCCCGGCCGATGCTCGCGTAGCAGGCGAGGACGTCGGACCGGACGATCGTCGAACCTCGGAGCGCGGGGTCGATCGCGCGCATCCTCCGCCCGAGGCGGCCGCGTGCGACCGCCCACGGCTCGAGCCCGTCCGCCGTGCACGGCGACCAGCGGTTCGCCACGACACCCTCTCCCAGGGACCGGTCGATCAGCGCCGCCAGGCCGTCGACGGCGGACGAGTAGGCCGCGTTCAGGTCCGCCGGGAGCCGCGTCAGCCACCGTTCCCCGCCGTCGCGACGCACGGCTCGGACGAGGCGGAGAGGTCCCGCCGAGCCCGGCTCGCGACCGGACCCGCCCGGCTCCGAGAGCGCGTTCAGGTCCGGGTCCCCCTCGCTCGATCCGACGGTGCGCGGCGGGAGAGGACGGTCTTTCTAGCGCGCCCGGCCACCATCGCGCAATCGGCCGGGCCGGGTCGGCCGGTCCCCCGACCGGGCGGAGGCGGATGGGCCGGGGGTCTCCCCCTATGATGACCGCGTGCTGGACCACCGGGACCTCGAGATCCTCGCCGTGCTCCAGACGGAGGCCCGCGCCACCTACGCGGAGGTGGCGTCGCGCGTGGGGATGTCGGCCTCGGCCGTCCACGAGCGCGTCCGCAAGCTCGAGCAGCAGGGCGTGATCCAGGGGTACCGGGCGGCGGTCGATCCCGAGGCGCTCGGCCTGTCGGTCACGGCGCTGATCGCCGCGACGCCGCTCGACCTCCGTCAACCCGATGACCTCCCCGACCGCATCGCCGGGTTCCCCGAGGTCCAGGACTGCTACAGCGTCGCCGGCGAGGCGAACTACATCCTGAAGGTGCGGACCCGCACGACCGCCGACCTGGAGGACCTGATCCGCCGGCTGCGGGAGTCCGGGGGGGTCGCCACGCGGACGACGATCGCGCTGTCGATCCCCTTCGAGGGCCGGCCGCTCCCGGCCTGAGAGGTCGAGGCGGCCGATCCGCCGGCCGATACCGCACGTATGTCCGCGATCCCTCCCGCCCGCGCCGCCGGCCGTGCTCCGGCGTCACGCTCCTATGATGGTGCGATGACGAGGGTCTCCGGTGCCAGGCGCGGGCGGGTCGCGCTGCTCGTGGCGGCCGTCTCCGTGCTCGCCGCATCGTGCGCCGGATCGGGTTTCCGCTACGTCAAGGATTCGTCCGACTCGGCCATCTTCAAGATCCCGTCCGCGTGGCAGGTGTACGACGAGGAGCAGATCCTCACCAGCTCGGAGATCGTCGCGTCGCCCCAGGCGAAGGAGGCGTTCGCGGCGGCGACGTGGATGGTGGCGTTCGACGCGGCGACGTCTCCGTCGCTCGACCATCTGTTCATCTTCGCGAACGCGGCCGACCAGCCGACCGGGTTCGCGCAGGTCCGGCCGCTCGGGCTCGAGGAGCGCGACGCGTTCTCCCTGGCCGACATCCGCAACGCGCTGTTCGACGTCGACGGGAGCGGCGGCGGCGCGCAGGCCGAGCTCCTCTCGTCGGACGACCTGCTGCTGGACGACGGGTACCGAGGACTGCACGTGGTGTTCAACGTCCAGGACGGCGACACGTTCCTCACGGTGAATCAGGTGGGGCTGGTTGACCCCGCCACCTCCACCCTGTACCTGTTCGCCATCGGGTGCGAGGCGAAGTGCTACCTCGATCACCAGGGCGACATCGACCAGATCGCCAGCTCTTGGACCGTCAAGGAGGAGCCGCTATGAGCCTCGACCGCCGGACCGCGCCGGAGGCGCCCGGGTTCCACGAGGGCCGGCCCAAGCTGAGCGAGCTGAAGACGCGACGGCCCGCCGTCTTCTGGGACCGGATCAAGGTCCTGCTCCTGCTGCTCGGCGCCTTCTTCATCCTGGCCTGGACCGACAACGCCTCGGGCGCGCCGATCAAGGAGTGGCGCGACTCGCTGCGCGACACGGCCGCGAAGTACTGGTGGCTGCTGGCGCTGGCGGCGATCGAGGTCATCCGCCAGGTGCACTACCTGATCGAGGAGCACTCCCCCGGCTACTACCGCTTCTGGAACGAGACGCTCCTGGGCGGGTGGAACCGGCGCCTGTCCAACATGAACGACTGGACGCGGTTCCGCGTGGGCCGCGTGGTCCGCCTGATCCTGTTCCTGGTGATCCTGGACGTCGTGCTGGCGCAGGTCTTCGGCGTCCCCGAGCCCGCGCTCCTGTCGATCCCCGTGATCGTGCTGGCCGGGATGCCGTTCCTGCTGCAGCTCGTCTTCGGGTTCTTCTTCGTGATCATCCAGTTCGTCGGGCTGTTCTGGTTCCTGTCCCGCGGCGGGATCGACACGTACATGCCCGACGACCTCGATACCCGTTTCTCGGACGTGAAGGGCCAGGACGCGGTCCTGGACCGGATCCAGGAGAACATGATCTTCCTCGAGGACCCGGAGTCGATCGAGGAGCGCGGCGGCTACGTGCCCGGAGGGATCCTGCTGTGGGGGCCTCCCGGCACCGGCAAGACGTTGATGGCGCAGGCCGTCGCGGGCGAGACGGCCAAGCCGTTCGTGTTCGTGGACCCGGGCGCGTTCATCCAGATGTTCATGGGCGTCGGGATCTTGAAGGTCAAGGGCCTGTACCGGAAGCTCCGCAAGCTCGCCGTCCGGTACGGCGGCGTGATCGTGTTCTTCGACGAGGCGGACTCGCTGGGGAACCGGGGCGCCCTCGGGACCCAGGGCGGATGGAGCTTCGCCCCGGCCGCGGACCCGTGGGCCGACCCGACGTGCAACGGGCACGCCTACCTCGATCCGGTGGTCCGGGACACGCTGGCGCGCAACTCGACCTACGGCACGGGCGGCGACGACGACCCCGGTACGAACCGCGTGTTCATGGGCGGGATGGGCGGCGGCGGCGGGATGGGGACGCTGCAGGCGCTGCTGTCGGAGATGTCGGGCCTCAAGAAGCCGCGCGGGTTCTTCAACCGCCACGTCCGCCGGCTGCTTGGGATGAAGCCGAAGCCGCCGCCGAAGTACCGGATCCTGCACATCTTCGCGACGAACATGCCCCAGTCGCTCGACGAGGCGATGCTGCGACCCGGCCGCATCGACCGGATCTACAAGGTCGGCTACCCCTCGAAGGAAGGGCGGATCGCGACCTACGAGTACTACCTCGCGAAGGTCAAGCATCAGCTGACGCCGGAGGACCTCGAGCGGCTGGCGACGATGACGCCGTACGCGACCGGCGCCTCGATCCAGGACATGGTGAACGAGGGTCTCGTGATCGCGATCCGCGACGGACGCGACACGATCACGTGGGCGGACATCACCCGGGCGAAGCAGCTCAAGGAGCACGGCCTGCCCGACGACAGCGAGTACGTCAGGCGCGAGCGCCACGCGGTCGCCGTGCACGAGGCCTCGCACGCGGTCGCGGCGTACCGAACCCGGCGGCACATGGTGATCGACATGGCCACGATCGAGCGCCGCGGGGACGTCGGGGGGTTCGTCTCGTCGATCCCGCCTGAAGACCAGTTCGTCCAGTGGCGGTCCGAGCGCGACTCGGACATCGTCGTGAGCCTCGCCTCGCTCGCCGGCGAGCGGATCTTCTTCGACGGCGACAACTCGGCGGGCGTGGGCGGCGACATGCGAAGCGCCACGGCCGTGGCGGCGCTGATGCTCGGCTACTGGGCGATGGGCGACACCGTGGCGTCGCACGGCGTCTCCAAGCTCGCGATCTCGGGGCAGCGCAGCGGAACCGGCGAGGACGGCACCGACCGCAACTTCCTGGAAACCGACCTCGGTCGACGGGTCGAGGTCAAGCTCGAGGAGATGCTCGAGGTCACGACCCGGCTCCTGGAGGACAACCGCCGGGAGATCCTGGCGGTGGCCCACGCGCTGGAGACCCACAAGACGGTCTCGGGCGACGACGTCGGAGCGATCATCGAGGGACGGCAGGGCACGCTCGTCGACGGCCGCCCGTACCATGACCCGGCGTTCGTCGAGGAGATCGAGCGCTACCACGACGCCGCCCTCGCCGCCCATAAGGAGCACGCGACGGTCGACGCGCCGATGCCCGTGACGGTCGGTGCGACCCGCGGGAACGGCAGCGGCAACGGCCACGTGAAGCTCGGGCTGCCCCCGC
The DNA here is from genome assembly GCA_046330185.1 of Actinomycetota bacterium. Taxonomy (GTDB): domain Bacteria; phylum Actinomycetota; class UBA4738; order UBA4738; family HRBIN12; genus DATBLY01. Next base: position 6,679 of record JAXLTF010000007.1, read on the forward strand.
GCCCCGACATCAACGACGCGCGGGCCTGAGGCCCTCCGTCGCGCCGCGCGGCCGAGCCGATCCGCCGGGCACGGCTATCCTGACGCGATGCGGCTGTACGACTCGCTGACCCGCACCGTCCGGGAGGTCGCGCCCCTGGAGGAGGGGCACGTCAAGATCTACGCGTGCGGCCCCACGGTCTACCGATACGCGCACCTGGGGAACCTGCGGACCTACATGCTCTCGGACCTGATCCGGCGCGCCCTCGAGCTGGAGGGCTACCGCGTCACGCTCGTGATGAACATCACCGACGTCGGACACATGACGGACGAGGCCTCCCCCGAAGCGGTCGACAAGATGCTGCTGGCCGTCGAGGACGAGGGCCTGCGGCCGATGGAGATCGCCGAGAAGTACACCGAGGCGGTCCTGCGGGACGCCGAGGCCGTCGGGATCCGGCCCCCCGACGTGATGCCGAAGGCGACCGAGCACATCCCGCAGATGCTGGAGCTCACCGAGCGGCTCGTCGAGAACGGGCACGCCTACGTCGTCGACACGGGCTCGGTCTACTACGACGTCACCTCGTTCCCCGGCTACGGCAAGCTGTCGGGCAACACGCTGGAGAACCTCAAGGCCGGACATCGTGATCTCGAGACCGATCCGCGCAAGCGCCACGAGGCCGACTTCGCCCTGTGGAAGGCGGCGGGGGCCGGCCGCGTGATGAAGTGGCCATCGCCCTGGGGCGAGGGGTTCCCCGGCTGGCACGTCGAGTGCTCCGCGATGTCGATGGAGTACCTCGGCGAGCGGTTCGACATCCACACGGGCGGCACGGACCTGCGGTTCCCGCACCACGAGGACGAGATCGCGCAGTCGGAGGGAGCCGTCGGGCACGAGGTCGTCTCGATCTGGGTCCACGGCGGGCACCTGCGCCTGTCCGGCCAGAAGATCGCGAAGTCGACCGGGAACGTGGTGCGGGCGCCGGAGGTCGCGGACCGGGGCCTCGACCCGCTCGCGTTCCGCTGGCTGACGTTCCAGACGCGCTACCGCAGCGAGATGGACTTCAGCTGGGAGGCCATGGAGGATGCCGACCGGCGCGTGCGCCAGCTCCGCCGGCACGTGGCGGAGTGGGGGGATGCCACCGGTCGGCTCGGCGAAGCGGCGGGTGCGTTCGACGGGCGGTTCCGCGATGCGCTCGGGGCGGACCTCGATCTGCCGTCGGCCGTCGTCGTGGTCAACGAGCTCGACCGCTCGGCCGAGGTCCCCCCGGGCGAGAAGGTCGAGCTGCTGCGCGCCTGGGACCGGGTCCTGGGCCTCGACCTCGAGCGCGAGGCCCGGGAGGGGTGGACGCCGTCGGACGAGATGCTGGAGCTGGTGGGGCGGCGCGACCGCGCGCGCGCGCGGAGCAGGACTACGCGGAGAGCGACCGGCTCCGCGAGGAGCTCCAGGCGATCGGGCTCGAGGTGATGGACACCCCCTCGGGAACGAGGATCAGGCCCGCCGGCTGAGCGTCCCTCCGCTCAGGCCACCACCACCAGGTCGCGCGTCGAGCGGTTGAGGCGTTCCACGCCGTCGGGCGTCACGGCCACGATGTCCTCGATCCGCACGCCGAGCCTGGGCCGGGGAGGTAGATGCCCGGCTCGACCGAGAAGGTCACGCCGGGCTGAAGGACCGTCTCATCCCCGGCCACCAGGTAGGGCGGCTCGTGCACCTCCAGACCTATGCCGTGCCCGGTCCGGTGGATGAAGCGCTCGCCGAACCCGGCCGACTCGATCACGCCGCGGGCCGCGGCGTCGATCGAGCCCGCCGTGACGCCCGGCCTGACCGCGTCGATCGCGGCCGCCTGCGCCTCGCGGACCACCGCGAAGACCTGCTCGAGCTCGTCCGTGGGCTCCCCCACGGTCACGGTCCGCGTCGTGTCGCTGTGGTAGCCGGCCAGCTCGCCCCCGAAGTCCATCACCACCGCGTCCCGCGGGACGATCGTCCGCGAGCCGGGCTCGTGGTGCGGGGAGGCCGCGTTGGGCCCGGAGGCGACGATCGTGAACTCCGCGGTGCGGTGGCCGTGCTCGACCAGCAGCCTGGCCAGATCGGCGGCCACCTCCTCCTCGCGCCGCCCCACGAAGGGGAGCTCGACGATCCGGCGGAAGGTCTCGTCGGCCGCGCGGCCGGCGTGGCGCAGGGCGTCCAGCTCATCCGCGTCCTTCACGGCCCGGAGGCGGCCCATGACCCGCGACCCCGCAGAGAACGCGACGCCGGGCCGGGCCCGCTGCAGACCGATCAGGTGCGATGCCCACAGCCGGTCGTCGACCGCCACGTCGCCCGCATCGGGCAGGAGCGCGGCCGCGCGCGCGTACGGGTCGGCTCCGTCGATCCACCCCTCGATCGCCAGGAGCCCACCGCCCGGCGCGTCGGCGGCCAGCGGGCGCTCGAGCTCGGGCACCAGGAGCACCGGCTCCGCGCCGGGGCGCAGGATCAGGGCGGTGAGCCGCTCGAAGGGCATGGGCTCGTACCCGATCAGGTAACGCAGGTCGGGCGAGGGTCCGACGACCAGCGCCGCGAACCCCTGCGCTCCCGCTTCCTCGGCCGCGCGCGCCAGCCGCCCGTCCAGGTCGGCCCTCACAGCTTGAGCCGCACCTTCCCGGGCAGGATCTGGAACGTGGCGGGCGTCGTCCCGAGCGGCTCCCCATCGGCGACGATCGGCAGCGGGCGCTCGGCCTCGACCGCGACCCGGATGCGCGCGCGCATCTCATGGATGTGCGGATCCGGGATGTGGTCGCCGTGCCGGTAGATCCGGGGCAGCATCGTGTAGGCGTCGCTGCGCGGGCCGCTGAAGACCAGCGCGTCCAACACCCCGTCGCCCGGGAAGGACCTCGGGGACAGCCGCAGGCCTCCGCCCGAGAACTGCGCGTTCGCGACGACCACGTTGAACGCCGTGCCCTCGTACGTGCGACGGTCCGCCTCGATCCGGACGCGCGTCACCCTGGTCCTGGCGAGGGCCAGCCAGAACCCCAGGAACCGGCGGGCCCGGCCGGCCCAGGCGGGCAGCCGCGAGGCGCTCCGCAGCGCCGCCGCGCCCAGGCCCACCTCGGACAGGTTGTGGCCGTACCGGACGATCCGCTCCCCATCCGGTCCCGTCGAGACGATGCGCACCAGGTCGAGCGGATACGTGTTCTCCCCCGCGAGGTGCCGGGCGGCCGCGACCACGTCGCCGGGCAGGCCGAAGCTGCGGACCAGGTCGCACCCGGTGTGCGCGGCCACGACGCCCAGGACGGGGTCGTCCGCGACCGGCTCGCCGTCGCGGAACATCCCGTTCACGACGTCCTGCACCGTCCCGTCGCCCCCGACCGCCACCACGAAGCGATACCCCTCGTCGAGCGCGGCGCGGGTCCTTCGCGTGACGCCCCCCGGATCGTCCTCGAGCCAGAGCCGGTGCTCCAGCCCCAGCGCGTCGAGCTCCCGACGCAGCGTCGGGATCTCCCGCGCCACACGGCCCTCGCCCGCGCGCGCGTCCGCGATCACCGCGAGCGGACCGAAGGCGCTGGGGCTCATCGCCGCATCGTAGCTACACGCCCGTGTAGGCGACGACGCCGTGCTGCACGCCGTCCCGCGCGCGCCCCACCAGCTCCGCCACGTCCGGATCGGCCACGTCCTCGATCTGACGCAGCAGGTCCAGGAGCTGCTTGCAGTTGCGCACGAAGTCGCCCGGCGCCATGTCGGTCTCCTGCAGGACGTCCTCCAGCGGCTTGCCCTCGGCCCAGTGGAACACCGGCACGCCGAAACCATCGTCGAGCTCCCGGCACAGCTGCACCTGGTGCCGGTCCTCGGCGCGCCGGACGCGGCCCCAGATGCGCCGCAGGTCCTCGAACCGATCCGTCGACGATGCGGTCGGCATGCCGCCGGGCGGCGGCACGCGCTCGCGCGACTCGTAGACCATGGCCGAGACGATCGAGGCGACCTCGGGCGGCGACAGACGCTCCAGGAGGCCCGCGTCGAGGGCCTCGCCCACCAGCAGGTCGCCCTCGCCGTAGATCCTCGCCAGCCGGCGCCCCTTCAGCGTGAGCTCCCAGCCGCGGACGTAGCCCAGGTCCTCAAGGACGCCGAGCACGCGGTCGAACCGGCGGGCCAGGGTCTCGGTCCGCGCGCGGATCCGGCGTTCGACGCCGCGGAGCTGCGCCTGGAGCGCGTCGATCCGGACGGCCCAGCGCTCGTGCGTCGTCCGGTCGGGACACGCCGCGCACGGGTGAGCCGCCGCCCGTGCCTCGAGCGAGGCGGCCTCGCGCTCGATCTCCGGATCCGCGGCCGACCGGGGCGCCCTGGGTGGGCGGATGCGGAGCGATGCCAGCGTCGCCGCCACGTCGCGCCGGTACCGCGCGCTGCGCGAGCTCCCGGACCTCGGGAGGGGGATCCGCGTGAGCACGGCCGGAGGGTCGTCGAAGTCCTTCGGCCCCAGCCGGAAGAAGGTCCGGTCCTCGGACAGGACCGTCGGCTTCCCGTCCCGCGCGGAGACGACGACGGCCAGCCCGCGCCTCCGCGCACGCGGGACGTGGATCACCTCGCCGGGACGAAGGGCGGCGACCGCCGAGCGCACCGCCTCCGAGCGGGCTCGATCGCGTCCCTTGCGGTCCTCGTCGCGGAGCGTGCGGGCGCGGGAGACCAGGTCCCAGTACGCCTCGAAGTCCCCCAGGTGACACGCCAGGTTCGGCCGGTACCCCTCGATCGCCCTCCGGTCCCGCTCCCGCTGCCGCTCCAGCGCCACCACGCCCCGATCGGCCAGGAACTGCCCGAACGATGAGTTCAGCAGCTCGTGCGCCTGCTCGCGCGGGTAGTTGCGCACCAGGTTCACGGCCATGTTGTACGAGGGCCGGAACGACGACGTGAGGTCGTAGGTCCGCGTCGCCGCGAGCCCGGCCACACGTTCGAACGGCACCTGCCGCTGGTAGACGACGACGGCGTGCCCCAGCTCATCGATCCCCCGCCGTCCGGCCCGCCCGGTGAGCTGCGTGTACTCGCCCGGCGTCAGCAGCTCGTGACGTTCCCCCTGGAACTTCCACAGGTCCTCGATCACCACGGTCCTGGCGGGCATGTTGATCCCGAGCGAGAGCGTCTCGGTCGCGAACACCACCTTGACCAGCCCGGCCGCGAACAGGAGCTCGACGGTCTCCTTGAACACGGGGAGCATCCCAGCGTGATGAGCGGCCACCCCGGCCATGAGGCCCTCGAGGAACTCGAAGAACCCCAGGGTCGCCAGGTCCTCGTCGCCGATCCAGGCGGCGCGGCCCTCGGCCAGCTCGCGGATCCGCTCGGCCTCGGCGCGGGACGTGAGGTGGATCCCGGAGCTCAGCAGCCAGCGCACGCTCCGATCGCACCCGGCACGGCTGAACACGAAGTAGATCGCCGGCAGCATGCCCGCCGCGGCGAGCACCTCCACGACCTCCTCCCGTTTCGGCACGTACACCCCGCGGTGGCCCTCGCGCGGGCGGCCGATCCGCTGGTGCTGGAGCGTGCCGCTGCCGGCGCGCCGGTACGACCGCACGCGCAGCTCGCGCTGGTCGAGCGATGCCACGTAGGGGTTCGGCGTCAGCACCCCGTCCCGCTCCACGTGCATCGGATGCAGGTCGCGGCCCACGAGGTAGTGGTGCTCGAGCGGCACCGGACGGCGCTCCTCGATCACGACGCTCGTCTCGCCCCGGAGCGTGCCGATCCATTCGCCGAACTCCTCCGCGTTCGAGATCGTGGCGGACAGGCACACGACCGCGACCGACAGCGGCAGGTGGATGAGGACCTCCTCCCAGACCGCTCCGCGGTACGGGTCCTGCAGGTAGTGGACCTCATCCATCACGACCGCGACGAGGCCCTCCAGCGTGCGGCTGCGTTCGTAGAGCATGTTCCGCAGGACCTCGGTCGTCATCACGACGATCGGTGCCTCGGGGTTGATCGCGTTGTCGCCCGTGAGCAGGCCGACCCGCTCGGCCCCGTGCTTGGCGACCAGGTCGCCGAACTTCTGGTTCGACAGGGCCTTCAACGGGGTCGTGTAGAAGGCCTTACCTGCCAGCGACAGCGCACGCTCGATCGCGAACTCCGCGACCACGGTCTTCCCCGAGCCGGTCGGCGCCGCCACGAGCACGGAGCGCCCTCCGTCGACGGCGTCGATCGCCTCGATCTGGAAGGCGTCGAGCGCGAACGGGAAGCGGTTCGCGAACACGGATCTCGCGTCGCGGGAGCCCATCGGCTCAAGTCTACGGGCGAGGTTCGGGCCGCCCGGGCCTCGCCCCGCCGGAGGGCCCGACGGCCGGTGGCTCAGCGGAGCGCGGGCGCGTCCGGTCCGACGACCGTGGGCAGGGCCCGCGGGCGCAGCTCGAAGATCGCGGGGAGCGGCCCGACGGGCTCGCCGTCGGCGAACACCATGCTCCGACGGTCGGCCTCGACCGACAGCCTGCTGCCGCGGAGCATCGTCACGCTGGGGTGCGTCGTGTGCCTGCCGACGTACACCCTGGGGAAGGCCCTCAGGAACGCCCCCGACGAGAGCGCCCGGACGATGCACACGTCCAGGCTGCCGTCGGCCAGCCGTGCCTGCGGCAGGACCCTCATGCCGCCACCGTACGTCGTCCCGTTCCCGACCACGACGAGCATCGCCTCGAGCTCGATCCGTTCGCCGTCCAGGTCCAGGACGAACCCGATCGGCGCGAAGCGCGGCAGCGTCTTGATCGTGGCCAGCGCGTAATGGCCCCTCGCCCCCAGACGGCGCCTCATGCCGTTGGCAGTCTCCTCGACCGCGGAGTCGAAGCCGGTGCCGGCGATGTTCACGAAGTGCCGCGTCTCGGCGCCCACCGTGGCACGGATCACGTCGACCTCCACGGTCGTCGGCGAGCCGAGGAGCCGGGTCGCCTGGTCGAGCTTCCTCAGCCCGACGCCGTGCGCGAAGTCGTCACCGGTCCCGGCGGGGAGCACCGCGAGCGCCGCGCCCGATCCGAGGATCGCGTTGGCCACGATGTTCACCGAGCCGTCGCCGCCCAGCGCGGCCACGATCCGAGCTCCGTCGGCGGCCGCCTCGCGAGCCAGGCGCTCCAGATCCCCGGCCGACTCGGACACGCGGATCTCGTGCTCGACGCCCAGATCGGACAGGATCCGGTAGACCCGGCCGATCAGCCGCCCCGCCCTGCCGCCCCCGGCCGTCGGGTTGGCGACGACCACGACCGGGGCGGAGGCGGTCGTGGGCTCCTCCTACGATGCCCCGGTGGGCCCGCTGGCGCCCGGCGGTCCCGTCGCCCCGGTGCTGATCGGGCCCGTGATCCCGGGGATGATCCCCGTCGGCTGGGCCGCCTGCGCCAACCCGACGGCGAACATGACCTGCAGGTAGTCGTTCCACCCGTCGTCGAGGACCGAGCGCGCGATGTCGCGGACGGCGGCCGCGCGCTTGGCGAGCGCGATCCGCTCCGGACCCTCGGCCGCTAGGGCCGCCTGCGCCAGCAGCGCCGACTGCTCGTACAGGCGAAGGGCCTGGACGGTCCGGCTCCGCGAGTTCAGGAAGTAGTTCGTCTCCTCGACGTTGAACCCCTGGTCCGCGATCGTCGACGTCAGGTCGTAGTCGTCCAGCGCCTTGGCCGCGGCACGTGTCGCCTTCAGGGCGTCGGCGAGGGTCTCGTCCGCGCCGTCGGGCGCCTTCCCGCCGGAGAGGCCGTCGATCGCCCCCGAGAGGGGTTCCAGCACCGTGGGGGGGACGCCCGGGCTGATCGTCCCGAGCTTGCCGACCTCGCCCTCCAGCGTGCCCTGCCACGACTGCGCCGCCGCCCGCCTGGTCGCCGCGGCATCGGACCGGTCCTCGTCGGCCCGCTGCTGCCGCAGGCCGTTCGTCACCCACACGACCACGACCACCGCGAAGGCGCCCACGATCGCCGCGGCCACCAGCTGGACCCACCGGCGCTGGACCAAGGCCGGCTTGACGACGACCGGCTCCCGCCTGGGAGCCCGCGCCTGAGGCCTGCCGCGGCTCCGGCCCTTCGTCTTGCCCTTGATCGCCATCGTCGTAGCTCCTGAGGGTTGCGGGAGGGTGTGGCCTCAGCGCTTCATGAGGCGACCAACGATGATAGCGGCCTCGTAGAACAGGTACATCGGGATCATCATCGCGAGCATCGTGTAGGGATCCGAGCTCGGCGTGATGATCGCCGCGAACAGCGCGATGAACAGGATCGCGTACCGCCGCCATGCCCGCAGCCGCTGGCTGCTGAGGATCCCCGCCAGCTCCAGGAAGATGAGCAGGATGGGGAACTCGAACGACACCCCGAACGCGAACGCCACCAGCATCACGAACGTGAGGTACTGGCTGCCGTTGAGGAACGGCGTCAGGGTCGTCCCCGCGAAGCCCAGCAGGAAGCTCAGGCCCTTGGGCAGGGTCCAGTAGGCGAAGGCGACCCCCAGCAGGAACAGCAGGGTCGACGACGCGAGGAAGGGGACCGCCATCTTCCGTTCGCGGGGCGTCAGGCCCGGCACGATGAACCGCCAGAGCTCCCAGAGCAGGACCGGGACGGCGATGATCACGCCCAGGAAGAAGACCGCCTTGAGCTTCACGATCATCCCGTCCAGGGGGCCCAGGAAGACCAGGACGCATCCCTGGGTCGCCCGCAGATCCTCCGGCAGCGTCCGCCAGTAGTCGCAGTACGGTCCCTTGAGCGCCCGGATCACGGGGTCGTACAGGAACCAGCCCACCACGGCGCCGATGCCGATCGCGACGAGCGACACGACCAGCCTCGAGCGGAGCTCCTCGAGGTGCTCCACCACCGTCATGGTGCCGGTGCGCTCCTCGGACGAGCGCCGGCGCAGCCGCGGGAAGACCTTCATCCGGGGGCTCAGGCGCGACGCTCGGGCGAGGACGCGTCCGGTCCCGCCTCCGCGGCCGTGTCGCCCGGCTCCGCATCGGACGGCTCGACGTCGCCCCGCCCCGCGTCGACGGGCTCGTCCGTGGGCGCGGTGTCCCGCTCGGCGGCCGGGTCCCGCGCCGTGGTCGCGGACACCTCCGCTTCGCCCTCACCCCTCGACGCCGGCGCGGGCGAGCCGGACCGCACCGGACCGGACCGGCGCGGCGGCGGTTCGTCGTCCGCATCGAACCGGAACGTGTCCTTGACCTCGTCCTGGACCTTGCGGAACTCGCGCAACGCCTTCCCGATCGATCGTCCCAGCTCGGGGAGGCGCGAGGGACCCACCACGAGCAGAGCGATGATGAGGACGACGATCAGCTCTTGGGGACCGATGTTCAGCATGTGCCCGCGCGACGGAGGCCGCCGCCCCCCATCCTACCCTCGCCGCCCGGGGTCACCGTCGGGATCGTCGTCCCGGCCGCCGCTCGACCTGGAACGAGGCCGCCTCCTGGGATGCCCGCCTCGACCCCTCCGCGATCTCCTCGGCGATCGGCTGCACCTCGTCCCGGAAGCGCCCTACGGTCCGTCCCAGGATCGTCACGTGCCGGCCGAGCGCGATCGCGAACGCGATCAGGGCCATCGTCGTCACGATGGCGACGATCAGCCATACGAGGATCCAGGGGTTCACCCGTTGATGCTACACCGGGGCGCGCGGGCGCTCAGCCGCCGCTGGAGGCCAGGAAGTCCTGGATGTACCGGTCGTCCTTGAGCAGGAAGTGGAACTCGATCACGTCGTCGATGGTGAACGCCGGCCCGAGCGGAGCGTCCTCGGGGTACCACGTCTGCTGGTCGAACAGGGCTCCCTGCGCCCCCGTTCCGCCTCCGCCCGCCACGTCCACGCCCGCCGAGACCAGCAGGGCCACGATCTTGCGGTCGGCCCGCTTCTCGACGTCGTCCTCGCAGCTCGGGCAGGTGAACCGGTAGCTGCCCTCGCGGCCGTTCTCACGGACGGAGAGCAGGATCGCCTCGGGTCCCATGTCCACCTCGCCGCAGCGGGGGCAGGTTGTCCGGATCGTTGTCATCTCAACCCGAGCTATCGGCGGGGGGTCGGGCGCGCTTGAGCCGATGTCCCCCGAACGGGGCTACCCCATCGGGGCTGGTCAATCGGCGTATCGGTCGAGGGTCCCTCGGGCGAGGTCGACCACGCGCCGGCGGAGCTCGGGGGGGTCGGTGACGTCCACGGTGTCCCCCAGGCGCAGCAGCAGGCCGGCGATCCAGTCCAGGCGGCTCACGGACAGGGACACCTCGAGGACGCCATCCCCCGCCTCACGCGCCTCGGACACCACGTAGTACTCGGCCACCCATCGCGCCTCGGGCTGCAGGCGCAGCCTCACCTCCACGTCCCGGTCCGTCGGCGTGTACAGGGCTCTGCCCGCGCCGCGCAGGCCGTGGGGGGTGAACGGCTCGCCCAGATCCTCCACCTCGCGGATCCGGTCCACGCGGAACAGACGCTCGGCGTCGGCCGCGACGTCCCAGGCGGCCACGTACCACGCGCCCGCGCTCGCGAACAGCGCCTCGGGCTCGATCGCGCGTGCTCCATTCCCCGTCGAGTGGGCGAAGTAGTCGATCCGGACGCGCCGGTGCTCCGCCGCCGCGTCCCGGATCGCCCCGAGTGCCGCGTTCGGCCGATCGGCGTCGATCGCTTCGATCCGCCCCTCCGGATCGCCCAGGGTCTCGGGGCCGAGCTCGCCTCGCAGCTTCTCGAGCGCCGAGCGCAGCGCCGGCGCCTGCGGGAGGCCGGCGGTGCCCAGGAGCTCCGTGCCCCGCAGGTACAGCGCCAGGGCCTCGTGCCGGGTGAGCCGCAGCGGGCGCGCGAACTGCTCGGCCATGCGGATCGTGACACGGTCGTCCTCGTCGATCTCGACGTCGATGAGGTCGCCGGGGCCGTACGGGGGGAGGCCCGAGAGGAACAGCAGCTCGAGATCCTTGCGCAGCTGCTCCGTCGGAACGTCGAACATCCCGCCGACCTCGGCCAGGCTCGCGCCCGGATGCTGGACGAAGTAGGGCACGATCACCAGCATCCGCGCGAGCCGGTCCGCCGTCCGGGGAGCGCGGCGTGCCCGCTCAGGCAACGACGCGCTCCAGGCGCTCGATCACGGCCGCGCGGAGCGAGACGGGCGAAAGCACCTCGGCCTGCGGCCCGAAGGTCAGCACCCAGTCGGCGACGGAGACCTCGTCGCCGAACGCGACGGCGACCTCCACCCATCCGTCCTCGCGCGGCCCGAGACCTCGGCGTCCGGCTGACCGGCGGCCGCCCACCATGCGACCTCGGGCGCGAACGCGATCGTCGCTCGGTCCTCGTGCGCCGGCGTCCATGGACCCGGCTGCACGTGGTCCGCGGCGCGGAAGCCCTCCGGGGCTCCGATCCCTCGCCCACGTCCGAGAGCTCCGTCGTGAGCCGCGACAGCCGGAACGCTCGCACGTCGTCGCGTGTGTGATCGAGCCCGACCAGGTACCAATGGCCGCGCCGGAACACGACGGCGTACGCATCCGCGTCTCGGTCGGACGCCTGCCCGCTCGAGGTGCGGTAGCCGAACCGGACCCGGCGCCGGCGCTCGGCGGCGTCCGCGGCGGCCACGAGCAGCGGACTCGGAGCGTCGGAGCGAGACGCGAGCGGTCCCCCGCCCGTGACCGCGAGCCCCCCGCCCTCGGTGCCCGTCAGCAGCTTGCGGACCGCCTGCTCGGCTGGCGTGGTGTCGTCCGAGCCGCTCTGCGCCGCGACGAACAGGGCCCCGAGCTCCTCGGGCGTGAACGAGATCTCCGGCAGGTAGTAGCGGTCCTTGCGGATCACGTAGCCCTGCTCGCCCCCCCACGCGTCGAGGTCGACCAGCTCGAGCGGTACGCCGAACTCACGCAGGACGTCCTTGTCCCGCTCGAACATCCGCTTGGCGCTGTCGACGTTCTCCTGTCGGTAGGGCTCGAGCACGTCACGGATCTCGTCGAACGTGCGCGGGTTCCGGCTCTCGAGCAGCAGGCCGACCAGGTTGAGCAGCCGCTCGAGCGGCTCCATGCGGTCCTCCCCCGCCATCGTGCGGCATCATAGCCCCGGCGTGTTCGGCCTCTGGGACCGCTCGTGATCCGCCTCCGGCGCGGGATCGTGACCGCGCTCGGGCCCGCGCGCCCCGGCGCCCACGAGCTGGAGGTGAGCGTCGACGGCGAGACGGCGACCGCGGTGGCGTACCCCGAGCTGACCGGGCCGGTCGCCGTCGGCGACGTCGTCGTGCTGAACACGACCGCCGTCGCGCTCGGGCTGGGGACGGGCGGGGTGCATCTCGTGATCGCTCGCGACGGCGGGCGGGCCACGGAGGCGGAGGCGGAGCCGGAGCCGCCCGGACGAGCGATGAAGCTGCGCTACACGCCGCTGCAGACCGTCGTTGACGCCGTCGAGGAATCGCATCGCGACGCGATCGAGGGAACCGACCTGCGCCAGGCTCCGGTCGTGTGCGCCCCGCTCCACTCGATGGTGGGACCGGTCGCGGCCGGAGCGAAGCGGGCGGGCAAGGACGTGCGGGTCGTCTACGTGATGACGGACGGGGCGGCCCTCCCGGGTCCGTTCTCGAGGCTCGTGACCGAGCTCCGGCTGGCCCGGCTGCTGGACGGCTGGGTGACGTGTGGGCAGGCGTTCGGTGGGGATCTCGAGGCGGTGACGGTCTGGTCCGGCATGCAGGCGGCGGTGTCGATCCTGGAGGCGGACGTCATCGTCGTGGCGGACGGACCGGGCAACATGGGGACCGACACGACCTGGGGCGTGAGCGCGCTCGGGAGCGGCACCGCCCTGAACGCGGCCGCGACGCTCGGCGGCCGGCCGATACCCGCCCTGCGCGTCAGCTTCGCCGATCGTCGCGACCGGCACCGCGGCCTGTCGCACCACTCCCGGACGATCCTGCGTGACGTCTGCCTGGTCGAGACGAACGTCCCGGTCCCGGTCCTCGCCGACGAGGGACAGCGCTCCGCGGTGTGGGATGCCCTGCGAGCCTCGGACCCCGAGGGCCGGCACCACCCGGTGGAGGTCGACGGGCGGCCGGCGCAGGACGAGCTGGAGGCCCGCTCGGTCGAGGTCCGGTCGATGGGCCGGGGGTTCGGGGACGATCCGGCGTTCTTCCTGGCCGCCGGGGCCGCCGGCGTGCTGGCGGGGCGCCTCGCGGCCGAGGGCCGGCGCTGGCGCTGACCCCGGGGCTCACATGTGCGAGATGAGCTGCTCCACGCGTTCGTCGACCGAGCGGAACGGGTCCTTGCAGAGCACCGTCCGCTGAGCCTGGTCGTTCAGCTTGAGGTGCACCCAGTCCACCGTGTAGTCGCGTCGCTTCGCCTTCGCCTGGCGGATGAAGTCGCCGCGCAGCTTGGCCCGGGTGGTCTGCGGCGGCTCGCGCATCGCCCGCTGGATCTCGCGATCGGTCGCGACGCGCTCGACCTTGTCTGCCTTCTCCAGCAGGTAGTAGAGGCCCCGGGCGCGGTTCACGTCGTGGTACGCGAGGTCGAGCAGCGCCACCCGCGGGCTGGCGAGCGGCAGGTCGTGCTTCGCCTGGTAGCGCTCGATCATCGTCCGCTTCGTGACCCAGTCCACCTTGCGCACCAGGCGCTCCGGCTCGCCCGCCGTCAGCGCCTCCAGGGCATCGGCCCACTCCTCCAGGAGCGTCTTGGAGACCTCGTCGGCTCCCCGGCGCTCCAGGAAGCGCGCCGTCTTCTCGTAGTACTCGGTCTGGACCTCGATGGCGGAGAGCTCGCGGCCGTTCGCGAGCTTGACCTTGCGCGAGCACGTCGGGTCGTGGGAGATCTCCCGGATCGCGCGGATCGGGTTCTCGAGCGTGAGGTCGCGCATCACGGTGTTGGCCTCGACCATCCGCAGCACCAGGTCGGTGATCCCCACCTTGATGAAGGTCGTCCATCCGCTCATGTTCGAGTCGCCGACGATGACGTGGAGCCGGCGGAAGCGCTCGGCGTCCGCATGCGGCTCGTCCCGGGTGTTGATGATCGGCCGGGACCGCGTGGTCGCGCTGGAGACGCCCTCCCAGATGTGCTCTGCGCGCTGCGAGATGCAGAACCGTGCGCCGCGCGGCCCGTGGAGGACCTTGCCTGCGCCACAGTAGATCTGGCGCGTAACGAAGAAGGGGATCAGGACGTCTGCCATCCGCGCGAACTCCCCGTGCCGCGCCACCAGGTAGTTCTCGTGGCAGCCGTAGGAGTTGCCCGCCGAGTCCGTGTTGTTCTTGAACAGGTAGACCTGGCCCGAGATGCCCTCCTCGTGCAGCCGCATCTCGGCGGCGCCGAGCAGCGCCTCCAGGATCCGCTCCCCCGCCTTGTCGTGCGCGACGACCTCGCGCACGGCGTCGCACTCGGGCGTCGCGTACTCGGGATGGGACCCCACGTCCAGGTACAGCCGCGCGCCGTTCTCCAGGAAGACGTTCGAGGACCGGCCCCAATGGACCACGCGGCGGAACAGGTACCGGGCGACCTCGTCCGGGGACAGCCGACGCTGCCCGCGGAACGTGCAGGTCACGCCGTACTCGTTCTCGAGCCCGAAGATCCGGCGCTCCATCGACAACAGCCTACGGGTGTCCGGACGCTGAGATGGGACCTCGCCGGGAGGGATCAGCTCGTCCCGGGTGGCACCGATCCCGTGGCCGTGTCGATCAGGAGTCGGCGAGGACGCCCGCGACCTCGTCGTCCCGCAGGCGGCGGAACTTCCGGCGCGCGGTCCGGGTTCGGTCCAGGACGCCGGCCTCGATGGCCCCCGAGTCCAGCTCGCGTTGGTCGGGCGCTCCCAGCACCTTCACCGCCGCCCGCACCGCGGTCCGCAGGTCCCAGCCCGCGGCGTACTCGCCCTTCAGGGCTTCCGTGAGGTCCTCGGCGTGGCCGCCGATCGCCACGAACCCGTGCTCGTCGGTGACGCTGCCGTCGAACAGCACGTGGTACAGCGCCGTGCCGCCGTCGCCCTCGCCGTCGACCTCCCCCACCAGCAGCTCGACCTCGTACGGCTTCATCTGCTGCGTGAAGATCGTCGAGAGCGACTGGGAGTACGCGTTCGCCAGGTCGCGCGCCTTCACGTCCTCGCGTCCGTAGCTGTAGCCACGGAGATCCGCCAGGCGGATGCCGGCGATCCGCAGGTCCTCGAACTCGCTGTACTTGCCGACCCCCGCGAACGCGATCCGGTCGTAGATCTCGCTGATCTTGTGCAACGTGGCGCTCGGGTTCTCCGCGATGAACAGGAGCCCGTCGGCGTACTCCATGCCGATCACGGACCGTCCGCGCGCGATGCCCTTGTGTGCGTACTCCGAACGGTCCTTCATCAGCTGGTCGGGCGAGACGTACGGCATGAACGACATCAGCCGTCGCCTCCCCGCGCCGCGATCACGTCGGCGGAGGCCGAGGCGACCTCGTCCTCGGGGACGTCCTCCGCTCCCTCGGCGGTCACCACCACCACGTTCGGGAAGATGCGGCGCGCGACGTCGGGGCCGCCGGTCGCTACATCGTCCTCGGCCGCGTCCACGAGCGCCTCGACGGCCACGCGCAGCGCCTCATCACGGGACAGCCCCGGTCGCCACCGCTTCTTCAGCGAGTTCTTCGCGGGCTGACCACCGGAGCCCGTCGTCTGGAAGTCGTCTTCCTCCCAGCGGCCGCCCGTCGCGTCGTAGTAGAAGATCCGACCTTCCCCCCGACGCGCGTCGTACCCGCCGAACAACGGCACCACCACGAGCCCCTGCAGCGCCATGGGGAAGTTCCCCCGGATCATCTGGGCGAGGCGGTTCGCCTTGCCCTCCAACGACAGCCGGTCTCCCGTGATCTTCTCGTAGTGCTCCAGCTCCAGCTGGAAGAGCTTCACGAGCTCGACCGCCTGCCCCGCGGCGCCGGCGATGGCGATAGCCGAGGCATCGTCGGCCGCGAACACCTTGCGCATCTTGGCGTCGGCGATCGCGTAGCCGGCCGTCGCACGGCGGTCACCGGCCATCACGATCCCGCCCGCGTACTTCAACCCGAGCACCGTGGTCCCGTGCGGGAGCTCGAGCGACGCCGGCGCCGGAACCGCCGGGATCGTCTCGGGGCTGGAGGCGCGGAGCAGGTCGACGAAGCTCGGGTTCGCGCCGAACCGAGCTCCGGTGGCCGGCAGCTCGATCCGGTCGGTCACTCCCCGCCCTTCTGCACGTAGGACTTGACGAACTCCTCGGCGTTCTCCTCCAGCACGGAGTCGATCTCGTCGAGGATGTCGTCCATCTCCTCCTTGAGCTCCGCGGCCTTGGAGGAGTTAGTGACCTGGCCCGCGTCGGCGTCGGCGTCGCCGCCGCCCTTGCGTTGAGATCGCTTCTGTTCCTGCTCCTGCGGCATCGTGGATCTCCTCCTGAGGACCCCTCATCCTACCTTCGGCTCGAACGACCTAGGCCTGAAGGAGGGCTACGCCTGAAGGAGATCGACGAGCGCGGCCGCGTCGACGGCCCGCTCCAGCAGCTCCTCGACGTGCACCTTGGAGCCCCTCAGCGGCTCGCGCATCGGGATCCGCTGCAGGGCGTCACGCCCGACGTCCACGATCAGCGAGTCCCACGAGGCGGCCGCGATCGCGTCGGGGAATCGAGAGATGCACCGGCCGCGGAAGTACGCGCGGGTGTCCACCGGCGGCTCCATCACGGCTCGCTCGATCTCGTCGTCACGCACCAGCCGTTCGACCTTCCCGCCGGCCGCCAGGCGGTTGTACAGACCGCGGTCGCGGCGCACGTCGTGGTACTGCAGGTCGATCGCGCGGATCCGGTGGTCCAGCCAATCCAGACCGTCCCGCTCCCGATAGGCCGCCAGCAGCCTGTACTTCGCCACCCAGTCCAGCTCGCGATGCAGCGACAGGGGCTCGGTCTCGATGGCCGTGAGCACGGCCTCCCAACGATCGAGCACCTCATGCTGCTCCGGCGTGTCGTCCTCGCGCTCGACGTACTTCTTCGCGTGCTCGAAGTACTCCCACTGCAGCTGCGCGGCGGTCAGCGCCCGGCCGTCGGCGAGGCGGATCGTCCCGGTGCACGACGGGTCGCGAGAGACGTCGTGCAGGGCCGAGACCGCGTTCTCCAGGCTGAGGTCGGGAAGGAACCGATCTTCGATCATCTTCAGGACGACCGCCGTGGTCCCCACCTTGAGGAAGATCGCGATCTCGCACATGTTCGCGTCGCCGACGATCACGTGCAGCCGCCGGTACTTCTCGGGGTCCGCGTGCGGTTCGTCGCGCGTGTTGATGATGGGACGTTTCAGCGTGGTCTCGAGGCCCACCTCGGTCTCGAAGAAGTCCGCGCGTTGCGTCAGCTGGAAGAAGCCGCGCCCGCGCTCGTCCCACTGCGCTTCACCGCCCACCTTCCCTGCCCCGCAGAAGATCTGCCGGGAGACGAAGAACGGGGTCAGATCGCGGACGATGTCGCCGAACGGGGTGGCCCGGTCGACGAGGTAGTTCTCATGCGTGCCGTAGGAGTTGCCTTTGCCGTCGCTGTTGTTCTTGTAGACGGTCAGCTTCGGTCCGCCGGGCATCTCGCGCGTGACCTCGTCGATCGAACGCTCGAGGATGCGCTCGCCCGCCTTGTCGTGGATCACGAGCTCACGGGGGGTGAGGCACTCGGGCGTCGAGTACTCCGGATGGGCGTGGTCGACGTAGTACCGAGCCCCGTTCGGCAAGATCACGTTCGCCAAGCCCAGATCCTCGTCGCTCCCCTCCCGGGAGGGGACCGGCTCGAACCCTCGCGCGTCGCGCAGCGGCGACTCCTGCTCGTAGTCCCAGCGGATCCGGCGCAGCGATCCCGCGTACGTGGAGATCAGGATCGAGGACGACAGGACGGGGTTGAAGTCCGGGACCCCCGCGGCCGCGATGCCGTACTCGGTCTCGGTCCCGAAGACCTTGGGGATGGCCACGGGCCAACCCTACAGGTACTGCCCCGCGTTCACCCGCTCGACCTGCCGGCCGTCGCCGTCGTCGCCCAGCAGCGTCCGGACGTAGACGATGCGCTCGCCCTTCTTCCCGGAGATCCGCGCCCAGTCGTCGGGGTTCGTGGTGTTGGGCAGGTCCTCGTTCTCCTTGAACTCGTCACGGATGGCCAGCAGGAGATCCTCGCCCTTGATGCCCTTCTCCCCCATCGACAGGAAGCGCTTGATCGCCTCCTTCTTCGCGCGGCGCACGATGTTCTCGATCATCGCGCCCGAGTTGAAGTCCTTGAAGTACAGGACCTCCTTGTCGCCGGAGGCGTACGTGACCTCCAGGAAGCGGTTGCGATCGCTGGGTTCGTACATCTGCTCGACCGTCTTCTCGATCATCCGGGTCGTGGCCAGGCCGGCGTCGCCGCCGTAGCGCCCGACCTCGTCGGGGTGGATCGGGATCGAGGGGTTCAGGTACTTCGACATGATGTCCGCGGCCTGCCCCTGGCTCGGACGCTCGATCTTGATCTTCACGTCCAGGCGGCCGGGGCGCAGGATCGCGGGGTCGATCAGGTCCTCGCGGTTCGAGGCCCCGATCACGATCACGTTCTTGAGGGTCTCGACCCCGTCGAGCTCCGAGAGCAGCTGCGGGACGATCGTCGACTCCACGTCGGACGAGATCCCGCTGCCGCGCGTGCGGAAGATCGAGTCCATCTCGTCGAAGAACACGATCACCGGCAGGCCCTCCTCGCTGCGCTCCTTCGCGCGCTGGAAGATCTCCCGGATCTGGCGCTCGGTCTCGCCCACGTACTTGTTCAGCAGCTCGGGGCCCTTGACGTTCAGGAAGTAGCTCCGGGCGTCCTCGCGGCCGGTCCGCTCGGCGACCTTCTCGGCGAGCGACTTGGCCACCGCCTTCGCGATCAGCGTCTTCCCGCAGCCGGGGGGCCCGTACAGCAGGACTCCCTTCGGCGGCTCCAGCTGGTGCTCGTGGAACAGCTCCGAGTACAGGAACGGGAGCTCGACCGCGTCGCGGATCGCCTCGATCTGGCCCTCGAGCCCACCGATGTCCTCGTAGCTCACATCCGGGATCTCCTCGAGCACCAGCTGCTCGACCTCTTCCTTCGGCAGCAGCTCGAGCGCAACGCCGGACCGTGGGTCGAAGAGCAGGGGGTCCCCGGCGCGGACGGTCTCGCCCACCAGGGAGCCCGCCAGCGTCGCCACGTACTCCTCGTCCCCCCGCCCCACGACCATCACGCGGTCCTCGCCGAGCCGCTCCTTGACCTTCACGACCTCGCCCTGACGGTCGGGATCGAGCAGCTCGACGACGTTGAGGGAGTCGTTCAGGATCACCTGGGCGCCCGGGCGCATCCGGCCCGCGTCCAGATCCGGCGCGGGCACGACGCGCATCTTCCGCCCCCCGGTGAAGACGTCGAGCGAGCCGTCCTCGTTGGTCGCCAGGAACACGCCGAACGTCGCCGGCGGCTGGCTGAGCTTCTCGACCTCCTCGACGAGCGCCTCGATCTTCTGGCGCTCGGCGCGCAGGGCGTCGGCGAGCTTCTGGTTCTGGCCCATCGCCCGTGCGAGCTGGTCGCGCGTCTCCACGACCTTCTCCTCCAGCAGGGAGACCTGTCGCGGCGCGTTCGACAGACGCCGCCGCAGGAGCCCGACCTCCTCCTCCAGGAACGTCACCTGGGTCTGGAGCTCGTGCACCTGCTTCTCGTAGCGCTCGAGCTGCTCGTGGTCGGCCATCGGGTCACCTCCCCGGTCGCGCGGGTGGTCAGTATATGGGCGCCCTTCCCTCCGTCCTCGGAAGGTCGGCGAAGAGCTCCTTCCTAAGTCATACGGCAGTTCTGCGCGTCGCGATGATGCCTGGTTCCAGGTATCCCATCGGCAGCGCGGACCCGCCCGATGAGCTTCAGCCGGCGGATCCGATCCGCCGGGCGATCGTGAGGAACCCGGTGTGCCCGATCATCCGGTGGTCGGGACGGACGCTTCGCTCGGTCACGTGCCAGCCCCTGCGCAGGGTCTCGAAGGTCTCGACGTGGTGATACCCGGCGGCCGGCAGGGCCACGACGAGCTCCTGGACCTGGCCCGTTGTGGGCAGGTAGGCGCAGATCGTCCCCCCGGGCTCGAGCACCTCGCCGAGGGCCTCGAGCGCCCCCCAGGGCTCGGGGAGATCCAGCACCGCCCGGTCGAACCGCTCGGCGGATCCGCCCACCGCGCGCACGTCGCCCTCCCTCAGCTCGAGCCAGGCGGGCGGCTTGCCGAAGAACCCCTCCAGGTTCTTCCGCGCCTGCTCGCGGTGTTCGGCGCGCAGCTCGTACGAGACGACGCGACCCTCGGGACCCGTCGCCCGGCAGAGCGCGATCGTGAGGGCTCCGGACCCGGTGCCCGCCTCCAGCACCCGCGACCCGGGGAACACGTCCGCGTACACGAGGATCGAGCCCAGATCCTTCGGGTAGATCACCTGGGCGCCCCTCGGCATCTTCAGCACCCAGTCCGCGAGCCCCGGACGGAACGCCACCAGCACCATCCCCCGCGCCGTCTGCACCCTCGTGCCCTCGGGCCTGCCGATCAGGTCCTCGTGCGCGAGGGTGCCCGAGTGCGTGTGGTACGTGCCGCCGGGCTCGAGGCGGAGCATGTAGGTCCGGTCCCGCTGATCGATGAGCAGGACGCGCTCACCCGGCTCGAACGGCGCGCTCACGCAGGCCCTCCGTAGAGCTCGGCCGGGAGCACCTCGTCCGACAGCTCCTCGGCCGCCTGCCGGTCCGCCGACCCGTCGGCCGGCGGCCCCAGCCGCTCCCCGAGGATCTGGGCGCGAGCCCGGCAGAACGCGCAGAACCGGGAGGTCGTGGGCTGCCCGCATCGCTCGCACGCCGAGAGGTCGGCCACGTCCTCGCCCCGGAACAGCGGTAGCCCACGCTCGAGGTAGCCCAGGAAGAACTGCGCCTTGGTCCCCGGTGACGCCGACTCGATCGCGTCCATCGCCCCCTTGTAGCGCAGCTGCGTGTTGCCGGCGACCAGCGGGCATTCCTCCACGACGTAGTCGATGCCCCGCAGGAACGCGTAGGCCGCGGTCTCCAGCTCCGAGAGGCGGTGGAGCGGCTTCACCTTCTTCACCATGCCGTCCTTCGCGGGCAGGGCGGGCGACTGACGGGCGATGTACTCGGTCTGCCATCGGAGCGTGTTGCCCAGCAGCGTGGCGGCCTCGTCGTCGAGGTTGTGGCCGGTCGCGACCACGTCGAAGCCTCCGTCGAGCGCCGCCCGGTTGAACAGGTAGCGCTTCGAGAGGCCGCAGACGGCGCACGTCGACCGGGGGCCCTTCCGCCCGGCCGTCGGGATGTCGTAGCCATGGTCACGGCGCAGGTCCACCTCGAGCAGCTCGGCGCCGCGCCCACGCGCGAACGCGCGCGCGGCCTCGCCCGAACGGTCGGAGTAGCCTCCGATCCCGAGCCCCAGGTACAGGCCGGACGCGCGGTAGCCCTCCAGCAGGAGCACGTCCCACAGGGCGAGCGAGTCCTTGCCGCCCGAGACGGCCACCAGGATCCGGTCGTCGGGTTCGAACATCTCGTACCGGTGGATCGCCCGCCGTACCTGCTCTCGGAACACGATGGGGAAGCAGTCCTTGCAGAACGCCGCGTTGTGCCGGCGGATCTCGATCGCGGCCGGGCCGCGGCAGCGCCTGCATCTCATCGCCGACCCCCGCGTGGCACCTGGCCTCCGGAGATCACGGGGCGGATCTCGACGTCGTCGCCCTCGTCCAGGACGACGTCGCGCGTGACCAGCTCGCCCGCTCGGATCACGAGCACGGTGTCGGGGCTGAGGTCCAGCTCGCCGAGCATCTCTCGGACGGTCCGAGCGCCGGCCATCTCGACCTCGCGGTCCGGGTTGCGCAGCCTCACCCTCATCGAGGAGAGAGGCTAGCGCACGGCTTCCGACGGGACCGGTCCGCGGCTCGGGCCGGGCCGGTCCCGTCGGAGGCCGGAGCTAGGGCAGGTCGATGGGGAGGGGCCGCTCGCCGAGCGTGACCTGGACGGAGCGCTTCGCGCCGTCCGGGCCCACGATCTCGACCGCGACCTGGTCGCCCGGCCGCAGATCCGAGAGCACGCTCCCCAGCTCCTCGCTGGAGCCGACCGCGCGTCCGTCGACGGAGACGATCACGTCGCCCTCGCGGATCCCGGCGGACGCCGCCGGACCGTCCTGGGAGGTCGCGACCACGTAGGCCCCGCTGTCGACCGAGAGGTTCAGCTGGAACGCGAGGTCGCTCGTGACCGGCTGCGTCGTCACGCCCAGGTAGGCGGAGGGCGCCAGCGGATCGGATTCCGCCTGACGGATGGTGTCCTTCGCCGAGTCGATGGCGATCGCGAACCCGATGTTCTCGGCGGCGTCGTCACCGGCGGAGTTGATCCCGACGACCTGGCCCGCCATGTTGACGAGCGGTCCACCCGAGTTGCCGTGGTTGATCGCGGCGTCGGTCTGGATCACGTCGGCGTACGTCCGGGTCTGATCCTGCCCGCAGATCGCCGGGTCGCATCCCGGATCCTGGGCCGTGATCGTGCGGTCGAGCGCCGAGACGATCCCGGTCGTCACGGTCGGGCCGCCCTCGAGCGCCAGGGCGTACCCCAGGGCGATCACACGCTGGCCGAGCCGCAGGTCATTCGAGTTCCCGAGCGGCACGGTCGGCAGGCCCTCGGCGTCGACCTTGAGCACGGCCAGGTCGTGCTCGCAGTCACCGCCGATCACACGCGCGTCGTAGCGCTGCGGCTCCGCGTCCGAGGTGGAGACGGTGACCTTGGTCCCCCCCTCCACGACGTGGCAGTTCGTCACGATCACGCCGTCGGACCGGACGATGAAGCCCGTCCCGACGCCCTGCCCCTGTCCGTCAGCGCTCAGGATGTCGGTGGTGACGTTGACGACGGCGGGAAGGACCCTCGCCACCACGTCCGCCACCGGTTCGGGGCCGGAGACGACGGGGTTGGAGACCTGCGGCTGGACCACCGCCGATCGCCCGCCCGTACCTCGCTCGGAACCCACCGTCAGGCTGCAGGCGGTCGCTACGACCGCCAGCACCACGGCCGGAACGATCATCCTGCGCATGCCGACACCTCCGATAACGACCTCATCAACCGGGATCCGTCACGGCGCGGGACGGGGTTCGCGGGACGACGACACTCTCAGGTGACTCTCAGGCACGTGCGGCCGCGTACGGATGCCGCGCTGGGCCGAGGGTCACCTGAGGCTAGCCGCCGGCTTCTCCTTGCGCGGGTCGACGAAGGGGATCGCGGCCGTCGTGCCGGTCAGGTGCACGCCGTCCTCGGTCTCGACGTCCAGCTCGTTGCCCGGCTCGGCCAGCTCGATCGGCACCCACACGTAGCCGATGTTCTTGCCGAGGCCGGGCGACCACACGGCGTCCGTCAGATGCCCGACCTTCGTCCCGTCGCGGTACGCGAACCAGTACTCGGACATCTCCGCCCGGAGCTCGTCGCCCATCAGCTCGATGCCCACGAGCTTGCGGTCCACGCCGCTCGCCTTGAGGGTCTCCAGCGCCTCCTTGCCGATGTAGTCCTGCGGCTGGTCCTCGACCAGGCGCTCGAGCCCCATCACGTGAAGCGGGGTGTCGGTCAGGGTGATGTCCGAGCCGTAGTTGAAGATCCCGGCCTCGATCCGGCGCGCCTCGCACGGGGCGATGGGCCGGATGCCGAACTCCTCGCCCGCCTCCGCGACCGCGTTCCACAGGTCGTCGCCGCGGCTGCCGTCCAGCAGGTTCACCTCGAAGCCCGGGATCGCGGTCCAGCCGGTCCGGCTGATCAGGACCGGGATGTCGTCGATCTCGAACGACTCGCACCAGTAGTACCTGATGTCGTAGATCGAGGGGCCGACGAGCTTCTCCAGCGTCTTGCCCGCCAGCGGGCCCTGGACCTGCATCGGGTGCACGTCGGGGAGCGTGACCTGCGCGTCCAGACCCGCCTGCGAGGCGACCCCCAGCGCGTACAGGCCCGCGTCGGAGTCGGCGAGCTGCATCCACCAACGGTCCTGCGCGACGTGCAACAGCACCGGGTCGTTCACGATCCCGCCGTCGGGCGCGGTGACCAGCATGTACTTGCCCTGGCCCACCGCGCACCTGGTGAGGTCGCGACACGTGAGCATGTCGATCAGGCGGTCGGCGTCCGGGCCGCTCACCTCGACGGTGCGCTCCACGCCGACGTCCCACATCGTGACGCCCTCGTTCAGCACCCGGTACTCGACCTCGGGGTCGTCGTAGTAGCCCGGCAGGTACATGTGGTTGTAGATGTCGTACGCGGTGCAGCCGGCACGACGGGTCGCCTCGAAGAACGGCGACCTCCGATACCACGGTCCGAAGTACAGGGTGGCGCTCTTGTCGAGCATCTCCTTGCGCTCGTTGGCCATCACGGTCTCCTAGCTCCGCTCGTCCGGGCTCGTCCCGGCGTCATTGAATGATGATTCAAACAGGCGGCCGGCGGCAACCGGGGAGCGTTCCGCAGCGCGAGGACACCTGTAGGGGGGCGCCGGGCGCCCCCCTACCGAGGTGCCGAGCCGTGCGGCGTCAGGAGACCGGGATCGTCTTCTCCGGGTCCACGAACGGCATCGGGACGACGGTGCCGGTCCGGGTCCCCCACTCCGTCTCGACCGTGACGGTCCGCCCATCGGTGCTCTGGTCGGCCGGCAGCCAGGCGTAGCCGATGTTCTTCCCGAGTCGCGGCGAGAAGATGGCCGAGGTCACCTTGCCGACGCGGGCGCCGTCGATCGTGACCGGCCACTTGACGTTGTTGAGGGCCGGGAACGGGTCGCCGTCGATCTCGACGCCGTTGATCCGGCGGCCGACGCCCGCGTCGCGGATCCGTTTGAGCGCCGCGATCGACAGGCAGGCGTCATCCGCCAGGTCCCACGCGATGAGCCGCTCCATGCCGAGCTCGAGCGGGTTGTTCTCGTAGGTCATGTCGGCTCCCCAGTTGAAGATCGCGCCCTCGATCCGGCGGATGTCCGAGGGTCCGGTCGGCTTGATGCTGTACGCCTCGCCGGCCTTCATGATCGCCTCGTAGACGTCGGTGCCCTTGGACGTGTCGGTGAGGTACACTTCGTAGCCCACCTCGGACGTCCAGCCGGTCCGCGTCACCACGACCGGCGCACCGGCGATCTCGGCGTGGGTCCACCAGTAGTACTTGAGATCCAAGATCCCCTCGCCCAGCAGGTCGACCATCAGGTCCTTCGACCTCGGGCCCTGCACCTGCAGGGGGGCGACGTCCGCCTCCTTGATCGTCACGTCCAGGTCCGGATAGGCGTTCCTCAGCCCGCGGGCCCACAGCAGCGTGTCGCTCGAGGCGAGCGCGAACCAGAACGTGTTCTCGTCCATCCGGGTCAGCACGGGATCGTTGATGATGCCGCCGTCGCCGTCGACGACCAGCACGTACTTCGCCTGGCCCACCGCGCACTTCGAGAGGTCGCGAGGCGTCATCAGCTGGGCGAACCGGAACCCGTCGGGACCGCCGATCTCCAAGCATCGCTCGACCGAGACATCCCACAGGGTGACGTCGTTCAGGAGCGCGTCGAACTCGTTCTCGAACGAGTCGAACCGGATCGGGAAGTACATGTGGTTGTAGACCGTGAAGCCCTTGGGCCCGTACCGCTGCGTCGCCTCGTAGTAGGGGGTGCGCCGGTTACGCGCGCCGCGCTGGACCAGCCCCATGTCGAACGGCTCAGCCATGATCGTCCTCCTCGAAGGTCCGGGGACCTGCGCCCCGTGGTGATCCGGCGGGCGGCTCGCCCGGCGGCGGGTCTCACCGCGCCATAGCGTGCGGGAACGCCCGGAGCGTGACAATCACGCCCGTTGACCCGAGGTCAACGAGGCGCTGCGCGTGACCGTCCCGCGGCGCCGTGTCCCTCTGGGGCTGATCCCGGGACCTCAGCGAGCGCCGTCGGCCTCGTAGACCTGCCGCCCCTCCAGGAACGTGTGGACGACCTCCGCGTCGGCGATCCGATCGGCGGGCTCGGCGAAGATGTCCCGGTCCAGCACGACGAGGTCCGCGAGCTTGCCGACCTCGATCGACCCGGTCTCCCGGTCCAGGTGGTTCACGAACGCCGACCCGATCGTGAAGGCCGCCACCGCGCTCGGCAGGTCGATCCGCTCCTCCGGCAGGAACACCTCCGTCGGATCCTCGGAGCTCCCGTACGCGTAGCTGCCGGGCTCGGTCCGGTTCACCGCGACGTGCATCTCCTGGAGCGGATCGGGCGATGAGACGGACCAGTCGCTGCCGAACGCGAGCGTCGCACCCGCCCGCTGGAGGCTCCCGAACGGGTACTGCCAGCCCGAGCGCTCCGGCCCCAGGAACGGGATCGTGAGATGCACCATCTGACCCTCGAGCATCGCCCACAGGGGCTGCCCGTTCGCGACGACGTCCAGCTGGCGGAACCGTGGGAGGTCATCGGGGTGCACGACCTGTATGTGGGCCAGGTGGTGACGGTTGTCGTTCGGCCCGTTCGTGGTTCGGGCCGCCTCGATCGCGTCCAGCGCCTCCCTCACGGCCCGGTCAGCCAGGGCGTGGAAGTGGACCTGGAACCCCTCCGCGTCGAGGCGCGTCACCACCTCCTTCAGGAACCCCGGCTCCACGAACGAGATCCCCGAGTTGTCGGTGGGGTGCCCGTGCCCGTCGAGGTACGGCGTCAGGGTCGCGGCGGTCCCGTTCTCGATCACGCCGTCCTGCATGATCTTCACGCTGGTCGCCTGGAAGCGCCCCACCCGTCCGTTCGTCCGGAGCTCCAGCAGCTCATCGACCTGCTCCATCCCCAGGTGCCGCTGCCACCACAGCGCCCCCACCACGCGCGCGGACAGCTCGCCGCGCGCGGCCGCGTCGACGTAGGTGCCGTAGCTGCGATACACCAGGTCGTCATCGACGATCGCGTCCTGCCACGCGGTGACCCCCAGGCCGTTCAGGTACCGCTGCGCAACGCGCAATCCTCGGCGCGGAGCGCGGGGTCTCCACGGGCGCGAGCACGGAGACGGCGGCCATCGCGCCCTCCTGCAGCGTGCCCATCGGCTCCCCCTCCGCGTCCCGCTCGATCCGGCCGTCCGGTGGGTCGGAGCTCCGCGCCGCGATCCCGGCGAGCTCGAGCGCTCGGGAGTTGACCCAGGCGGAATGGCCGTCCCGGCTGGGGAAGTACGCGGGCCGATGAGGCTCGAGGGCGTCCAGCAGGTCCTTCGACGGCCGCCCACCGGGGAACACGTCCATCGACCAGCCGCTGCCCTGGAGCCATGGATCGTCCGGGTGCGCCTCGACGAACGACCGGATGATCCGCTCGTACTCCTCGATCGAGTACGCGTTCGTCAGGTCGCAGCGCAGCATCTCCACCCCGCTGGCGACCGGGTGGGCGTGCGCGTCCTGGAACCCCGGCAGGAGCAGCCGACCGTCGAGGTCGATCAGCTCGGTATGCGCGTCCACGTGCGGCCGCACGCCCTCGTCGGTCCCGACCGCGACGATCCGGCCGTCCTTGACGGCGACCGCGCGCGCCCAGGTCCTGGCCGCATCCACCGTGTAGACGGGGCCGTTCACGAAGACCAGGTCCGCTCCGCCGTTACCGTTCATCGTCCTCTCCCGGGTCCATCGGACGCGCAAGCCTAGCCGGAGTAGCTCAGGCCAAGGCAACCAGGTCGAGCAGGTCGTCGCTCCAGAGGTCCAGCGTCCCATCGGGCATCGTCAGGACGCGTCCCGGCCGAAGCGCCTCAACGAACCCCACGTCGTGGCTGACGATCACCATCGCCCCCGGCCACCCCTGCAGGGCCTCGGCGATCGCGGTCCGCGAGGGTGGATCCAGGTTGTTCGTCGGCTCGTCGAGCAGCAGCAGGTTCTTGCGTCCGGCGACGAGCTGAGCCAGCGCGAGCTTCGTCTTCTCCCCGCCCGAAAGCGTGCCGGCGTCCTGGAACGCGACCGCGCCCACGAGCCGGAACATGCCCAGCAGCGATCGCAGCGTCTGGTCGTCCGCCGGCGACTCGGCCCGGACGTGATCCAGCACGTCGACGCCGTCGTGGATCCCCTCGTGCTCCTGCGCGTAGTAGCCGGCGTGGACGCCGTGCCCGAACCGGAACGACCCGGAGTCCGGCTCGGACTCCCCCGCGAGGACCCGCAGCAGGCTCGTCTTCCCAGCGCCGTTCAACCCCATCACCAGCAGGCGCTCGCCGTTGCCCACGTCGAACGAGACGTCCTCGAACACCGGCGGCCCGCCGTAGCCCTTCGTCAGGGACTCGGCCTGCAGGACGACCTTGCCGGCGTGCGGAGGAGGGGGGAAGCGGAAGGTCACGCGCCTCTCGCGGGCCGGGCCGGTCACCCGCTTGTCCTCCAGCTTGGCGACGCGCGTGTCCAGGGTCTTCGCCTTGCGCGCCCGCTTGGCGGTCTGGCCGCGCATCGAGTCGGCCAGGGTCTTCAGCCGCCGGATCTCCTGGTCCTGTCGTTCGGCGATCGCGCCCAGCCGGATCTCGTCCTGGCGACGCGCCTCGCGGTAGCGCGAGTAGGTCCCGCGGTACTCGACGACCCCGTCCAGGTCAAGATGCAGGATCCGCGTGATCGACGCATCCAGCAGCGCGAGGTCGTGGCTGACCACCATCAGCCCGCCCCGGTACGCCCCGAGGAACCGCATCAGCCAGAGCTTCGCGTCTGCGTCGAGGTGGTTCGTGGGCTCGTCCAGCAGCAGGAGGTCCGACCCGCCGAACAGGATCCGCGCGAGCTCGAGCCGGCGCCGCTCGCCGCCGGAGAGGGCCCGGACCGGCAGCGCGAGCCGGTCGTCGCCGAGACCGAGCCCGGCGGTGATCGTCCGCGCCTCGGACTCGGCCTGGTAGCCGCCGAGCGCCCGGTACTCCTCCTCGACCCGGGCGAAGCGCACCACGTTCCGCTCACCGTGGGACTCCTCGAGGGCGATGCGCGCCTTCTCCATGCGACGCGCCAGCTCGACGAGGTCGCGCGCCGCAAGGATGTGCTCCAGGGCGACCGCGTCGTCGTCGGCGCGGTGCTGCCGCGGATCCTGTCGCAGGTAGCCGACCCGGCCCCCGCGGGCCACGGTCCCGGCCGCGGGGAGCTCCTCGCCCGCGAGGACCCTCAGCAGGCTGGTCTTGCCGGCGCCGTTGCGCCCGACCACGCCGACCTTGTCGCCGGCGACGAGCCGGAAGACGAGGTCGCGCACGACGAGCCGCCCGCCGACCTCGACCGACAGATCGCGGAGCTCAAGGGTGCTCATCGGAGCCACCTCGCGCGGTGGGGATCGGCGCGAGGCGACCGGCTCACCATGAGCGGGACGACGCGGGCGCTGCTGCTGCTGGAGTGAGGGTCGAGGGACATCGAGGTGACCTCCTTGGACGTCGACGGACCCGACGCGCGGTGGGCGCCGGTCGTGCTGCGAGGACGTCACCTCAACTCATCCGCCGGCGAGTGTATCGCCCGCGAGGGGGAGACGGAAGCGACCCGCCACGGATCCGGCTTGCGCCGGCCGGCTGGCAGGTGCCACGATCGGGCGTCGGAGCGAAGGGAGCGGGGCATGAAGCAGCATGCGGGCGCGTCGCGTCGAACCATGGCGGCGATCGTGCTGGGTGTGGCCGCCGGGGCGTTCGCCCTGGGATCGGTCCTTGCCGCCGGAGCCGCGCGTCCCCGATCGGCGGCGCCTCCCGGGTTCGCCGGCGCGGTGCTCCTGAGCCACGTGAACAACCCCGGGAAGACGCCGGGGTTCCCCGGCGATCCGGTGTTCCGCATCCGGACCACGTTCACCGTCGACCGAGACGGCTACTACCTGAGGTACGTGCATGAGGGCGAGCACACGGGCACCCACTACAGCGCGCCCTGCCACTTCCACGTGGGGGAGATCTGTGCTCCCAAGCTGACCGCTGAGGACCTGGTCCTGCCCGCGGTCGTGCTGGACGTCCGCGAGCAGGTGGCCGACGACGCCGACTACGCGATCACGGTTGCCGACCTCGCGGCATGGGAGGCCGAGCACGGGCCGATGCCGAGCGAGGCCGCGGTCCTGGCGCTCACGGGTTGCGACGCTTACTGGGGAGCCTCGGCCGCGAAGGACGAGGGCACGTACTACAACTGCGGGACCCGGGGCGCGTTCCACCAGCCGGGCTTCTCGCTCGAGGCGGTCGAGTGGCTGATCGACCGCGGCGTGCTGGGCGAGCGCGGGGCGCTCGGCACCGACACGTTCGGGCCCGACCCCGGGACCGACCCTGACTTCCTGGAGACGGCGTTGACCCTCGACGAACACCGGCTCACGCTCGAGAACCTGACGAACCTGGACCGGCTGCCGGCCGTCGGCGCATGGATCGTGATCGGGGGCCCCCGCAACGCGAAGGGCTCCGGCGCGCCGGGCTCCATCATCGCGCTGGTGCCCTGACGACCCAGGTTCGTCTTCAAGACCGGGCCGGCCGCGGGCCGATACCTCCTGTTGGAGGAGGAGGCACGATGCCGACCGAGATCTTCGATCCCCTGCGGATCCTGGCGAGCCTGGAGGCACACGGGGTCCGCTACGTGCTGATCGGCGGGCTGGCGGCCGTCGCCCACGGCTCCCCGGCCGAGACCGACGACGTGGACATCTGCCTGGCCGGAGACGACGACAACCTTCGGCGCATGGGGCTCGCCATGGCCGACCTCGGGGGGCGCGACAACCCGGCCACGTCGACGGGCACGAAGGTCAGCTTCGAGACGGCCGCGGGGCGCCTCGACTGCTTCGAGCTGCTGCCGACGATGGCCGGTTATCCGGAGCTCAGCGAGGACGCCGTGCTGATCGACATCGGACACGGGATCCGAGTCCACATCGCGTCGATCGTCGATCTGACCGAGATGACCCGCTCCGCCGGCGACCTGACGCGGGCGGCGCACCTGGCGGCGCTCGGCCAGGGCACCGACGTGGTCGAGCTCGACCGGGTGAGGGAGCGGCGCCGGCTCCGCGAGCTGATCCCGGGGCCCCGCCGCCGCGCGGAGCGGAAGGTGCCGAAGCGCTCCGAGCGTGTGGTGGACCTGTCGACGGATCCCGATCCGGAGCCGACGACGTGGACCGAGAAGGTCCTTCGCAAGCTCGAGGGCGTGGACGCGTTCCTGACCGACCTGAACGAGCACGGCCTACCGCGACGGCGGGACCGGAAGGCCTGAGGCCCGCTACCGCTTCGTGGTGCGAGCGGATCGGCGGATCCGGCCGACGGACCACGCGCGGACGCGGATGTCGATCGCGCCCGCACCCTCGCCGGAGCGGATCCGGACCGTGTCCCCGAGGTGCTCCCGCGCCAGCCGCTGCAGCTCGGAGATCGCGTCGCCGACCGGCTCCGGGCTCACGCCGTCCGAGAGGCGGTGGCGCAGCCCGGACGTCAGGTCGTAGGAATCGCGTCCGATCGCGCCTGACATCGTGGGGTCCTCCATCGTTCGAGCGGTTCCGTTGCGAGGGCTCACCCTAGGACGGCGCGCGGCTGAGCTGAAGGGGCCTGTAGGTCATTCCGGGGGGCCAGAGGTCGCGACCGCGGCCTAGGCCGGAAGCCGCGTCGCCGACGCCGGGGGTCCCTATGCTGCGGCGATGCTCGACCAGCGCGCCGCCGACCCCATCGCCCGCGCCTTCCGCCTGGGGACGAACCCGCGGCTCGCCGGCCCGGTGGCCCGCGGGGAGCAGGGTCTGCTCTGGGCGCTCACCACCGACGCGGGGCGGTTCGCCGTCAAGGCGCTCCTGGAGCCCACGACCGAGGACGAGGTCCGGGAGGACGCGCGGTTCCAGGACGCCGCCGTCGCGGCGGGCATCCCCGCCCCTCCCATCCTGCGGACCCACGCGGGCGATGTCCTGCTCGACATCGAGGGTGCCCCGGTCCGCACGTACGGATGGGTCGACCTGGCCGACCGAGATCCCGGGATCGACCCCGGGGCCGTGGGCGCGCTCGTCGCCTCCCTGCACCGGCTGGCGTACGCGGGCACGAACCCCGTGGATCCCTGGTACATCGACCCGGTCGGGGCGGCCCGCTGGGACGAGCTCATGACGGCGGTGCGATCGGCGGGCGCCGGGTTCGCCGATCCGCTCGCCGCGTACCTCGACGAGCTCGTGGCGATGGAGGAGCTCCTGGAGCCGCCGCGCGACCTGACCACGTGCCACCGCGACCTCTGGGCCGACAACGTGCGGGCCTCGCCCGACGGCTCGCTCGTCGTGATCGATTGGGAGAACGGGGGTCTGGCCGATCCCAGCCAGGAGCTCGCGCTGGTCCTGTTCGAGTTCGCGGCCGACGACGTCGAGCGGGCGCAGGGGCTGCACGCGGCGTACGCGGACGCGGGCGGACCGGGTCGGATCCGCGACCGCGGGACCTTCGCGATGGTGATCGCGCAGCTCGGCCACATCGGCGAGTGGGCCATCGAGCGATGGCTCGCCGCCGACGAGCCGTCGGAGCGCGACCGGCTCGCGGCGCTGGTATGCGAGGTGCTGGACCGGCCGCTGACGATCGCGGGGATCGACCGGCTGATCGACGCCGTCGGCCGCTAGGGCAGCTTCGAGCGCGCCGCCCGCGCGATCTCCAGGGCGCGGCGCGTGCGCTTCAAGGCGAGCCGGGCGGTGCTCAGCTCCGAGTCCGCCTCCTGCAACCGGGACCTGGCCGTCGTGAGTCGCTCGCGGGCGGCGTCCACGGCCGCCTCGGCCCTGTCCCGGGCACGATCCGCCTTCGAGGCGGCGCGCTCGTGCTCCTTCGCGACGGTCGTGAGCGACGCGATCTCGGCGTCGAGCGCCCGCGCCCGCTCGGCCTTCGAGGCGCCCTCCGTCGGGGCGCCGACCGGCTCCGCGTTCGTCGGACCCGGTTCCACGAGGACCAGGCCGGGTCCGAACCCGCTCGAGGGGCGGACCGTCCTCTCGACCGTGCCGGTCCGCAGCCGCTCCCCGGCCTCGGGCTCGACGGAGGCGGCCTCGAGCATCCCCTGGATGTCCTCGAGATGAGCCTCGGGCTACCGGCCGTCATCGCGCAGGATCTCGCCGGCGCGCTTGGCCAGCTCGGTCACCAGCGCACGGCGGCCGGCCGAGGCGTCGTGCAGCCCGGCGGGCGAGCCCCCGCCGATCACGTCGCGCTGCGCGTCGGACAGGGCCGCGCCGCTCGCCAGGAGCTCCCCGACACCTTCGGGGTCGTCCGCGGCCAGCCGGTTCAGCGCCCACGCCGCCACGGTCGGCCGGCGGAGCTTCCTCACCGCCGCCGCGCCCGCGTGGTCGCCGGCCTCCTTCAGCTCGCGCGCCATGGCGTCGCGGCGCGCGATGAACGTCTCGGGCGGCTCCCGGTACAGGGCGGTGAGGTCGGGCGCGCTCACGGCTCCTCCCACGAGATGGCGTCCGCGAGGGAGGGTCGATGGTCCCCGGGGATGACGTCCGGATAGCCGCGCACGGGGCCCTCCATCGCGTCACCATAGCCCCGGGACCGGTCCTCGACCGGCTCGCGTCGCCACAGGCGACGCCCGAGGGAGGGAGGCGACGATGGGCAAGGCTGGTGCAGGGACGGCGGCAGGCAGCGGCGCTCTGTACGGGATCGGGATCTTCGGCGCCTGGGTGTACTTCTTCCAGACCGCGGACAGCTTCTGGGAGTTCATCCTGGCCTTCATCCAGGGCATCTTCTGGCCGGCCTGGATGGTCTACGAGGGGTTCAAGGCCCTGGGCGCCTGAGCCTGAGCATCGGGGGATCCGCACCGGCCGACACCCCGACGTTCGATCTGCCGTCGGATGGGAACCGAGCCGACGGTAGAGTGGTGCATGACCACGCGGCGGATCATCGTGGACCACGTGCTCTTCGTCGTCGAAGACCTCGCGGCGTCCAGGACGCTCTACACGGCCGCCCTCGCGCCGCTCGGCTACGTCGAGCTGCACGTGCAGGACGATGGCGTGGGCTACGGCGCCGAGGGGCTGGACGACTTCACCATCGCGCAGGGACGACCGGTGACCTCGGCGGCCCACGTTGCGTTCGACGCCGGGAGCCGCGAAGCGGTCGACGGGTTCTTCGAACGAGCGATCGAGAACGGAGCCACCGCCCGCGGTGAGCCCGGCGTGTGGATGCGGTACTCGGATCGCTACTACGCCGCCTTCGTCAACGACCTGCACGGCAACAACGTCGAGGCGGTATGGCACGCCGATCACCCCGTGGCCGATGCTCCCGTTCGCGACGCGGTTCCCTGACGTCCTCGCGGAAACCCGTTCGACGGACGCGATCTCAGGCGAGGATGCCGTCGATGGTCCCTGGTGGGATCTGGCCTCCGAGCCGCTCGGGGTCCGTGACCGGCCTCCCGGGATGCCCTGTTTCGCAACGGTGTCGGAGGGGGGATTTGAACCCCCACGCCCCGCGAAGGGCACTAGGCCCTCAACCTAGCGCGTCTACCAAGTTCCGCCACTCCGACGTGGGGTGCCGATTCTACAACCGGTCGCGCCCGGGCCCTACGGGTTCCACTGCCATGCGAGCCAGAACGTGCACAGGCCGAAGACGATCGCCGTTACGACGGTGATGCGGTCCAGCGTCCGCTCCAGCGCCGTCCCTCCGGCCAGGTTCGAGGCCCCGCCGAACAGGTCGGAGAGCCCGCTCCCCCGCCCCGAGTGGAGCAGGATCGTGATGATCAGGAACAGGGCCGAGATCACGTCCAGCACGATGATCACGGTGTTCAGCAT
Organism: Actinomycetota bacterium; assembly: GCA_046330185.1. GTDB lineage: Bacteria > Actinomycetota > UBA4738 > UBA4738 > HRBIN12 > DATBLY01. The sequence continues at coordinate 41,082 of JAXLTF010000007.1, forward strand.
GTTGTGTCGATCGTCCTCCCGGGGATCGGTCGTCAGGAAACCGCGGCGGCCCCGATGCTACGGTCTTCGAGGGGGAAGTGACACGCGGCCACCTGGCCCGGGTGCTGCGGCTCCAGCTGCGGCTCGACATCCCGACAGATCGGGAACTGGGCCCGCGGGCAGCGCGGATGGAAGCGACACCCCGACGGCGGATCGATCGGCGACGGCACGTCGCCCTCGAGGATGATCCGCTTGCGCTCGCGCGCCAGGTTCGGGTCGGCGATCGGGACGGCCGAGAGCAGCGCGCCCGTGTAGGGGTGCTTCGGCGTCTGGTACAGCGTGGCGCCCCCCGCCATCTCGACGATCTTGCCCAGGTACATGACCGCCACCCGGTCCGAGACGTGCTTGACGACCGACAGGTCGTGGGCGATGAACAGGTAGGTCAGCTTGAACTCCTCCTGGAGGTCCTCCAGGAGGTTCAGGATCTGCGCCTGGATCGAGACGTCCAGCGCCGACACCGGCTCGTCACACACGATCAGCTTCGGTCGCAGGCCGAGGGCCCGCGCCACCCCGATCCGCTGCCGCTGCCCGCCGGAGAACTCGTGCGGGTAGCGGTTGTAGTGCTCGGGGTTCAGGCCCACGAGCTCCATCAGCTGCTGGACCTCGGACTTGACGTTCTTGCGCGCCGCCGTGCCGTGCAGCCGGAAGGGATCGCCGATGATCGAGCCGACCGTCTTGCGCGGGTTCAGCGAGGCGTAGGGATCCTGGAAGATCATCTGCATGTCGCGCCGGAGGTCCCGCAGCTCCTTGCCCTGGAGGCTCGTGATGTCGCGGCCCTCGAAGAACAGCTGCCCCTCGGTGGGCGCGAACAGCCTCATAACGACGCGCGCAAGGGTCGACTTCCCGCAGCCCGTCTCGCCCACCAGCCCGAGCGTCTCGCCGGGATAGACCTCGAGATCGATCCCGTCGACCGCGTGCACGTCCCCGACCCTGTGCTGGAAGAGGATCCCGCGCGTGATCGGGAAGTACTTCTTGATCCCCACCATCTTGATCAGCGGCTCGCCCTTGGGCGGGGCCGGGCCGGTCGGACGCTCGGCAACCTCCACGCTCATCGGTTCGCCATCACCACCTCGTTCAGGATGCGCTGCTTCTCCTCGAGGCTCAGGTGGCAGGCCGCGGCATGGTGCCCGTCCACGGGCAGCAGCGCCGGGACGTCGGTCTTGCACAGGTCGAACACGTACGGGCACCTGGGGTGGAAGGAACAGCCGCTCGGCACGTTGATCAGCGACGGCGGCAGGCCGCGGATCGGGTGCAGGTCCTCCTTCTCCTCGGCGTCCAGTCGCGGGATCGAGCCCAGGAGGCCCCAGGTGTACGGGTGCAGCGGCCGGTAGTAGATGTCGTCGGTGTTGCCGAACTCGACCGCCTTGCCGGCGTACATCACCTGGATGTTGTCGCAGTGCTCCGCCACGACCCCCAGGTCGTGCGTGATGATGATGACCGCCGCGTTGAACTCCTCCTTAAGCCGGTCGATCAGGTCCAGGATCTGCGCCTGGACCGTCACATCCAGGGCCGTGGTCGGCTCGTCCGCGATCAGCAGGTCCGGGTTCAGGGCGAGCGCCATCGCGATCATCGCCCGCTGGCGCATGCCGCCCGAGAACTCGTGCGGGTACTGGTCCGCGCGCTCCTCGGGCCGCGGGATGTTGACCTTGCCCAGCATGTCGACCGCCTGCTGGTGCGCGGCCTTCCTGCTCACGTCCTGGTGGTTGCGGATGGCCTCGGCGATCTGATCGCCCACCTTGTAGAAGGGATGCAGCGACGTCATCGGGTCCTGGAAGATCATCGAGATCCGCTCGCCGCGGATGTTCCGCATCTCGTCCGACGGGAGCTTCAGCAGGTCGACGCCCTGGAACAGGACCTCGCCCGAGATCTGCGCCTGCTTCGAGGTGATCAGCCCCATCACCGTGAGGGAGCTGACGCTCTTGCCGGAGCCCGACTCCCCCACGATCCCGAGCGCCTCCCCGGGCTGCACCGAGAACGTGACCCCGTCGACCGCCTTGACCACGCCGTCGTCGGTGTTGAAGTGGACCTTGAGGTCCTTGACCTCCAGCAGCGGGTCGGCCATCACGTGTACCTCACGCGCGGGTCGAGGAAGGCGTAGACCACGTCCACGACCAGGTTCGCGACGGCGATGAACAGCGCCCCCAGGATCGTCACGCCCATCACCATCGGGAAGTCGTTGGTCCCGATCGAGATCACCGCCAGCTGCCCGATCCCCGGCAGGCCGAACAGCGTCTCGGTGATGAAGGCCCCTCCGAGCAGCGCGCCGAGGTCCAGGCCGAGCATCGTGACGATCGGCGTGAGCGCCCCGCGCAGGCCGTGCTTGAAGATAACCCGCCGCTCGGCCAGCCCCTTGGCTCGCGCGGTGCGGATGTAGTCCTCGCTCATCGTCTCGATCAGGTTGCCGCGCACCATCCGGGCGTAGAACGCGGCCGAGGTCACCGAGAGCGTGATCCACGGCAGGATGAACTTGCCCTCCGCGATCGACTGCCAGATCGACGCCCCGATGTCGAGCCCCGACGACGGGGCGATGCCCAACTTGAACCAGAAGAAGTACAGCAACAGCTGGCCCAGCCAGAACACCGGCAGCGAGACGCCGATCAGGGCGAAGAGCATCGCGGCGCGGTCCCAGACCGAACCGCGTTTGATGCCCGACAGGATGCCGATCGGGATGCCGATCAGCAGCCACAGCACCGCGGCCCCGACCGCGAGCGTGATCGTCACCGGCAGGCGGCGGAAGATCTCCTCCTTGACCGGCACGAAGTTGCCGTACGAGTAGTAGACGTCCTCGGACAGGAACAGGCCGGGCCACGGGATCAGGCCCTTGGCGAACCGTCCGTACTGCACCCACAGGGGCTTGTCCAGGCCGAACGCCTTGCGCGCCGCTTCGATCTGCTCGGGCGTCGTGGTGCGGCCCACCGCTCGGCGCGCGGGGTCTCCGGCCGGGAGCTTGACGAAGATCAGGAACGTCAGGAGCGACACGACGAACAGGACCAGGATCAGGAACAGCACGCGCCGGATCAGATACCTGCCCATCGAACACCTCCTCGTTGCCAGGGCGGTGGGAGGGGGCCGGCCCGGCCCCCTTCCGCTCGCCTCCTATCGCTCGTGGAGCGTCCCTACGACGCGACCGCCATGTGGTCGAACGCCGCGAGCCCCGCGAACTGGTCGAACGAGTAGTTCACGATGCTGTCCGAGATGATGTCCACGCTGTTGTCGAAGAGGTACGGAACCCAGGGCACGACCTCCTCCATCAGCTGCTTATCGATATCGGCCCAACACTGGAACCTCGCGTCGCCCGCCGGCGTCGCCGAGCAGGCATGAACCGCGTCGTCGACGCTCGGCACCGACGTGATGCTGTACCCGTACTTCTTGAGCTGGTCGGCGGACAGCCCCAACAGGGAGTAGTTGCAGCAGCTGGGCCAGGCCCCCGCCGACGTGAACAGCGGCTCGCCGAATGTGACGCCGTCCGCGTAGTCCTTGCCCCACGCGGGCGCGAGGCAGATCGCGTGGTGCGTCTCGGCGTCGTTGCACTTGTTGTACATCGTGGTCCGCTCGAGCTCCTTGACGTCCATCGTGATGCCGAGCTGCTCGAAGATCGGACCCAGCAGCGCCGCCTGCTTTGGGTAAGGGTCCGCGTTGTCCGTGAACGCGAGCACCCCGTCGCAGACCGGGTCGTCGCAGACGCCGTCCTGGTTCGAGTCGTACTTGGACTGCGCCATCTCCTCCTTGGCCTTGGCCATGTCACCCTTGCTGTCGGGCGTCGCGTACGGGTCGTAGTCGACCAGGAGGTCGTTCTCCAGGCTGTTCACCCAGATGTGGCCGGCGATCTCGCCGGTGGTGGGCCCGCCGCGGAGCTGGCGCATGCCGTCCTTGTCCATCGCCCAGTTCAGCGCCTTGCGGACGTGGACGTCGTCGAACGGGGCCACGGCCAGGTTGACCGAGATGTACCTTACGGCGTCCGACGGGTAGACGTTGATCTTGCCCTGCAGGTCGGGGTTCGTCTGGTATTCGCGGATCGTCTCGGGCGGGACCGCCCCGTCGACCACGAAGTCCAGCGCGTTCGCCTGGATCTGGTTGTAGAGGTCGTTGTTGTCGCCGCCGAGCGCGACCTCGATCGCGTCCGGGTAGGCCGGGCGCAGATCGTCGGTCGCCGGGTCGTAACCGGGGTTCCGCTCCAGGACGATCTGTCGGCCCGGGACGTAGCCCGCCGCCGGCTGCTGGTCCTTGGCGGGCACGGAGAAGTCCATGTCCGCCGCGCCCTGGAACTGGTACGGGCCGGAGGCCACCAGGTACCGGCCGTAGTCCTTGTCGTGCCCCTCGGCCGCGCCCAGGCGGGCGTCGCCGTTCGGCGGGATCGGCGCGGTCGTCCCCATGGCGAACCTGTAACCGAGGTCGCCGGTCGGGGCCGTCGTGGTGATCGTCAGGGTCTTGTCGTCCGGTGCGGCCATGCCCGAGATCGAGTCGGCCTCGCCGGCCGCGAAGTCGTCGAAGCCCTCGATCGGCGAGTAGTAGAAGGAGTAGCCCCCGATGTTCGCCTTAGGGTTCGCCGTCCGCTCGATCGCGCGGATGAAGTCCTGAGCGGTGATCTCGACGTCCGTGAACGGATCGCCGTAGAAGATGCCGTCCTTCAGCGTGAAGGTCCACGTGAGCCCGTCGTCGGACACCGTGGGCACGTCCGCCGCGAGGTCGGGGAAGATCTCCGTCCCGCCCTCGGCCGTCGGCACGCCCTTGTAGGACATCAGCGTCCGCAGCAGGCAACAGCGGTAGTACTCCCACGTGACGCTGTAGTACTCCTTCTGCGGATCGAACGCCGCCGAGACGTCGCCCAGCTGCGCCATCCGCAGGGTGCCGCCGGCGAGGTCCGTCGAGCCCGTCGCGCCGGTCTCACCGCCGGTCTCACCGCCGGTCGCCGTCGGGCCCGTCGTGCCTCCGCCGTCGTCACCACCACATGCGGCGGCAACCAGGCCGAGCACGGCCACGATCGCCACCAGTCTCAATACGCGCTTCAAGCGGTACCCCCCTTCGTCGGTGCTTCCTACCTATCGCTGCCGGATCAAGATCCCCCGGTCCGCCTCCTTCCTCGAGGACCTTCCTCCACCACGGATACGGTCACGTCGACGTCCTGGGATCGAGCGCGTCGCGCAGCCCGTCGCCGACCAGGTTGAACGCGAGGGTCGTGAGGAACAGCGCGACCCCCGGGAAGATCATGAGCCACGGCGCGTAGGTGAACGCGGTCCCCGAGTCCGCCAGCATCGCCCCCCAGGACGGGGTGGTCTCCGGGACCCCGACCCCCAGGAAGGACAGGCCCGCCTCGAACAGGATGTTGCTGGGGATGATCAGGGTCGTGTAGACGATGATCGGCGCGGCCACGTTGGGCAGGACCTCGCGCATCATGATCCTGCGGTTCGACGATCCGAGCGAACGCGAGGCCTCCACGAACTCTTTCTCGCGCAGCGACAGGACCTGACCCCGGATGATGCGGGCGATGTACGGCCAGCTGAACAGCCCGATGATGAGGCTGACCAGCATCAGCCCGGGCTGGATCAGGCCGCCGAGGCACCCCTCCTTGGTCGCCCCGCAGGCGGCGGCGAGCCCGAGCGCCAGCAGCAGGATCGGCAGCGACAGCACCACGTCGGTCGTGCGCGAGATCAGCGTGTCGACCTTGCCCCGGAAGAACCCCGCCAGCAGACCGAGGATCACCCCGATGACCAGGGCCATCCCGGTCGCGAAGAACGCGATGACCAGGGACGTCCGCGCCCCTACAGGATGCGGACGAACAGGTCGCGTCCCGGTCGACGCCCCGAAGTACCCGGGGGCCGCGGCAGGCGGTGGAGACCTGGATCGGCCGTCGGCTCCCACGGTCGGCTCGCCGCCGCCCTCGAGGGCACGGCCACCACGAGGCGCGCTGGGCAGGCCGAACGAGTCCAGGGCGTCCAGGTTCGCGTCGTTCGGGTCGTGCCGGTCCACTTGGCGAACAGCGGGGCCGTGATCGCAGAGCACGATCATGATGATCACGATCGCGATGCCGGCGAGCGCCCAGCGGTCCTTGCGGAACTGGCGCCAGAACAGCTCCCACGGGCTGCGCCCGGCGATGGCCTTCCCGGGGTCTGCGGTCCCGGCTCCTGAGGCGGCGCCCCGGCGGTGGTGGTGTCGGCCTCGGACCGTACGCTGGCCATGGGTTCCAGCAGGTCTCCCGGCTCATCCGGCCGCTCATGTTAGGCGCAAGCCCCTGGAGCGGCAATCCGGCCGGCGGGGATGGGGCAGGAATCCGCAACCCGGCGGACGACGGGCATCGGGTAGCCATCCCCGCAGGTCGGAGCGATGCCTATGCGTTCATCAGGTCCCGCAGGCGCGGGAGGATCTGGACCCCGCGGAGCGCCCCGAGCGAACCCTCCGCGGCCGCGCGCTCGCCGAATCGATCGGTCCCGTCGGGCGTGATCGCGCCCCCGCTCGCGAGCAGGGGCACCGGATCGGCGGTGTGCGCCTTGCGGACGCAAGATGTCGCGTGGTCGGCGGTGACGGCGAGGATCGTCGTCCTCGTGTCGAGCGCGCTCAGCACCTCGCCGAAGAACGCCTCGTCGATCAGCTCCACGACGTCCCGCTTGACCTCGGGCAGCCCGTCGTGCGCAGGGAGATCCGGCCCCTTGATGTGGACGTAGAGGGCGTCGAACTCCGGCAGGGCCTGGACGGCCAGGGCGGCCCAGCCCGCGTAGCTCTCCCCGGCCGACGGCCGGGACGGATCGGTCTCCAGCCGGGGCGCGTCCACAGGGTGCATACCCAGCGCGATCGCGATCCCCCGTTCGACCGGCATCTCCACGAAACAGCCCCAGCGCAGGCCGAACCGCCGCTCGATCGGCTCGAGGTCGGGCAGGTGGTCGCCGCCGTCGCGCGTGAGGATCAGGTTCGCCGGCAGGCGGCCGGCGTCGCGCCGCTCCAGGTTGACCTCGGAGGCATCCAGCACCCGCGACGCGCCCTCCACGAACGCGTTCGTGAGCGCGGCCGCCTGGCGGGCCGCCTCCGTGTCGTCGAGCGCCTCCGCGGTCGCGACGACCGGCTCGAACGTCTCGAGGGCGACGCCCAGCGACCCCTGCTTCCGGTAGGCCGGGTCCGTGTTCGAGACGGCGGCGGACAGCCGTCCGTCATCGGGCCGGATGACCAGCGCGCCTCGGTGCTCGACGGTCGCCCGGAGACGGAACGTGGCGCCGGGAAGCCTGAGCTCGCGCTCCACCTCCCCGGCCAGGGCGTGCGCCTCGTCGGACGAGAGGTCGCGGCCCACGCGCCGGTCGACGATCGTCGACCCGTCGGCGGTGGCGAAGTTGACGCGGTACGCCAGGTCACCGTCGCGGAACCCCATCCCGCTGCCGATAGCCTCGATCACACCGCGGCCGGGATGCTCCTCGCTCGGGTCGTAGCCGAGGATCCCGAACACCCCGATGTCGGACTCGGGGGCTATGCCCTCGCCCACCGTCGTCACCAGCCCGGTGCGGCCGTCGGCGGCCAGCCGGTCCAGCGCGGGGGTCCTCGCGGCCTCGAGCGGTGTGCGGCCGTCGAACGAAGGGATCGGGTCGTCCCCGAGCCCGTCCAGGCAGACGTACAGCAGCTTGCGCACCGGGCCTCCTACCGGTAGCGGACGATGAGGGCGAACTCCTCGGGATCCAGGCTCGCGCCGCCCACGAGCGCCCCGTCGATGTCGGGGTGCGCCATGAAGTCGCGGATGTTCCCGGGCTTCACGCTGCCTCCGTACTGGATCCGCACCGCCGCCGCCACGTCGTCGTCGTAGCGGCCGGCGATCGTCGAGCGGATCACCTGCGCGACCTGGCCCGCGTCGGCCGGCTCGGCGTTGCGGCCGGTCCCGATCGCCCAGATCGGCTCGTACGCGACCACGACCGTCGCGGCGTCGCCGGCGGGGACGTCCGAGAGCCCGAGGCGCACCTGCTCGGCGACCTTGGTCTCGGTCCCGTCCGCCTCGCGCTCGCCGAGCGTCTCGCCGACGCACAGGATGGGGGTCATCCCGTGGGCGGTCACCGCGCGGACCTTCCGGTTCACCGCCCGGTCGTCCTCCCCGAACAGCTGGCGCCGCTCCGAGTGGCCGCAGATCACGTACGAGACGCCCAGCGCCCGCAACATCGGCGTCGAGACCTCGCCGGTGAACGCACCCTTCTCCTCGGGCGAGACGTCCTGCGCCCCAAGCGCGAACGATAGCTTGTCGGAGTCGATCAGCGTCTGCACCGAGCGGAGCGCCGTGAAGGCGGGGCAGATCACCACCTCGACCCCCTCTGCGTCGCCCCGGTCCACCAGGTACGAGAGCTTCTGGACCGCCTGGATCGCCTCGAGGTGCGTCTTGTGCATCTTCCAGTTGGCGGCCACGATCGGTCGTCGGTCCGTCATCGGTCCTCCAACGCCTCGATCCCCGGGAGCGCGCGGCCCTCGAGGAACTCGAGCGAGGCTCCCCCGCCCGTGGACAGGTGGTCGAAGGCGCCCTCGAGCCCGGCGCGCCTGACCGCGAGCAGGCTGTCGCCGCCACCCACCACGCTGAACGCCGAGGAGGCGCCGATCGCCTCGGCCACCGCGACCGTCCCGGCCGCGAACGGCTCCAGTTCGAACACGCCCATGGGCCCGTTCCACAGGACGGTCCCCGCGTCCGCGATCTCGGCGGCGAACGCCTTCACGGTCTCCGGTCCGACGTCGAGCCCCCGCATCTCGGCCGGGATGCCGTCCGCCGGGACGACCGCCGTCGGGGACGCGGCGTCTACCTCCACGGCCGCCACGACGTCGCTCGGCAGCAGGATACGCACGCCGCGCTCGCGGGCTCGCTCCTGCGCCGCCCGCACCTCGTCGAACCGCTCGGGCTCGACGAGGCTCCCGCCGATCTCGCCCCCGGACGCCCCGATCAGCGTGAACGCCATCGCGCCGCCGATCAGCAGCGTGTCGACCCGCTCCACCAGCGCGCCGATCGTCGCGAGCTTGTCCGAGACCTTGGCGCCGCCCAGGACGGCGACGTACGGGCGGTCGGGCCCGCTCAGCAGCCGCGACAGGACGGCCACCTCGCGTTCGACCAGCCGCCCGGCAACCGCCTCCCGGCCGCTCGCGCGCATCAGCTCCGGCAGGGCCGAGACGCTCGCGTGCGCCCGGTGGACGGCCCCGAACGCGTCGTCCACGTAGGCGTCGGCGAGCTCCGCGAGCCGGCCGGCGAAGGCCGGATCGTTCGCCTCCTCGCCCGGGTCGAAGCGCAGGTTCTCCAACAGCACCACCGCGTCATCGTCGGGCATCCGCCCCCGGTCCGGAGCAGGTTCGCCGAGCGCGACGACCTCGCGGCCCAGGAGCTCCGCCAGACGCAGGGCGACCGGCGCGAGACTGAGCGTCCCGACCACGCGACCCCGTGGGCGCCCGAGGTGCGAGGCGAGGACCAGCCGCGCCCCTTCATCGAGCAGCTCCCGGATGGTGGGCAGGGCCGCCCGGATCCGCGCGTCGTCCTGCACCGTCCCCTCCGACAGCGGGACGTTGAGGTCCACGCGGACGAAGACGCGGAGCCCGGCGACGTCGGGCAGCGCATCGAGGGTGCGCAGGGTCACAGGGAGCGCGCGACCAGCTCGACGAGGTCGACGAGCCGGTTCGAGTACCCCCACTCGTTGTCGTACCACCCGACGACCTTGACCAGGTTCCCGAGCGCCATGGTCGACTTCGCGTCGAACGTGCACGACGCCGGGCTCCCGACGATGTCGGTCGAGACGATCGGGTCCTCGGTGTAGACCAGCTTGCCGCGCAGTCGATCCGTGTTCGCCGCGGCGGCGTACGCGGCGTTGATCTCGTCGACGGACGCCTCACGGCCCAGCAGCGCCACCAGGTCGGTCACGGAGCCGTCCGGCACGGGCACGCGCATCGCCATCCCGTCCATCTTGCCCTTCAGCTGCGGCAGCGCGAGCGAGGTCGCCTTCGCGGCCCCGGTGCTCGCCGGGACGATGTTGACCGCGGCGGCGCGGGCGCGCCGCAGATCCTTGTGCGGCAGGTCCAGGAGGTTCTGGTCGTTCGTGTACGCGTGCACCGTCGTCATCAACGCGCGGTCGATCCCGAAGGCGTCCTCGAGCACCTTCGCCAGCGGCACCACGCAGTTCGTCGTGCACGACGCGTTCGAGATCACGTGGTGGGTCGCCGGGTCGTACGCGTCGTCGTTAACACCCATCACGATCGTGATGTCCTCGCCCTTCGCCGGCGCGCTGATGATCACCTTCTGCGCCCCGGCCTCCAGGTGCTTGGCCGCGCCGTCCCGGTCGGTGAACCGGCCGGTGGACTCGATCACGATCTCAGCGCCGAGGTCCTTCCACGGCAGGTTCGCCGGGTCGCGCTCGGCCATGACCTTCAGCTCCGCGCCGTCGACCAGGATGCCGGTGTCGGACACGCCCACCTCGCCCGGGAACCTCCCCAGGACGGAGTCGTACTTCAGCAGGTGCGCGAGGGTCGTCGCGTCGGTGATGTCGTTCACCGCCACGAGGTCGATGTCCGCGCCGGTCTGCTTGACGGCGCGCAGGAAGTTCCGGCCGATCCGGCCGAAGCCGTTGACTCCGATCTTGACGGTCATGGGGGTCCTCCTCGAGGGCGGTCGTCACCATCCTAGCCAGCGCGTTCGGAACGCGACCGGGACGTTCGACCGCCGTGGGGCGGGGCCGAACGACCCTGGGGTCAGCGGTCGAGGTCCCGGTGCTCGATCGCCACCGGGAGCCCGCGCTCGCGGAACCACCGCCCCAGATCCTCGCTCACGACGACCGAGCGATGACGCCCGCCGGTGCAGCCGACGGCGATCGTGAGGTAGGCCTTGCCCTCGCGGACGTAGCCGGGGACCAGGACGTCGAGCAGCGCCTCGAGGCGTTCGACGAACCGCCCGTAGAGGTCCTGGCCCACGACGTAGGCGCGGACCTCGGGGTCGGTCCCCGGCAGCGGGCGCAGGGTGTCGACCCAGTGGGGGTTGGGCAGGAACCGAACGTCGAACACGAGGTCCGCGTCGCGCGGGGCCCCGTACTTGAACCCGAACGAGATCAGCGACACCTTCAGGCCGGCCTCGGGGGGTGCGTCGGCGAACGCCTCCCGGATCCGGTCGCGGAGCTCGTGAGGGGTGAGGCCGGTCGTGTCGACGATCAGGTCGGCCTCGCCGCGCAGGCTCTCCATCATCAGGCGTTCCTTGCGGATCCCCTCGACCACGCGGTCGGCCGGCGCCAGCGGGTGGCGCCGACGCGTCGTCTCGTATCGGTTGACCAGATCCTCGTCCGACGCGTCCAGGTACAGGATCCTGTACTCGATCCGCCGGGTGTCGAGCTCCTCCAGCGCCTTCGAGAGCTCCCCGAAGAACACCCCGCCGCGAGCGTCGACCACGATCGCCACGCGTGCCGGCCCGCCGGGGCGCGACGCCAGCTCGGCCATCTTCTCGAGCAGCTCGGGCGGCAGGTTGTCGACGACGAAGTAGCCGAGGTCCTCCAGGCAGTGCGCGGCCTCGGACCGGCCGGCGCCGGACAGGCCGGTGATGATCAGGAAGCCCGGCGAGCCCTCCGCGCCGGCGGGTTCCGGCCCGCCCGTCACGCGCTCACCCGCCGTTCGGCCGGCGCCGGATCGTGGAGGGCTCCGTGGATCAGCCGCGCCAGCTCCGGGCCGATCCCCGGCGTCGCCTCGATCTCGCCCACCTCGGCCTCGCGCAGCCTGGCGAGCGACCCGAACCGGCGCATCAGGGCCCGCTTGCGGGCCGGTCCGACGCCGGGGATCTCGTCCAGCGGGGATGCGAGGGCCCGCTTGCCGCGCTTCTCGCGGTGGTAGGTGACGGCGAACCTGTGCGCCTCGTCCCGGAGGTGCTGCAGCACGAACAGCGCCTCGGAGCCGCGGGGGATCACGAGCGGGTCGGGGCGGTCCGGCAGATAGACCTCCTCAAGGCGTTTGGCGAGCCCGACGTGCGGGATTGAAGATCGAGCTCGAGCAGGACCCTGGAGGCCATCCCGAGCTGCCCGCGGCCCCCGTCGACCACGATCAGCGCCGGCGGGTACGAGAACCGGCGCCCGCGTCTGGGCTCCTGCTCGCGCTCCTTCAGCAGGCGCGTGAACCGCCGCCGCAGCATCTCCTCCATGCTGGCGAAGTCGTCCTGTCCGATCACGCCCTTGATCTGGAACCGCCGGTAGTCGCTGCGCTTGGGCAGGCCGTCCTCGAACACGACCATCGACCCGACCTTGTCGGTCGGGCCGAGGTTCGAGACGTCGTAGCACTCGATCCGCAGCGGCGGCTCCTGGAGCCCGAGCCGCTCTGCCAGATCAGAGAGCGCGCGCGAGCGCGCGCCGAAGTCCGACGCGCGGCGCAGCTTGTGACGGTGGAACGCCTCGTCGGCGTTGCGGGCCACCACCTCCATCAGCTTGCGCTTCGCCCCCCGCTCGGGAACGGCGATCGTGACGTTCGACCCCCGGCGCCCCGACAACCACGCCTGCAGGACATCGGCGTCCGCGGGCGGCGCCGGCACGAGGATCCGCGGCGGGACCTCCTCGCGCTCCATGTAGAGCTGGCGCACGAACGAGCCGATCAGGCCGGCCCGGTCCAGGTCCTCGACGCGGTCGACGATCCAACCTCGGCGCCCCAGCACCCTGCCCCTGCGCACGTGGAAGACCTGGAACGCCGCCTCCAGGTCGTCCTCGGCCATGGCGATCACGTCCAGATCCTCCGGCTGCGAGAGCACCATCTCCTGTGACTCCATCGCCCGGCGCGCGGCGTTGAGCTGGTCGCGGAGCCTCGCCGCCCGCTCGTACTCCCGGCGTTCGGCGGCCTCCCGCATCTCGCGGTCGAGGCGGGCCAGGATCGGTCGGGTCGTGCCGGAGAGGAACTCGATCGTCGCCTCGACGTCCGCCCGGTAGGAGTCCTCGGTCACGCCGGTGACATGTGGGACGCAGGGACCCGAGCACCGGCCGATGTCGTAGTAGAGGCAGGGCCGCCTGGCCCGGGCGCGCTGGTCGAAGAACGCGTTGGTGCACGTGCGGATCGGGAACACCCGCGTCAGGGCGTCCAGGGTGTCCCGGATCGCCCAGGCGTGCCCGTACGGACCGAAGTACCGCACGTTCCTGCGCTTGGCGCCCCGCATCACCTGGGCGCGCGGCCAGGTCTCCCCGACCGTGATGGCCAGGTACGGGTACGACTTGTCGTCGCGGTAGCGGATGTTGAACCGCGGCCGGTGGGTCTGGATCAGGTTGTACTCGAGCATCAGGGCGTCGACCTCTCCCGAGGCCACGATCCACTCGACCGCCGAGGCCGCGGCGACCATCGCCTCGGTCCTCGGGTGCAGCGGCCGGCTCCAGTACGAGGAGAGGCGCCTGCGCAGGGACGTCGCCTTGCCCGCGTAGATCACGCGGCCGTCGACGTCTCGGAACAGGTACGCCCCGGGTGCGTCGGGGATCGACGACGGGTCCGGACGGGCGACGCTCACCGGGCCATCCTAGAACGGCGCCCGGACCACGCCGCAGAGGGGCCCCGTTGCGGCCCGATCCGGGGCGGGCTACGCCCCGGTTGCCCCCGAGGCCCCGGTGGCGCCCGAGGTTCCGGTGGACCCCGTCGCCCCCGTGGAACCGGTGCCTCCCGTGGGGCCGGTGGTCCCGGTGGACCCCGTGGCCCCCGTGGCGGAGCCGCCGCCCCCACCACCGCCACCGCCGGTGGCCCCGGACACGACCGCCAGGACGCCCGTCATCGCGGGGTGCACGGCGCAGTGGAACGGGTAGCTCCCTCGTCGAGCGCGTCGATCGCGTAGTCGACCTTGGCCGGCCCGTCCACCAGGTCGCCGTTGAACACCTCGGTGTCGTCCGGAGCGGTGATCACCACGTTGTGGGGACCCGTCGAGGCGACGGGGTCCTGGTTGTCGAAGGCGATCTGGAACGGCTCGCCGGCGGCCGCCACGAGGCACGCCGGGGTGAACGCGCTGCCCTTGGCGACCAGGTCGAGCGCGACAACGCCGTCCTCGCCGCAGTTCGTGGGCGCCGGCGCGGCGCCGGGCTCGGGCGTCGGGCTCGGGGCGGCGACGGCCAGGCCATCGACGTCGCCCCATATCCCCAGCATCAGGTCCTGGCCGACCGTGTCGTACCAGCTCAGGAAGGCCCGCGAACCGTCCGCGGCCACCGCGATGCTGGGGTAGGAGCCGCCCGCCGTGCTGCTCCCGGCGTCCACGGCCTCGAACGCGGCCCCGTCCGACGAGGACGCGAGCTCCACGCCCTCGGCGACCGGGTCGTACCACGTCAGGTAGAGGGTCCCGTCGTCCGCGGCGGCGATCCCCGTGGCCGCTTCGGGCCGGCCGTCGAGCCCCGCGTCGCCGCTCACCTGGGCCGCGGACGACACGCTCCACGTGGTCCCGTCCGGTGAGGTCGCGACGTGCACCTCTCCGTCCCCGGTGTAGTAGGCGGCGGCCGCCCCCCCTCCGGGCAACGCGGCGGCCGACAGGCCCGCGCCGGAGACGCCCGTCTCCACCGTGAACGAGACCCAGCCGTTCTCCCCGTCGTTGATCGCGGACCTCACCGCTCCCGATGCCCCGTCGACGTACAGGACCACGGGGCCGGCGTCCGTCGCGATCACCTGGGTCCTGGGCGCGCGCGCGCACCCGGAGCACGGGGCCGTCGTGTCGACGACCTGGGTCGTCCACCCGTCGCCGCCGGGGGTCGCCACCGTCACGGCCATCCCGTCGCCGGAGTCAGCCGTGAAGGCGATCCACGGGTTCCCGTCGGCGTCGATCGCGATCGAGGGCCAGCCCAGCGGCCCAGCCCGGTTCAGCTGAGGGGTCTGCTCGGTGACCTGCTCGGCCTGAGAGCTGTCCGTGCCCGTGGCGTACCAGATCCCGGTGTTCGCGGCCCACGTGACGTGCCTCGCCCCGTCCGCGTCGACGGCCACGTCGGTGCCGTTCACGTTCCCCGGCTCCGCGGACTTCAACGAGGCGACGGTGGCGGGGTTGTACGGGATCGTGATGCCGGACGGGGTGTCCTGGACCTGCGCCACCGCGCCGCGGGTGAAGATCCCGTCCTGCTCGCTGGCCAGCAGCACCGCGGGGAGGTACGGCATGCCGATCGCCCGGGCGGTCGGGATGGCCCCGGGTTTCACCGCGCCCGCGAAACCCCAGTAGGAGATGAACGGGACCCCATCGGCGTCGAGCGCGACCGAGTTACCGGCGCCCACGTCGTCCAGGAAGTCCACGACGTATGGGACGAACGCCTGGCCGGATCCGAAGTCGACGGATGCTCCGGTGGGCGGTTCGCTGCAGGATGCGGCGAGCAGCGCGCCGGCGCAGGCGAGCAGGAGGAGTCGCTTGGACACGTTGGCGCGCATCCTAGCAACCTTCATCGTGCGCGCGGACCGACCTCCGCGGGCCGTGCCACGGCGCCGTCCTCGCCCGCCGCGACCTCCATCGGGAGGCGTCCGAGCACCTCCGCCAGGGCGCGGCCGGTGTGCGATCCCGGCGTCGCCGCCACGGCCTCCGGCGAGCCGGCCACGACGACGCGACCCCCGCCGTCGCCCCCCTCGGGGCCGAGATCCACGATCCAGTCCGCCGTCTTGATCACGTCGAGGTTGTGCTCGATCACCAGCACGGTGTTGCCGGCCGATACGAGCCGCTGCAGGACCTGGAGCAGCTTGCGGACGTCCTCGAAATGGAGGCCGGTCGTGGGTTCGTCCAGGACGTAGATCGTCCGGCCCGTCGCGCGCTTGTGGAGCTCCGACGAGAGCTTGATCCGCTGCGCCTCGCCGCCCGAGAGCGTGGGCGCGGGCTGCCCCAGCTTGATGTAGCCGAGGCCGACGTCGTTGAGCGTCTGCATGTGCCGCTTGATCGGCGGGATCGCGTCGAAGAACGTCAGCGCCTCCTCGACGCTCATCTCCAACACGTCGGCGATCGAGCGGCCCTTGTACCTGACCTCGAGCGTCTCGCGGTTGTACCGCCTGCCCTTGCAGACCTCGCACGTGACGTACACGTCGGGGAGGAAGTGCATCTCGATCTTGATCTGCCCGTCGCCGGCGCAGTTCTCGCACCGGCCCCCGCGGACGTTGAACGAGAACCGCCCGGGCTGGAACCCGCGGATGCGTGCCTCGGGCACCTGGGCGAAGAGCTTGCGGACGTGATCGAAGACGCCCGTGTACGTGGCCGGGTTCGAGCGCGGCGTCCTCCCGATCGGCGACTGGTCGATGTCGATCACCTTGTCGAGCTGCTCCCACCCCACGAGGCGGCGGTGCTTGCCCGGCAGCAGGCGGGACCGGTAGATCCGCTGCATCAGCGCGCGGAGCAGGACGTCCTGCACCAGCGTCGACTTGCCGGATCCGCTGACGCCCGTCACGCACACGAACACGCCGAGCGGCACCCTGACGTCGACGTCCTTCAGGTTGTGCTCCCTCACGCCCTCGAGCACCAGCCACTGATCGCCCGGCGCGCGTCGGACCTGAGGCGTCGGGATCTGCCGACGCCCGGACAGGAAAGCCCCGGTCAGCGACGCCTCGGCCTCGAGCAGCCCCTTCAGCTCGCCCGCGTAGACGACCTCGCCGCCGTGCTCCCCCGCCGCCGGCCCGATGTCGACGATGTGATCGGCCTCCAGGATCGTCGCCTCGTCGTGCTCCACGACGATGAGCGTGTTGCCCAGGTCCCTGAGGCGAAGGAGGGTGTCGATCAACCGGCGGTTGTCGCGCTGGTGCAGCCCGATCGAGGGCTCGTCCAGGATGTAGAGGACCCCGACGAGCCCGCTCCCGATCTGGGTCGCCAGGCGGATGCGCTGCGCCTCGCCGCCGGCGAGCGTCGCGGACGGCCGCGCGAGCGACAGGTAGTCGAGCCCGACGTCGACCAGGAACCCGAGGCGCGCGCGGATCTCCCTCAGGAGGCGCTCCGCGATCATCGCCTCGCGCTCGGAGAGATCGAGACCGTCGACGAACGCGAGCGTGCCGCTGATCGAGCGCGCCGTGAGCGAGGCGATGTGCTCCCCGCCCACCGTGACCGCCAGGCTCTCGGGTCTCAGGCGCGCCCCGCCGCAGGCGCGGCACGGGATCTCGCGCATGAACTGCTCCAGCTTCTCGCGCTGCGCTTCGGAGTCGGTCTCGCCGTACCGCCGCTCGAGGTTGGGGACGATGCCCTCGTAGGTGGTGTGGTACTGACGTTGGCGCCCGTACCGGTTCTTGTAACGGACGAACACCTGCTCGTCGGACCCGTACAGCACCGAATCGCGGTGCCGCTTGGCCAGACGCCTCCACGGCACGTCGAGCGAGAACCCCTCCGCGTCGGCGAGCGCCTCCAGCACCCGGTACCAGTACTCGAGCGTGTTGCCGGCCCACGGGGCGATCGCGCCCTCCCGGATCGACAGCCCACGGTCGGGGACGATCAGCTCGGGATCGACCTCGAGGCGCGTGCCGAGCCCGTCGCACACGGGGCAGGCGCCGTAGGGCGAGTTGAACGAGAAGTTCCGGGGCGCGAGCTCGTCGAACGACAGCCCGCAGTACGTGCACGCCAGCGACTGCGAGAAGTTCACGAGCTCCTCTCCCCCGTCATGGGTCTGCACGGCCACCGCGGCGATGCCCTCGGCCAGCTCCAGCGCGGTCTCTATCGAGTCGGCCACCCGCCTGCGGATGTCCGACCTGGCGACGAGCCGATCGACGACGACCTCGATCGTGTGCTTGTAGTTGCGCGGCAGGCGGATCGACTCGGAGAGATCGCGCACCTCGCCGTCGATGCGGGCGCGGGGGAACCCCTTGCGGGCCAGATCGCCCAGCAGCTTCTCGTACTCGCCCTTGCGGCCGCGGACGATCGGGGCCAGGACCTGGAAGCGGGTGCCCTCGGGCAGCTCCATCACCTGGTCGACGATCTGCTCCGGCGTCTGGCGGCCGATCGGGCGTCCGCAGTTCGTGCAGTGCGGGTGCCCGATCCGCGCGTATAGCACGCGGAGGTAGTCGTAGACCTCGGTGATCGTGCCGACCGTGGAGCGCGGGTTCCGCGACGTCGACTTCTGGTCGATCGAGATCGCCGGGGACAGCCCCTCGATGAAGTCGACGTCCGGCTTCTCCATCTGCCCCAGGAACTGGCGCGCGTACGAGGACAGCGACTCGACGTACCGACGCTGCCCCTCGGCGTAGATCGTGTCGAAGGCGAGCGAGGACTTGCCGGAGCCGGACAGGCCGGTGAACACGATCAGGCGGTCACGGGGGAGGTCGAGCGTGACGTTCTTCAGGTTGTGCTCACGGGCGCCGTGGATCACGAGTCGGTCGGTGCCCATACGGAGCCCAGTGTAGAGGCGGCCGGCGACACGTTCGTTCGTCGGCGTTCCGCTTATCCTGCGGGGCCATGGATCGAGACCTGCGGGAGACGGAGCTCTACCGCGAGATCGAGGACGCGTACCGGCGCGCGCTCGAGCCCGGGTTCGGCGCCTCGATGGGCGCGGCCGACGTGCAGCGATCCCCCGACGGCTCGTGGCTCGCGTTCACCGGCCCCGTGCTCGAGGCCCTCGAGGGCCATCCCCACGGCCGGGTCTTCCTGGTCCCGGCGGACGGATCGGCCGAGGCGCGGATGATCACGCACGGCCCGAACGACGACGGCACGGCCCGATGGTCGCCGGACGGCCGCACGTTGACGTTCCTCTCCGACCGGCGGGGGCCCGGCAGGACTCAGCTGTACGCGCTGGAGCTGGGCTCGATCGGCGAGGGCCGGCAGCTGACCGCGTTCGAGGACGGTGTCGCCGAGGGGTACGCATGGTCGCCCGACGGCTCGCGGCTGCTCGTG
This sequence comes from Actinomycetota bacterium, assembly GCA_046330185.1. Lineage (GTDB taxonomy): Bacteria > Actinomycetota > UBA4738 > UBA4738 > HRBIN12 > DATBLY01. Next base: position 59,857 of record JAXLTF010000007.1, read on the forward strand.
CATCGTGGCCGGTCCCGACGCCGAGCGGTCCGGACGCCGTCGGTTCGGGGACGGTCGGCGCGCAGACGGGACCGCCTGGATCCCGAGGTCGAGTCGTCCGAGCCGGATCGACCGAGCCCGGCGGCGGCTCGTCGTCCTGGACGTCGCAACCGGCGTGGCCGAGCGGCCGCCCCCGAGGGCCTCGAACGTCTGGGGAGGCGTCCTGGTGCGGCGACGACCGGATCGCGGCGATCGTGTCGGAGGGACCGTTCTGAGGACGACTGGTACGGGGCGCGCCTCAACCTGATCGTGCCCCGCAACGCGGACCGCCCGCACCCTGCGCGAGAGCGACGTGCAGCTCGGCGGTCGTCTCCGGTCACCGGACGGTGGGCGATCGCGGTCGTCGAGGCGCTCTGCAGCGACCGGCTCGTCGTCGCCGGCGACCTTCACCTAGTAGACCCGTCCGACGGTGAGGCCCGTCTGGTCGACACCGGGGAGCCGACGTCGCGGCGGCGTGGGCGGACGAGGGCGGTTGATGGTCACCGCGATCCGCGGCCTGGACACGGTGGTCCTGGACGTCGACGCGCCACCGCGCGGGAGCGGTGGACGACACCGGGCGTGCGGCGCGTTGTTCGTCGCCCCGCCGGTCCCGCTCGAGGACGGCTTCGCGATCACGACGGAGTCCTGGCGTCACCCGACCGACCTGGTCGTGGTCGACGGGTCCGGCGAGCGGCGGAGCGTCGCTCGGAGCTCCCACACCGGCACGGACCTGGTGACGTCCTGGATCGGCGACCGGCGGCGGCTCACGTGGACCGCCGCCGACGGGCTCGAGATCGAGGGGCTGATCACGCTCCCAGCCGGCGACGGACCGTTCCCGCTGGTCCTGGCGGTGCATGGAGGCCCGGTCTGGGCCTTCCAGGACTTCTGGCCGGGGGTCCTCATCGGCCTGCTCGCCTCACGCGGCTACGCGATCCTCCATCCGAACCCGAGGGGATCGTGGGGGCGGGGCCAGGCGTTCGCTCGCGCGGTGGTCGGCGACATGGGCGGCGCCGACGCGCAGGACGTCCTGGCCGGCGTGGACCATGCCGTCGCCGAGGGCTTGGCCGATCCCGACCGCGTCGGCGTGATGGGCGGCAGCTACGGGGGCTTCATGGCGGCGTGGCTCCCGTGCATCGATCGACGGTTCAAGGCGGCGGTCTCGATCGCGCCCGTCACCGACTGGTACTCCGAGCGCCACGGCAGCAACCTGGGGGTCTGGGCGGCGGACTTCCTCGGCGGCGATCCCCACGAGCGCCAGGCGCACTACCACGAGCGCAGCCCGGTCCTTCGCGCGGGAACGAACCGAACGCCCACGCTCTTCACGGCCGGATACAGGGACCGCGCCACCCCGCTCGGCCAGGCCGTCGAGATGCACCGGGCGCTGCGCGAGCATGGGGTCGAGACCGACCTGGCGCTGTACCCGCTGGAGGGCCACGGCGTGCGGACGTTCCCAGGCATCGTCGACCTGACGGCGCGGACGCTCGGATGGTTCGAGCGCTTCCTGCCCGCCGATCCGGCCAACGGCTAGGCTGCCCGTCACATGACGCTTCGCGACGACCTCGACGCCCTGCCCACGAAGGAGCTCCACGATCGTGCGACGGCCGTGGCGAAGCGGCGCCTCGACATCGGCTTCCTGTGGGACCTCGTCAAGGCGCTTCCCGTCGCGGAGGAGGTCGCCGGCGAAGAGGAGCGAGGCCGGCTGGACGTGATGCGGCCTCTCGCGTTGATCAACTCGTACTACGACGCCGACGAGGGGCCGGTGGGCGACGCCCTGCGCCCCTTCTACATCGACTACCTCGAAGCGCACGGCGGGCTCCACGGGTCCGAGCAGGACGTCGAGACGATCGACGAGCTCGACGACTCCGACGCCCCGTGAGGCACGGGCTGACCGGAGCGCGGGATCTCGCCGACTACCGCGCCGAGTTCCCGGTGCTCGGCCGCAAGACGTACCTGATCAGCGCGTCGCTCGGGCCGATCTCGCGGCGAGCGCGGCGCAACCTCGACGCGTACCTCGACGCCTGGGCCGCGAAGGGCGCGCCCGACCACGTGTGGTTCGAGGACGTCTACCCGACGATGGGGCGGCTGAAGGCGACGTTCGCGGGGCTCACGGGCTGCGACGCCGGCGAGCTGGCGATCACGACCAACGTCTCGATCGCGCTGTCGACGATCGCCTCGTGCCTGGACTTCAGCGGTCGGCGGCGCAAGGTGATCCTCTCGGAGCTCGACTTCCCCACCGACGGCCACGTGTGGCTCGCGCAAGAGCGGCGCGGCGCCCAGATCGTCTGGCTGCGCTCCGAGGACGGCCTGACGATACCGGTGGAGGCCTACGACGCGGCGATCGACGACGAGACCGCATGGTCATGGTGAACTGCGTGCTCTACCCGCTCGAGGCGCGGTCGTCGACGCGAAGGCCATCTGCGCGATCGCGTGCGAGCGTGGGGCGCTGTCGTTCCTCGACGACTACCACGGATCGGGATCCTCCATCTCGATCGACCTCGGGTGCGACCTCTACACGGCCGGCACGCTCAAGTGGCTCTGCGGCGGGCCTGGGATGGTGTTCCTCTACGCCCGGCGCGACCTGGATCCCCACGCTCGAGCCGACGGTGACCGGGTGGTTCGCAACGCGAGGCCGTTCGCGTTCGACCTCGAGCGCCTCGCCCTCCGCGCGCCGGTTCGAGCACGGGACGCCGCCGGCGCCCGTGTTCTTCCTTGGCGCAGGGCGGCTCGACATCATCGGGAGGTCACGCCGAACGTATCCGCGATCGGCAGAACGCTGACCGACCACGTCATCGCGCGCGCCGACGAGGCCGGGCTTCCCGTGAGGACGCCTCGGACCGGACGGCCCGCGGTGGAGTGGTGAACGTGGGCGTCGGACCGGATGCCGGGAAGAGCGTCTGCCACCGCCTTGCTGGAGCGCGACGTCGCACCGACTTCCGCGGCGACGGCCTGCGATCAGCCCGCACTTCTTCAACACCGAGGCCGACGTCGACCGGTGCTTCGCGGAGCTGCGCGAGGCTGTCGCTCAGTAGTCTGCCCCAGACCAGAGTCGCGGCCGGTCACGGGCACACGCTGCACGAGGTTGTTCGCCAGGCCGTGATGGTTCCAGCGCTCCTCGAGCGGCTGCGACCTCCCGTGCTCGTCGATGGCTCGCACGACCAGCTCGTGTTCACCGGGTCCAGGACCAGGTCCAGCGCCGCCAGGCGAGTGGTCCCAGGGGTTCGTCCGGGCCGCGGCGGACCAGGTCCGCCCGCCGTCGGGGCTCACGTCGACCCGCACGACCTGCAGCCTCGACCACGCGCGGCCCTCCAGCTCGACGGCCCCGACTCGACGGTGCGCGCGTCCGCGAAGTACTCCGGGAACCCGGGCGGTCATCAGGGCGCGCGGCTCCATCCGCGTGACCGGCACCCCGTCGTCCTCCTCGCGCTGGCGCAGCCGGTAGGCCCACTGCTGGTACCCGTCGAAGGTCTCCGCCACGGCCTGGATCCGCGTCAGCCACTTGACGCTGGTCATGCCGTACCAGGAAACCAGACGGACCGGGAAGCCGTGCTGCGGCGGGAGCGGCTGTCGTTCACCGCGTAGGCCAGGAGCACCTCCTCGCGGAGCGCGTCCGCGATGGGGAGGCTCCGCTGGTGTCCTGTTCGACCCCGCCCTGTGTGATCCGCCCCCGTGAACACGAGCTCGACCGCGTCGTCGCGGATGCGGCCGCGGAGGATCGGCGCGAGCGGGTCCCGGTCCACGCGGCGGTCCCAACCGCCTCGCCGAGCCACGGCTGGGCTCAGCGCGGGCGCGGGTGCAGGCGCGCGCGGCCGTTGCCGGCGCATTCCATCGTGACCAGGTGCGTGACGGCCGGGCGCGCGGAGGTCCTCGACCGAGAGAGCCAGCGGCCGGTCGACCAGGCCGCCCACCTCCACGGCCCACGCGGTCTCCTCCGCGAGCGGATGTCGAAATGGATCAGCAGGTAGTGCATCCCCCAGGCGTCACGTCGTACCGGAGGCCCTCCAGGGGCACGTGGTTCGGCGGAGGGCGGCTGCAGCTCCTCGACGGTGATCGCGTCATCCGTCGCGATCCCCGCCGGTGGCTGTGTGTCGGATCGATCTCGCTCATATCCATCCTCCTCAACGCCAGCACCAGGCCGCCGCGCACCACCAGTATCGGGTCCTCCAGCGCCCCGAGATCCTCAGGGGTCGGCGCCGAGCGCGATCAGGTCGGCCGGCGCATCCCGTCGAGCGGCGCACGGATCATCGCGGCGAGCACCTCTTGGTTCGTCCATCCCGCCTGGGTCCAGAGCTGCGCCTCGCGCGCGTCGATGCCGGCAGGGGTCCCTGCGTTCCCCAGGTCCGTGCCGTAGCTGAGGTCGCCGCCCTGCCGCCCGGAACCGGCGCAGGTTGTCGCGGCGGTCTCCAGGGGCGGCCCCGATCCGTGGATGCGCAGCGTCGAGACGAACCGCATCCGCGCGGCCGCCGCTTCTCGCGCGCCGTCGGAGAGCCGCTCGGTCCACGGCGCGTGCGCGAGCCGTCGACGCCGGCCCCGAGGGCGCGCTCTGCCCTCCTGCGCGTGCGCGGTTACCGGCAGGTCGTGCCGGTGCGCCTCGTCGCAGATCGCGGACAGCTCGGCGTCGCTGGGGGTCGGGCCCGCCTCGGCGTTCAACGAGACGGCCTGCGGTGGCGCCGGAGCGGCGAGCTCGGCGACGACCCCCGTCGCGTCCTCCGGGCCGCGCAGCTCGCGGCCGGTCCCCTCGGGCCCCAGCCCGCCCGCGTCGGGTAGCCGGCGTGCCCGGTCAGCATCGGGCCCACCGCCCCGCACCAGCGGCCCGTCGAACGCGCCGGCAGCTCCGACGCGTCGGCCAGCTCGAAGATCGGATCGGCGGGCCAGGCGAGGTCACGGACGGCCGTCACCCCTCGACTCAGCACGACGGCGGGGTCCGAGAGGCCGATGTGGACGTGGCGATCGGCCACCGCCGGCATCAGGAACCCGTCGACGTCGAGCTCCTCGTCGGCGGCGCTCGCCGGCGTGCCCGGACCGGCGTACGTGATCGAACCGTCCTCGCAGACGACCTGCGCATCGTGGGACCAGCCGGCCGGGTCCGAGCCACGCGGCGCCGCGCGGGTCGAGACGATCACGCCACGACCCCGGCGCCTCGGACGCCTTCAGCTCCTTCGGAGATCGACCACCTCGTCGCGCAGGCGCGCCGCGTACTCGAACCGGAGCCCGCCGCCTGGTGCATCTCCTCCTCGAGGCTCTGGATCGCGCTCCAGCTCGTCGAGGGTGGCTTCGCCTTGCGCCGGCGTTCCTTCTTGGGCGTGGTCGCGTGCTTCGGGTCGTCCGCGAGCGCGAGCGAGTCGGTCACGCGCTTGCGCACGGTCTGCGGGTCGATCCCGTGCTCGCGGTTGTACGCCTCCTGGATCTTCCGTCGACGCTGCGTCTCGCCGATCGCCGCCTTCATCGAGTCCGTGACCTGGTCGGCGTACATCAGCACGGTGCCGTCCACGTTGCGCGCCGCGCGCCGGTCGTCTGGATCACGACGTCTCGGAGCGCAGGAAGCCCTCCTTGTCGGCGTCCGGCGACGAGACCTCGGGTAGGTCGAGGCCCTCGCGGAGCAGGTTGATCCCGACCAGCACGTCGAACTCCCCGAGCCGCAGGTCTCGCACGATCTCGATCTGCTGCAGCGTGTCCACCTCGGAGTGCAGGTACCGGACGCATCCCATCTCGACGAGGTAGTCCGTCAGGTCCTCGGCCATCTTCTTCGTGAGCGTCGTGACCAGGACCCGCTGGTCCTGCTCGGCGCGACGCGATCTCCTCGATGAGGTCGTCGACCCCTTCGTCGGACGGATCAGGACCTCCGGGTCGATCAGCCCCGTGGGCCGGACGATCTGCTCGACCACGCGCTCCGACACGCGCAGCTCGTACGCGCCGGGCGTGGCGGACATGAACGCCACCTGGGTTCACGCGCTCGACGAACTCGTCGAACCGCAGCGGGCGGCTGTCGACGGCGCTCGGCAGCCTGAACCCGAACTCGACGAGCGTGCCCTTGCGCGACATGTCGCCCTCGTACATCCCGTGCAGCTGAGGGACCGTGACGTGCGACTCGTCGATCACCACGAGGTAGTCGTCGGGGAAGTAGTCGAGCAGCGTGTACGGCGCGGGCGCCCGGCCGTCGATGTGGCGCGAGTAGTTCTCGATCCCCGAGCAGAAGCCCACCTCGCGCAGCATCTCCAGGTCGTACGTGGTCCGCATCCGAAGGCGCTCGGCCCTCGAGGAGCTTGCCCTGGTCGTGGAGCTCCGCGAGCCGCTGTTGCAGCTCCTGCTCGATCGCCCACCGCGCGCTGATCCGCTCGTCGCTGGCGGCGTAGTGCGACGCCAGGTAGATCATCGTCTCGACCTCGTCCAGGGCTCTCGAGCGGGTCGAAGCGATCCGCTCGACGGTGTCGCCCCACCACTCGACCGGTAGCCGATCTGCTCGTAGGTCGGGAAGACTCCAGGTCGTTCACGGCCGCGCGCCCGGCTCATCTGGTTGCGTTGGTACTGGATGTCGATCGCGCTGGATCGCGAACTCCAGCGGGATGTCGACGCCCACGATCGGGCGCAGCAGCTGCCCCTCGTACTGCTCGGGCGAGCCCAGGCCGTAGATGCACGACACGCTCGCAACCACCAGGACGTCGCGCCGGGTCAGGAGCGCCGCGGTGGCCGAGTGGCGCAGCCGGTCGACCTCGTCGTTGGTCGAGCTGTCCTTCTCGATGTACGTGTCCGTCTGCGGGATGTACGCCTCGGGCTGGTAGTAGTCGTAGAGCTGACGAAGTACTCGACCGCGTTCTCCGGAAGACCTCGCGGAACTCGTTCGCGAGCGGGCGGCGAGCTTGTTGGGCGCGATGACGCGTCGGGCGCTGCAGACGCTCGACGGCGTGGGCGATGGTGAACGTCTTGCGGTGCCGGGTCGCGCCCAGGAGCGTACGGCTCGCCGGCCCTGCAGCCCCTCGGTCAGCGCTCGATCGCGCCGGCTGGTCGCCGGAGGGATGGAACTCGGACACGATGCAACAGGGCACGGACCCATCCAGGAGCCCGGCGGACAGGGCCGAACGCCGCAGGGGTTCAGGCGCAGCGCTCGAGCACGAGCGGGAGGATCCGCCTTCCGGTCGCGTTGAACCGATATCCGACCGCCCACTGACGCGAGGCGACGCCGTCGTCGCCGCCAGCCCGTTGTCGCTCGTCCCGGTGCTGCGTCGTGACCGGTGTCCAGGCGGAGCCGTCCCAGCGCTGGACCTGGGCGGCCACCCGCCGATGCCCGGTCGATCCACGAACCGGACGCCCAGGCCTCGGCCGCGGGCGACCACGTCCGAGAGGCCGGCACGCTCGTTCGGCGTGGGCACCACCTCCCACGCGGATCGTCCCATCGCTCGGCCAGCCCTCGGAGTCCCCTGCCGCCCACCGCCCAGACGTCGTCCGCGGCCACCGTCGAGACCCCGGACAGGCCGTCGTCCCTGGTCCCCGGGCTCGGGGTGGCGACGCGCCGCCACGCGGAGCCGTCCCAGCGCAGGCTGAGGGTCCTCCCGACGAACGCCTTCGTCCGCCACGTCCCCACCGCCCACACGTCGGTGGACGCGACGGCCGCGACGTCCGACAGGCCGTTCGGCCACGGGCCGCGGTTCGGGCTGGGCACGACCGACCAGGTGGACCCGTCCCAGCGCAGGATCAGCGTCCGCTCCGGGCCGCCCTGGCCGGAGGTGCTCCCCACCGCCCAGGCGCGTCGTCCGGAGCGACCGCGACCACGCCGTTCAGGACGCCGGTCCCAGGCGCGCCGGCGTTCGGCGTCGCGACGGTGGTCCAGCCGCTCCCGTCCCAGTGGGACGCGAAGGTCCGCGAAAGGTTGTTCGCCATCGTCTTCGTCCCGACCGCCCACACGTCGTCCGCGGCGGCCGCCGAGACGGCCATCAGGACGGCTCCCTGTCCGCCGGCCGGGTACGGCACCGGGGTCCGTCCAGGAGGACCCGTCCCAGACCGAGGGCAGGGGACCGTCGCTCCGGCTCCGGTCGTACCGCCCCCGACGGCCCAGGCGCCCGAGGCGGACCACGCGTCGATCCCCGTAGAGCCCGCCGTGCCGGGGCCGAGCCCGGCAGCAGGGCCGCCCGGGTGAACGCCGACGGACCGCACCCGCAGCGGCCCGGGCGTCGGAGCGCGCGCCATCCTGAGCGGCGCGACCGCCGCGGCGACCAGCGCCGCGAGCACGGCGAGAGCCCCCACGACCGCGCGCCGGTCCATCGATCTCCTGCTCACATCCGCCCCGCCGCGATGATGTCCGCTGGAGGAACCGCTCGGTCCGCTCGTGCTGCGGCTGCGTGGAAGATCCGGCCGGGCGGCCTCCTCGAGATCGCCCCGTCGTCCAGCAGACCCGGCTCGCGATGTCGCGCGCGAAACCCATCTCGTGCGTCGCGATGAGCATCGTCATGCCGCCCTCGGCCAGCTCGCGGATCACGTCGAGCACCTCGGCGACGAACAGGGTCGAGCGCGCTCGTGACCTCGTCCAGCAGCATGATGTCCGGCCTCATCGCCAGCGCCCGCTAGACGCGCGCTGCTGCGACCGCCCGAGAGCCGGTCGGGGTACTCGTCGGCCTTGTCCGCCAGCCCGAACCGGGCGAGCAGCTCGGCCGCCCGCTCCCCCGCCTCGGCCTGGAGACAGGCCGAGCACCTTGCGGCGCGAGCTCACGTTCCTCCGCACGGTCATGTGCGGGAACAGGTTGAAGGCCTGGAACGATACGATGCCGGATCTGGTTCACGTCGACGTCTGACGCGGTGATCTCCGGCCCTCGATCCCATCGTCCCCGCATCGATCGGTTCCAACAGGTTGACGCACCGGAGCAACGTGGACTTGCCTGGGCCGGACGCCCCGTCAGGCATCACCCTCGTGGTCGGCGACGGCGAGATCGATCCTCGCAACACCTCCAGCTCGCCGAACGACTTCCGCAGCGCCACACGCGGATCGCGAGCGCGCTCGGGCGTCATGCGACCCCGCTCGCCTCGCGCCGGCGCCGGTCCCGTGCGATGAGCCAGTCCACGAACCGCGCTCTCCGGGATCGTGACGATGTAGAGCAGGGCGAGCGCCACGTAGGGCGTGAAGTTGAAGTCCGCCGCCGTCGATGATCTGCACCTGCCGCAGCGCCTCCGTGTACCCCAGGAACGCGACGAGCGCCGAGTCCTTCTGGAGGCCGATGAAGTCGTTCAGCAGGGGCGGATCGCCCTCCGGACCGCCTGCGGCAGGACGACCGTCCGCATCGCCTGGCCGCGGAAACCCGAGCGAACGGGCGGCCGCCCTCGGATGCACCGAATCATCCCCCGCCCGGTACACCTCGGCCACGTACGCTGAGTACACGAGCGTGAGCGCGATGATCGCCCAGAAGATGTCCGAGTCGGAAGCCCTTCAGCTGCAGGGGCCGGCATCCCGAATCCGAGGATCGCGATCACCCAGGACCGTGGGGATCGCCCGAACAGGTCCGTGTAGGCGGCGGCCAGCACGCGCAGCGGCGTGAAGACCGGCCCCGGGAGGCTCCGCATCACAGCCAGGAGCAGCGCGAGCAGCAGCACGAGCACCTCCGCCACGCAGAAGATGAAGACGTTGCGCCAGAACTGCGAGATCTCCGGAAGCTCTCCCGGAACTCCTCGCCGTTGAAGCGCGAACTGCTCGATCTGCGGCCATCCCGGCGACCGCACGGCCAGGATCGCCGCCACGGTGAAGAAGACGACCGTGCTGACGACCGCGATCGTGACGCCCCGGGCGCCCTCGCGCCGGCCATGCCCCGCCCAGGAATCCGCGACCGCCGATGCTTCTGGACCGGCTGGCGCGGGGTCGGGTCCGAGGCCGGGGGCGCCCGGCGGCGTGTAGCTCGGTCGCTCCGCCCGACCCGCTGCTCATGGCACCCGGGCCTCCGGGTCAGCTGGAGATGACCGGAGCCGACGCCTTGTCCGAGAGCCACTCCTGCTGGATGTCCGCCAGGGTGCCGTCGTCCTTCAGGGCCTGCAGCGCGGTGTTCACGCACGCCACGAGCGGGTTCCCCTTCGCGAAGGCCATCGCGAAGTACTCCTGCTGGCCCACGGTCGGGAACTGCCCGACGATCACGCCCTTCGGGATCTGCACCGCCGTGATGAAGAACGCCGTCGGCAGGTCCACGACGATCCCGTCCAACTGGCCGTTCTTCAGGTCCTGCACGGCGCCGTTCAGGTCGTCGTAGACGGCGGGCTCCACGTCCGGCTTGATGTTGTCGATGATGTAGTCGTAGCTGGTCGTGCCGATCGGGGCTCCCAGCCTCGCCTGCTTCAGGTCTGCGAACGACGTGGCGCCGTCGATCGAGGACCCCTTCACCGACACCAGCGCCTGGTTCACGTCGTAGTAGCTGTCGCTGAAGTCGACCGACTGAGCCCGCTTCTCGGAGAACGAGATCTGCTGGAGCACGAAGTCGAAGTCCTTCGGCCCGGGCGCGAACGACTTGTTGAACGGCACCTCGACGAACGCGATCTGGTCGTCCGAGAACCCCATCTGCTCGGCGAGCGCGCCGACGACCGCACCCTCGAAGCCCTCGAGCTCGTACGGGTCGTTGATCTTCCACTCGGGGTGGTCGTCCGACTCGCCCCCGCCCCACCACGGCGGGTACGCCGGGTTGCCGGTCCCCACCGTGAGCGTGCCCGCGGTCACCAGGTTCAGCTGATCGACCGCGCAGGGATCCACGGACGGCGACCCGGTGGCCCCCGTCGCGGTCGCGCCCGTCCCCGTGCTCCCGGTCGCGCCGGTCCCCTCGTCCTCCGGCGCGCACGCGACGGCGACGACGGCCAGGACCGCCAGCCCCACGAAGATCTTGCGCATCGATCGACCCCCTCGTTCACCTGCGCGGACGCACCGCCCGAGGGCGGGAGCCTAGCACAGGGGTCTCGCGACCCCGGAGGTCAGCGACGCGGCTCCCACGAGAAGAACCGCGCCGCCAGGACGAGCCCGACGACACCCCACGCGGCGATCACCAGGACGTCGCTCCACGAGAACCGGAAGGGATGCACCGTTACGCCGCGGATCGTGGCCGTCACGTCCGCGAGGTAGGCGTCGCGCATGGCATCGGCGAAGTGCTTGACCGGGAAGACGTCGCCGATGAACCGGATCCACGCGGGCGAGTCGTCCCCGAGCGGGAAGAAGATCCCCGAGAGGAAGAACAGCGGCAGGATCGCGGCGTTGACGATGGGCGGAGCCGCATCGGCGTTGGGGATCGCCGCCGTGAGGGCGAGGGCGAGCGCCGCGAACGACAGCCCCCCGATCAGGAACGTCGCGACGAACTGCAACAGCGCCACGCCGGTGGGCCACGTCCCGTCGTAGAACGCCCACCCGAAAGCCAGCGTGATCACCACGAGGATCGCGCCCACGATCATCGCGTGGATCACCCTCGCGCTGAGATAGGCACGGCCCGGCAGCGGCGTGCCGCGGATCCGCTTCAGGATCCCGGCGTCCCGGTTGAAGCACACGCTCATCGCGATGTTCGTGAAGCAGGCCGACACGACGCCGAAGGTGGCCATCGCGACCACGTAGTACGTGGTCAGCTGCACGTCGGCGCCCTGGAGCTTGACGTCGCCTCCCCCCAACAGCGCCGTGAAGATCACCAGGAACATCAGCGGGAACGCGAAGGTGAAGAACGCCGACGCCGGGTTCCGCCAGAACGCCTTGTTGGTGAACCGGACCTGGCGCAGGGTGAGCGGGAGCACGCTCACTCGGTCCCCTCCTCGCCGCCCGTGTACTCGAGGTAGATGTCCTCGAGGCTCGGCCGGCTCACCTCGAGGCCGGCGAGCGACACCCCCTGCTCCAGCGCCCAGCCGGTGAGCTCGTGGAGCGGTCCCTCCGGATCCTCGGCCCGGATCTCGGCCAGGCCACCGTCCATCGTCACCTGCCCCAGCCGGGGTGGGTCCACGCCGTCCGGAGGGCGGAAGCGGATCCGTGTGCGCATCGAGTCCCGCCCGGCGATGGTGTCCGGAGGGCCCTCGACGACGATCTCGCCCTTCGCGATGATCGCGACGCGGTCAGCCAGGTACTGCGCCTCGTCCATGAAGTGCGTCGTCAGGAACACCGTCTTGCCGATCGCGACCAGGTTCTTCACGATCTCCCACGCGTTCCGCCGTGCGCTCGGGTCGAAGCCCGTGGTCGGCTCGTCCAGGAACAGCAGCTCGGGGTCCCCCGCGAGCGCGACGGCCACGTCGAGCCGCCGCTGCTGACCACCGGAGAGCTTCAGCACACGGGTGGTGCGCTTCTCCGACAACCCGACCAGGTCGATCACCTCGTCGACGTCACGCGGCGACGGGTAGTAGCCCGCGTAAAGCTCCACGGTCTCGCGGACCGTGAGGAACGGGTCGACGCCGGTCGACTGCAGCACGATCCCGATCCTCTCCCTGATCGTCCGGCTGCCGTGCGCCGGATCCTCCCCCAGGACGGTCGCCTCGCCGGCGGTCCGCTCCCGGTACCCCTCGAGGATCTCGGTCGTCGTCGTCTTGCCGGCCCCGTTCGGACCGAGGAGCGCGAAGACCTCGCCGCGGTCGACGTGCAGGTCGATCCCGCGGACCGCCTCGACGTCCCCGTACGACTTGCGCAGGTCCCGGACCTCGATCACCCGATCGGGGCCGATGCTCACAGCGGCTTCCTGCTCGAGAACCCCGACGTGACCTCGTGGAACCACGCCACCCGGCCCTCACCCAGGCGCCAGCACAGGTAGACGATCCGCCCATCGTGGTCGGCCGGGAAATCCACCAACCCCGTCTCCGGGTCCTTCAGCAGGATCCCGCGCTCCGCGAGGTAGGTGACCTCCGCCTTCAGCACCTGCTGAGCCGCGAACCAGTCCGTCCCCGCGATGCCGCCCCCGTCCAGCGCCACCGCCTCCTCGATCCGATGGCTCGACGCGATCAACGTGCGCCGGGCATCACGGAGCCGCGGCAGACGCTCCCGGAGCTCTTCCAGCTCGGCCTCGGCCTCGGCCACGGTGAACATCCGTTCGGCGCTCACCGAGCGTCCAGCAGGGGCACCAGGTCGCGCAGGTCGGTCACCCGTGCCCCGGCGTGATCCGGGTGACGGTCCCGGCGATCGATCAGGACCGTGAACATCCCGAGCGCCGCGGGAGGATCCACGTCGAACTCGGGGTTGTCGCCCACGTAGACGGCCTCGTGCGCCTGCACCTCAGTCCTCTCCAGCGCGAGCTCGTAGATCCGCGGGTCCGGCTTCTCGATCCCCTCGATCCCGCTGATCACCCGGACGGGCAGCAGATCGGCCACGCCCTCGGACACGAGGAGGTCCTCGAGCCACGGCTCGTAGTTCGACACGACGCCGAGCGAGCGCCCGGTGAGCGCGAGCCCCTCGAGCGCCGGCACCACGTCGTCGAACAGCCCGTAGTTGCGGAGGTCGGTGAAGCCTCGGTACAGGGACTCACGGAGCCCGTCGCCGGCCGGCAGCCCGAGGTCCCACAGCATCCGCTCGTAGACCCCGGTCCAGAAGCGGCGGGAGCCGTCCAGGCTCGTCGTCCACCGCTCGTCGCGGGCGGCGGCCTCGCTGAACCGCTCCATCACGATCGCGGAGGCGGCCACGACGTCGTCGGGCTCGCACCGGTGCCCCGCGTCGGCGACGATCCGCGCGAACACCTCGGGGAACGAGGGCACGGGGTGCACCAGGGTCTCCCCCGCGTCGAAGAGCACCGCCCGGAACCTCACCGCGGCAGGATACCGACGCCGCAGCTCAGCGGCCCTCGGCCCGCTCCACGAGGAACCCCCAGGCATCCTCCACCGCGCGGGCGAGATCCTCCCGCGACCCCGCGTTGACGATCACGCGGTCCGCGACGGCGGCCCGCTCCGGGTCCCCGACCTGGGTCGCGATCCGCGCCCGGACCTCGTCGGGGTCGGACCCGCGCCCCGCGACCACGCGCGCGATCCGCTGCTCCTCGGGCGCGGCCACCGTGAGCACGACGTCGAACGCGGGAGCCAGCCCCCGTTCCACGAGCAGCGGCACCGCGTACACGACGATCCGGTCGGTCCCCCGGTACCGCTCCACCTCCTCGGCGAACCGCCGCGCGACCTCCGGGTGCACGATCGCCTCGAGCGCGCGGCGACGCCCCCCGTCCCGGAACACCTCGCGCGCGAGCGCCGGACGGTCGAGCGACCCCTCCGGCGTGACGACGCCGGTGCCGAATGCCTCCACGACCCGCTCGAAGCCGGGCGTCCCCGGCTCGACGACCTCTCGCGCGAGCGCGTCCGCCTCGATCAGGATCGCGCCACGCTCGGCGAGCAGGCGTCCGACGGTGGACTTGCCGGAGCCGATGCCGCCGGTCAGGCCGACGAGCAGCATCGGCTCGAGCTCCGCCCGGCTATCCCGAGCGGCCCTCGCGCCGCTTCAGGTCCTCCAGGATCGCCTCCAGCGAGACCTCGGCCTCCGCGGCCGGCTCCTCCGCCTCGGGTTCCTCCGCGGCTGGCTCCTCCGCTTCGGGCTCCTCGGTCCGGACCGTCTCCGCGGGCGGGGCCGAAGCCTCCGGGTGGCCTCCGCACCTGCCGATGGGACCGTCTGCTCGCCGGCCTCGGCGATCGGTGCATCCGCTCCGGCGGGCCCGGATCCCGCGTCCGTGGCGGCCGCCTCGGCCTCGGCCACGGCGTCGACGATCTCCTGCGGGATCGCGACGCCGGCGGGCGCCATCTCGGGAGCGGGCTCGGGCACGGGCGGAGCCTCCTCGACCTGGATCTCCGGCTCGCGCGGCCTGTCCGAGATCTGGCGCATCGACAGGCTCACGCGCCGGCGCTGCACGTCGACGTCGATCACCTTCGCGGTGACGGCGTCCCCGACCGAGAGCACGGACTCGGGGGTGTCGACGTGCTCGTGCGAGAGCTCGGAGATGTGGACGAGACCCTCGATCCCGGGCGCCACCCGCACGAACGCCCCGAAGGGCACGAGCTTCGTGACCTGGCCCTCGATCACCGAGCCCGCGGTCGAGGTGCGCTCGAACTCCTTCCAGGGGTCCTCCTGGGTGGCCTTCAGCGAGAGCGACACGCGCTCGCGCTCGAGGTCGACGTCGAGCACCTCGACCTCGACCTCCTGGCCCACCGAGACGACCTCGCTCGGATGGTCGACGTGCTTCCAGGACAGCTCGGACACGTGGACCAGGCCGTCCACCCCGCCCAGGTCGACGAACGCCCCGAAGTTCACGATGGAGCTGACCGTCCCCTTGCGCCGCTCGCCCTTCTGCAGGCCCTCCAGGAACTTCTTGCGGCCCTCGGACTGCGACTCCTCGAGGTAGGCGCGACGCGACAGCACCACGTTGTTCCGGTTGCGGTCGAGCTCGATGATCTTGGCTTCGAGCTCCTGGCCGACGAACGGGTGCAGGTCGCGGACGCGGCGCAGGTCCACCAACGAGGCGGGCAGGAACCCGCGCAGCCCGATGTCCAGGATCAGGCCGCCCTTGACGACCTCGATCACAGGACCCTTGATCGGCTCGCCGGACTTCATGACGTCCTCGATCCGGCCCCAGGCGCGCTCGTACTGCGCGCGCTTCTTGGACAGGATAAGCCGGCCCTCCTTGTCCTCCTTCTGGAGCACGAGCGCCTCGATCCGGTCGCCGACGTGCACGACCTCGTTCGGGTCGACGTCGTGGCGGATCGACAGCTCCTTGCTGGGGATCACGCCCTCGGACTTGTAGCCGATGTCCAGGAGCACCTCGTCGCGGTCGATCTTCACGACCTCGCCATCGACGATATCGCCGTCGTTGAAGTCCCGGAAGCTCGCCTCCATCGCGGCGATCAGCTCCTCCGGGGTGAGGTCCGGCTGGGCGGCCGGGATCGTCGGCGCAGCCGTGTCCGTCTCGGCCGCGTCGGGTGCGGCCGCGGGCGCATCGGGCGCGGGCGCATCGGGCGCGGCCACGGGCGCCTCGGGGGTCTCGACGACGGCGTCGTCCGTCCCGGACGTTCCCTGGGTCTCTATCGGAACCATCTCCTTTCCGCGGGACGCGCACCGTGCTCGGCGGGTTGGGATTGGCCGTGGTGCGATGCGCCTCGCGGCGAACCGGGAGGGATGGTAGGTGAGCAGCGGAAACGCCGTCAACGACGGCTCAGCGTTCGAACACCGGCTCGCCGTAGTGATCCACGTCCGGGAACGGCTCGTAGAAGCGATGGAGCAGCTCCCGCCAGCGCTCGTACGGCTCCGACCCGCGGAAGCCCTCGGTGTGGTCCTCCAGGCGCGCCCACCTCACGAGGAGGAGGTACCGGCTCGGGCGCTCGACGCAGCGGGACACCGAGAGGCCGAGGAAGCCGGGCATCTGCGCGATCAGGTGCTGCGCCTCGCCGAAAGCGGCCTCGAACGAGGCCTCCTGTCCCGGCACGACCTCCAGCACCGCGTGTTCGAGGATCATCAGTGTCCCGCGGGGACGGCCTCCGCCCAGTTCGGGCCCCAGCCGATGTCGGCGCGCAGCGGCACGTCCAGCGCGACCGCGTGCTCCATGCGGTCGCGGACCAGCGCCGCAGCGTCCTCCACGACGCTTCGGGCCACCTCGAACACCAGCTCGTCGTGGACCGTGAGGAGCATGCGGCAGTCGAGGTCCGGACGCTCGCGCAGCGCGCGGTCGACCTCGATCATCGCGACCTTGAACACATCGCTCGCGCTGCCCTGGATCGGGGCGTTCAGCGCCTGGCGCCGGCCCAGGTCGCGGACCCGTGGGTTGGACGCCGTGAGCTCCGGGATGTAGCGCCGGCGTCCCAGCAGCGTCTCGGTGAAGCCCTCGACCGTGGCGCGGTCCACCTGGCGGTCGAGGTACTCGCGGATCGACGGGAACGCACCGAAGTACGCGTCCATGATCTCCTGCGCCTCGTCGGGCGCGATGTCGAGCCGCTGTGCGAGGCCCCACGCGTTCATCCCGTAGGCGAGCCCGTAGTTGACCATCTTCGCCCGCGATCGCAGCCCCGGGTCGACCCGGTCCTCGGGCAGGTCGAACACCCGTGCGGCGGTCGCCGTGTGGATGTCGGTGCCGGACGCGAACGCCTCGCGCAGACCCTCGTCCCCCGAGAGGTGCGCGAGGATCCGCAGCTCGATCTGCGAGTAGTCGGCTACCAGGAGCTCCTGGTCGTCGCCGCCCGGGACGAAGGCGCGGCGGATCTGGCGCCCGAGCTCCGAGCGCACGGGGATGTTCTGCAGGTTCGGGTTCGACGACGACAGCCGCCCGGTCGCCGCCACGGTCTGGTTGAAGGACGTGTGGATCCGCCCGTCCACGGGGTCGGCCAGCCGCGGGAGCGCCTCGAGATAGGTCGAGTTCAGCTTGTCGAGCTCGCGCCACTGCAGCAGGGCGTCGACGACCGGGTGCTGGTCGCGGAGCTTCTCCAGGACGCTGGCGTCGGTGGAGAGCTGGCCTTTCGGCGTCTTCTTGCCCGGCGAGAGGCCGAGCTTGTCGTACAGGATCGCGCGCAGCTGCGGCGGCGAGTTGAGGTTGAACTCCTCGCCGGCCTCCTCGTACACGGTCGCGCGGAGCACTGCCATGCGGCTCCGAACGTCCTCCCCCATCCGCTCGAGGTACGCCGCGTCCAGGCGGACGCCCCGGGCCTCCATCCGCGCGAGCACCGAGGCGAGCGGCAGCTCCACCGTGTCCAGCAGCTCGCGCAGCCCGTTGCGGTCGACCTGCTCCTCCATCACGGGGGCGAGCAGGGCGACCGCCGCGGCCTCAGCCGCCGCGGTGCGCCACGGCTCCTCGCCGAACAGCTGCCCGTCCCGCTCGTCCTCGAGCGAGCCGAGCACGTCCGCGCCCAGGTACCGCTCGCAGAGCGCCCGCAGCGGGTAGTCGGCGGTGCCCGGGTCCAGCACGTACCCGGCGAGCAGGGTGTCGAAGGCGAGGCCGGCGACCGAACCCCCCGCGGCGCTCACCGCCCGCTCGAGCTCCTTGGCGTCGTGCGCCCACTTCGGGGCCGACGGGTCAGCGAGCGGCTCCGCCACGGGCCCCAGCCCGTCGAGCTCCGCGAACGCCGCCTGCGCGCCGCCCGCGGAGACCGCGATCCCGGCGAGGCGCCCTTCCTCCAGGTGCGGTCGTGCGGCCTTCGGACCCTCAGCGGCGAGGAGCGAGGCCGCCTCGCCCGGCTCCACGCGGCGCAGGTCGAGCTCCGAGACCTCCACGACCGGCTTGGCCGTCCGGCCCACCTCCTGCAGCCGCTCGAGCAACGAACGGAACTCGAGCGAGACGAACAACCGGTGGATCTCGTCGGCGTCCCACGAGCCCATCACGCAGTCCTCGGGCGCCAGGTCGAGGTGCAGGTCGGTGACGATCCGCGCCAGCTCCTTGTTCAGGGCGAGCTGGTCGCGGTGGGCGGCGACGTTGTCCTTCAGCCTGCCGCGGAGCTCGTCCGCGTGCTCCACGAGCGCCTCCACCGAGCCGTACTCCCCGATCAGCTTCGCCGCGGTCTTCTCGCCCACGCCCGGGACGCCGGGGATGTTGTCGGAGGGGTCGCCCTTCAGCGCGACGTAGTCGAGGTAGCGGTCCGGCGGAACCCCGTAGCGCTCCTCGACGGCCGCCTCGTCCATCAGCAGGATGTCCGAGATCCCGCGCCGGTTGTACATCACGCGGATCCCGGGGCGGATCAGCTGGAAGAAGTCGCGGTCGGCCGTCACCAGGACCGCGTCCATCCCCTCCGCCGCCGACCGCACCGCGAGCGTGCCCAGGGCGTCGTCGGCCTCGTGGCCCTCGACGCGGATCACGGGAACGCGCAGCGCCTCGAGCACCTCGTCGATGAGCCCGAGCTGCGAGCTGAAGTCCGCGGGCGTCTCGCGTCGGCCGGCCTTGTACTCGGGGTACTTCTCGAGCCGCACGGTCGGCGGCCCCTGGTCGAACGCGACCGCGAGCAGGTCCGGTCGCTCCTCGGAGAGCAGCTTGATCAGCATCGAGGTGAAGCCGTAGACCGCGTTCGTCACCTGGCCGGTCGTCGTGGCGAGCGTGGGCGGGAGCGCGAAGAACGCCCGGTACGCGAGCGAGTGGCCGTCCAGCAGGAAGATCCGCCGACGCGGCGCGTCGTCGGCGTCGGGAGTGGTCACGGACCTTATCGTAGTCTCCGGCCATGACGGCCGAGGATCGCCATCCCTCCGCGGACTACCTCGAGGCCCTGTACGAGATCGCCGAGGAGTCGATGCCCCCGGTCCAGGCCGAGCTGGCGCGCTGGATGGGGGTCTCCCGGGCCTCGGTCTCCGAGCACGTGAAGCGCCTGGTCGCCGACGGCCTGCTGACGGTGGGCGGACGCACCCTGGGGTTCACCCCGGAGGGGCACCGGATGGCCGTCACGCTCGTGCGCCGCCATCGCCTCGCCGAGCACCTGCTGATCGACGTGATCGGGCTGCCCTGGTACGTCGCCCACTCGGAGGCCGAGCGCTGGGAGCGCGTGATCTCCGCGCAGGTCGAGGAGCGCCTCGTCGCGATCCTCGACGACCCCGGCTCCTGTCCGCACGGCAACCCGATCCCCGGCTCCGCGCACGAGGTCGACGTGTCGTCCTTCGTCGCCCTGCGCGAGGTGACGCCCGGCACGACCGCGACCGTCCGGCGGCTCACGGAGGACCTCGAGCTAGAGCTCGACGTGATGCGGTTCCTCCAGGACAGCGGCCTGATGCCGGGCTCCGAGCTCCGCGTCGAGGGCGTCGCCCCCGACGGCGCGATGAGCCTGTCGGTTCAGGGCCGCGCGGTCGCCCTCGGGGCGCAGCTGTCCGACAACCTCTGGGTCGAGCCCGCCTGACCCGGGCCCGGCCCCGCGGTCGCGATCGCGGCGGTGGCCCGGGCGACGTTGACGTGAATCCTATCTGCTGACTAGGATTTCGCTCGTCCGAAGGGTTCGTGTTCGAAGCCTCGAACATCGACCTCGAACATCGAAAGGAACTGGCCGACGTGCTGCCGACGTTCGTGATCGGGCTCCGCGAGGGCATCGAGGCGTCACTGATCGTCGGCATCATCGCCGCCTTCCTGATCCAGCAGGGCAAGCGCGACGCGCTCAGGCCCATGTGGCTCGGGGTCACGCTCGCGATCGGCCTGTGCGTGGGCGCGGCGCTGGTCCTGAACGCCGTCGGCAGCTCGCTCCCCTTCAAGCAGCGCGAGGTCATGGAGGCCTCGCTGGCGCTGCTCGCGGTGGGCGGCGTGACCTACATGGTCGTGTGGATGCGCCGTCACTCGCGCGGGCTGAAGCGTCAGCTCGAGCTCCACGCCGAGACGGCTCTTGAGGCCGGGACCTGGGCACTGATCGGGATGGCGTTCTTCGCGGTGCTGCGCGAGGGGCTCGAGACGGCGGTCTTCATGCTCGCCGCGTTCCAGAGCTCGTCCGACCCCATCGCCACCGGCACGGGCGCGGTCCTGGGCGTCGGCGTCGCGGTGGCCCTGGGCTACGCGCTGTACCGAGGGGGCGTCAGGATCAACCTCGCCCGGTTCTTCAGGGTCACCGGGTTCGTCCTGGTCCTCGTGGCGGCCGGGCTGCTCTCGACCGCCGTTCACGACTTCGCGGAGGCCGGCCTGGTGACCGGGCTCCAGCAGCCGGCGTTCGACCTCTCGTGGCTCGTCGCGCCGGGGACCGTCCGGGCGTCGCTGCTCACCGGGATGCTGGGCCTGCAGCCCGTCCCCACCGTCGCGGAGGTCCTGGTCTGGCTCGCCTACGCGATCCCGATGGGGGCCTACGTCCTGTGGCCCCAGCGCCGCGACCCGCATCGCGTGGTCGCCGTGGAGCGGGCCGCCTGAGGAGGGCCGCTCGAGGTCCGTCCGGAGCCGGAGGGAGTGAGCCGATGAAGCGCAAGACGTGGTCCACGCTGGCTGCGGCATCGCTGGTGCTGGCCGGAGCGGCGTGCGGCGGCGGCGGGAGCGACGACGCCGACCTGCAGATCGACCTGGCGGACTTCACGATCACGCTGTCGACCGACACGCTCGCCGCGGGCGACCTGACGTTCGCGGCGACGAACGCCGGCCCGACGACGCACGAGTTCGAGGTCTTCACGATGCCCGCGGACACCGACCTCGACTCCATCGAGATCGTGAACGACGTCGCGGACGTCGACGCCGCCGGCATGAAGGTGGTGGACGAGGTCGAGGACATCGTCGCGGGGACGACGGCTAAGCTGAACCTCTCGCTCGAACCGGGGGACTACGCGGTGATCTGCAACCTCCCCGATCACTACGCGCAGGGGATGCACGCGTCGTTCACCGTCGAGTAGACGGCTCGGGTTCGCACGAACGTGTCACTCTTTCTGTTGACCCGGCGCGGTCCCCGGACCTGCGCTTCTGCGGGAGGGCCGTTGCGGGGCATGACGTCTCATCGAGTTGACACGTCTCAACCTCGAGTCTATCGTTCGCTCCGGTCCCGCGAGGCCACCGATCTGAGCCGGCGACGGCGCGGACACGGGGTCGCTCGGGACCACAGCGTGACGGGCCGCGGCGCCCGACGAGGCACTCGCGTATGGGGAAGGCGCGAGTGGTTCCGAAGGCACCGCGGCCCGTCTCTCTGCGTCCGGACCCTGCGCGGAACCGCGACCGGATCGACTGCGAGGGAGCGCGACCGGCCTGGTTACAGGACCGCTTCGAGGAACTTCTTGGTCTCGGGCGATCTCGGGGAGTTGAACATCTGCTCGGGCGGACCCTGCTCCAGGATCACGCCCTCGTGGAAGAAGCACAGGCGATGGGCGACCTCGCGCGCGAACCCCATCTCGTGGGTGACGACCATCATCGTCATGTGCAGATCCGTGGCTAGCGACCTCATGACCGAGAGCACCTCGCCGATCAGCTCCGGGTCGAGCGCCGACGTCGGCTCGTCGAAGAGCATCACGTCGGGCTCCATCGCGAGGGCTCGCGCGATCGCCACGCGCTGCTGCTGACCGCCGGAGAGTCGGATCGGATACTCGTCGGCCTTGTCGGCCAGGCCGACCTTCGTGAGCAGGTCCCGGGCGATCGCCGTCGCCGCCCCCTCGTCCAGGCCCTTCACGCGGATGGGCGCCTCGGTCACGTTCTGGAGCACCGTCATATGCGGGAATAGGTTGAACTGCTGGAAGACCATGCCGGCGTGCATGCGCAGCTTGCGGATCTGCTCCCGCTTGAACTTGGTCCGGTGCCCTCCCTCCAGGCGTATCCCGGCCACCTCGACCGTCCCCGCGGTGGGATCCTCCAGGAAGTTCACGCAGCGGAGCAAGGTGCTCTTGCCCGAGCCCGAGCGTCCGAAGATCACGACGACCTCGCCCTTCTCGACCTCCATGTCGATGCCCCGCAGGACCTCGAGGTGCCCGAAGGTCTTGTGGAGGCCCTCGACCCGGACGATGACCTCGCCGGGCCCCTCACCCGCCACGGGGCTGCCCCCCCTCGTCCGTGCCGCCCGGCTGGGGGATCTGGATCATGGCGCCGCCGCCCCCGGAGCCGCCGCTCGCCGAGGCCGGCAGGAACTCGGCTTCCTGGGGCTTCTTCTTCGTTCCGCCGCGCGTGGGCTCTGTTCCGTGGCGCACGTAGCCCTTCGACATCCGTCGCTCGAGGCGGCTCTGGAAGAACGTGAAGATCGCCGTGAGGATCCAGTACAGGCCGGCCACCACCAGGTAGGCCTCGAGGTTCTTGAACTCCGCCTTCCCCACGAGCTGCGCGCGGCGGAAGATCTCGGCCGAGGCCGCCGTGATCCCCAGGAAGGACACGAGCGCCGTGTCCTTCATCATGGCGATGAACTCGTTGCCGGTCGGGGGGATGATCACGCGGAACGCCTGCGGCAGGACCACGCGGCGCATCTTCAGCCCGTAGCTCATGCCCAGCGCGTCGGCGGCCTCTCCCTGGCCGTGACCGACCGACTGGATCCCGGCACGGAAGATCTCGGTCATGTACGCGCCGTAGTTCAGGCCGAGGGCGAGCACGCCCACCACCACCGCCTCGAGGGTCAGGATGTCGGCCAGCTGGTCCGGCACCCAGGAGAACCGCTTGGTGAGGTTGATGCCGATCTGCGGCAGCGCGAGGTACATCAGGAACATCTGCACGATCAGCGGCGTGCCCCGGAAGAACGACGTGTAGAAGCCGCTGACGCCGTAGGCGATCGGGTTGCGCGAGAGCCTCCCGAGCGCCCCCAGCAGCGCGAGGATGATCGCGAGGATGATGCCGGAGATCGCGATGATCAGCGTGTACTGAAGCCCGGCCGAGATGTAGCCGAGCTTGTCGAACATCCACCCGAAGTCGAAGCCCGAGACCGCCATGAACCCGGCGAGGATCAGGAAGATGACGCCCCAGACGATCCCGACCTTCAGGCGGAACGGTATGCCGGCGCTCCACATCGCCAGCCGGTCGCGCCGTCCGCCCCCTTCGGAGGCGAGCGGGGGCCGAGTCGCCTCGGCCCCCGTCGGCTCGGTCTTCATGCTCGTCGCCCCGTCGCGATCACGCCGCCACGGTGAGGTCCAGGCCGAACCACTTCTCCGACGACTCGGAGAGCGTCCCGTCCGCGTGCATCTCGTCGACGAGCGTCGAGACCGCTTCCAGCAGGCTCGTGGCGTCGAGCTCCGAGCTCTTGTCGAACGCCACCGCGAGCGGCTCGTAGAACACCGGGTCCCCCACGATCTTCACGGGGTTGCCCGCGTCGATGTAGCCCTGGGCGATCGGCAGCGACGTGATCACGGCGTCGAGCCGCGTCCCGTCCCCGAGGGAGAGGTCCTGCAGCGCGGTGGTGTCCGTGTCGTACCCTGAGATCTGCGGGTCGTCGATGATGTAGTCGACCGGGACCCCGATGTCGAGGTTGCCCTGCAGGAACGCCTCGTAGGTGCAACCGGCGCAGACCCCGATCTTCTTGCCGTCGAGATCGGTCGAGACGTCCGTGATCGTCGTGTTGTCCGCGTTCACCAACACGACGGCCGGGGTGTAGTAGTAGGGCGGCGTGAAGTACAGGACCTCCTGCCGCGGCGTCGTCGGCGTCATCGACCCGACGCTCATGTCCCAGCGTCCGTTCCAGCTGCCCGCCGTGATCAGGTCCCACGACGGGGTCTCCCAACCGATCTCCACGCCGAGACGCTTCGCGATCTCGGTCGCGGTGTCGATGTCGAACCCTTCGTACTCCCCGGTTTCCTCGTTGAGCGACGACGCCGGCGGGTAGGCCGGGTCCGTCGACACCTTGATCTCCCCGCGCTCGCAGATGTCCGCGAGCAGATCGCCGGTGGTCGTGTTCGTCGCGCAGACCGTGTCGCCGCCCGAGCCGGTGGAGCCCGTGGTGCCACCGGTGGTGCCGCCTCCGCCTCCATCGTCGCTTCCGCAACCGGCCGCGACCATCGCCAGCGCACCGACCATCACGATCAGCGCGCGGGTCCGGAACATCCGCATCAGATCCTCCTTCCGAGGGGCGCGACGGACTGGCGGGCGCCCCTCCCCCTCATGCGTGGCCGACTATAGGCGCGACCGGCGGCGCGGCGCAACGCAGTCGGGCGGGCCCTCAGCCGACGTCCGCGGCCTCGCCCACCGCCGCCGGGACCGGTGCCCCGGGGAAGGACGCGCCGAACAGCAACCCGTAGCGTCCGCTCCCGATCAGCCGCCCCACCACCCGGTCGATGGCGCTCAGGACCTCGGCGCCTGCGCCGGAGCTCGCGATCACGTCCACCGCGTTCGTCGGATGCCCGCCCACGACCCACAGGCCCGGGCGATGCTCGATCGCGGCCCACGCGGCGTACTCGAGGTCCGCCACCGCCTGGACCCGGCCGCGCTCCAGACGCACGTAGGCCTCGTCGCGCGGGAGCTCGAGGAGCCGGACGCCGGCCGGCCCCAGGCTCGAGGCAGCCCACGAGCGCGCGACCGGGTCGTCGACGACGGCCACCGTCGCGCCCGGCCCAGCTCGGCGGCAGGTCGGCCCGCGGCAGCGCCTGCCCCGCGACGACGAGGGCCGTGTCCAGCGCCAGCACGACACGCGACGCGGGCATGCCAACGGGCAGGTCGGCGGCGGGCGCCATAGCGTCCAGACCTCCCGGCCTCGAGCGCCTCCATCGCGCGGGGACACGGGAGCTCCGACCAGACCGGGATCAGCCCGAGGCGGCAAGCGTCGCGTTCGCGAGCTCGACCTCGAAACCGGTGAGCCCTCCGTCCCCCGATTATCGGAACGGGCGACCCAACCGACATGAGCCCGTCCTTGAGGTAGCCGCGGGTGCGCACCGGCGGGGGTCACCGCCCCGGGGTCGCTCGCCACGGGCGGCGGGCGCAGCCCCTCCGCGCGGTACGCGACGATGCGGGTCATGCCGCGTTCCAGCTCGCCGTCCGACCCGAACGCGTACGGCCCCGCCAGGCCGATCGTAGGTCCCGACGTCCGCCACGGCCTCACGGAGCGCGGCGCGGTCGTCGGCGCCGGTCCAGATCGCGATCCGTCAGACCCGCCACGTCCCAGCCCTCCACCACCCATAGACCCCGGCGCCGACCCCGACGCGGACTGGAAGTCGTGCACGAACCGCTGCGCGTCGGCCGAGGTCGACGTGGCAAGGTCGACGCAGAGGCAGACCACGACGGTTCCGTCGGCGACGCCCTCGGTCTCTGCGAGGAACCGGTCGTCCTTCATCGCATCGGTGCCGACCATGCGGACCTCGTCGAGGCCCGCGGCGCCGAGAGCCCGTCGAACGCCGACGCCAGCAGGTCGAAGACCCCGTCCAGGCGACGGTCTGGCATCCGGCGGTCGCGAGCACGTCGACCGCGCCGTCGATCGCGTCCTCGTCGGCGTCGATCGGCCGCGACCCTCCCCAGCGAGCGCCGCGGCGGCTGCGCCGGCCAGCGGCGCGAGCGGAGCCGTCACCCGCGACGCAGACCGTCCCGCGGATCCCAGCGGAGGCGCGGACGGCGGCCGCGAGCGATCCGACGAGGTCCAGGACAGGCGCGTGGTGCCCTGCTCACGCAGGCGCCGGGGATGGTCGTCCGAGCGGCCCTCACCCTCCGTGGAGAGCTGATCGTCGCCACGCCCGCGGCGTCAGGCCGATCCTGAAGGGATCCCGGCTCGTCCCAGAACAGCGCGATGATGACGGCGATCGTCGCCGGGTCCTCGGCGACGATCTCCTGGCCGAGCGTCGCCGCCGGATCCAGGTCATGATGCGCGTCCATCAGGACGACCTCGAGACGGCGGGCAGCGACCCGACCTCGGCGGCCCGCTCGACGCGAGCTGTACCGCGGTCAACGCAGGCGAGACGACCTGCGAGGCAGCGTCGAACGGGAGATCGCCGACGAACGCCACGCGGACGGGCGCGGGATCGTCGCGGACGAGGATGTCGCCGGACCGTCCGGCCCAGTGCAGGCGGCGGCCGCCAGCGTCGGCCTGGACGACGGCGGCGGCGACCCACGGCGGATGACGTCTCGGCAGGCTCATCGAGGTACCGGCCGGGTCGAACGCCGGCCGGATCGAGGTCGATAGTCTAGGGCCGCGCCGGGATGGCGGAACAGGCAGACGCGCGGGTCTCAAAGCCCGTGGGCTTCCGGCCCGTGAGGGTTCGATCCCTCTCCCGGCACCGCTCACGTTGCGTTCCTTGTGGCGTGCCCGCGGCGAACAGCTCAACGACAGATCCTCGATCCCGACGCTGTGAGCGGTCCCACGACGAGCTCGGCGATCCAGCTTCCCGACGATCAGGGCGTGCTGGAACCCGTGGCCGCTGAAGCCCGCCGCGACGAAACCCCTCGACCGGCGTCGGGCCGACGATCGAGTGGCGGTCGGGCGTCATCTCGTAGAGCCCCGCCCACATCGAGGCTGGCCCGCGCTCGGCGGCGGGAAGACGCGCGCACGGCGGTCGGCAGGAGCTCCTCCTCGACGAACCGGCGGTCCACCTCCGTGGAGAACGAGGATCGCTCCCCGGCCCGCCGCCCATCCCCATCAGCACGCCCTCCGCCTCGCGATGGAAGTAAACTGCTCTCCGCGTCGATCACGAGCACGTCCGGCGCTGCACAGACGCCCAGGAACGGTCCCGTCGTCACGACGTTCCGCGGCACGGGCTCGATCGGCAGGTCGCGCCCGCGGTCGACGCCACGGCGGCGGCCCACGCCCCGGCCGCGTCGATCACGACGGCGGCGTCCACGACCCGCCGTGACGACCCCGATCGCGCGCCCGCTAGGCGACGCGCACGCGCGTGACGGCGGTCCCGAGCCGCAGCTCGGCCCCGGCGCGCCGCGCAGCAGGCGTGGCGAAGCAGCCCACGCCGTGCCGACTGCGCCCAGGTCGGTGATCCGTCGCGCGGTGCAGATCTTCGCCCTGTTCATGCTGGTCGACGGTCTGCAGGACGACCTTCGCCTTTCGTCGGCCGGCTCCACCGTCGGCTTCATCAGGCGCTCGCTGACCGCGTGCCCGTGCGCCCACCAGGCTCTTGGCCGCGCGCGGCGGGCGGCGAGGACAGGTCTCGCCAGACGTCCAGGGGCAGCCCGTGCTCCTCGGCGAACCCGACGATCATCTCGCGAGCGAGAGCTCGATGTTGATGCGGCTCGAACTGGTGGCGGAAGCCGCCCACAGGCGCCCGTCGACCCGCGCCCCACGGCCTGCTCGCGTTCGATCAGGACCACCCGGCCCGCCAGCCGGCGCTCGCGGAGTGGTAGGCGGCGCTCACCCACGATGCCGCCCCCCAACGATCACGACGTCGGCGGTGTCGTTCACGCCGCCTCCAGCACGGCGGCCGCGACCGCGAGGTCCTCGAACGCGAGCCCGACCGACTTGAACACCGTCACGTCCCGCGGCGAGGTGCGCACGGCCACGCCGTTCGTCAGCTGGTGCAGGTCCGCCCGTACGTGAGCGGCGTCGATCGCGCCCTCCGCGATCGCGATCGCCAGCTCGCCGGCCTCCGCCAGCGCGGCCGAGCGCTCCTCGACCACGAGCTCCGCCCTGCGGATCGTCTCGGTGTCGAGCTCCCGGGTGTCGGGGCGGAACGAGCCGACGGCGTTCACGTGCACACCCTCCGGCAGCCGCGCGCCGTCGAAGAGCGGACGCTCCGACGTCGTGCACGTGCAGACCAGGTCCGCGTCGCGCACGGCATCCGGCTCCCCCAGCTCCGCCGCCAGGCCCATCGCGGCCGCGCGCTCGGCCAGCGCGACCGCCGGACCCTGGGACCGCGACACGACCGTCACATGCTCGACGGGCCGCTCGGCGACCATCGCCTCGAGGTGCGTGCCCGCCTGGACCCCCGCGCCGAACAGGACGAGCCGCCCCGCGTCCGGGCGGGCGAGGAACCGCGTCGCCAAGCCGGAGACGGCCGCCGTGCGGATGGCCGTGAGGGCGGCGCCGTCCAGGACGGCGCGCGGCTGCTGGGTCGTCGCGTCGAACACCACGTACACCGCCCCGATCAGGGGCTCCTCCCGCTCCGCGTTGCCGGGGGTTACCGTCACGAGCTTGACGCCGATCCCCACGGGTCCCGTCTCGGGCATCAGCAGCAGCGAACCCCGGGGTGTCTCCAGATGCGTTCGCATCGGCCCGCCCGCCGGGTCGCGGTCGCGGAAGGCGCGCTCGAGCGCGTCGATCGCCGCGCGCATCGGCAGCCGCCGGCGGAGCTCCGCGGCGTCCACGAGCTCCATGCTAGAGCTCCCCGAGGTACGCCTCCCGCATCAGGGGGTTGGCGAGCAGGTTCGCAGCGGTGTCGGCGAGCACGACCTCGCCGGTCTGGATCACGTACCCGCGGTCGGCGATGGACAACGCCATGTTCGCGTTCTGCTCGACGACGAAGATCGTGGTGCCGAGGGCACGGATCTGCTTGATGATCTCGAACACCTGATCCACCAGCACCGGCGCGAGCCCCATCGACGGCTCGTCCATCAGCAGCACCTTCGGCTCCGCCATCAGCGCGCGGCACATCGCGACCATCTGCTGCTCGCCGCCCGAGAGCGTGCCGGCCTTCTGCTTCAGGCGCTCGCGGACCCGGGGGAACACGTCCATCAGCTGCTCCCGCTGCGCGGCGATCCCGGCCTTGTCGGTGCGCTGGTACGCGCCGAGGTCCAGGTTCTCCGACACCGTCATGTCCGCGAACAGCCGCCGGTTCTCGGGGACCATCGAGACCCCTCGCCTGACCACCTCGGTGGTCGGGAGGCCGCTCACGACCCGGCCGTCCAGGACCACCTCGCCCTCGCTGGGGGTCACGTAGCCCAGGATCGTCTTGAGCGTGGTCGTCTTCCCGCTGGCGTTGCCGCCGAGCAGGCACACCATCTCGCCGGCGAGGATCCGGATGTCGACGTGGCGGAGCACGGCGACCAGCCCGTAGTGGGTGCTGACGTCGCGCAGCTCGAGGATCGGCTGCCGGTCCCCGTCCGCCGCCGCCGAGCCGTCGCCCGACGCGACCGGCGCCGTCTCGGCGTCGCGCGGACCCGCGTCGCTCTCGTGAGGACTCATCCGACGGCCTTCGTCCCCAGGTACGCCTCGATCACCTGCTCGTCGTGCGCGACCTCGTCGTAGGTCCCCTCCGCGATCTTCTGACCGTAATCACACGCGATCACGCGGTCGGAGACGCCCTTGACCACCCGCATGTCGTGCTCGATCACGAGCACCGTGAGGCCCAGCTGGTCGCGCATCCGCACGATGTGGTCGCGGAGCTCCAGGGTCTCCCTCGGGTTCATCCCGGCGGTCGGCTCGTCGAGCATGATCAGCGACGGCTCCGTCGCGATCGCCCTGGCCATCTCCAGCCGGCGGCGGTTCGCGTACGAGAGGCTGAACGCGGGCTGGTCCTGCCGGTACCCAGCCAGCCGGGACCCGAAGAAGCCGAGCGCCTCGCGGGCGCGCTCGCGGATCCGTTCCTCCTCGCGCCGCGTGCGGGGCAGCCGCAGGATCGAGCCGAACACCCCCGACCTGGTCCGGGAGTGCTGGCCCACCATCGCGTTCTCGAGCACCGTCATGTTCGGGAACAGGTGGACGTTCTGGAACGTCCGCGCGATCCCGAGCTTCGTCACCTGGTGCGGCAGCAGGCCGACGACGCTCTCCCCCCGGAAACGGATGTCGCCCTGGTCCGGCGCGTACAGGCCGGTGATCACGTTGAACAGCGTGCTCTTGCCGGCGCCGTTCGGGCCGATCACCGACAGGATCTCGCCCTCGCGGAGCTCCAGGTCGAGCCCGGCCAGTGCCGACAGGCCGCCGAAGCGCTTGTGGACGCCCTCGATCTCCAGGACCGCGGTCATCCGGCGCCCTCCCCGAGCGGCGTGAGCGGCGGCGCGACGTCCTCGTCGGCCGAGAGATCCCCGGCCCACTTGTCCTGGGCGCGGTCCTCCTCGTGGAGCTCGCGGCTCCGGCGCACGTTCGGGACCAGCCCCTGCGGGCGCAGGATCATGATCGCCACCAGCACGGCGCCGTAGATCAGCTGGCGGTACTCCTCGAACTCGCGCAGGAGGCCGGGGAGCCCGATCAGCACGAGGGCGCCGACGACCACGCCGGGGATGCTCCCCATGCCGCCCAGGATCACGATCGCGAGCACCGTGATCGAGACGATGATCTCGAAGCTCGCCGGCGTGAGCGACCCGACCTTCACCCCGAGCAGCGCGCCGCCGATCGCGCCTATCGCACCGCCCATCGCGAACGCCAGCAACTTGAAACGCGTCGTGCTGATGCCCATCGCGTCGGCCACCTGCTCGTCCTCGCGCATCGCGTTCCACGCGCGGCCGATCCGCGACGCGGCCAGCCGCCACGACACGAAGATCGCGAACACCACCAGCGCGAGCGCCAGGTAGAAGAAGTGCTGCGGGTCGCGGAACCCGAAGTCCCCGATCGCCGCATCGGTGATGCCCCGCATGCCCTGCGGCCCGCCGATCAGCGGCGTGAACCAGTTCGACGTGATCAGGATCGAGACCATCTCGCCGAGGCCCAGCGTCACGATCGCCAGGTAGTCGCCGCGCAGCCGAAGGACCGGCGCGCCGATCAGGACGCCGGCCAGCGCGGCCAGGAGCACCACGATCGGCAGCGCCACGTAGAAGCTCAGGTCGAGCGAGAACGCCGGCGGCGCGGACCCGGTCGTCGTGTTCAGGGTCGCGCCCGTGAGCAGGGCCATCGTGTAGGCGCCGAACCCGTAGAACGCCACGTAGCCGAGGTCGAGCAGACCCGCGTAGCCGACGACGATGTTCAGGCCCAGGGCGAGCAGCAGGAAGACCATCACGGTGCCCAGGACCTCGGAGATCACCGAGCCCAGCAGCCAGGGGACCAGCGCCAGCAGCGCGATCGCGATCACGACGGCGCCCGCCCTCGCCGCCGGCTGCTCCTGGGTGATCGCGGTGACCGACGCGCGGATCGCCCGCCCGCGCCGCATCCAACCCACCGACAGCACGAGCGAGGCCACGAACACGACCGCCGCGCCTACCCACGTCAGGCCGCCCGTGATCGGGCTGTAGAGCCAGTCGGGATCGAGCCCGATCTCCGACATCGCGACGGGCACGATCCGCTGCAGCAGCGCCATCAGCAAGGTGATCATGACGGCGTTGCCGAGCGGGCGCCGGACCGCGGGGTCGAGCGAGCGGAACAGCCCGCCCAGCGCGCCGCAAGCGGCGCCCGCCGCGGTCAGCACGGCTGCGGCGGCCCAGACCGAGAGGCCGAAGGAGAGGAAGTCGAGCAGGTCCGGGGAGACGTTGACGAACACGTCGCGGATCCGGTCGAGGCCGAACCGGTCGACGAAGACGACCGAGAGCCCGACGAGGCCTCCCGCCACCGCCCCGACGACCGCGCCGGCCGCGCCCGAGGAGGCGCGCGCGGCCCGCTGGAGCTCCCCCGCCACGATCCGGGGCCGGGTCGCCACGTAGCCGGCGCCGAAGGCCGCCGCGGCGATCATCACGCGGCTGCCGGTCACGACCTCGCCGATCAGGTTCCGCTCCGCGAACTTCGCAAGGAGCCCGACGAGGCCCAGGTAGATCACCACGACCCCTCCGAGCAGCCCGACCGAGATGAGCGCGCGCGGGCGCATCAGACCTTCTCCGCCCCGCCCGCTCCGAGCAGGCCGCCCGGGCGGAAGATCAGCACCAGGACCAGCACGGCGAACGTCACCACGTCCTCGAGCTGGAACGGGGACGGCACGTTGAACCCCGTCAGCAGGAGCGGCGGGCCGACCGCCTGGAGGATGCCGAGGGTGAACCCGCCGAGGGCGGCGCCGCCGATGCTGCCGATCCCGCCGAGCACCGCGGCGGTGAACGCGGCGATCCCCAGACGGAACCCGATGAAGTAGTTCACCGCCTCGAACGTGAGCGCGAACAGGACGCCGGCGATCCCCGCGAGGATGCCGCCGATGATGAAGGTCTTCACGACTACCCGGTTCACGTCGATCCCCATCAGGCTCGCGATCTCCTGGTCCTCGGCGACCGCGCGCATCGACCTGCCGGTCTTGGTCCGGCTGATGACGTACTGCAGGATCCCCATCGAGATCAGCGAGGCCAGGAGCACGATCACGCGGATCCGGTCCATGGGGAACCCCAGGATGGTCCACGTGCCGTCCAGCACCTCGGGACGCGGGTAGCCCTGCGTGTTCGTGCCGAAGAACCCACGCGCGGTGTTCTGAAGGAACAGGGATGCGCCGATCGCCGTGATCAACGGCACCAGGCGCGGGGCGTTGCGGAGCGGCCGGTAGGCGATCCGTTCGAGCAGGACGGCGACCCCGACGGACACCGCGACCGCCACCCCGACGATGATCAGCAGGGCGGCCACGGGGTCGCTGTTGAGGAACCCGCTCCGGGCGTAGGCCTCCGCGAAGAAGAACGACCCGTACGCCCCCATCATGAAGACCTCGCCGTGGGCGAAGTTGATCATGCGCAGGATCCCGTACACGAGCGTGTACCCGAGCGCGATCAGAGCGAGGATGGCTCCCTGCGACACGCCGCGGGCGATGATGTCGCGCCACGTCTCCCACGAGTAGGCCTCGCTCTCGGGCAACGTCAGCGTCTTGTAGGACCCGACGATCACGAACGCGGCGATCGCTACCGACAGGACGGTGAGGATGATCCTGCGGATGGGGAGCCGTTCGAACGCCGACATGCGCACGGCCGTCGTGCGCCTCACGGGCGTCGAGGCGTTCGCCATCCGGGTCCCCCTGCCCCTCGTGAACGGGGCCGCGGGCGAGCCTCTCGGCTCACCCGCGACCCCGTTCTCGATCGATCTCCTGCGGAACCTACGCGACGTCGGCCAGCGACTTCGTCTCGCTGTAGACCGGCGCGGCATCGGGGTCGCCGCCCTCGACGGGCCAGCCCGGCGCCTCGAAGACGCCGATCGTGACGTCGGTGGCGCAGTCACCCAGGTCGTTGCAGGTGATCACCCCTGTGATGCCCTGGTAGTCGCTCGTCGCGAAGATCGCGTCGCGGAGCGCGGTCCGCGGGATCGTGAGGGAGCCGTCGTCGTTCTCGACCGCGACCGATTCCACCGCCGCGAACAGGATGTTCATCGCGTCGAACGCGTGCGCGTGGAACACGGACGTCGGCGGCGTGCCGACCAGCTCCTGGTACGCGGGGAGGAAGTCGTTCTTGTAGAAGTCTCCCTCCGCGAACACGGACAGGTCCGGCGATGAGGCGAAGACGCCGTTGGCGGCGTCACCCGCCGTGGTCAGGAAGTCGGTCGCCAGGCAGCCGTCCGAGCCGATCAGCAGGGTGTCCGGCATGATGTCGGCGGCCTGCTGCGCGATCAGGGCGCACGCCGGGTTGAAGTCCGGGAAGTACAGCGCGCCGGGGTCGCCGTCCGCGATGCCCTCCAGGAGCGCCCCGAAGTCGGTGTCGGCGCTGTTGATCGCCTCGACCGAGGTGATCGTGCCGCCCGCCGCCTCGAAGTTGTCCCTGAACGCCGCCGCGAGACCGTCCGCGTACGGGCTCTCGTCGTTGATCGTCGCCGCGCTCGTGATGCCCTGATCCGTGTAGACGAAGTCGGCCACGATCGCGCCCTGGATCTTGTCGTTGTGCGCCGTGCGCAGGTAGAACGGCTGGTGCGCCTCCTCGGAGGTGAGCGCCGGGTTCGTGTTCGACGGCGAGATCAGCAGGATCCCCTTGCTGGAGAAGATCTCGTCGGCCACGCCCAGCGCGGCGCTGGAGCAGCTGGTCCCGATCACGGCCAGGATCTTCGGGTCGGCCGCCAGGGCCGTCGCGCCCGCCTGCCCGCCTTCGGCGGAGCAGCCGCCGTCCTCGTTCTGGAGCTGGACGTCGTGCCCCAGGAGCTGACCATCGACCTGGTCGAGCGTGCCGTCCAGGTAGTCGATCGCGAGCTGGGCACCCGCCTGGCTGTCCAGGCCGAGCGACGCGGTGTCACCGGTGATCGTCAGCAGCGTCCCGATCGTGATCGGCTCCCCCGACGCGACCTCGAGGGCGCCGAACTCGTCCGTGCCGCCCGTCTCGCCGCCGGTCGCCGTGGCCCCCGTGTCGCCGCCGCCCGAATCGTCGTCCGAGCAGGCGGCGCCGACGAGCGACAGCACGGCGACGAGCGCCAGCAGCCGAAGTACTCGGCGATGCTTCATGGACCCCCCTCCCTTTCGTTCCGCATGCGGATGGTGGTTGGTACCACAGAACGCGGTCCCTGGCCAGCCATCCGGCGGGCGCCCGGTGCGCCCGTCAGGTCCATCCTGCTGATACGAGGCGCGGGCGAGGTCGGGATGGCCCGGGGGGCATCCGGGCGAGGTGCGGGCCCTCAAACGGCCGGGATGCTCGCCCGGAACGCCGCGGCGGCCGTGACAACGTCGGCGGCGCGGCCCTCCACGAGCGGCGCCATGATCGCGCTCCCCACGATCACCCCGTCGGCGAACCCGCACGCCTCGGCGGCCTGTTCGGGCGTGGCGATCCCCACGCCGATCAGCAGCGGCAGGTCGGTCAGCTGCCGCGCTGCCGCCACGACCTCCGACGCGCGCCCGGACAGCCGTGCCCGCGCCCCGGTCACCCCGTAGGTGGAGACGCAGTAGACGAATCCGCTCGCCGAGCCCGCGATCCGGGCCAGTCGCTCCGGGGCCGTCCCGGGCGCCGCCAGCAGGACCGTGTCGACGCCCGCCTCACGGCAGGCGTCGCCCCACCCGTCCAGCTCGTCGACCGGGAGGTCCGGCACGATCGCGCCGGACACGCCGGCGTCCCGGGCCTCCCGAGCGAAGGCGCCGTACCCCATCCGATAGACCGGGTTCACGTACGTCATCACGGCGACGGGAACGGACAACCCCGCGCCGGCGATCGTCTCGAGGATCCCGCTCGGTGTCGCGCCACCCTCGAGCGCGACCCGCGAGGCCTCCTGGATCACGCCCCCGTCCATCACCGGATCCGAGAACGGGATCCCGACCTCGATCGCGTCGGCTCCCGCATCCTCCAGGGCTCGGAGCAGCGAGCCGTCGACCCCCGGGAACCCGCCGGTCACGTACGGCACGAACGCCCGACCTCCCGGGTCCCGCCGGGCGCGCAGCGCCGACTCGAGCTCAGCCACCGCGCGCCTCCAGGGCCGCCCGGACCGTGTCCAGGTCCTTGTCGCCGCGGCCGGACAGGCAGACCAGGACGGACGAGCCCTCGGGGAGCTCGCGCCGCATGAGCCAGCCGATCACGTGCGAGGGCTCGAGCGCCGGGAGGATCCCCTGCGTCCGCGCGAGCGCCTGGAAGCCGTCGAGCGCCTCCCGATCGGTAGCGGAGACGTACCCGGCGAGCCCCTCATCGTGCAGGAACGCGTGCTCGGGCCCGACGCCCGGGTAGTCGAGGCCCGCCGAGATCGAGTGGGTGTCGGCCACCTGTCCGGCCTCGTCCTGCAGCAGGTACGACAGGGCCCCGTGCAGGATGCCCGGCTGGCCCTGGGTGATCGAGGAGCAGTGCTCGCCGAGCCGCGACCCGCGGCCGCCGGCCTCCACGCCGGTGAGCCGGACCCCGGGGGCGCCGACGAACGCGGTGAACATCCCGATCGCGTTGCTGCCGCCGCCGACGCAGGCCAGGACGTGCTCGGGGTCGGCGCCGGTCCGCTCGCGGAACTGCCCGCGCGCCTCGTCGCCGATCACGCGCTGCAGGTCGCGCACGAGCCACGGGAAGGGGTGCGGCCCGACCACCGAGCCGATGATGTAGTGGGTGTGCTCGACCGAGGCCGCCCAGTCGCGGAGGGCCTCGTTCACCGCCTCCTTCAGCGTGCGGGTGCCGGCCGTCACCGGGACGACCTCGGCGCCCAGCAGCTTCATCCGCGCGACGTTCGGCGCCTGGCGGTGCGTGTCCTCCTCGCCCATGTACACGACGCACGGCAGGCCGAGGAGCGCGCACGCGGTCGCCGCAGCGACGCCGTGCTGGCCGGCGCCCGTCTCGGCGATGATCCGCGTCTTGCCGAGGCGCTTGGCCACCAGCGCCTGCCCCAGCGCGTTGTTGATCTTGTGGGCGCCCGTGTGCGCCAGGTCCTCACGCTTGAGCCAGATCCGGTAGCCGAGCTCCTCGGACAGGCGCTCGGCGTACGTGATCGGCGTCGGGCGGCCGACGAAGTCCCGCAGCAGCGTGCCGAGCTCGTCGCGGAACCCGGGGTCCTCGCGCAGCCGGATCCACGCCGCCTCCAGCTCGTCCAGGGCGGGGATCAGCACCTCTGGCACGTACCGCCCGCCGTAGGTCCCGAACCGTCCGTGCGCGTCGGGCTCCGCCGGCCGGCTCTGGACCTCGATCATGCTCCCCTCGCCTCCCGTCCCGCGCCGACCAGCTCCCCGATCGTCCGGCCGGGGTCGACCGCCCTCATCAGCGCCTCGCCGACCAGGATGGCAGACGCGCCGGCACCGACGGCGGCCTCGACGTCGGCGCGGGTGCGGATCCCGCTCTCGAACACCGCCAGCCGGTCCTCGGGCACGCGCCGGAGGGCGCGCAGCGCGCGGCCCGTGTCGACCTCCAGGGTCTCGAGGTCGCGCGCGTTCACGCCGACGATCCTGGCGCCGGCCCCAAGGGCCTTGTCCAGATCCTCGTCCGCGTGGGTCTCCACGAGCGCGGCCATCGCCAGGTCGTCCGTGGCGCGGACCAGCGCCTCCAGCTCGGCCGCGGACACGCACGCGGCGATCAGCAGCACGGCATCGGCGCCGGCCGCCCGCGACTCGATCACCTGCGCCGGGTCGATCAGGAAGTCCTTGCGCAGCACCGGCAGGCCCACCGACGTGCGGACCGCCCGCAGGTCGGCGAGGGACCCGTCGAAGTGCCGCGGCTCGGTCAGGACCGAGATCGCGCTGGCGCCGCCCGCCTCGTAGGCCCGAGCCTGGTCGGCGGGGTCCCGATCCGCGATCGGCCCGGCGGAGGGCGAGGCGCGCTTCACCTCGGCGATCACGGCCGGCGACGCCGATCGCAGGGCGTCCTCGAACGGGCGCGGCGGCGGTGACGCCATCGCCCGCTGCAGCAGCGCGGACGCGTCGAGGGGCTCGCGGTCCAGGCGTTCGCGCAGCTCTCGCACCAGATCGCTGAGGAAGCCCATCGCCGGGCGAGTCTACCCAGCCGTCTCGAACGCCCGGCCCCTATCAGGTGAGCTCGAACGCCTCGCGGAGGTCGAGCGCGCCCTCCAGGGCCGCCCGTCCCACGATCGCGCCCACCGCGCCCGCCGCGCGGACGGCCGCGAGGTGCCCGAGATCGGCGATGCCCCCGCCGGCGACGACCGGACGACCCGAGCGCGCGACCCGCCGGACCAGGTCGGTGTCGGGGCCCCGCAACCCGGATAGGCGGCGCACGGCCGTGACGACGAACCCCACGGCTCCCGCTCCGGTGAGCCAGCCGAGCGTGGGGAGCAGGGGCAGGTCCACGGGATCGGCCCCGCGGGATCGGATCCGATCGCCGTCGGCCTCGATGCCACACCAGAGCGCCGGCCCGAACCGCGCGATCGCGGTCGCCGCCGCGTCGGGGTCGACGAGCGCCGCCGACCCCAGCACGACCCGTCCGGCGCCGGCCGCGATCAGGTCCGCGATCGCCTCGGTCGTCCGCACCGAGCCGCTCGCCTGGACCTTGAGCCCGCCGGCCGCGAGCCGGCTCACGAGCCTCGCCACGCTCAGCCGTCCCTCGAACGCCAGGTCCAGATCGACCACGTGCACCCAGGTCGCGCCGGCGTCCGCGTAGGCGCGCGCGGCCGCCAGCGGATCGCCATCGTGCTCCTCGACCGGCTCGACCTCCCCGCCCGCCAGGCGCGCGAGGCGCCCTCCGCGGACGTCGATCGCGGGCAGGACCGTGAAGGTCATCCCAGGTGCGCCGGCTACGCGCGACCCAGGCGGGCCGCGCCGGCGCCTAGCAGCGTGTGGAGCTCGCCCAGCAGCGGGCCGGTGGGGTCGACCCGGAGATCGCCCACCTCGAGCGGGGTGACGCCGTTGGATGAATGGAACCGCACCTGCACCGGCGAGGCTCCCGGGTGCGCCTGCAGCAGCTCCTTCATCCGCGACAGGACCGCCGGCGTGCACGCCGCCGCGGGCAGGTCGACCTCGAGCGCGGCCGGTCCCGTCAGGGTCTCGCCCGAGAGGGCCGGTTCGCGCATCTCGTTGGCACGCACCTGGAGCTCCCGGCCTCGCAGGTCGATCCGGCCCGTCACCAGCACGATCCGGTCGGCGCCGATCAGGTCCGGATGCGCCTCGTACACGGAGGGGAACGCCACGACCTCGACGCCGCCGGCCAGGCCCTCCAGGCGGAACTGCGCGTACGGCTCGCCGCGCTTCGTGTACCGGCGCGAGAGCGCGCCGATGATGCCGCCAACCGTGACGAGGTCGCCGTCGCCGAGCGTCTCGAGGTCGCCGATCTCATGCGTCGTCTGGCGGGCCAGCTCGTCCTTCACCGCGAGCAGCGGGTGGTCGGTGACGAACTGACCGAGCATCTCCTTCTCGAGGCGAAGCAAGGTCCGCTTGTCGAACTCCGGACCCTGAAGGACGGAGGCGTCGACCTCGCCCGCCCCCTCGGACCCGCCGAAGAGCGAGAACTGTCCGGCGGCCTCGGCCTTGCGCTCGGCGAGGATCGGCGCCGAGACCCGCTCCCACGCAGGCTGCTCCCCCACCTCCCGCATGAGGCCGCCGCGCGTGTACCCCAGCGAGTCGAACGCGCCCGCCAGGATCAACGACTCCAGCACGCGCTTGGTCAGCACCGACGGCTCCACCTTCCGGCAGAAGTCGGCGAACGACACGAACTCGCCGGCGGACCGGCGGGCTTCGAGGATCTGGAGGACCGCCCCCTCGCCGACGTTGCGCACCGCGGACAACCCGTAGCGGATCGCTCGCTCGTCATCGGCGGCCGGAGCGAAATCCATCTCCGATCCGTTGACGTCGGGCGGCAGGATCTGGATCTCCATCCCACGACACGCGTACAGGTAGTAGGGCTTGCGGTCCTTGTCGTCCTTGACGCTGGTGAGGATGGCCGACATGTACTCGACCGGGTGGTGCGCCATCAGGTACGCGGTCTGGTAGGCGACGAACGCGTACGCGCACGCGTGCGCCGTGTTGAAGCCGTAGTCGGCGAACGGCTCCATCAGGTCGAACAGGTCCTGGCCCAGGCGCTCGGGATAGCCGTGGGCCACGCATCCCTGGATGAACGTCTCCTTGTGGACCAGCAGCTTCTCGCGGATCTTCTTGCCCATCGCCTGGCGCAGCAGGTCGGCCTCGCCCATCGTGTAGCCCGCCATCCGCACGGCGATCTGCATGACCTGCTCCTGGTAGACCATCACGCCGTAGGTCCACGACAGGGTCTCGGCCAGGTCGGGATGGGGGTAGGTGACCGGCCGTCGGCCGTGTTTGCGCTCCGCGTACTCGTGGTGCAGGCCGGAGTTCATCGGGCCCGGCCTGTACAGGGCGAGCAGGGCCATCAGGTCCTCGAACCGGTCCGGCTCGAGCGAGCGGATCAGGCTCCGCATGCCCGCCGACTCCATCTGGAAGACCCCGGTCGTCTCGGCGCGCCGCAGCATCGCGTAGGTCGCCTCGTCGTCGAGCGGCACCGCGTCGATGTCGAGCTCGATCCCCCGACGGCGCAGGTGCAGGAGCGTCTCCTCGATGACCGAAAGGTTCCGCAGGCCCAGGAAGTCCATCTTCAGCAGGCCGAGCTGCTCGACCCCGTACATGTCGAACTGCGTCACGACGCGCTTCGAATCGTCGCGCGAGTCCTTCGCGAGCTTCAGCGGCAGGTAGTTCACGAGCGGCGCGTCGCCGATCACGACGCCGGCGGCGTGGACCGAGTCCTCGCGTCGAAGGCCCTCGAGAGCGCGCGCCGTCTCGACGATCTCCTTCGCCTCCGGCTCGCGCTCGTACGCCTCTCGGAGCTCGGGTGAGAGCGTCAGCGCGTCCTCGATCGGGTAGTCGCGCCCCATCACCGCCGGCGGATACATCTTGCAGAGGCGGTCGCCCACGACCGGCGGGAACCCCAGCACGCGCGCGGCGTCGCGGATCCCCTGCTTCCCCTTGATCGTCTGGAACGTGATGATCTGCGCGACGTGATCCGCGCCGTAGCGCGACGTGGCGTACCGGATCACCTCGTCGCGGCGGCGTTCGTCGAAGTCCATGTCGATGTCGGGCATCTGCAGGCGCTCGGGGTTCAGGAAGCGCTCGAAGATCAGCCCGTACCTGATCGGGTCCAGGTCGGTGATGCGCAGGCAGTACGAGACGACCGAGCCGGCCGCGGAACCGCGCCCGGGCCCGACCCGTATCCCGCTCTCCCGCGCGAACCTGATCAGGTCCCACACGATCAGGAAGTAGCCCGCGAACCCCATCTGGGTGATCACGCCGAGCTCGTGCCGGATCCGGCCCTCGACCTCGGGGGTGAGCGCGCCGTAGCGCCGGGACGCCCCCTCGCGGACCAGGCGCTCGAGGTAAGCGTCGGGACCGAGCCCGTCCGGGACCTCGAACCGCGGCAGGTGGAAGCGCTGATCGGAGGGGCGACGGTCGCCGAAGACCAGCTCGAGCTCGCAGCGCTCGGCGATCAGCAGCGTCGTGTCGCACGCGTCGGGGTGCTCGCGGAATACCTCGCGCATCTCCGCCGGGCTCTTCAGGTAGAACTCCTCGGAGTCGAACCGGAGCCGCTTCGGGTCGGACTGCAGCTTCTGCTGCTGGATGCACAGCAGCACGTCGTGCGGCTTGGCGTCCGCGGCCAGCGTGTAATGCAGGTCGTTCGTCGCGACCGTGCGCACGCCGAGCTCCCGCGCGAGGGCGATCTGCATCGGAAGGACCCGACGCTGCTCGGCCAGGCCGTGATCCTGCAGCTCGACGAAGTACCGGTCGGGCCCGAAGATGTCCCGGTACCGACCGCCGACCTCGGCGGCCCGGCGTTCCTGCCCGGACAGCAGCAGGGTGGAGACCTCGCTCGACAGGCACCCGGACAGGCACAGCACCCCCTCGGCGTGCTCGGCCAGGAGCTGCTTGTCCATCCTCGGCCGGTGGTAGAAGCCCTCCAGGTGCGCCGCCGAAACGAGCTTCAACAGGTTCCGGTACCCGGTCTCGTTCTCGGCGAGCAGCGTCAGGTGGTGGTACTTCTCCTCGTGCTCGCCGGGCTGCCGATCGAACCGGGACCCCGGCGCGACGTAGGCCTCGACACCCATGATCGGCTTGACCCCGCTGCGCCGGGCCGCCTCGAAGAACCTGAGCGCGCCGTACATGGCGCCGTGGTCCGTGACCGCGATCGCCGGCATCCCGTGGCGGGCGGCCTCCGTGAACACCGTCGGCGCCTCCGGATGGAACCTCGGGGCCTCGATCCGCGCGGCCCCGTCCAGCAGCGAGTACTCCGAGTGGACGTGGAGGTGGACGAAGTTCCGGTCCGTCATGCTCCCCTTCGGGTTTTCCACACCCAGCCCGACGGCTGGGGATAAGTTACACCGCTGTGATTCGGGGGACCCACCGTACGCGCGGTGACCCGGGGCGTCAAGGCGGCAGGTCCGGCGCCGCAGGCCCGCCTCGGGCGACCATGAGCGCCCTCTCGAGATCGTCCGGGAGCGGCTCCTCCAGCTCGATCCGCACCCGGGTCACCGGGTGCTCGAACGCGATCCGCCACGAATGCAGGAACGGGCGGCCGAGGCCGAGCGCCGCGGCGTCCGCCCCGGCCCCCCCGTACGCTCGGTCGCCCAGGATCGGATGCCCCGCGGCGGCGAGGTGCACGCGGATCTGGTGCGTCCGTCCCGTGCGGGGGATCGCCTCGAGCAAGGTGGCCCGCGAGAGACGCTCGCGCACCTCGAACCCGGTCCTCGCGGTCCTACCCTCACCGATGTCGACCCGCACGCGGGCCGCGCGGCGCCCGAGCGGGGCGTCCACGGCGAAGGCGTCGTGCTCGACGGCGCCGCGGACCAGGGCCAGGTAGCGCCTGTCGATCTCGTGCGCGGCGAACGCCCGGGCGAGCGCCTCGTGCGCGCGATCGTCCTTGGCGACGAGCATCAGGCCCGAGGTCCCAGCGTCGAGCCGGTGAACGATCCCGGGTCGGAGCGCCCCGTTCACCGAAGACAGCGGGACCCCCATCCCGAGGAGCCGGTTCACCAGCGTTCCCGATCGCCGGCTGCTGGTCGGATGGGTCACGAGCCCGGGCGGCTTCGCCACCACCAACAGGTGCGCGTCCTCGAACCGGACGGGAACCGGGGGGCCCTCCGGGGCCAGGGGCTCGTGGTCTCCCAGGTCGACCACGAGCGACTCGCCCCCGCTCAGCCGGAACGACTTCGGGCGGGAGACCCCGTCGACCAGGATCTTCCCGTCCTCGATCGCCCGCTGGACGTCGGCGCGGGGCCGGCCGAGCAGCCGCGCCACGACCGCGTCCAGCCGCCCGGGCTCCCCGACGAGCGGTTCAGCCGGCATGGGGCTCGGCCCGGCCGTCGCTCCCCTCGGATCCGTCCCCCCGGCCCGGTGACGCCCCCCCGTCGCGGGCGGCGGAGGCGGCCAGCAGGATCGCTCCGATCACCACGGCGCTGTCCGCGACGTTGAACACCGGCCACACGTGGACGTCGATGAAGTCGATCACCTTGCCGGTGAGCCTCGGCCCTCGCGCGATCCGGTCCGACAGGTTCCCGAGCGCTCCACCCAGGATCAGGCCGAGCGCGACGCTGGTGAGCGTCGACGTGTGCCGCCAGGCGGTCGCGACGATCAGGAGCGACACGACGATCGTCGCGCCCGCGAACAGCCACGGCGCGCTCTGGCCGATGCTGAAGGCTCCTCCGGAGTTCGTCGTGAACCGCAGGTCTAGGACCCCCGGGATCACCCGCACCGGCGGCCGGCCGGCCAGCGCCTGCTCG
Source organism: Actinomycetota bacterium (assembly GCA_046330185.1). GTDB lineage: Bacteria > Actinomycetota > UBA4738 > UBA4738 > HRBIN12 > DATBLY01. The sequence continues at coordinate 102,913 of JAXLTF010000007.1, forward strand.
ACCCAGAACTTGGTCAGGCGGTCGACGAGCCAGACCGCTCCCGCCGAGACGAACAGGATCGCGGCCCCGCGACTGCCGGCCGACACGGCCCTACCGGCGCGACTGCGCCTGCGCGTCCTTGATGCAGAGGTCGACGTAGGGGAGGGCCTTGATCCGGGACTTCTCGATCGGCCGGCCGCACACATCGCAGATCCCGAACGCCTTCTCGTCCATCCGCTTCAGGGCGCGCTCGATCTTCTGGAGCAGGTCACGGACGTTGTTCTCGATCGAGAGGTCCTTCTCGCGCTCGAACGTCGCCGTGCCGGCGTCGGCGGACTCATCGTCGAGCCCGACGTCCCCGGCGATCTCGGACTGGGTCGCGGCGAACGTCTCGTCGACGATGGTGGTCAGCTGGGCCTCGAGCTCCGCCTGCTCCTCGACGAGGCGGGCCCTGAGGTCCCCCAGCTCCTTCGCCGTGAGCTTGGCCTGGGCCATGGTCGCGCGAGGGTAGCACAGGGGTCTCCGGCCGCCCCGTGCGGGGGATTCAGGAGCCGGACACGGCCTCCCGCAGGGCCTCGTCGGAAAGCCCCTCCACGGCGAAGGTCTTGATACGGGAGCGGCCGCCCCGGATCAGGCGCACCGCGCTCGGCGGCACGCCGAGCGCGGCGGCGAGCGCGCGGGCCGCCTCCGCGGTCGCGCGTCCGCCCTCGGGGGCGGCGCGGACGCGTATCAGGGGCCCCTCGGGGCCCCCGTCGACGCCCGTCCGCGCGGACCGCGGAACCACCCGAACCGTGATCCGACCCATCGTGGGTGTAGCATGCGCCCCACAGGCAGCGACGGGAACGCGGTCGTGCGTGCGGCGGAGCGGGAGCGAGCCGGGGATGGTGTGAGCCCGGTGCCGAGCCCCGCACGACCATCCTCCCCGAGCCCCTGCCCGAACCGGCGCCCGGCGCCGCGGTAGGCGCAGGCGGGACCCGCCCGTGAACGCGGGAGGCCGTGATGGCGGCCGATGAGCGGCCGCGCCCGCGAGGGCGCGGCAAGCGGGGTGGTACCGCGGGGCCCGCGCCTCGTCCCCGGAGGGGACGAGGCGTTCTCGTCTCCGGAGGGCGTGGGAGGAGGCGGAGCGGATGCCGTTCGAACCGGTCGACCCGAAGGTGAGCTTCCCGGAGCTCGAGCTCCGCATCCTCGAGACGTGGAAGGCGTCCGACGTCTTCCGCCGGAGCCTCGAGCGGCGCGAGGGCGGCCCCCGATGGGTGTTCTACGAGGGACCCCCGACCGCGAACGGCAGGCCCGGCGTGCACCACGTCGAGGCGCGCGTGTTCAAGGACCTGTTCCCGCGGTTCCGCACGATGACCGGGCACTACGTGGAGCGCAAGGCGGGGTGGGACTGCCACGGCCTACCCGTCGAGATCGAGGTCGAGAAGGAGATCGGCACGAACGGCAAGCGCGACATCGAGGCCTACGGGATCGAGGCGTTCAACCGGCGGTGCCGGGAGTCGGTCACCCGCTACGTGGGCGAGTTCGAGCGCCTGACCGAGCGGATCGGCTTCTGGATCGACATGTCCGAGGCCTACCGGACGATGGACACGACCTACATCGAGTCCGTGTGGTGGTCGCTCAAGGGCCTGTTCGAGCGGGGCCTGCTGGTCGAGGCGGACAAGGTGACGGCCTACTGCCCTCGCTGCGGCACGGCGCTGTCGGACGCCGAGGTCGCGATGGGCTACGAGATCGTCGAGGATCCCAGCGTCTTCGTGCGGTTCCCGCTGACGGACCCGCCGGCCGGGCACCCGGAGCTGGCCGGCGCGGCCCTTCTGGTGTGGACGACCACGCCGTGGACGCTCCCGTCGAACACGGGCGTGGCGGTCGCGCCAGACGAGCGGTACCGCGTGGCGGTCAACGGTTCCGACAGGCTGATCGTGGCGGACGCCCTGGCCGACGCCGTCCTGGGCTCGGGATGGACCGCCGAGCTGACCCTCCCCGGCGCGGAGCTCCTGGGCGCGCGGTACCAGCCTCCCTACCCCAACGTCGAGGGCGCGCACGCCGTGGTCCCCGCGGATTGGGTCTCGACGCAGGACGGGTCCGGCGTCGTCCACGTGGCGCCGGCGTTCGGGGCCGACGACCTCGCGATGGGGCGGGAGCACGGCTGGCCCGTCTTCAAGCCGGTCGACGACGCGGGACGCTTCACCGACGCCGCGCCGGCCTTCGTCCGCGGGTTGTTCGTGAAGGACGCCGATCCGGCGATCGTCGAGGACCTCGGCGAACGAGGGCTGCTGCTGCGCGCCGGGACGTACGAGCACGCGTACCCGTTCTGCTGGCGCTGCAAGACGCCGCTCCTGTACTACGCGCGGACGTCCTGGTACGCGTTGACCACGGCCGTCAAGGAACGGCTCCTCGCGGTGAACGAGACCGTCGACTGGTACCCCGCGCACATCAAGCACGGCCGCTACGGCAACTGGCTGGAGAACAACGTCGACTGGGCGATCTCCCGCGAGCGCTACTGGGGAACGCCGCTGCCGATCTGGCGCTGTCCGCGCGGGCATGCCGTGGCGATCGGCTCGCTGCGCGAGCTCGGTGAGCGCGCCGGCCGCGACCTGTCGGAGCTCGACCCTCATCGGCCGTTCATCGACGAGGTCACCCTCGTGTGCGGCGAGTGCGGCGAGACCGCGACCCGGGTCCCCGAGGTGATCGACACCTGGTACGACTCGGGCGCGATGCCCTTCGCCCAATGGGGGTACCACCCGGACCTGGGCCGCGGCATCGAGGAGTTCGCCGAACGCTTCCCCGCCGACTACATCTGCGAGGCGATCGATCAGACGCGCGGGTGGTTCTACACGCTGATGGCCGAGGGCGTGCTGCACTTCGACGAGACGGCGTACCGAACCTGCGTCTGCCTGGGCCACCTGGTGGACGAGGACGGTCGCAAGATGTCGAAGTCGGCGGGGAACGTGTTCGATCCGTGGGAAGCGCTCGAGCGGCAGGGCGCCGACGCGCTGCGGTGGTGGATGATCACCAGCGGCTCACCGTGGTCGTCGCGCCGGATCGGCCACGCGGTCCTCGACGACGTCGTGCGCAGGTTCATGCTCACGCTCTGGAACGTGTACGCGTTCTTCGTGACGTACGCGAACGCCGACGGCTTCGAGCCGCCCACCGCGGCTCCCGCCTCGACGGCCGAGCGCCCGGTGCTCGATCGCTGGATCCTGTCCCGGCTCGCCGCGACGGTGGAGCGCGCGCGCGACGGGCTCGGGTCCTACGACGCGACCGGCGCGGGCCGGGCGATCGGGATGTTCGTCGACGACCTTTCCAACTGGTACGTGCGCAGATCCCGCCGGCGGTTCTGGAACCCCGACGGCGAGGGGGGCGACGAGGCCGGGCACGCGTTCGGAACGCTGCACACGTGCCTGGTCACCGTCGCCACCCTCCTCGCCCCGTTCACGCCCTTCCTGGCCGACGAGATCTGGCGGAACCTGGCCGCGGGCCGGGAAGGCCGCCCGGACTCGGTTCACCTGATGGACTACCCCGTGCCCGATCCGGACGCCGTCGACGAGGAGCTCGACCGCGCGATGACCACCGCGCGCGCGATCGTCGAGCTGGGCCGTCGGGTCCGCACCGAGACCCGGACCCGCACGCGGCAGCCGCTGACCGAGGCCGTGATCCACGTCGCCGGTGACCACGAGCCCCTGTCGCCGCTGCTCCCGGTGATCGCCGACGAGCTGAACGTGAGGGCCGTCGTGTTCGCCGAGTCGGCGGAGACGTTCGGGCGCTGGCGGGCGAAGCCCGACTTCAAGGAGCTCGGGCCGCGCCTGGGGGCGCGCGTCCGGGACGTCGCCGCCGTCCTGGCGGCCGACCGGGGCGCGGTCGCGGGGGCGCTCGCCCGGGGCGAACGGGTCGAGCTCGAGCTGGCGGACGCGACGTCGGTCGAGCTGAGCGCCGACGACGTCGACCTCACGCAGGACGTCCGCGAGGGATGGGGCGTCGCGTCCGAGGGCGGGGTCACGGTCGCGCTCGACCTGGAGATCACGCCGGAGCTCCGGCTGGAGGCCCTGGCCCGGGAGCTGATCAGGGTGATCCAGGACGCGCGCAAGGAGGCCGGCCTCGCCGTAACGGATCGGATCGAGCTGGGGGTCGAGTCCGACGGCGACGCGGCGGCCGCGCTGGCGTCACACATCGATACGGTCGCGGGCGAGACGCTGGCCACGGCGGTGGCGGATGCCGTCGACCCCGAGGGTCATCGCCGGGAGGCCGACCTCGGCGGCTCCCGCGTCGCGATCAGCGTCAGGCGGGCCTGAGCGAGCTCATTCCTCGCCCCAGAACAGCTCACGCAGCGACCGGTCGCCTTCGGCCTGCTTCGGCTCCGCATCGTCGCCCTCGCCCCGGGCGACCGCCGCCGCCGCCGGCTCGTCGACCCGGATGGGCTCGGCCTCGGGCGCCGGAGCCTCGGGCTCGGACGACGGACCGCCGTCACCCTCGGCCGCCGGGGACGGAGGAGCGCCCGCGGCGGACGGCGCCGGTCGCGGGGCCTCGACGGGGTCGCGGGCGGGCGTGACGGGGACGACCGGCGCCGGGCCCGTCTCCGGCGCCGAGCGCGACGCCTTCGCCATCGCCTTGATCGACTCCGCGTGGCCCTGGACCAGGGTCGCGAGGCTCTGCAGGAACTCACGTTCGCGCGCGAGGAAGGCCGTGATCGCGGGGCGGTCGCCCGGGCTCATCGCGCCGGCGCCCGCGGCGGCGGCCCGGTCCTCGGCGCCCTGCACGATCCGAGCGGCCTCCGCCCGGGCCCGTTCGATGATCTCGTCCGCCCGTCGTGCGGCGTCGTCCGGGTCGGGCGCCCCGATCGGCGGGACGGGCACGGGCGCGCCGGAGCGGAGCCGTTCGTTCTCCTCCGCCAGCTTCGTCATCGAGGCGGTGATCTCGTCCAGGAACTCGTCGACGTCGCGCATCTTGTACCCGCCGAACCGCGAGACCCCGAACTCCTTCGCCTGGACATCCGCCGCCGTCACGACCTTCGGGGCGGGGAGCCCGCTGAAATCGTGCGCGTCCTCGTTGCGGTCCTTCTTCCTCATGCTCCCCCCCCGTTGCCGGTCAGCAGATCGCTCGTTGCGCCACGAAGATGATGACGAACGCGACCAGCACCGACATGTCTAGCGGTCCGGCCGGCGGAACGATCCGCCGCAGAGGCACCAGCACCGGGTCCGTCACGTCGAACAGCAGCTCGTAGGCGGAGCGCAGCGGCCCGGTCGCGGGCGGTCGCACCCCGGCCAGCTCGATCCAGGACATGATCACGCGGATCAGCAGGATCAGGGAGAACACACCGAGCGCCAGGCAGACGAGGTTCAGGATCGGGTTCGACGCGCAGATCATCGGGGGGAGAGGCTAGCAGCACGTTCGGTGGCCCCCGTCCGTCACCCGGCCGTCTCTCCACGCGTCGGATCGACGGCTCCGGGCAGGTCAGAACTGGTTGTAGAAACCCCCTCCGGCGAGCCGTTCCCGCTCCTCGGCCGAGACCTCCACATCGGCCGGCGTGAGCAGGTAAACGCGGTTGGCCACGAGCTCGATCTTGCCGTCGAGGCCGTAGACGAGTCCGGAGGCGAAGTCGACGAGCCGTCGCGCGATCGTGTCGTCCGTGCTCTGGAGGTTCATGATGACCGCGGTTCCTTCCTTGAACCGGTCGGCCACCTCGCGGGCCTCGTTGAAGCGCTTGGGCTCGGACTTGTAGATCGCCGACGAGGCCGCGACCGGCCTCGGGGAGGCGATCGTCCGAACGACCCCCTCGGTGTCCGAAGGCACCTCCCGCACGGCCTGCGGTCGCATCCGGCGGACCGGGGCGGGCTCGGCGTCGGGCAGCTCCCCCGCGAACTCGTCCTCGTCCTCGACGAGCCCCAGGTAGTTGAGGGTCTTCTTCCACACGCCGGCCATCACTTCCTCCCTACGTCTACGGCGCCCGAGGGCCGAACAGCGCCGTTCCGATGCGGACCATCGTAGCGCCTTCCTCGACGGCGACCGGGTAATCCAACGACATCCCCATCGACAATTCCAGCATCTGGGGATGCTCCTCACGCAGCTCGTCCCTGGCGCTGCGGAGCCGTGCGAACCACGGTCGCGCGGACTCCGGATCCGGATCGAACGGCGGAAGCGTCATGAGGCCCCGCACGCGCACGCCGTCCAGGGTCGTGGCCCACCGCGCGAACCCCGGGAGGTCCCGCGGCGGCACGCCCGTCCCCCGCCCGGCCAGGTCCACCTCGATCAACGCGTCCACCTCGCGTCCCGAGCCGGCCGAACGGCGCGCGAGCCGGGCCGACGCCCGCTCCCCCGCCAGGGTCTCGACGACGTCGGCCAGGTCCGCCACGTGGTGCGCGCTGCCCGATCGGAGCGTGCCGATGAAGTGCCAGCGCGCCTGCGGGAGCTCGGGCGCCTTGCTCCGGAGCTCGGAGACGTAGTTCTCGCCGAAAGCCCGAACGCCTGCTTCGAACGCCCACCGGATCGTCGCGATCTCGACGGTCTTGGTGGCGCCGACGAGCAGCACGTCGTCCGGGTCTCGTCCCGCGCGATCGCACGCACGCTCGATCGCCCGGACGATCGCAGCGAGGTTCGAGCCGATGGCGTCCGCGGAGGTCACAGGGCCACAGCCTCGCAGACGCGAAGAGGGGGCGGGGAGGTCTCTCGGCCAAGAGGCGGGGGAAGGGCGCCTCCTCGCTCGGAACCTCCCCGCCCCCACGTCCGGGGCCGCAGCGGGGCGGTGCTGCGCGTCAGCTCTTCAGGAAGTCCGGGATGTCCAGGTCCTCCTCCGCATCGAAGGGGATGCTCGACGAACCCTCGTCCGCGGCCGCCGCGAACACGTCCGCCTCCTCATCGACGTCCGCGCTGAGGATCGAGGGCAGGGCCTCCTCGTCGTGCTCGCGGACGGGCTCCTCGAGCAGGCGCGAGAGACGGCTCTCGAACCGGTTGCCCTCCGCCGGCGCGACCTTGTCGAACCCGGCGGCCACGACCGTGACGCGGACCTCCTCGCCCAGCGCGTCGTCCACGACCGCCCCGAAGATGATGTTCGCGTCCGGGTGAGCCACGCGCGTGATGTGGTCCGCCGCCGCGTTCACCTCGTGCAGCGACAGGTCCGTCGGACCGGCGATCGACAGCAGCACGCCCTTCGCGCCGTCGATCGACGACTCCAACAGGGGCGACGAGATCGCCGCCTTGGCGGCCTCGGTAGCGCGGTCCTCACCGGCCCCGTGGCCGATCCCCATCAGCGCCGACCCCGCTCCGGTCATCACGGACTTGACGTCGGCGAAGTCCAGGTTGATCAGGCCGGGCGTCGTGATCAACGACGTGATCCCGTCCACCCCCTGGTACAGGACCTGGTCCGCCATCCGGAACGCCTCCACCATCGGGGTGGTCGGGTCGGACACCTGCAGCAGGCGGTCGTTGGGCACCACGATCAGCGTGTCGACGGCCTTCTTCAGCTCGGTGATCCCGACGTCGGCCTGGGTCGCGCGCTTGCGGCCCTCGAACCCGAACGGCCGCGTCACCACGCCGATCGTGAGGGAGCCGATCCCTCGGGCGATCTCCGCCACCACCGGGGCGCCGCCGGTGCCGGTGCCCCCGCCCTCACCGGCGGTGATGAAGACCATGTCGGCGCCCTTGAGGATCTCCTCGATCTCGTCGGCGTGCTCCTGAGCGGCTCCGCGCCCGACCTCGGGATCGGATCCGGCACCGAGCCCCCGCGTCGTCTCCCGGCCGATGTCGAGCTTCACCTCGGCGTCGGACATCAGCAGCGTCTGGGCGTCGGTGTTGACGGCGATGAACTCGACGCCCCGGAGGCCCGCCTCGATCATCCGGTTCACCGCGTTCACGCCGCCGCCGCCGATCCCGACCACCTTGATCACGGCGAGGTAGTTCTGAGGTGCATCCATCATCTGCCGACCTCCGTGGTCACCGGCCGATCGCCTGCGCCACTACCTGGGGAAACGCCGTACCTCACGCTCGAAGCCTCACCGTCAAGTAGATATCGATTGTTATATCCACCTCACGTAGAGGTAGTCACCCTACTGAGAAACCGCAGGTCCGTCAAGGGTCCCGGTCGGTCCGGTTGTGCCCCGTGATGACAGATCCGCCCGCCAGGCTTAGCCGCCGATCAACGTTCCCGCTGGCGCGGTGGGCACGCTCACATCGATCGATGTGTATCGCCCCCCCGTGCGATCGGCGTAGCGGAGCATCGCCGCGAGGGCCTGCGCCTTGGCCGCGGGGTCGTCCGGCGCCCCGTAGACGACCGGGACCCCGGATCGGAGCTCGAGCCCGATGCCGCCCTCGGGCAGGAGGTGCACGAAGGCGATCTGGTGCCGGATGGCCGGACGCATCGCCGAGATCGCCACGGCCGCGCCGCGCACGGCGGCCGGATCGGTGGTGGTCGCGCCCTCGTCGGCGACGATCCGCGGGAGGCTCGAGGGCGCGCCCACGCCGAGCAGGACGCCGTCGTCCGCAACGAGGCGCTCGACCGATCCGTCGTTCACCACGGCGACCGGGACGCGCTCCCGGATCGTGAGGATCACGGTGCCGGGGAGCTCCTTCGTCAGGGTGGCCCGGGCCACCCATGGATCGCGCTCGATCCGAGCTTCGACGGCGGCCGCGTCGAGATGGAACACGTTCATCCCGCGTTCGAGGCCGGATGCGCGCAGCACTTCGCCCTTGGTCAGGTGGTGGATCCCCCGCACACGGATCGCGTCCGCGGCGAACAAGGAGGTATGGGTCGCGGCGACGAGCGAGCCGGCCAGGATCAGCGCGGCGACGGCGACGACCGCGACCAGCCTCCGCGGTCGCGCGCGACGCGCCGGAGCCTCCCCCTCCGTCGCCGCGGCGGGTGCCGCGGACGGGGCGAGCGGCGTCCACGGCGAGACGTCGGTGGATGCGCGTCCGCCGTCCCCGTTCGAGGGCGTGTCCTCCGGGGGGACGGGGCTCTCCCCCCGGATCGAGCTGCCGGCACCCGGCGCCGCCCCGGGAGCCTCCGCGACCCCGTCACCCGCGGCCGCATCCACGAGGGACCCGGCCGTTTCGGCGGGGGCCGGGGCGCTCACGCCGGGGGCGCTCACGTCGGGGGCGCTCCGCTCAACGGAGGGCACGGTCGAACCTCCCGATCAGGCGGACCTCCGGTTCGAGCAGGAGGCCGGACGAGCGCTCGACCAGGTCCCGAACGGCCTCGATCAGGCCGAGGACGTCTGCGGACCTGGTCCCGGGCTCGGCGATGATGAAGTTCGCGTGCTTGGATGAGACGTGGGCTCCGCCCACGGTCAACCCCTTGCCTCCCGCGTCGTCGATCAGGCGAGCGGCGTGTTCGCCGGGGGGGTTCGTGAACACGCTGCCGCAGTTCGGCTCGGCGACCGGCTGCGTCCGGCGGCGCCAGGCCCGCGCCGCCTCCATACGCGCTCGGATCGCGGCCTGGTCGTCGTCGCGGAGCCCGATGACCGCCGCCACGACGATCCCGTCCGCCGGAAGATCCGTGCGCCGGTAGGCGAAGCCCGCGTCCGCGGCCGCGATCGCGTCGCAGCGTCCGTCCCCGAGCCTGTACACGTCGACGCGTTCGAGGACCCGCGCCATCTCGCCGTCGTGCGCCCCGGCGTTCATCCGCACCGCTCCCCCCAGGCTCCCGGGGATCGCCACGCCGAACTCCAGACCGCCGAGGCTGTGTTGCAGCGCGATCCCCGCGAGGGCCGGCAAGGGCATCGCGCCCCCCGCCGTGAGCCGATCTCCGTCACGCCCCGCCCACCGGAACCCGCGCCCCAGCCGCAACACGAGCCCCGGGAAGCCCTCGTCGGACACCAGCACGTTGGAGCCCTTGCCCAGGACGACGCACGGCAGGCCGGTCGCCGAGATCGCCTCGCTCGCGGCGGCCAGGTCCTCCTCGGACCCCGGTTCGAGGAACAGGGCGGCGGGACCCCCGATCCGGAAGGTCGTCAGCGGCGCCAGCGGGAACGCCGTGCGGACGCGGTCGCCGCACGCCGCGCGCAGGATCGCCTCCGCGGTTCGGATGGCTTCGCTCACGCGGAGCCTCCCTCGATCGCGGCCCGTACCTCGTCGCCGAGCATCCACACGTCGCCGCACCCCATCGTCAGGACCAGATCGCCCGGGCGGACCTCGTTCGACAGGACCCGCACGACGTCGCGCCGGTGCGGCAGGTACAGCGTCCGCAGGCCGGGCGCCGCCATCTGGACGCCGTCGACCACCAGCTTGCCCGTGATGCCGGGGATCGGGGGTTGCGCGGCGCCGTAGACGTCGGTCACCACGACCACGTCCGCATCCGCCACGCTGGCGCCCAGCTCCCGCCACAGAGCCTGCACGCGGGAATAGCGGTGGGGTTGCACGAGCGCTATCAGCCGATCCGGATCGCGCCGGCGCGCGGTCGCGACCGTGACGGCCATCTCGGTCGGTGTGTGTCCGTAGTCATCGAAGAACCGCGCGCCGCCGGCCGTGCCGCGCAGCTCGAACCGCCGGTGCACGCCGCGGAACGCCTCGAGCGCTGCGGCCGCCGGCTCCGGCCCGACGCCGAGCAGGCGGGCCGCGGCGATCGCGGCCGCCGCGTTCGCCAGGTTGTGCGGGCCGTCGATCCTCAGGCGGAGCGCGAGCTCGGTCCCGTCCTCCAGGCGCAGCGTGCCGGCCGCGCCGTCGGGCCCGAGCGTGGTGACCGAGATGCACAGGTCGTTCCGTCCGTCTGAGCCGTAGGTCGTCGCCCGAACGCCGGCGCGCACCAGCGCGTCGCGCACGGAGGCATCGTCCCCGCAGGCCACGACCGCGCGGCACCGCGCGGCGAACGTCGCGAAGGCGTCGACGATCTCGTCGAGTCCGCCCGGATAGAAGTCGACGTGATCCACCTCGATGTTCGTGATCACCCCGCACCAGGGTTCGATCAACAGGAAGGACCCGTCGCTCTCGTCCGCCTCGAAGACGAACTCCTCGCCCTCGCCATGCCGAGCCCCGCTGCCGCTCTCGTTGAGATCCCCCCCGATCAGGTAGGTGGGATCGGAGCCCGCCTCCTCGAGGATCGTCGCGAGCATCGACGTCACCGTCGTCTTGCCGTGCGTGCCGGCCACCGCGACCGCCCGGCGTCCCCGGGCGAGCGCCGCCATCGCCTGCTGCCGGCGCCAGACGGGGATCGCCCGTGCCTCGGCCGCCCGCAGCTCCGCGTTGTCCTCCGAGATCGCGCTCGAGACCACGACCGCATCCGGCTCGTCGAGGTTCGCTGCGTCGTGGCCCACGTGGATCTCGGCCCCGAGCGCGCGCAGGTCGTCGAGCGCGGCCCCATCCTTCAGGTCGGAGCCCGACACGCGGATGCCGCGAGCGAGCAGGAGCCGCGCGAGGTTCCGCATCCCCGCCCCGCCGATGCCGATCAGATGGATCCGGTCGACGCCGTCGAGCGAGGGGGTCCCCAGCGTGGGGATCGAGCCCGGCGGGGGCGTCCACGGGCCGGCCGGCGTGCTCACGGCGGCGACCCCTCCACGATGTCCGCGAGACGCCGGCCCGCGTCCGGCTTCGCCCACGCGACGGCCGCCGCCGCCATCGAAGCCCTGCGGCCCGCGTCGTCGACGAGCGCCGCGATCCGGCCGGCCAGCCCCGTGCCCGTGAGCGTGTCCTCGACCGCTACCTCGGCGGCGCCCGCACGCTCGATCTCCCGCGCGTTCGCCACCGGGTGGTTCTCGGTCGCGTGGGGGTACGGGACGACGATCGCGGGCACGCCGCACACCGTCAGCTCCGCGAGATGTCCCGACCCTCCCCGGGAGACGGCGACATCGGCGACCGCCAGCGCGAGCTCGATCCGATCGAGGAACCCGACCGCTCGGACGAGGAGCGGGCGCTCGCGCTCCACGGTGTCTCGAAGCAGCTCGACGTTCGCCGGGCCGGTCAGGACCAGCATCTGGAGGTCGCCCCGGTCCGCGAGGGCTTCCGCGGCTCCCGCCACGAGCCGGTCGAGCGCCCGTGCCCCCTGGCTGCCGCCGAACACGCACACGGACGTGCGGCCGCGCTCCAGACCGAGCGTCGCCCGCGCCTCCTCGGCAAGCCGGACCCGATGCCCGGGGACCGATGCGACGGCGTCGCGCACCGGGTTGCCCGTCACCACGGTGCGTTTGCGCCCGGGGAACCTCGCGGCGGCTCCCGCGAACGTCAACGCCACGACGTCGGCGCGGCGGGACAGGAGCCGGTTCGCGAGACCCGGCACCGCGTTCTGCTCGTGCAGGACCACGCGCGCACCTGCACGGCGCGCGGCCAGCACCGCCGGCGCGCTCACGTACCCCCGACGCCGACGACCACGTCGGCGCCTCGAACCAGCGGACGCGCGTCACGGACGGACCGGAGCGCAACGACCGGGGCCGCCGCGGTCCGGAGCGACGCGCCGCGCACCATCTTCTGCGCCCGCACGGCGTGGAACGGGAACCCGGCGGCGGGGACCAGTCGTGCCTCCTGTCCATCGGGGGAGCCGACGAACGAAACCTCGTGCCCGTCGCCGCGCAGGAGCCCCGCGAGCGCGAGCGCCGGGAACACGTGCCCGGCGGTCCCGCCTCCGGCCACCACGATCCTCACCGCCGGTCGTCCCGGGAGCCGCGGCGCCGTGCCCGTGGGCCGCCCGCGGAGCACCTGGCGATGTTCGACAGGACGCCGACCGCCGCCAGCGTCACGATCAGGGCGGAGCCGCCGAAGGACACGAGGGGCAGCGGGACGCCGGTGATCGGGAGGAGGCCGGTCACGGCGCCCAGGTTCACGATCGCCTGCAGCCCGATCCACGCGGTGATCCCCGCGGCCAGCAGCCGCCCGAACGTGTCCGGCGCACGAACCGCGATGCGGATCCCCGCGTAGACCAGGAGCACGACCAGGCCGAGGATCACCAGGCCTCCGACGAACCCGAGCTCCTCGCCGATGATCGCGAAGATGAAGTCCGTGTGGGCGTTCGGGACGAACTCCCACTTCTGACGGCTGGCGCCCAGACCCACCCCGAACCATCCGCCCGAGCCGAGCGCGATCAGCCCCTGGATCAGCTGGTACCCGGTGTTCTGGGCGTCGGCCCACGGATCGCTGAACGACAGGAGCCTCGTCCGCCGGTAGCCCTCGCCGAGGATCAGGTAGCCCGTGCACAGCAGGCCGAACGCCCCGGTGATCATCAGGTAGCGGAGCCGGACGCCCGCCACGAACAGGAGCAGGAAGACCGTGCCGACCAGGATCAGCGTGGTTCCGAGGTCGCGCTGCATGATCACGATCCCCGCCACGATCGCCACGACGATCCCCAGCGGGATGACCAGGTGCATCGGATCGTCGAGCCGGTTCCGCTTCTTCGTCAGCACCGTCGCGGCGAAGGCCACGAGCGCCAGCTTCGCGAACTCGGACGGCTGCAGCGTGAACGAGCCCAGGTCTATCCAGCGCGAGGCCCCGTACGCGGACGTCCCCGCCGCAGGGTGCAGGGCCAGCAGGAGCAGCCCGATCGTCGCCGCCAGGAACGGGATCGACAGGCGCTGCCAGACCGTGTACCGCATCCGCGACGTCAAGACCAGGACGACGGCCCCGATCCCCGCATACAGGAGCTGCCGGTTGAAGAACCAGAAGCTCGAGCCGTAGGTGGTGAAGGCGGAGACGGAGCTCGCGGAGAAGACCATCACGAGGCCGGCGACGCTCAGCAGCGCGGTCGGTGCCAGCAGGAGGATCTGGCTGGTTCGCGCCGCGGCGGCGCGCTCCCGCCGGCGGCGCTCCGCGTCGGACGGCACGGCGCGCAGGGAGGGACGGGCGGTCGCATCGACCGCGGCGGCTCGGCGCCGTCGTGCGTGGCCGGCGCCGCTCGGTTCCGGCCGCCCGGTCCGTCGCCCGTCCGGGGCGGGCCGGACGATCCCCCGCGGCCGGGGCCCGGCCGGCCGTGGGATCAGCCATGCGCCGCCACCTCGGTCGCGAGGGCGCGGGCGGCGGCCGAGAACCCATCCCCGCGCTCGCCGTAGTCGCGGAACATGTCCCCAGCTGGCGCACGCGGGGGGCCAGGAGCACGGTTCCACCGCGGCCGGCGAGCTCGAACGCGAACCTGGTGGCCTCCTCGATGGAACCCGCGCGACGGGTCGGCACCCGGTCGCGGAACAGGATCTCGACCTCGGCGGCCGCCTCCCCAATCGCAACCACCCCCGTGAGGCGATCGGAGCGGCTCACGAGCGGGGTCAGGTCGACGCCCTTGGCGCGGCCCCCGCGATCAGGACCGCGTCGCGCGTCGCGTCCAGGGCCGCCAGCGCCGCGTGCACGTTGGTGGCCTTCGAGTCGTCGACGAACCGCACGCCTCCGACCTCGGCCACGACCTCGCCTCGATGCCGCGCGGGCTCATGGGTCGCCAGCCCGATCCGCACCGCGCCCGGATCCACGCCGAACGCGATCGCGGCGGCGGCGGCGGCGGCGGCGTCGGCGCGGTACCCCGGCCGCGGGTCCTCGACCCGGGCGAGCTCCACCTCATCCCCGAGCCGGACGACCAGCTCGGCCCCCCGGTAGCCGACCTCGCCTGGCCCCGGCGCATCCAGCCGGAACCACACCACGGGGCACGGGGCCTCCGCCGAGATCGCGGCGGACGACTCATCGTCGGCGTTGCCCACGTGGGTGTCCCCCTCGTCCTGCGCGGCGAACACCTTCCGCTTCGCGTCGGCGTAGGCGTCGAACGACCCGTGGTGATCCAGGTGGTCGGGCGCGAGGTTCAGCAGGACGGAGACCCGCGGATGGAACGACTCGGTCAGCCGCAGCTGGAAGGACGAGGCCTCGACGACCAGGACGTCGTGCGCCTCGCGGGATGCGACGGGGAACGGGTTTCCGATGTTCCCGCACGCGACCGCGTCAAGACCGCCGGCCCGCAGGATCGCCGCGACGATCCCCGTCGTGGTCGTCTTGCCGTTCGTGCCCGTGATCGCCACGTAGGGCGCGGCGCACAGCCGCGCCCCCAGCTCGAGCTCGCCCCACACGGGGATCCCGCGCTCGGCCGCCCATCCGAACACCGGGGCGTCCGGCGGCACGCCGGGGCTCGTCACGACCAGCGTGGCGCCGTCCAGATGCGAAGGGTCGTGGCCTCCGGCGCGCACGGCGATCCCGTGCTCGGCGAGCTCGCCCGCGCGCCTCAGCTCGGCGAGCGCCCGAGCCTCGCTCACGGAGACGTCCGCACCCTCGTCGGCCAGCACGAGCGCGGCCGCCGCCCCCGCCGTCTCGGCTCCGATAACCACGACGCGCTCGCCGTCGAACGCCCCGGTCATCCGAGGCCCCCGCGCACGATGAAGTCGGAGTAGAAGAGCCCGAGACCCGTGGCGACGCAGAGGCCGGCGATGATCCAGAAACGGACGATCACGGTGAACTCGGGCCAGCCCGCGAGCTCGAAGTGATGATGGATGGGCGACATCCGGAAGATCCTCCGGTGGAACCCGCGGAACGCGATCACCTGCAGGATCACCGACATCGTCTCGATCACGAACAGCCCGCCCAAGATCACGAGCAGCAGCTGCGTGTTCGTCGTGATGGCCAGCGCGCCGAAGAACCCTCCGAGCGCCAACGCCCCGGTGTCCCCCATGAAGATCCGCGCCGGGGCGGCGTTCCACCACAGGAACCCCGTGACGGCACCCGTCATCGCCGCAGCCGTGATCGCGGTATCGAGCATCGCGTTCGGATCCACGCCGTAGCAGGCGGCCGCCGGGCTGCCGTCTGCCTGCGGCGGGAGCAGCTGGCACGTGTGCCGGTACTGCCAGAACGCGATGAAGATGTACGCGGACGCGACCAGGATCGACGAGCCGGATGCGAGCCCGTCCAGCCCGTCGGTCAGGTTCACCGCGTGAGAGGAAGACGTCAGCACGATGAAGGCCCACAAGAAGAAGAGCGCACCGAGGTCGACCCCCGTCGGCCGCAGGAACGAGAGCTCGGTCGATGTCCCGGTCTGTCCGCTCGTGTGAGCGACGACGATGGCGAACCCGACGGACACCACCGCGGTGCCGAGGAACTTCTGCGCCTTCGACAACCCGAGCGATCGCCTGCGCCGCACCTTCAGCAGGTCGTCCAGGAACCCCACCACGCCGAACCCGACGGCCGCGAGCACGAGCGCCAGGCCCGCCGGCGTCAGCCCCCGGAAGGTCGCCCGAGCTCCGATGAACCCGGCGACCAGGCCCAGGAGCACGACGATCCCGCCCATCGTCGGCGTGCCCATCTTCTCGAAGTGCGTGTGCGGCCCGTCCTCGCGGATCCGCTGACCCCATCCCCAGACCCGGAACGCCCTGATCGCGGCCGGCGTCCCCAGCAGGGTGACGGTCAGCCCGATCGCCGCGGCAACCAGGATCGAGATCACCGCAGCGCCTCCGCGAGCCGTTCCAGACCCGCCACGCGGGATCCCTTGACCAGGACGACGTCGCCCGGGCGCGCCGAACGGCGCACGTCCGCGAGCGCATCGTCCGCCACGTCGTAGCTGGCCACGCTCCCGGGCTCGACGCCCTGGCGGAGGCCGGCGTGCGCGATGGGGAGCGCGTCGACGCCGACCGTGATCAGCCGGTCGACGCGGATCCGAGCGGCGAGCTCCCCGACCCGCTCGTGCTCGGACTCGGCGATCGGTCCGAGCTCGGCCATGGGACCAAGCACGGCGATCAGGTGCCGCTCCCCCGCCATCCACCGCGCGGTCCGCAGCGCCGCCGCGACGCTCTCGGGGCTCGCGTTGTACGCGTCGTTCACCACGCGGACCCCATCGCGTGTCGTGAACGACTCCATCCGCCACGGCGATCCCTCGGCCCCCCGAAGGGCCTGCGCCGCGTCGGCCAGCGGCACACCCAGAGCCACCCCCACCGCGGTCGCCGCCAGGGCGTTCGCGACCATGTGGGTGCCGGGCACCCGGAGGGAGACGTCGGCACGATCGCCTCCGTGGACGATCGAGAAGGACGCGCGACCGTCCGGGTCGAGCGCCACGTCCTCCGACCGGACGTCCGCGGTGTCGACCGACCCGAAGGTGATCACCCGGGCCGACGTGCGGTCCGCGTAGCCCGCGACCACGCGATCGTCCGCCGACAGCACCGCCGTGCCGCCGGCGCCGACGGCCTCGACCGGCTCCGCGGACGCCTCGACGATCGCGTCCCACGTCCCGAAGATCTCCATGTGCGCGACGCCGACGTTCGTCACGACGACGACGTCCGGTCGCGCGATGCGGCACAGGAACGAGACGTCGCCGACGTGACGCGCGCCCATCTCCGCGACCACGACCTCGGTCCCTTCCGGGGCGCCCAGGAGCGTCACCGGCAGGCCGATCTCGTTGTTGAACGAGGCCGGGCTCGCGTGCGTCCGGTAGCGCGACGCCAGCACGCGTGCGGTCAGGTCCTTCGTGGACGTCTTGCCGTTCGCCCCCGTGATCGCGACGACGTGGGCGGACATGCGCGTCCGCTCGTCTGCCGCGAGCGCCAGCAGCGCCTCGCCCGTGGACCGCACCGAGACGGCCGGGCCCGCCGCGTCGATCCCGTCGCGGACCAGGACGCCGGCCGCGCCGCGCGCGAACGCCTCGGGGACGAAGCGGGCTCCGTCGACGCGCTCGCCCGGCAGGGCGACGAACAGCGACCCGGGCACGACGTCGTCGGAGTGGATCGCGATCGATGTGACCTCGGCGTCGTCGCCCAGGAACAGCCCGTCCACCGCCCGGGCGACGTCCGACATCCGGCGCGGCCTCATCGCGCCCCTCCGGCGTCGAGCAGCGCCGCTCGCGCGACGGCGCGGTCGTCGAAGGGCAGCGTTCGGTCGCCGAACGTCTGGCCGGGCTCGTGCCCCTTGCCCGCCACGACGACGACGTCCCCGTCGCGCGCCTCGGCCACGGCGCGCTCGATCGCGGCGCGCCGGTCGAGCTCCACCACGTACGTGCCGCCACCTCGCTGCGCGCCGGGGAGGATCTCGGCGACGATCGACCCGGGCTCCTCCGAACGGGGGTTGTCGCTGGTGACGATCGCCAGGTCCGCGTTCGCGGTCGCGGCCTCACCCATCAGGGGTCGCTTGGCGCGGTCGCGATCACCGCCGCAACCGAACACCACGATCACCCGACCGGTCGAGAGCGGCCGCGCCGCGCGCAACACGCTCCGGATGCTATCCGGCGTGTGCGCGTAGTCCACCACCAGCAGGAATCCCTGCCCGACGTCGACGCGCTCCATCCGGCCCGGAACGGATCCGAGCGTGCGCACGCCGTCGGCGACGGCCTCGGGAGATATCCCGAGCTCGCGAGCCGCCGCGACCGCCACGAGCACGTTCTGGGCGTTGAAGGCGCCCAGGAGCGGCGACGCGATGCGTTCGCCGCCGATCGAACAGGCGATGCCGTCGCGGCCGGACGTCACGTCGGTGGCGCGCACGTCCGCGTCGCGTTCGATGCCGCAGGTGATCACGGGGATCGGCGCGGAGGCGGCGATCCGCGCGCCGGCCGGATCGTCGACGTTGATCACCCCGCGACGTGCGAGCGCGGACGTGAACAGCCGGGCCTTCGCATCCGCGTAGTCCTCCATCGTGAGGTGGAAGTCGAGATGGTCCTGCGACAGGTTCGTGAACGCCGCGACGTCGAACGTGATCCCGTCGACCCGCCGGTGCGTGAGCGCGTGGGACGAGACCTCCATCGCGAGCGCCTTCACGCCGGCATCGCGCATGCGCGACAGCAGCCGCTGGAGCTCCGGCGCCTCCGGCGTGGTGTGCGGGAGCTCCACCGGCGTCCCGGCGATCCGGGCGCCCACCGTGCCGATCAGCCCGGTGGCCACCCCGGCGGCGAGGAAGATCGACTCCAGGAGATAGGTCACGGTGGTCTTCCCGTTCGTGCCCGTGACCCCGACCGTCGCCATCGCCTCGGCGGGACGGCCGAACACGGCGGCCGACATCGGACCCATCGCGGCCCGGACCGACGGCACGCGCACCTGCGGCGCCGTCGGCTCGAGCCAGCGCTCGACGACCAGCGCGGAGGCCCCCGCGGCGAGCGCGGCGTCCGCGAACGCGTGCCCGTCGGCTCGCTCGCCCGCAACGCAGAAGAAGAGCGCGCCGGGCGCCATGGCGCGCGTGTCGGCGGCCACGTCGGTCGGGACGACGGCCCCCGCACCCCTGAGCTCGGCCCCGGGGACGACGGCGGCCACCTCGGACAGCGGGGGGAAGGAGCGGACCACCGGCCCGGAGCTTACCCGCGCCCCCACCCGCGGGCCCTCGCGGCTCATGACCCGTCGAGCAGGTGGGGCGGCAGCGTGACGTCGGGGGCCGGCGCGATCCCGAGGCGCTGGACCGCGGCGCGGGCGACCTGCTGGAAGAGGGGCCCCGCGGCGACGCTCCCGTAGACCGTGGCCGGCTCGTCGAGGAACCCCGCGATCACGAGCCGGGGGGCGGCCGCCGGGAGGAAGCCGATGAACGACGCGATGTACCGCTGCCCGTAGCCGCCGCCGGCCTCCGGCTTGAGCGCGGTCCCGGTCTTGCCCGCCACCTGATAGCCCTGGACGCGGGCCGTCGTTCCCGTCCCGTCCGCAACCA
Organism: Actinomycetota bacterium; assembly: GCA_046330185.1. GTDB lineage: Bacteria > Actinomycetota > UBA4738 > UBA4738 > HRBIN12 > DATBLY01. The sequence continues at coordinate 122,368 of JAXLTF010000007.1, forward strand.
CCAGCGCGAGCATCTGGGTGAGCAGATCCGCGGTGCCCTCGTCGATCACGCGGCGGGTGAGGGGCGGGGGCGCCGTCCGGACCTCGCCGTCGGGCAGGCGCGTCGAGCGGACGAGCCGGGGTTGAACCCAGACGCCGCCGTTCGCGATCGTCGCGTACACGCTCGCCATCTGCAGCGGCGTGACGGTCATGCCCTGGCCGTACGAGAAGGTGGCGACGCTCGTCGCGGTCCAATCGTCGAGGGCCGGCAGGACGCCGCGGCTCTCGCCTGGGAACCCGACCCCGGTGTCCTCACCGAACCCGAAACGTCGCAGGAAGTCGTCGAGGCGGTCTCCCCCCATCCGCTCGGCGATCTTCGCGATCCCGATGTTGCTCGACTGCGCGATGATGTCGCCGAGGGTCATCGTCTGCACCGGGTGCGGGTGCGAGTCGTGGATCGTGAAGAACTCGTCGAGCTTCATCGCATCCGGCACCTGGAACCGCTCCGTCATCGAGACCGTCCCGGTCTCGAGCGCCGCCGCCGCGGTGACGACCTTCAGCACCGAGCCCGGCTCGAACGCGTCGGTGATCGCGCGGTTGCGCCAGACGTCGGGGTCGACCTCGGCGAACCGGTTCGCGTCGAACCCCGGGACGGAGGCCATCGCGTAGATGTCCCCCGACCCGGGATCCATCACCACGATCGTCCCGGCCTTCGCCTGGTTCGCGGCGACCGCGGCAGCTAGGGCCTCCTGGGCCCGGTACTGGAGCTGCCGATCGAGCGTCGTGATCAGGTCGACGCCGTCCACGGGCTCGCGCTCCACGCTCTCGCCCTGCGCGATCGGCTGTCCGTTCGGCGCGACCTCCGCCGTCCGCTCACCCGGGATGCCGGCCAGCTCCGTGTCCCACTGCTCCTCGAGGCCGGCCAGCCCGACCCCGTCGACCCCGACGAACCCCAGGACCTGCGCGGCCAACGATCCGGCCGGGTAGTACCGCTTCGGCACCCGCAGGAACCCGATCCCGGGCAACCGAAGGTCCTCGATCCGGCGCGCCACATCCTCATCGACCTGGCGCGCGAGGTAGGCGAACGTGCCGTCGGCCGTGAGCGGCGGCAGGAGCGTTCTCGGCTTGACGTCGAGGATGGGCGCTATCTGCGCGGCCTCCCCCTCGGGGTCGGTCACCAGCGCGGGATTGGCGTAGACGTCCCTGGCGTCGAGCGAGATCGCCAGCGGGGCGCCGTGCCGATCGCGGATCTCGCCACGCTCTGCGGCGAGCGGGATCGTCCTCAGGCGGTGATCCAGGCCGTACTGCGCGAGCGTCTGGCCGTCAGGCACCCGGGTGCCCTGCAGGGTCGCGAGACGCACCACGATGCCCGCGAACGCCAGCAGCATCGCGACGAACAGCGCGATGAGCCGGTGCGTCGAGGTCCTGCGCACCGCGTCAGCTCCGGGTGGTGGGTCTCGCCACGCCCGGCACGGGCAGGATCTCGACGCGCGAGGGGTCGACCATCCCCTGGGACCGCGCCCAGTCGGCCAGCCGCTCGGGCGCCGACGAGGTCGCCAGCTGCTTCACCAGGACCTCGTGCCGCTCGCCTAGCTCGACCAGGTCGGAGCGCGCCGCGTGCATCGCGAACGCCGTCTGCGCGAGCATCGCGTTCAGCGCGACGACCCCGACGATCATCGCGACGACCACGCCCGCCGAGAAGAGCCAGAACGCGGGGTGGGGGCCGCGGCGCGCCCGCCGACGGAGCCGGGGAGGGGTGGCGGTCCGCGGGCGCGCCGCGGTCGTCCGCGCGGGAGCGGGCGGACGGGTACGGCCCGTGACCGGCCGCCCGGGTGAGGCGCGCCGGGTGACGCGCGGCTCGGGCGAGGTCGCGGGGAGTCGTCGGGCCGGGACGCTCACGCCGCCTCCGGTAGCCGCTCGGCCGCTCGGAGCTTCGCAGCGCGCGCCCGGGGGTTGCGCGCGACCTCGGCCTCGGAGGCCACGAGGGGCTTCTTCGTCAGCCGCCTGAGCGCCGGATCGTCGCGGAACACGCCCTTGACGACCCGGTCCTCCAGGGAGTGGTACGAGATCACGACCACGCGGCCACCGGGGACGAGGAGATCGACCGCCTGAGGCAGGGAGGCGGCGAGCTCCTCGATCTCCCGGTTGACCGCGATGCGGAGCGCCTGGAACGTCCGACGCGCGGGGTGGGGGCCCCCCGGACGTCGTCCCACGGCGCTCACGACGATGGACGCGAGCCGGTCGGTGGTCGCGATGGGCTCGGTTCGACGGGCCTCGACGATGGCGTGCGCGATCCTGCGGGACCGGCGCTCCTCGCCCAGGCGGTACAGCAGATCGGCGAGCTCACGCTCGGGGAGGCCGTTGACCAGGTCCGAGGCGGAGGGGCCGCCGACGGGATCCGGGCCCTCCATCCTCATGTCGAGCGGCCCCGGGTTCCGGAAGCTGAACCCACGCTCGGCCTCGTCGAGCTGCATCGACGAGACGCCGAGGTCGTACAGGACGCCGTCGACCGGCCCGCCGATCCCCCCGGACCGAACGTCGGTGAAGCGCGCCCTCAGGGGCAGGAAGCGTGCGCCGAAGGGCCTGAGCCGCTCCGTGGCCAGGGCGAGCGCCGCCGGATCTCGGTCCACGCCGATCAGCGGATCGGCGCCGCCGCGCAGCAGCGCCTCGGCGTGTCCCCCGGCGCCGAGCGTCATGTCGAGGACGCGGCGGCGGCCGCCCAGCAAGCCCATCACCTCGTCCACCATGACCGGCTCGTGCGGGGCATCGCCCTTGGCCCCCACCTCAGCCCAGGTGCCCCGCTAGCAGGCCGACGCCGATCGACGCCAGGATGGTGAGCGCGGTGATGCCGATCAGCGAGAGCGTCTGGCGCACCTCGGTGCCGAGCTTGTGGGGACGATCGATCACGGCTGCCTCCTCGGTTCGAGCGAGCCGGCGCGGTAGGCGCCGGCGTGGTCATCCCTGTACCGCTCGAACGCGTCGCGGTCCCAGATCTCCATGCGGTCGCGGACGCCGAGGACCACGACCTCCTTGGTGATCCCGGCCGACTCGCGCAGGCGCTGCGGGATCGTCACCCGTCCCTGCGCGTCGAGCCTCGCCTCGTCGGAGGAGCCGAAGAAGAACCGCGCGTACGCGCGGCCGTCCGTATCGGCGAGGGGTGAGGACGCGACCTCGTCGCTCCGCCGCTCCCACTCGGCCCTGGGGAAGCAGAACAGGCAGCCGTCCTGCCCGATCGTGAGCCACACGCCGTCGGCGAACGCCTCACGGAACCGGGCGGGCAACGACACCCTGCCCTTGGGGTCGAGCGAGTAGCTGTGCGTGCCGAGCAGCTCGGCCACGCCTCCTCCCCTCTCCTCCACTTGGGTCCACTGTTATGCCACCTGCACTCCACTCCGTCAATCGCGAACGCGCCCGAACTGCTGTTCGGTAGCGAGGCGCGCGAGGTCGCCGCGGGTCGACGGCGAGGCGGGCCTTCGGTGGAGCCGGTGGGCGGGGACGACCGGCTGGAGCTAGAGGTAGGGCTCCCAGCCGGGCTCGAGCCGGCCGATCGTGAGCCGGAAGCCGTCGGTGGGAGCGAAGGGCAGGCGCCGCAGGCGGAACCCGGCCTCCTGCGGTGTCCGGTTCTCCTTGCGCGCGTTGCAGCGCCGGCACGAGGCCACGACGTTGTCCCACGTGTGCATCCCGCCTCGGGAGCGCGGGATCACGTGGTCGAGGTTCTCGGCGGGGGCGCCGCAGTACTGGCACGCCCACGCGTCGCGGGCGAACACCGCCCGGCGGGTGAGGGGCGCGTGCGGTCGGTAGGGCACGCGGACGAAGCGGCGGAGCCGGACTACCGAGGGCGCCTCCATCGCGATCCGCTCCGCGCGGAACACCATCCCGTTGGAGGCGACCACCTCGGCCTTCTCCTTGAGCACGAGCACCACCGCCCGGCGAGCGGGTACGACCGCCAGGGGTGAGTCCGACGCGTTCAGGACCAGAGCCCGTCCCATGGTGGACGCAGTGTATCGGCCAGCCTGACCTCGAGGAGCTACCCGGCGGGTCCCCGGGGGGCCGTTCGGCCGCGCGGATGCTTGCCCGAGGCGGATCACACGGGTGTAATACGTCCGAGGGCGGCGGGCCGTCCCAGACGTGATGCCTGAAGTTGCGAACAGGGGCCGCGCGGGGCGTCCGCGATCCGGGCTCCGGCCCGCCGCTACCTCGATCGTTCACGATCGCGGGATCTTGCCCTCCGTTCCTCTGCCCGTCCCGGTCCCGGGCACATCACGGGGATCCGCCGCGGCGACCGGCCGTAAGATGGGTGCCGTTCCGGCCGGGAGGTGAAGGGTGGAGGTCCGACAGCGTCCCCAGGAGTGGGCTCGGTTCGCCGACCGCTTCCGGGAGATCGAGGGGAACGTCGAGCGGGTCGTCCGCGGCAAGCACGGCGAGATCCGCCTGGCGATCGTCGCGCTGGTCGCCGAGGGGCACCTGTTGATCGAGGACGTCCCGGGCGTGGGCAAGACCATGCTCGCCAAGGCCATCGCCCGGTCGATCGACTGCTCGTTCCGCCGGATACAGTTCACCCCCGACCTGCTGCCCACCGACGTCACCGGCGTCAACGTGTTCAACCAGGAGCACGGGGACTTCGAGTTCAAGCCGGGCGCGATCTTCGCGAACATCGTGCTGGGCGACGAGATCAATCGGGCCAGCCCGAAGACGCAGTCCGCCCTCCTGGAGTGCATGGAGGAGCGGCAGGTCACCGTGGACACCATGACCCACCCGCTCGGCACTCCGTTCATGGTGATCGCGACGCAGAACCCGATCGAGCACGAGGGCACGTACCCCCTGCCCGAGGCGCAGCTGGACCGGTTCATGATGCGGCTGTCGATCGGGTATCCGGACGCGGAGGTCGAGCGCGAGATCCTGGCCAGCCACACGAGCGGCGAGCCCCTCGGCGAGATCGGACCCGTGACCGACGCCCCCGGGGTCGCCGAGATGATCGAGCAGGCGCGGTCGGTGCACGTCGCCCCCGCGATCCGCGCGTACATCGTCGCGCTCGTCGAGGCGACGCGAGCGCACTCGGACGTCTACCTGGGCGCGAGCCCCCGAGCCTCGATCATGATCCTGCGGGCGAGCCGCGCGGTCGCGGCCGCCGATCAACGCGACTACGTGATCCCCGACGACGTGAAGTCGCTCGCGATCCCCGCCCTGGCACACCGGATCATCGTCACCGCCGACGCCGTGATGACGGGACGGTCCACCGACGTGATCCTGCGGGAGATCCTGGACTCCACGCCGGTCCCGGTCGCGGAGAGCCCCTGATGCTCGCCGGCCGCGGCGTCGTGGTCGCGGTGGCCGGCCTCGCGATGTGGCTCGTGGCGCGCCTGATCGGCTCGCCCGGGCTCGAGGTGATCGGCCTCGGGCTGGCCGCCCTCCCGCTCATCGCCGGGCTGTTCGTCCGCTGGAACCGCCAGCGGGTCACGGTGCATCGCCGTCTGTCGGACGTCCGGGTCCAGCCCGGGACGCGGGTGACGGTGGAGGTCGAGGTCGAGAACCGGTCCCCCGCGACCACCTCGTTCCTCCTGCTCGAGGACCGGCTGCCGAACGCGCTGGGCCGGTCGGCGCGGCTCGTCGTCTCGGGGGTGCCGGGCCGCGGCGTGCAGCGCGCCAGCTACACGCTGATCCCCCAGATGCGCGGCCGCTACCCGATCGGCCCGATGACCCTCGACGTCACCGATCCCTTCGCGCTGACGCGCCAGCGCCTCGAGTTCGAGGGCCGTGACGAGCTCCTGGTGACGCCGGAGATCGAGGACCTGTTCGGGGCGCCGGACGCTCCGTTCGGCGCCCAGGTGGGGTCCTCACGCGCGAAGCACCTGTTCCGGGTCGGCGAGGAGTACTACACGATGCGCCCGTACCAGGAGGGCGACGACCTCCGGCGGATCCACTGGCCGAGCGTCGCGCGGACCGGACAGCTGATGATCCGTCAGGACGAGTCCTCCCGCAGGTCGACCGGGATGGTCTTCCTGGACACGCGCGAGTACGCGCTGGGCCAGACCCACGGCGCGGCGTTCGAGCGAGCGGTCTCGGTCGCGGCGACGCTCGGGGTGCTCCTGGTGCGCGGGGGGTTCACGCTCCGGTTGGCGACCGCCGCCTCCGCCCCCGCACCGCTGTCCGAGGACCGGTTCCTGGAGGCGCTGGCCGGGATCTCGCACGTGTCGGCCCGTTCGGTCGGCCCGGCGCTAGCCCACATGCGCGCCGGCGCCTCCGCCGACACGACCCTCGTCTTCGTCTCGGGGCCGCCGCTGCCCGAGGAGCTGACCTCGGTGCTTCGCAGCGGATCCGCGTTCGGCCCCAAGCTCGCGGTGCTGATCTACCCGGTCGACCCCGACACCCTGCCGCCGGAGCGCCAGGCACAGCTCGAGGGACGGGCCACGCAGGCGCGGCTGGCGCTCACCCGGGCCGGCTGGGACTGCCTGGTCCTGCCCCCGTCCGTCCGATTGAGGGAACGATGGAACACGCCACGGGAACGTCACCTCGCACCCAGCGGCTGATCGCCCTCGTCGCGACCGTCCTGGTCTCCTGGGCGACGGCGTTCGCGTTCGGGCGCGTCTTCCTGGGCCACGGCTCCACCTGGCGCCTGATGCTCGTGGGCGTCGCGTCCGCCGTGATCGCGTGCGCGATGGAGCGGCGAAGCCTCCTGCTGGCCACGCTCGCGTCCGCGGCCGGGCTCGCGTGCACGATCGCCTGGTTCCTGTTCCCACAGACCCTGTGGCACGGGCTGCCGTCGCTGGACACGCTGCGGGCGGCCCTGGACGCGGCGGGTCAGGTGGGCGAGCAGGCGCGGGTGCAGGTCTCCCCGACGCCGCCGCTCGTCCCGCTCTTCCTGGCGGCCGTCACCAGCCTGTGGGCAGCGGTCTTCTCCTCGCATGCCCTCGCCTTCCGGGCGGGCAGCCCCTGCTGGCGCTCCTGCCGCCGATCGCGCTGGTCGCGTTCGCCGACACCGTGCTGGAGGAGTCGATGAGGCCCTGGTACGGCCTCGTGTTCCTGGCCGCCGGGCTGGTCGTGGTCTTCGCCGACTCGCTGCGACGCGTCCAGGGATGGGGCCCGGTATGGGTCGGCCCGGGGTCGCGCGCCCGCCTGTCCGCCACCGCGAGCCGCGGGGCTCGCCGCGTCGCGGCGGCGGCGATCGGGGTCGCGGCCCTGGTGCCGTTCCTGGTGCCGGGCTTCGGATCCGCGCCGGTGTTCGACCTCTCCTCGACGGACCCGGGCCAGGTGGGCCTGAACCCGCTGGTGTCGATCGGCGCCAGCCTGAACCGCCGCGAGCCGGTCGACGTGTTCACGGTCGAGACGGACCGCCCGTCGTACTGGCGGGTGATGTCGCTCCCCGACTTCGACGGGACCACGTGGCGACCGGCCGAAGACCTCGAGGGCGACCCGATCACCGCGGACAGCGAGCTGATCCTCACTACGCCCGAGACCGAGACGAGCCAAGAGACGTTCCACGTCGTGGCCGACCGGTTCCAGGCCTCGCTCGTGCCCGGCATCCCGATCGCGTACCCGCCCGTCTCGGTGGACATGGACGACGCGTCGCTCGCCTACGATCGCGAATCGGGCACGGTGCTGGCCGACGGCCCGCTGGACGGAGGTACCACCTACCGCGTCACGGCCCTCCCGGTGACGGCGACGCCCGCGGCGCTCGCCACCGAGGTCCTGCCCACGCCCGCCCAGGTCTCCCGCTACACGGCCCTGCCGCCCGACCTGCCGGCGGGGCTCGTCGGGTTGGCGCGGGCCTGGACCCAGGGAGCGCGCAACGACTACGAGCGCGTGATGGCGATCCAGGATCACCTCACCGACACGTCGGTGTTCCGCTACGACGAAGAGGTGCCGAGGCGCGACGACTCGTACACCCTGCTCGACTTCCTGACACGGGAGCGCAGGGGGTTCTGCCAGCAGTTCGCGAGCTCCATGGGCGTCCTGCTGCGCGCGTTGGGGATCCCCGCGCGCCTGGTCGTCGGCTACACGACCGGCAGCTGGGACCCGGAGACCCACGTGGCTACCGTCACGACCGACGAGGCCCACGTCTGGGTGGAGGTGCTGTTCCCCTCGTTCGGGTGGCTGGGCTTCGAGCCGACCCCGACCAGGCTGAACCCCGCCACCCTGGCCTACTCGAACCCGACCGTGCCGTGCACCTCCGTTCCGGGCGGCTGCGGCGGCGAAGATCCGACGCCGCCGGCCGATCCGGGGGGCGCGACGACCTCGGGCGGACGGAGCGGCCTGCCCGGGCAGCTCAGGAACCTCCTCGGGCTCGAGGGTCGGTACGGCGGCCCGATCGGCAGCCGCGCCGGGCCCCTGCCCGGGCTGGACGTCCAGGCGAACTACCTGAAGGTGTCGACGGACCGGGTCTCGGCACGCGCGATCGTCGCATGGGCCCTGCTCGGGCTGGCCGCCCTGTACCTGCTGCTCGTGCCGCCGTGGCGGATCCTGCGCCGCCGCGCCCACCTGCGACGGGCAGGGCGCGCGCCGCGCCAGCTCGTGCTCGCCACGTACGACGTGTTCACCGAGCGGGCCGCCGACCTGGGCTTCGCGCGCGGGTCGGGCGAGACCGTCGAGGAGTACCGCCTCCGCCTCGAGGAGGCGGTCCCCCCCACGGACGGGCATCTGGCCCGCCTGAGCGCCGTGACCGAGAGCGCCGCGTACGCGCCGGAGCCCCCGGCCGCCGACCAGGCCGCCCGGGCGACGGACGACGCCTCTGCCGCGATCCGGGACCTGCGCCGCACGACACCCCTCCTCCGGCGGGTGACCGGGCTCTATCGCCGCGATCGAACCTAGGCCGGGAGCTCAGGAGCCGGTCGCGGTGTGCGCGGCCGCCTCGCGCAGCGCGCGGATGAATCGCTCGCGGTCCTCCGTGAAGCTCGCGACGTTGGTCCGGACCCCGGTGGCGATGTCGTCGATCGCCACGAAGAACGCCATCTGCCCTTCGCGCAGCGCGTCCATCACCTCGCCGTCGCGGCGACAGATCTTGAAGATGCTCTGACCGTCCGTCACCAGCTTCACCTCGGACAGGTGCCGGTCGAGCCCCGCCTTGCGGTTGAGGAACTCCCACGAGCGGCGGACGCGCTGCAGCGACATCCCCCCGTCCAAGAGCGACCGGACGACGCGCAGGGCCACCAGGTCGCGGAACGCGTACAGGCGCGGCACGCCGGGCCGGCCGCCGGTGCCCTGGACGCTCGGTCGCACGAGCCCGATCTGGTCCCAGTACCGCAACTGCCGAGGCGTGCAACCGGTGAACTTGCATGCCTGGTGAGCGGTGAACCCCTCCATCCGGCCGCGCGCCTTTCGCCTGACCTGTCTGACCTCGGAACCGGTGCGTGATCGCTCGGGTCGGGGAAGGCTCAACCTCGGGTGAACGGTTCACGCGCCCCTTGGGGGAAGGGGCCTCTTTCTACAGCAGCGCGCGGAGCGGTGGCAAGCGCTCAGGTCAGAGGCGCCGCCGGATCGCTCGGTCGACCGGCGTGGGCGAGGTCCACGCCGGCGCGACCGTCCGTCAGGCGTCGTCGTCGGGAGACGACGGACGCGGCGGCGTCCGTCCGAACCGGCCGGCGATCCTGCCGAGGACACCCGGCAGCGTCATCCGTCCCTGCGCCTGCATGGCGCGGATCTGATCTCGACCGAGCTGCCCGAGGTACCGGTAGATCAGCAGCGACGACAGCACCATGATCACGAACCCCGCGGCGGCGACCCAGACCGACACGACGAACAACAGCATCATCGCGAAGCCCAGGCCGAAGCCCAGCACCGCCAGCCGGATCCGGCGGGCCAGATGCGTGTAGAGGTCGGTGCGCCCGACCTGCTCGACGAGCCGGGGATCCTCCTCCGCGAGGCGGCGCTCGATCTCGTCGAGGATCCGTTGTTCGTGATCGCTGAGGGGCATCCCGCCTGCCTTCGCCCGGAGTGGCCTGCCGGATCGATTATAGGTTCGCCTCCGCGGACACCGGAAGGCATCGGCCGAACGGGCGCGTGGGATGAGCGATCAGCCGCGACGATCACGGTCCAGGAGGGACGCGGCGGTGGTCGCGCCGCGGCCGAACCGGCGCTCGATCCGGTCCACGGCGCGCTCGACGTCGCCCCAGCGCTCCCCCCGAAGCATCGCGAGCTGCTCGGACCCCGCGGGGACCAGGCCCGCCGCCTGCACACCCAGCAGCCGTATCCGCCGGCGGGCGCCGGGGAGGCTCCGGTACAGCTCCGCGACCGTCCGGTACAGGTCCGCGCCCACGTCGGTCGGGTCGGCGAGCGTCCGGGACCGCGTGAGCGTCGTGAACGTGGCCAGGCGGGCCTTCAAGATGATCGTGCGGGCCCGGTACCCGTCGGCGCGCAGGCGCGCCGCGACCCGCCCCGAGAGCGCGAGCAGCTCGCGCAGGGTCTCGGCCTCGGCGTCCAGGTCGCGCTCGAACGTCTCCTCGTGGCTCACCGACTTAGGCGCCTCGTACGCCACGACCGCGCGGTCGTCCACGCCGTGGGCGAGGCTCCACAGGTGCCTGGCGCTCTGCTCGCCCAGGATCCGCTGAAGGACCGGCTCCGGGGTCCGGGCCAGGTCCCCGATCGTTCGGATCGCGAGCCGGCCCAGGAGCTCGCCGGTCTTCTCCCCCACACCCCACAGGCGCCCGACCGGCAACGGCTCCAGGAACGCGAGCACGCCCTCGGCGGGGACGTGGAGCAGGCCGTCGGGCTTGCGGTCGTCCGATGCGATCTTGGCCACGAACTTCGTCGGCGCGACCCCGATCGAGCACGTCACGCCCACCTCGGCGGCCACCCTGGCGCGGATCGTTGCGGCGATCCGCTCGGGCGGACCGAACAGCGCGGTGGCGCCCCCGACGTCCAGGAACGCCTCGTCCAGCGAGATCGGCTCCACGATCGGGGTGAACGAGAGCAGGACCTCGCGGAACCGGTTCGAGTGCGCCCGGTAGGCCTCGAAGTCGCTCGGCAGGAAGACGGCTTCCGGACACAGGCGCCGGGCGCGCACGGCCGGCATCGCCGAGCGGACCCCGTACGCGCGGGCCTCGTAGGACGCGGACGCGACGACGCCGCGCGCGCCGGTCCCGCCGACGATCACCGGCTTGCCGGCCAACGACGGGTCCTTCAGCACCTCGACCGAGGCGTAGAACGCGTCGAGGTCGACGTGCAGGATCGGCTCCGGTGGCCTCGCCGGCATCACGGCCGCCACGGTACCTCCTGCCTCACCCGGCGGAGCCGGGGCTCGCGTGCCACAGGCGGCGGTCGGGCGCGACCGGCTGGGTGGGGTTCGCCATCGCCTCGCGCAGGCGCCCCTCGCCCCGGGCCCGGTGCAGCGCCACGAGGTCCCAGACCTCCTCGGCCACCACGCTGATCCCCCGGACGCCCGTCCGCCGGAGCTCCCCCCACACGGCCATGGCGTAGGCGTGGAAGACGGTCCGCGCGACCTTCGGCTGGACCGACTCGAACACCGTGACCTCGACCGGGCCGGTCGCGTCGTCGAGCGTCAGGAAGATGATCCGCTGTCCGCTGCGGATCGCCGGCGTCTGCGAGGCGACCTTCACGCCGGCCACCATCACCTTGCTGCCGCCCCGGCACCGGTGCAGGTCCCGCGTCCGCGTCACGCCCAGGTCGGCCAGCAGCGGCTCGAAGAAGCTCACGACGTGCCGGGTGGCGTCCAGCCCCAGCACCTCGAGCTCGGCCCGCACGACCTCGGCGTCTGAGTAGTCCGCGAACCGGTGCGCCGGCGCCGCCGCGTCCGCGAGCGTCCAGCTGGTCCCCCTCCCGCTGCGCCGCCGTCGTCGCAGCGCGTACAGGTGCGTCCGCCGGTTCGCGTCCGCCCACGACAGCGAGTCGAACCCCCACGTGCGCCAGCGCCTCCGTCACCGGCCTGCTGACGGTCGTGCGCCGCAGGGAAGTCCCGACGTCCGGAACGGCCGATCCGCCCGAGCGGTCAAGATCGACCGGATCTCGGCATCCGAGGTCCCATGAACGTCCTGCAAGGCGAGCCTGATCCCGAACCGAGGGGCCGGGTGACACGTCCGAAGGGGTGGGGTCCGACCCGAGCGTCGTCGAGGTCGCCCGCCGCATAGCCGCTCCACCCTCCTGGACATCCCCGGGGAGGTTGGCGGGCGATGCGAGCAGCGAGGATCGTGGCCCCGCCCCGCCCGTCGAGCCCCCAACCACCTCCTCCGCCACGTACTCGCGTTCCGACCGATTCACGTCGAGCGGCAGGATCGGGATGCCGCGACGCCGGGCGTCCTCCAGGAGCAGCCTCCTCGGGTACATCCCCGGGTCGTGGGTGAGGATGCCCGCGAGGAACTGGGCCGGGTAGTGGGCTTTGAGCCAGGCGGATTGGTAGGTCGGGACCGCGAACGCGGCGGCGTGCGCCTTGCAGGGCGAACGACGCAGACTCGGCGACCGCCTGCCAGGGTCCGCTCGGCGGCCTCGCGGTCCACGCCGCGGTCGACCGCCCGGCGGACGAAGTCGGCGCGGAAGCCCGGCAGCAGGTCCTCGCGGTCGAGGTGCCGCCGGACGTGGTCGGCGTAGGTCAGGTCGTAGCCGGCGAGCGCCGCGAGCGTGCGAGGTCGCCCTGCTCGTGGTAGACGATGTCGCGCCGAACGTCCCCCGCAGCGCCGGCCGCAGGTCGGGTGTATGTAGACCGGCGCCTCCATCCCCGCGCGCCGCCTGGTACGGCTGGATCATGTCTGACTTCACAGGTCAGGGCGGAACAGCGAGATGTCGACGTCGGGTCCTCCCAGCGCGTCGGCTGGAGCTTCTGCAGCAGCTCGCGCTGACCCGGCGACTCAATCTGGAAGACGCCGAGCGTGTCGAGGCGCGGATCGGCTCGAACGTCGGCGCGTCGTCCAAGGCGATGCGGTCAGGTCGACCTTCTCGCCGGTCGTGCGCGCGATCTCGTCCAGGGCGTGGCGCATCGACGAGCATCCGGATCCCTAAGACGTCGGGCTTCAGGTAGCCCAGGCGCTCGGCGTCGTCCTTGTCCGCTTGGATCGTACGGTGACCGTTCGCGCGCTCGAGCGGGACCCGCTCGATCAGCTCGTGCGAGGACAGCACGATGCACGGGTGCAGCGCGATGTGGCGCGGGAACCCGTCCAGGCGCTCGGCCACCCGGAACAGCAGCTCGAGCTGCGGCATCGGCAGGTTGATCACGCAACTCCGGCAGCCGCTCGATCGCCTCGCGAAGGTTCCGCGCCGCGATGTGCGGGAACGCCTTCGCCCGGCCCACGACCTCGACGTCGGGAAGGCCGAGCGCCTTGCCACGTCGCGGACCGCCGAGCGCGCGCGGTACGTGTCGATGGAAATCGCGACGCAGGCGGCGCGGTCGTCGCCGTGGCGGGACAGGACCATGTCGTAGACGTCCTCGCGCCGCGCCGACTCGACGTCGACGTCGATGTCGGGCAGCTCGTCGCGCATCGGGTTCATGAACCGCTCGAACGCCAGGTCGTGGCGGACCGGGTCGACGTCGGAGATCCCGGTCAGGTAGCACACGAGCGACCCGGCGGCCGAGCCCCTGCACGCGCAGCGGATCCCCATCGCCTTGATGTCCGCGACGATCTCGGCGACCGTCAGGAAGAACGCCGAGAACCCCTGCCGGTGGATCATCGCGAGCTCGTGGTCCAGGCGCTCGCGGACCTCCTGCGTGACCCCGACGTCCCGGTCCTCGACCCCCCGCCAGCACCGCTCCGCGAGCACCGAGGTGGCGCTCGCCCGGCCGGCACCGGGAAGTCCCGGGAAGTGCACGCGCCCCAGGCCCAGGTCGAACTCGCACCGCTCGGCCAGCTCGAGGGTGGCGTCGCACAGGTCGGGGCGCTCGGCGAACAGCAGCCGCATCGCCTCGGACGGCTTCAGGTATCCCTCGGCGTTCGCGCGGGTGACGTGGTTCGATGCGATCAGGACAGGCTCGCGCATGCACTCCAGCGCGTCGGCCAGGAACGCGTCCTCGGGGACCAGGTAGCGGAACGGGTTCGTGGCGACGGCCGGAACGCCGGTCGTGTCGGCCAGCCGCAGCATCATCGCGAGATCTCCTCGATGCGAACGGCGCTCCATCCGGTGCTCGACGGCGACGACGAGGCGCTCGGGACCGAGACGCCTCGCGGAGCAGGCCGAGGATCTCCGCGGCCGCGTCGGTGAGGCCGCGGACGGCCAGCCGCCCCGGCGCCGAGCGCGGCCCGACAGGCGCGAGCAGCCCGCCGGCATGCGCGCAGACCTGCTCGGGAGCGACGGCCGGGTCGCCGCGCTCGCCAAGCAGGTGCGCGTCGCTGATCGGACGACAGAGGTTCGCGTACCCGCGGCGTCGGTCGCCAGCAGGACCAGCGGCGTGTCGTCCGCTGCCCGGTTCGGCCCCACCCGCGGACCGTGAGCGACGCGCCCAGGATCAGGTCGCACGCCCTGGCGCGTGCGCGTCGACGAACCGGGCGGCGCCGTAGAGGCCGTCGCGGTCGGTGAGCGCGACGGCCGGCGCCAGCGTCGCCGCGCGCGAGCGCCTCGGGCGTGAACGCCCCCTCCTTCAGCGAGAAGCAGGAGCGCCCGTCGAGGTGGACGAAGGCGGAGCCGGTCGTGGCCACGAGCCCGATCGAGAGGCCGGTGTGGTGGGGAGAATCGAACATACGTTCGCATCCTAGAGAGCCTGCCGAGTAGCTGTCTAGGGGGTATCCGGATGTCGGTTCCGACCCGGAACCTTGGGTTGCGATGTCGGCATACGCGAGGCTCGGCCATATCCTTGGGTATAGCGTTCATATCCAAGGTTATGAGTATCCTTGCGACATGCCGCGGTACGCCGAACGCACGTGGAAGGCCTCCGGTCACCACGAGATGGTGTCCAGCCGCGACCGCGGCCGTTCCACTATCGGGCCTTCGTCCCGATGCGGTCGCCGGGCTCCAGCCGCAGGTCCCGGCGGCCGTGGACGCGGCCGTCGAGCGCGCCGCCGCCGCCTGCGTTCAGCTTGACGCCTCACCCGGCATCGAGGACCTGGAGCCCGTTGCCCGGCTGCTCCTTCGCGCCGAGAGCATCGCGAGCAGTCGGATCGAGGGCCTGCGCCTCTCGCACCGCCGGATCGAGCACGCTTCGCGCCGGGAGGTGCGAAGGGCTTCACCCTCTCGATCGTTCCGGAACATCGAGGCCATGTCTCGCGCCATCCACCTCGGCACCCGGCCCGGGTCGCTGACCCTGGACGATGTGCTCTCCATCCATCGGACGCTGATGGAGACGGAGGAGGACCGGTCCATCGCGAGGAAGCTCCGAGAGGGCAGAACTGGATCGGGGTGGGAACACACCCCTCGCCACGCCGACTTCGTGCGCCCCCGCACGAGCTGGTTCCGGAGCTGATGGAGGACCTCGTGGTGTTCGTCAACCGCGCCGACCTTCCGGCCGTCACGCAGGCGGCCGTGGCCCACGTCCAGTTCAGGCGATCCATCCCTTCGCTGACGGCAACGGGCGCGTCGGCCGGTGCCTGGTCCACCTGATCGCTCCGACGTCGCCGACTCTCTCAGCGGGTCGTTCCGCCCGTGAGCGTCGTGCTGGCGGCGGATGCGCAAGTACGTCGCGGGACTCACGGCCTTCCGCAACGAGGACCTCGCCGGTTGGTGCCGGACCTTCTCCGAGGCTCTGACGACCGCGGCTGATCGGGCGATCGACCTCGGTGAAACTCGGGGCACTCGAGGCCGACTGGCTGGGCGAGCACGCCGACCCAGGCAGGGCTCCACCGCCCGACGCTTGATCGACGGGCTCGTCGGCCATCCGGTCGTGTCGGTGGAGTCGGTCGAGGCGCTCCTCGGAGTCTCGGACGAGGCCGCTCGCCTGGCACTGACTCGACTCGAAGGAGATGGAGTGCTCCGACAGGTCACCGTCGGTAGGCGCAACCGCGCGTGGGCCGCGGTCGAGGTCTTCGAGCTCCTGGACGACTTCGACGCGACTATCCGGTCCGCCTGATCGCGATGGGTGTCCAGGCCGCCCGCCGCGACTACCGGTCGCCTTCGCCACGGCGCATGAGTGGGTCGGCAGGCTCGGCGCGGCTGAAGGGCGGGGAAAGGGCCGATGACTTCCACAGGTTTCTTCGAACAGCGCCGGCAGCGTCTTCTGGAGCTGACCACCCAGGCGATGGGCAAAGACGTTGTTGAGCCCATGCTCCCGAGCGCCCCAGATGGATACGACCTAGAAGAGGATGACCCGGTCGACGAGGAAGTCGAAGAGAGCGTTGCCTAAACGGCCCCTCCGCCCTGGAACACCACTGCGATCGACTAGAGCACAACCAGCAGCTCGCCAACCACGCGGACTTCAGCTTCGTGGGTCGCTGTGAGCACGATCGGGCCGAAGCGGGGGTCGGTGCTGTCGGGCTTCAGGAGGATGCTCGACCGGCGCTCGCCATCGTCATTGACGATCTCGCCCTGGCGCTCGTAGATCTTGACCGTGTAGCTGCCGCCGTGCTCAGGGTCGGCGATGTCGCGGTGCTGGACCAGGAGCACGCGGCCGTTGCGAGAGCCTTCGACGGGCGCACGGAAGACGCAGTAGGCGCCGTTCGGGATCCGGCGGTTCATCGACTCGCCGGTCACCCTGGCCACGAACAGGCCCGCTGAAGGCCGGACGCCGTCCACCTCTACCCAGGCCTCGGGCTCGATCTCGCGGGCCTCCCCGAAGCCCCCGGCGGCCGCCTCCACGGACATCAGCGGTATGCAGTTCTCGTAGGGGGTAGCCTCCCCCGCCTCGAGCACGCGGAACGGGAGGATCTCGACCTCCGGTGGAGCCGGCGGTGCCTCCGCGGCGAACTCGAAGCCGAGCTGCTCGGCCTGCTCGAGCACCGTGTCGACGGCCTTCGTCTCCATGTCGGGCGGGTAACCGTGCTTGCGCAGGATGTGTTTCACCGCAACTTTCATCGCGGCCTGGACGCTCTGCTTCTGGGTCAGTCGATCGTCGGCTTGCGCTTGACCGTCTCGGTGAGCAGCGTGGCTCGAGGCGGTCGCGTCATCCGAGGAACCCGAGCGCCTGCGCACCCACGCTTACGTGGTCGTCGAGACGATCGCGCTCGCGCAGACGCGCCTGGGCCCGGGAGCGGTGCGGACCCTGCTCGAAGACGTGCTCCCGGTCGTCGAGGTTCGCTACCCCGACGCCGGCCTCCACGAGCGGGCCGTGAGCGCCTACCTCGGCGGGCTGGGACGGCGGGCCTCCTTCGTCGATCGCACGAGCTTCGAGATGATGCGCGACGAGCGGATCGACGTCGCGTTCACGTTCGATCGCGACTTCCGGCGCGAGGGCTTCACGACCGTCCCTTGAGCGCGAGG
This sequence comes from Actinomycetota bacterium, assembly GCA_046330185.1. Taxonomy (GTDB): domain Bacteria; phylum Actinomycetota; class UBA4738; order UBA4738; family HRBIN12; genus DATBLY01. The sequence goes on from JAXLTF010000007.1 coordinate 139,626, forward strand.
CCGACCTCGCGTTCGTGAGCGGCGTCGTCCACCACGTCGACGCTCGGCGGCTGCGCGCCGGTCGACTTGCGCGCCGGAGCCGGGTCGGCTCATCATGTCTGCCTTCGGAGCGGTTCGAGGGGGGCGACGTGAAGACGAGCTCGATGCGCTGAGGGTTCTGGTGGGTCGACGGGCCCTGCTGAAGTACATGGGGTACGCGGCGCTGCTCGGAGGGTCGGGGGTCCTGTCGGCGTGCCGCGGACAGGCCGATACGGCGGGCGGCGGCGCCACTTGGAAACCGGGACGAGCGGCGCCACCGGACCGACCTCCCGACCTCCGATCGAGGACGAGCCCGGCGTCCTCGCGATCCACGAGTGGGCCGGGTTCGACGCCAAGTGGATCTGGAAGGACTACAAGGCGGCCGGATACGCCGATCCCAAGTTCAGCTTCCTGACCAACACGGAGGGCGTGATCGCCAAGACCGCGGCCGGGTTCCCGTGGGACATCACGCACCCCGAGAACGGCTACGTCCAAGACTACGTCAACATGGACGCGCTCCAGCCGTGGGACACGTCGCTCATCCCGAACTGGCCCGAGCTGAACCCCGTGCTCGAGCAGCACGGAGCGATCGACGACGAGCAGTACGAGATCGTGACGGACTGGGGCTACTCGGGCGTCATCATCCGGAGCGACCACGCAGATCCCTCGATCAACTCGTACTCGTACCTCTTCGACGACGACCTCAAGGGCCACATCGGCTGGTTCGACACGCCCTGGATCATCCAGCAGGCCGCGATGGTGCTCGGGGTGCCGGCGGCGGACACGTTCGACATGCCGGAGGATCAGCTGCAGGAGGCGAAGGAGTACGCGATCTCCAAGGCCGGCAACGTCTACACGATCTGGGTCGACTACACGACGATGTGGGACGACGTCCGGCAGGGGAACCTGTGGGCCGCCTATGCATGGCCGGACGCGTTCGTCGCGCTCAAGGACGAGGCTCCCGTGCAGTACATACGCCCGAAGGAGGGCTGCCTGTCCTGGTCGGAGGGGCTCGTGCTCCGGGCCGGAACCGAGAACTACCACCACGCGCACGCGTTCGCCGACGCCTGGGCGAGCGTTGCCACCGGGCAGAGACTGATCACCGAATGGGGCTACGGGCACGCGAACACGAGCGTGAACCTGGACGAGATCGACCCCGAGGTGGTCGAGGTCTTCGGTCTCGAGGATCCTGAGGGGAACCTATCGGAGCCGACGAGCTACTTCGATCGCTACCAGCCGAACCGGGCCGCCTACAACCGAGCGTGGGACGAGGTGAAGGCCTCGATCTCCTGACGACGGGGGCTGCCGTCGCGTGAGCATGGACGACCCAGCCGGGGTCCCGCCGACCGATCGGAGCGATCGAGGGCGTCGCGCGGGCGTGACCGCCGGGCTCCTCGGTGCCCCGGTGATCTGGATCACCGTCTTCTTCGTGCTCCCTGTGATCCTGATCGCGCTCTACAGCGTCGGGGGGATCTCTGGGCTCTCCCCCAACGACATCCCGACCTACACGCTGCGGCCCTGGACCGACTTCCTGACCAGCAGCACGTACATGCCGCTGTTCTGGAAGTCCGTGAGGATGTCCCTGATCGTGTCGGTCACCTCGGTGATCCTCGCCTACCCGGTGGCGTACCTGCTGGCGCTGATCGCCGGGAAACGCAGGTACATCCTGCTCCTGGTGATCATCGTCCCGTTCCTGACGAGCTACCTGCTCCGGGTGCTCGCGTTCCGGGTGATCCTCGGCGATCAGGGCGTGATCAACTCACTACTGCAGACGATCGGCGTCGTCGACGAGCCGGTGGGCTGGCTCTACTACAGCCAGTTCGCGATCTACGCGGTGCTGTCCTACGTGTGGGTCCCGTTCGTGGCCCTGCCGATCTTCGTGGTGCTGGAGAGCCTGGACGAGCAGCTCCTGGAGGCGAGCGCCGACCTGGGCGCGTCGCGCTGGCGGACGTTCCTGACCGTCACCCTGCCGCTGTCGGTCCCCGGAGTGGTGGCCGCCTTCATCTTCGTGTTCATCCCGACGCTCGGTGAGTACATCACGCCGCTGCTCGTCGGGGGACCGGGGGGGTTCATGTTCGGCAGCGCGATCCAGAGCGCGTTCACGTTCGGCCTGGACTGGCAGTTCGGATCGGCGATGGCGATGTTCCTCGTGATCACCGTCGCGATCCTGATGGTCCTGTTCGGGCGGTACCTCAACGTGAGGACGGTGGCGGAGTGAACGTCGCGATCTCCCGTCGTGGTCGGCGCCTGCTGTGGGCCTCGTTCTGGTTCCTGGTCGTCTTCCTGTACGCGCCGATCGTGATCCTGATCATCTTCAGCTTCAACGATCGCGAGCTGGTCTCGTTCCCCTGGCAGGGCTTCACGCTGCGCTGGTACCACGCGTTCCTTCGGAACTCGATCCTGCTGGACGCGCTGCGGACGAGCGCCTTCGTCGCCGTCGTCGCGAGCGTGGTGACGACCGTCCTCGCGATCCCCGCCTCGATCGCGCTCACACGACGGCGTTTCTTCGGCAAAGGGATGGTGAGCGGCCTCATGCTGGCACCGCTCGTGATCCCGCTCGTGGTCCTGGGCACGGCCCTGCTGATCCTGTTCAACTACGCGCGCACCGTCCTCGGCCTGCCGCTCCAACTGGGCTGGATGACGATCGCGATCGCCCACGTCGTGATCGCGCTCCCGTTCGCGATCCTCACGATCGTCCCGCGGATGGAGCGCATCCCACGACAGCTCGAGGAGGCTGCACGGGACCTCGGTGCCGGCTGGTGGATCGCCTTCCGGACGGTCACGTTCCCGCTCCTGGCCCCCGCCGTCCTGTCGGCGTTCCTGATCAGCTTCGTCATCTCGTTCGACGAGATCATCCTCGCGTCGTTCGTCGCTGGACAGACGACCACTTTCCCCCTGTACCTGTGGTCCCAGCTCCGGCTGCCGACGCAGCTTCCGCAGGTGATCGCGGTCGCCGTGGTGGTCCTGGTCATCTCCGCGATCGTGGTGATCGGGGCGGAGGTGCTTCGTCATCGCGTCGATCGCGCGCTCGAAGCCGAGGTCCGCGTCCCCGAGGGACCAGAGGTCGCGGCGTGAACGACCGGCCGCCCGCGATCGTCCTCGAGGACGTCGACAAGTCGTTCGGAGACGTCCACGCGGTCCGTGGCCTCTCGCTCACGATCGAGGAGGGCGAGTTCCTGACGCTGCTCGGGCCCTCCGGCTGCGGCAAGACGACGACGATGCGGATGATCGCTGGGTTCGAGGAACCGGACTCGGGACGGATATCCCTGCGGGGCGCCGATGTCGTCGGCGTGCCGCCGAACCGGCGCGAGGTGAACATGTGCTTCCAGCACTACGCGCTGTTCCCGCACATGACCGTGCGTGACAACGTCGGGTACGGGCTGAAGCTCAAGAAGGTTCCGAAGGCCGACCGCCATCGCATCGTCTCGGAGATGCTGCGCATCGTCCGGCTCGAAGGCTACGAGCAGCGGCGTCCCGGTCAGCTGTCGGGCGGGCAACAGCAACGCGTCGCGCTCGCCCGCGCCCTGGTGAACGAGCCAGCGGCGCTGCTGCTGGATGAGCCGCTCGGTGCCCTGGACGTGAAGCTCCGCAAGCAGATGCAGCTCGAGCTGAAGCGGATCCAGGACGAGCTGCGAACGACCTTCGTGTACGTGACGCACGACCAAGAGGAAGCGCTGTCGATGTCCGACCGGATCGCGGTGATGAACCAGGGCGTGATCGAACAGCTCGGAGCGCCGCGCGAGGTCTACGAGCAACCCGCCACGCCCTTCGTCGCGGACTTCGTCGGCGTGTTGAACGCGATCGAGCTCCGCGTGGACGAGGTCGACGGCGGCGAGGCCATCATGCGGGTCGGCGAGCACGACCGCGTCGTGATCCGGACGGCGGAGGTGGTGGTCCCGGGCGACACCCTGCTCGTCGCCGTGCGCCCCGAACGGGTCCGGGTCATGCTCGCCGGGACCGGCGAGCAGGGCGACTCCCATCTGAGCGGGACCGTCGCGCAGGTCGTGTATCTGGGCACGATGACGCAGTTCCACGTCGACACCGCGGCCGACCGCCGCCTCATCGCCCATCGGCTCTCCGATGACGCCGCGGGGGGGATCCGTGAGGGGGACACGGTGGTGCTCGCGTGGGACCGCGACGACGCCTCGGTGCTCGCTCGATGAGTCGGATGCGCCGACCCGCCTCCCGGGTCATCTCGCCGTGACCGCGGAGGCCGATCTCGCGTTCGTCGGGGGCGTCGTCCACCGCGTCGACGCGGCCGGCTCGCGCGCGCAGGCGGTCGCGGTGATGGGCGGGCAGATCGTCGCCGTCGGTACGGACGACGACGTCCGCGAGCACGTCGGAGCACGGACCCGGGTCGTGAACCTCGACGGCCGGATGCTGCTGCCCGGGTTCCAGGACGCGCACGTGCACGCGCAGGGCGGCGGGATGGACCGGCTGCGCGTAGATCTCAGCGGCGTCCACGGGCTCGACGAGTACGAGGAGATCATCCGGACGTACGCCGACGCGGAAG
>JAXLTF010000008.1:0-140147 GCA_046330185.1 Actinomycetota bacterium
AGCTCGCGGTAGTGGCGGAAGGCCGCGGGCGGCGCGTCCTCGGTGAGCTGACGCATCATCCGGTTCATCCCTCGGGTGCCGCGTTCGCGGACGGTGCGAACCCGATCGAGGTCTAGGACCTCGGGGAAGAGCTCCTCGCCGCTCCCGCCCTCGAACAGCACCCGCCCCTCCGGATCGACCCCGATGCTCCGCCCGCCGCCTACCGTCAGCGCGGCGTTGACGTTCAGCACGTAGCACTGGTTCACGATCGCGTTCGCCCGCGCCAGGACGAGCTCCTCCTCCCTATCGGGCGTGGAGGTCATCGTGGGGGCCACGATCGCCTCGGCGCCGGCCAGCGCGAGCCCCCGCGAGACCTCCGGGAACCAGCCGTCGTAGCAGATCATCAAGCCGACCGTCCCGATCCTCGGGATGCTCGTGACGCCCGGAGGCTCGGTGCCCGGCGTCGATGTCTCGTACGGCATCCAGGGGAACAGCTTCCGGTAACGGAGCACCAGATCCCCGTTCGGCGCGAACAGCAGGGCGGTGTTGAAGGTGCTGCGGCCCGATCGCTCGTAGATCGAGCCGGGCTGCAGCCAGCGCTTCGACCGCGCCGCGATCGCGCCCAGCCGCTCGGTGAGCGGGCCGGGGATCCGGTGCGAGACGTGCGCCTTCGGAGTGGACCGGTGGAACGGATGGTCGCCGGTCAGGAAGAGCTCCGGGAACAGGTACAGGCGCGCCTTCGGGAAGGACGCGTCCAACATCCGAACGGTGTGGTCGAGCTTCTCGAGCGTGGCCTCGGGGTCGCCGGCGACCGGGGACGCCTGGATCCCGACCACGTGCAGGAGCCTGCTCATCGCCTCACGCGGGCATCGCCTCGAGGTCTCCGCCGGCGATCCGGTCGCGCCACCACGCCTGACCCTCCTCGGGCAGGGTGTAGATCGGATCGTAGTATGGGTGGGTGCGCGTGAGCGCCTCCGGATCGTCGAACTCGATCCCCGTCCGGTAGTTCTTCGTCCAGTACGAGATCCCGCGCTCGCGATCGTAGTCGGCCACCATGTGCACCCACCGCTTGCCCACGAACGGGACGTCGCACACGACCCTCGGCGTCGCGAAGCCCGGCAGGTAGCCGAGGAGCGCGTACTGGAGGTCCTGGGCCTCCGCGACGGAGGTCCGCCAGTGCTCGGCGTTCGGGATCATGTCGCACAGGTAGAAGTAGTACGGCTGGATCTTCGCGTGGTCGGCCAGCATGAAGCAGAGCTCGAGCAGGTCGTTCGGCGTCGTGTTCACCCCGCGAAGGAGCACGCCCTGGTTGCGGACGTCGCGGAACCCGGCGTCCAGCACCATCCGCGCCGCCTCGCCTACGAGCGGCGTCACCTGCTGTGCGCAGTTGACGTGCGTGTGCAGCGCGATGTCGACGTCGCGCTCGCGCGCGGCCGTCGCCATCGCCTCGAACCCGGCGCGGACGTCGTCCTGCAGGAAGTGCTGCGGGAGCCCCATCAGCCCCTTCGTCGCGATCCGGATGTCGCGGACGTTGTCGATCGCGATCAGCTGTTGCACGAAGTCGACGAGCCGCTTGATCGGGACGTTCGCCATGTCGCCGCCCGACACGACGACGTCGCGGACCGAGGGGGTCCGGCGGAGGTAGTCGAGCATCAGGTCCCAGCGCTCGTTCTGTTTGATCTCGAACTTGTACTTGAGGACCTGCAGCGTGTCGTTGCCGACCAGGTCCATCCGCGTGCAGTGCCCGCAGTACTGCGGGCACGTGGGGATCAGCTCCGCCAGGACCTTCGTCGGATAGCGGTGCGTCAGTCCCTCGACCACCCACATGTCGGCCTCGTGCAGGGAGTCGCGTGAGGCCATCGGATGGGACGCCCACTCGGGATGGCGATCGGAGAGCGCCGGGGCCATGTAGCGACGGACGCGGTCGTTCCGCAGGTCGCCCTCATCCATCGTGTTGATCATCTGGGGCGGGATCAGCATCGACATCGTGGCGCGTTCTTGCTGGTCGCGTTCGATGTCGGCGAGCAGCTCGTCGTCCAGGAGATCGCCGAAGGCTGTCTTGAACTCCCTCAGGTTCTTCACGCTGTGGGCGCGCTGCCACTGGGCGGACCGCCACTGATCCTCGGTGACCTCCCGGTAGCCGGGCAGACGGGTCCAGTCCGGCTCGGCGAACGGGCGAGCGAGCGGATACGCGAAGGGCTGCTCCGCCGCGTGTGCCTGCGGGTCGCGGTGCCCCGGGCGGGCGGGCTCGGTCGGTCGGATCTCAACGGCGCTCACGCGGGTCACCTCCGGGCTCGGGTATCGGCGTCGCCGGAAGCGCGTCCTGCACGCGAACCGGATGGACACCGGGATGAGTCAATCATACCGGGTATCTGTCCGGTATCGGCCGGTCTGGCCGGAGGATATCCGACGGTCGGACGGCCGCTATCGCCGGCCGCGAGGGCCGCCGGGGCCGCCGTCGCGGCGCGGACGCCGCTCGATCCGGATCTCCGGCGCCGCCTTGGGCAGCCTCGCCTTCATCGGGGCGTGGCCCGTGCGCTCGAAGCGGATCATCAGGTGGTCCGGGAACCGCTGCCGGTCGGTCTCACGCCACCCGGTGGCGAGGAGGTGCTTGAGGCGGGCGGCGGCGGTCTTGCGGAGCTTGTCGCCGCCCGGCACGCGCACGTACATGCGCTCGTGCAGGACCTCTCGGTAGTCGCTCATGGCCGGGGAAGGGTAGCAGGCGGCCCGCGGGCCCAGGCGGGGATCCCGCCCGGGCCATCTCGGGCCGGGTCCTCCTCCCGGGTGTCATTACAGCCCGCATCCCCTGCGGCCGATAGCTCCTGGGTATGGGGGCTTCGGCCGAGCGTGGTGAGGCCGTCCTCGAAGCGGTCGCGTTCGCCACCGAGCGCTTCCTCCGCGACGAGGCCTGGCAGGATCAGATGGACGAGGTGCTCGCGCGCCTCGCTGTCGCCGTGGGCGTCGACCGGGGCTATGCCTTCCAGAACGTCAGGGGACCCGACGGCCGCCTGTGGATGGACCTGCGGTTCGAGTGGCTCCGCGACGGGGTCGAGCGGATCTTCCCGGACCCCGCCCGCCATCTCCGTCCGTACGCCCCCGATCTCTCGCGATGGATCGAGCTCATGGGCGCGGGGAAGGTCGTGGTGGGCTCGATCGACGATCTGCCGGAGGCGGAGCGCCGCCTTCTCGGCGAGGCGGTCAAGACGGTGCTCGCGGTTCCCGTGGCCGTGGGCGACGAGTGGTGGGGGCTGCTGGGGTTCGACGACGCCCGGGACGCGCGCACTTGGACGTCGGCCGAGATCGACGCCATGCGCGGGGTAGCGCTCGCGATGGGCGCCGCCATCGAGCGGCAGCGCGATGCGGAGGACCGTCGGTTCACCGCGCGGCAGTACCGGTCGATCGTGGAGCACATCCCGGCGATCACGTACGTCGATGCGCTGCAGGACCATGCTCCCACCCTGTTCATCAGTCCCCAGGTCGAACGGATCCTCGGCTACACCGTGCAGGAATGGCTTACCGACCCCGACCTATGGCCGCGGATCCTGCACCCCGACGACCGGGAGCGGGCGATCGCCGAGAACTCCCGGCACAACGAGACGGGCGAGCCCTACTCCCTGGACTACCGGGTGATCGCGAAGGACGGGCGCGTCGTGTGGATCCACGACGAGGCGTCGATCGTGCGCGACGACCACGGGATCGCGCGCTACTCGCACGGCATGATGCTCGACGTCAGCGACCGCAAGCGGGGGGACGAGAACGTCGCGTTCCTCCAGTACCACGACGAGCTGACCGGTCTCCCCAGCCGATCGATGTTCGAGGAGCTGCTCGAGCTGTCGATGGCGCGCGCGAAGCGGCACGACGGCTCGGTCGCCGTCGTCGTGCTCGATCTCGACGACTTCCGCCTGGTGAACGACAGCCTGGGCCACGCGAACGGCGACGCCGTGCTGCGTGAGGTCTCCGATCGGCTCCGCGAGGCCACCCGTGAGACCGACCTCGTGGCGCGACGCGGAGGAGACCAGTTCCTGTTGCTGCTGGCCGACCTCGAGCGAGAGGGAACGGGCGACATGGACGCGGCGATGATCCGCGTCGAATCCGTGGTCCAGCGCATCCATGACTCGCTCGCGTCGCCCTTCGATGCCGGTGGGAACGAGCTCTACGTGTCGGCCAGCATGGGGATCAGCCTGTACCCGCACGACGCGGATGACGCGGGCTCGCTCGTGCGCAACGCCGAGGCCGCGATGTACGAGAGCAAGAAGGCAGGACCCGGCGGTCACGTGATCTCGGCGCCGGGTGCGATCGATCCCAGCGCCCGCCTCGCGCTCGTCACGCGGCTGCGCAAGGCGGTGGAGGCGCAGCGCTGGACGCTGCACTACCAGCCGGTGGTCGAGCTCGCGTCCGGCCGGATGCTGGGCGTGGAGGCCCTGATCCGCTGGGTCGAGCCGGACGGGACGATGGTGCCGCCCGGAGACTTCATCCCGCTGGCCGAGGAGCTGGGGCTCATCGAGGCGATCGGCGACTGGGTCGTCAAGGAGCTGATCTACCAGTCGGGCGTCTGGCGCGAGCTGGGGATGGATCTGGAGATGGGCTTCAACCTCTCCCCGCGGCAGTTCTGGCAGCCGGACCTCGCGCAGCGGATCCTCGAGCGGATCCGGACCGGAGGACTGGAGCCGGCGAAGGTGGTCGTGGAGATCACCGAGACCTCCGCGATGATGGATCCCGATCGCGCGCAGGAGATCCTGTGGGACCTGCATCGAGGCGGGCTGAAGATCGCGATCGACGACTTCGGGACCGGGTACTCATCCCTGTCGCGTCTGCGCGAGGTGCCGGTCGAGGTCCTCAAGATCGACCGTTCGTTCGTGTCCGGCGTCGACCGGGACGAGCAGGCCGCTAGCATCGTCTCGGCGTTCCTAGAGCTGGGGCGGGGGCTGGGCATGACCACCCTCGCCGAGGGGATCGAGACCGAGGGCGAGCTGGGCTTCCTGCTGGAACAGGGGTGCGTCCTCGGTCAGGGGTTCCTCTTCAGCAGGCCGGTCCCACCGGAGGAGATCATCGCCTACGCCCTCGGTGGCGTGCCGCTGATCCCGGCCGGCGCCTGAGGCTCAGCGCAGCGCGTCGCGGACCCGCTCGACGATCGAGTCCGCGTCGATCCCGGCCCACGCACGGAGCTCCTGCGCGGTTCCGGATCCTGGCATCTCGGAAACGCCGAGCTTGAGCACCCGACCCCGGAGCGGACCCGTGGCCGCGAGCGCATCAAGGACCGCGTCACCGATGCCGCCCTCGACGCGATGATCCTCGACGACCACGACCAACGACGTCTCATCGAGCGCACGGCGCATCGTGTCGGCGTCGATCGGCTTGACCGAGTAGGCGTCGATCACCCGGGCCGCGATCCCCTCCTCGAGGAGGCGGTCGGCCGACTCGAGGCACTCGTGGACCGTGACGCCGGCCCCGATGAGGGCGACGCGGTCTCCCGGGCTCGAGCGAAGGGTCTTGCTCCCTCCGACGGGGAACGTCTCTCCCGCGCCGTAGAGCGGGGGGGTCGCCTCCCGGGTGGTCCGAAGGTAGGAGATCCCGGGTAGGTCGCTCATCTGCCGCACCAGCGCCACCGTCGCGTTGCCGTCCGCCGGGTACAGCACGGTCGAGCCCGCCAGCGCCCGTGTGAGCGCCAGGTCCTCCACCGCCATCTGGGACGGGCCGTCCTCGCCGATCGAGACGCCGGCGTGCGATCCGCACAGGCGCAGATCGGCTCTCGACACGGCGGCCATCCTGATGAAGTCGGCGGCCCGGGTGAGGAAGGCGCCGAACGTGGCGCTCCAGGCGGTCTTCCCGAGCGCCTGCAGGCCCACCTGCGCGCCGATCATCGCCTGCTCCGCGATGTACATCTCGAAGAAGCGCTCCGGGGCGACGGCCTGCGCCTCCTCGGTGTAGGTCGAGTTGCCGACCTCGCCGTCCAGGACGACCGCGTCGGGTCGCGCCGCGACCAGGCTCGCGAGCGCGTCGCCGAACGCCTTGCGCGTCGCGATCGGGGCGTCGTAGGCGGGGGGCTCGGCCGGGGCGCCGGACGCGATCTCGAGCGGGATCCAAGGCTCCGGCTTGGGCGGAGTGATCGTGATCGAGCTCGGGCCACCCAGCTCGGCGATCGCCCCCTCCGCCTGCTCGATCGAGAGCGCCTTGCCGTGCCACCCCTCGCGGTCGGCGACGAGCGACACGCCGTGGCCCTTCTCGGTGCGCGCGATCACCAGGGTCGGGCGATCGGCCGCCTCGGCCTCGCGGTAGGCCGCGTCGATCGCGTCGACGTCGTGCCCGTCGATCTCGAGCGCATGCCAACCGAATGCGAGCGCTCGGTCTCGGAACACGTCCGCCTGCCATCCGTGCATCGTGGGTCCGCGTTGACCCAGCCGGTTGAGGTCGAGCACGGCGATCAGGTCGGTGATCTCGTGGAACGCGGCCGCCTCCATCGCCTCCCAGACCGAGCCCTCCGCCATCTCGGAGTCGCCAAGGAGCACCCAGACCCGAGCCCCCGAACCGTCGAGCCGGTGCGCGAACGCCATCCCGAGCCCGATCGCCAGACCCTGGCCGAGCGATCCCGTCGCCACGTCGACCCAGGGCAGCTCCGGGACGGGAGCCGGGTGCCCCTGGATCGGCGACCCGAAGCGCCGCAGCGACAGGAGCTCCTCGTCGGAGATCGCGCCGACGGCCTTCAGCGCCGCGTACAGCAGCGGCGCGGCGTGGCCCTTCGAGAGCACGAACCGATCGTTGGCCGGCGAGCCGGGATCCGCGACGTCCGTGCGCAGGTGCTCGGCGAACAGCACGGCGACCAGCTCGGCCGCCGACATCGACGACGTCGGGTGGCCCGAACCGGCCGCCGTGGTGGCCCTGATGCTGTCGACGGCGAGCTGCCGCGCCAGATCCCGCCAGGCCGAGCCGCGTTCGTCCATGGTCCCCTGGTCCTCTCGTCGCTCGCCTTCCAGCCTACCCGCGGGAACCGATGAGCACGCCGGACGTGTACCCTCCCGAACGCATGACCGATCCCGCCGCACCGACCTTCCAGGAGCTCGGCGTTTCCGAGGCGGTGATCCGGACGCTGGCCGAGCGCGGGATCGAGGAGCCGTTCCCGATCCAGGTGATGGTGATCGAGGACGCGACGGCCGGCCGCGACACGCTCGCGAAGTCGAAGACCGGCTCCGGCAAGACGCTCGGGTTCGCGATCCCGATCGTGGAGCGGCTGAGGCCCGATGAGGCCCGGCGCCCCGCCGCGCTGATCCTGGTCCCGACGAGGGAGCTCGCCCAGCAGGTGAAGGACGAGTTCACCGACATCGCCCGCGCCCGGCACCTGAAGACCAAGGTCGTCTACGGCGGGACGCACGTCCGCGAGCAGGCCAAGGGCGTCGAGCAGGCGCACATCTTGATCGCCACGCCGGGACGGCTGCAGGACCTGGCCGAGCGGAAGCTCGTCTCGCTGGCCGGCGTCCGGATCCTGGTCCTGGACGAGGCCGACCGGATGCTGGACATGGGGTTCCAGCCGCAGGTGGACCGCATCGTCCGTCAGCTCTCGAAGGAACGCCAGACGATGTTCTTCTCGGCGACCCTCGACGGCGCGGTCGGCCGGATCGCGGAGGTCTACACGCGCGACGCGGTCCGTCACGAGATCGAGACCGAGGGCAAGACCGTGGAGGAGGCGGACCACCGATTCGTCCCCGTCGCGGCGCACGACAAGCTCGGGACGCTGGCCGAGCTGGTCGCCGCGGAGCCCGGGCTGACGCTCGTGTTCGTGAACACTAAGAGGGCGGTCGACTCACTGGCCAGGCAGCTGCGCGCTCAGGGTGTTCCGGCCGTGACGATGCACGGCGACATGACGCAGCAGGCCCGCGAGAAGGCGTTGCGACGGTTCGAGGAGCGGCACGTGGGGGTCCTGATCGCGACCGACGTCGCGGCGCGAGGGCTCGACCTCGAGGAGATCACCCTCGTCGTGAACTACGACCCGCCGCTGGAGGACAAGGGGTACGTGCACCGCGTCGGCCGGACCGCGCGTGCCGGGCGGACCGGCACGAGCGTCACCTTCGTCACGCCCGACCAGCAGGGGGACGTCAGCCGCATGGCCGCGCGCCTGGACCTCCACGAGGAGTTCGAGCAGGAGGGCATGAAGGTCGCCCCACCTCGTGTGGTGTTCAGCGGGTCGAAGGGCGGCCGGCGCTCGAGCCTGCGCAAGCCGACGCGCCGCCGGTGAGCGGCGCTCAGCATCCCGTCTCGTCGGGCAGCAACGGCCGGAAGGCGATCGAGTAGCGCTCCGCGTCGTCGGTCCAGGGCGTGAGGGTGTTCGCCCGCTCGGCGAGGGGCAGCACCGTGTCCAGATCGGCCCCCTCGAGGACGGCGCAACGGTCGCCGAGATCCGTCGGCCGGCCGATCGTCGCGAGGTCGTCGCTCAACGGCCAGGCGATCGGCTCCTGCTGCAGCTGCTGATCTCCGACGTAGGGGCCGACGAAGATCCGCATCGCGGCGGGGGCGTACGGGGCGTCCTCGCCCACGGATCCCGCCGGGAGCCACGAGCGCAGGTCGCCCACCTGGGCGGCGAAGCGCTCGAGCGCCTGCCGGGCCGCCCAGGCCTCGTCGCTCATCCCGTCGGGCTGTTCGGTCACGGCGCCGAGCGCGTACACCGTCGTGACGTGGGTCTGGCCGTCGACGACCACCGTGAACACCGTGGTCGGCATGTCCGAGATCGCCATGTTGCCCAGGTCGACGTGCTGCGCATCCTCGCCGAGGCCCGCGTCGAGCGCGGCCTGGATGAGCGCCTGCACGCCCTCGTCGGACACCGGGGTCGCGATCAGGCTGGGGAGCGCCGGGCCGGGGTAGATCTCGATCTGGGCGCCGGTGGTGATCGCGGTGCCGTCCCCGTAGAGGGAGAAGCCGGGGATCTGGGAGCGCAGGACCTCGATCGGGACGAACCCGCCTTCCGTGGAGACCCGGAGCACGAGGTCGTTCGCGCCGCCATGGTGCGTGGTCCCCGTGTCGCCGGTACCCCCGGTCACGCCGGAGTCGCCCGTCGGGCCGCCGTCGCCGGCGCCCGGGGCCGGGTCGGCGCAGGCGGCGGTGGCCAACAGCAGGACGAGCGCGGAGCCGAACAGCCGGACCTTCATCGAGGCCTCCTCGGTCGGGCGATCGTCCTGAGACGCTGCCCGGCGGGCGCTCGGTTCCCGGCCCCGACGGGTACGCTCCGGCCGTGACCGGGTCGATGCGGGCGCTGCGCAAGATCTCCGCGGAACCGGGCGCGCGGCTCGTGGAGATCCCCATCCCGACGCCCGGGGAGGGCGAGGTGCTCGTCCGCGTCCATGCCGCTTCGATCTGCGGGACCGACCTGCACATCTACGATTGGAACGAGTGGGCGGCCGGGCGTGTGCGGCGTCTGCCGATGACGTTCGGGCACGAGGTGGCGGGCACGGTCGAGGGGATCGGCGCGGAGGTCCATCACCTGGAGCCCGGCGCGTTCGTGGCGGCCGAGACCCACATCGCGTGCGGCCGTTGCTCGACGTGTCGCGGCGGCCGTCCCCACATCTGCGAGCGCCTGCGGATCCTGGGCGTCGACACGGACGGCGCGTTCGCCGACTACGTCGTGCTGCCGGCGGCCAACGCCTGGGTCGTCGGCGACGGGATCGATCCGGACGTGGCCTCGATCATGGAGCCGTTCGGCAACGGCGTGCACGCGGCCTTCGGAACGGGCGGCGGGGAGGACATCGCGACGAACGCGGTGGCCGTGCTCGGGTGCGGCCCGATCGGGCTGTTCGCCGTCGGGATCGCGCGCTCGCTCGGCGCCTGGAAGGTGATCGCGGTCGAGCCCAACCCGCACAGGCGCGCGAAGGCGTCGGAGCTCGGCGCCGATCTGGTGGTGGACCCGACCGTGATCGACCCGGTGGAGGCCGTCCAACGGGCGACGGAGGGTGTCGGCGCCGAGGTGGTGCTCGAGATGAGCGGCAACGCGTCGGCGATCGACCAGGGGACGCGGATGCTGGCGCGGGGCGGGAGGATGTCGCTGCTCGGCCTGCCCGACGGGCCGGTCGCGCTCGACCTGAACGACCAGGTGATCTTCAAGGAGGCGCGCCTGCAGGGGGTAACGGGGCGCGAGATGTTCCGCACCTGGCAGCAGACGACGACGTTGCTGTCGACCGGACGCGTAGACGTGTCGCCCGTGATCACGCACCGGTTCCCCCTCACGGCGTTCGAGGACGCGTTCGCGACGACGGCCGCCGGCGACGCCGGCAAGGTGATCCTGCTCCCCGGAGGTTGAGATGTCTGCGCTCGACTACCTGAAGGACGAGCTCGAGGCGCTCGAGCGCGACGGGCTGCTCCAGCACACCCGCACGCTGGAGGGGCCGACCGGCGCCCGCGCGCGGTTCGACGGCCGTGATGTGATCAACCTGGCCTCGAACAACTACCTCGGCCTGGCGAACCACCCCCGGTTGGACCGCGCGGCCGCGGACGCGGCGCTCGCGTTCGGCGCGGGGAGCGGGGCGGTCCGCACGATCGCGGGCTCGATGACGATGCACCGCGAGCTCGAACGGCGGTTCGCCGCGTTCAAGCACGCCGAGGACGCGCTGATGTTCCAGTCGGGGTTCACGGCGAACAGCCGGCACGGTCGCGGCGATCCTCACGAAGCAGGACGTGATCGTCTCGGACCAGCTCAACCACGCGTCGATCATCGACGGCGCCCGGCTGTCGCGGGCCGAGATCAAGGTGTTCCCGCACAAGGACGCCGAGAGCCGCCGACGCCCTGCTGACGGGGTCGGCCCGGCCGGGCCGGCGCCAGCTCCTGATCACCGACGGGGTCTTCTCGATGGACGGGGACATCGCGCCGCTCCCCGCGCTGGTCGAGGTCGCCGAGCGGCACGGGGCGATCATGATGCTGGACGACGCGCACGCGACCGGCGTCCTGGGCGCGGGGGGCGCGGGGACCGTGGACCACTTCGGGCTGCAGGGTCGCGTCGACGTCCAGGTCGGGACCCTGTCGAAGGCGATCGGCGTCCTCGGGGGGTTCATCGCGGGACCGCCGCACCTGGTCGCGTGGCTCCAGAACCGGGGCCGTCCCTACCTGTTCTCGACGTCCGCGCCGCCGGCCGTGGTGGCGGCGTGCCTCGCCGCGCTCGACGTGATCGCCGACGAGCCCGGCCGCCTCGAGCGCCTGTGGGCCAACACGGCGGCGTTCAAGGCCGGGCTTCACGACCTGGGGTTCGATACGGGCGCGTCCGAGACGCCGATCACCCCCGTGATCACGGGCGACGAGGAGGCCACGCAGGAGTTCGCCCGCCGGCTCTTCGAGGAGGGGGTGTTCTGCCCGGCGATCGTGTTCCCGACGGTGGCGCGCGGACAGGCGCGCGTCCGCACGATCGTGACCGCGGATCACACCGAGCAGGACCTCGCGGAGGCGCTAGAGACCTTCGGCCGGGTCGGCGCGGAGCTGCGCCTGCGCTAGCCGGCGTCGCCGCGCGTGGCCGCGACGCGGGCCTGGAGCCCGCGGATCATCAGATCCAGCCCGAACTCGAACTGCTCGTCGGCGTCGCACTCCGCGAAGTACCGGCTGACGGCCGCCAGGACGGGGTAGGCGTCCGCCGGTATGGCGTCCGCGTCGAACGCCTCGCCGTGATCGGGCGTCCCCTTGATCGGGCCGCCCTCCATCATCACGAATCCCTGGATGTAGCCGCCGAACGCGTGGAAGGCCTGGAGCGTGTCCCGGTCCGACAGGCCGGCCGCGCGGATCACCCGCATGGCGAACTCGGTGGGCTCGAGCGCTTCCGCCGAGCGCGGGTCGGGTCCGTGCGTCATGGCGAACAGCCGCATCAGGTCCGGATGCGCCTGTAGCAGACGGCGCCACGCGCGGGCGCCGGCGCGGATCTGCTCGGACCATTCGCCCGCGGCCTGCGGGAACTCGAAGCTGTCCATGGCCCTATCGCAGATCGCCCGGAGCAGGTCGTCCTTGTCCCGCACGTGGTGGTAGAGCGACATCGCCTCCACGCCGACCTCACGGGCCACCCGGCGCATCGAGACCGCGTCCAGCCCCTCGGTGTCCATCACTCGCAGCGCGGCTTCGACGATCCGGTCCCGCGTCAGCCGCTCGCGCGGCCTGTGAGCGGGTCGACCGCGAGCCTTCGTGGTAGCCATGGAACGTTCACCTCGGTCGGGGGTTGACACCCTTACGTCGTACACCTAGGCTTCGTACGCCGTAAGCATACACCGTACGTCCATACGAGGGGCAGGTCGTCGCCGCGATGTCGAAGACGTCGCTCCGGCTCCGATCGTCGGGTGAGGCCCCCGGGGGCGAGAGCGACACGCAAGGAACCGGAACGTAAGGAGGCTGACCAGGATGCGTCTTAATCCCGAATCCCTGGCCCGCGCGTCGAGCCGTCACCCATGGCGGACGATCGGCATCTGGGCCGTCATCACCGTGCTGATGGGGGCGGCCGCGGGCGCCCTGCTGGGCGGTGTGCTGACGAACGACATCGCGTTCACCAACCAGCCTGAATCGGTCAGGGCCCAGGAGGTGATCGACGACACGTTCACCGCTCAAGAGGCCGGGAAGAGCACCGAGTACGTGATCGTGCACTCCGATGACCTCACGGTCGACGACGCGGGGTTCCAGGCCTACGTGCAACAGCTGCAGGCCGCCCTGGGCGCCGAGACCGACCACCTGGCGGCACCGCCCACCACCACCTGGGACCTGCAGGAGGCGGCGCCGGAGCAGGCGGCCGGGATGGTCTCCGAGGATGGCCATTACACGCTGATCGCCGTCCCGATCCGGGAGATCGACGACGCGACGGTCGAGCGGCTCCGTGAGGTGCTCGTCGAGAACGAGGCCGACGGTTTCACGACACAGCTCGCCGGGCAGGCCACGCTCAACGCCGACTTCACGAAGATCGCCGAGGAGGACGCCCGCAAGGGCGAGTCGATCGGCGTGATGGTCGCGCTGGTGGTGCTCGTGGTCGTGTTCGGCGCGATCGTCGCCGCCCTCGTCCCGATCGGCATCGCGATCGTGGCCATCACGGTCGCACTGGGCATCACGGCCCTGGTCGGACAGATCGTCGACTTCAACCTGTTCGTCGCGAACATCATCTCGATGATCGGGCTGGCGGTGGGGATCGACTACTCGCTGTTCATCGTGTCTCGGTTCCGCGAGGAGCGGAAGAAGGGGTTCGAGAAGCTGGACGCGATCGGGGCCGCGGGCGCGACCGCGAACCGCGCGGTGTTCTTCAGCGGCATGACCGTCGTCCTGGCACTGCTCGGGATGTTCATCATCCCCACGACGATCTTCCGCTCCCTGGCCGCCGGCGCGATCTTCGTCACGCTCGTGTCGATCGTGTCGTCGATGACCCTGCTCCCGGCCGTCCTGGCCAAGCTCGGCGACCGGATCAACTGGCCCCGTCTGTCCAAGCGCGCGAGGCTCGACAGCCCGCACGATGTGCAGGGCGGTGTGTGGGACCGGTTGGCGCGCAGCGTGATGGCGCGCCCGTGGATCTACCTGATCGTCAGCGTGGCGATCATGGGCGGTCTGGCTTCCTTCTACCTCCAGCTGAACAAGGGGAGCTCGACCGACATCGAGCACCTGCCGGACGTGCCCGCCAAGGTCGCGTTCCTGACGCTGGAGCGGGAGTTCGCCGGGGGCCTGGCGGACCCGGTCGAGATCATCGTGGTCGGGGACGTGAACAGCGACGCCGCGCAGGCCGCGATCGGGACCCTGCAGCAGGAGATCGGCCAGGTACCGACGCTGTCACCGCAGACGCAGATCGTGCCGGCCGCGGATGGCTCGGCCGTGCGGATCTCAACGTTCCTGCGGGGCCAGACGCAGAACGACGCAGCGTTCTCGACGATCGCGCAGCTGCGCGACGAGGCGGTGCCGGCTGCGTTCGGGGACGTGCCGGGCGTGGAGGTCTACGTCGGAGGCAACACGGCGTTCTTCTACGACTTCCTCGGCGTGACGGACCAGTACCAGTGGATCGTCCTGGCGTTCGTGCTGGGGCTGTCGTTCCTGCTCTTGATGGTCGTGTTCCGTTCTCTGGTCCTGCCGATCAAGGCGATCCTGATGAACCTGCTCTCGGTCGGGGCCGCGTACGGCGCCGTGACGCTGGTCTTCCAGAAGGGCGTCGGGATCGGGTTCTTCAACTCGATCGGCTTCAACTTCCAACAGAGCGAGGCGATCGAGGCCTGGTTGCCGCTGTTCCTGTTCTCGATCCTGTTCGGCCTGTCGATGGACTACCACGTGTTCCTGCTCACCAGGATCCGTGAGGAGTACGACAAGACCCACGACAACACGGAAGCGGTCGCGTACGGGCTGCGGACGACGGCCGGGATCATCACCGGTGCCGCGATCATCATGGTGGTCGTCTTCACGGGGTTCGCCTCGGGCCGGCTCGGACCGTTCCAGCAGATGGGGTTCGGCCTCGCGGTCGCGGTCCTGCTGGACGCGACGATCGTGCGGTGCCTGCTCGTCCCGGCGGGGATGCGCCTGCTGGGCGACTGGAACTGGTACCTGCCGAGCTGGCTCGAGTGGCTCCCGCAGATCAACGTGGAGGGTCACGAGCCGGAGCTGACTGCGACCATCCCGGACACCCCCGCCGAGCTGGTCGAGGCCGGCGAGCAGCAGTCGTAGCCGACGACGACCCGGCCCGGGGCGGATGTCCCGCGGCCGGGTCGTCGCGTATCGTCGTCGCGTGCAGCGGCTACGGATCTCCTCGGGCTCCCCGTTCGAGCCGGTGATCGGCTTCAGCCGTGCGGTGCGGGTCGGCGAGCGGGTCCTGGTGTCGGGGACGGCGCCGATCCGGGCCGACGGCGAGGTCGATCCCGATCCCGGCGAGCAGATGGCCCTGTGCCTCGAGATCGTCGGCGAGGCCCTGGCCGAAGCCGGGGCGACCTGGACGGATGTCGTGCGCACGCGCACGTACCTGACCGACCCGAGCGACTGGGAGGCGATCGGCGCCCGGCTTGGGTCGGTGTTCGGCGACATCCGCCCCGCCTCGACGATGGTGGTCGTGGTCGCCTTGTTGGATCCGCGCTGGAAGGTCGAGATCGAGGTCGAGGCCGTCGTGGCACCCGCGGACGGGAGCTAGCCGGCGCGCAGGCGTGCCCGGACCGCGTCGCTCCGCAGCTCGCGCAGCGCGTCCCGGGCGATCCACCGCGCGGGGCGTGACCCGAGCTCCAGCAGCGCCTCGGCCTCCGCGATCGCTCGGTCGTTCAGGTGCTCGTCGCGCTTGCCGATCTGCCGGAGCGCCCAGCTCACCGCCTTCATCACGGCGTTGCGGTCGTCGGTCGCGCCGCGGCGGATGAGCGGCAGCTGGCGCTCCCACACGGCGTCGGACGTTTCGTGGTCGCGGTGGGCGAGCTGCGCGAGCATCGCGAACCCCGCCCGGCGCACGAAGGTCTCCGGACGCCCCGTCCACGCCCGAGCCGTCCGCAGCGCATCCGGGGTCCGCGAGAAGAGGTTCCCGGTCACCTGGTCGCACAGATCCCAGGAGTCGAACGCGGCGACCCACGCCTCCATCTGCTCGCCGGTCACATGCTCCGCGTCGTCCACCATCGAGGCCAGGATCCTGGCCTCGTGTATGCCCGAGTCCCACAGCGCGAGCGCCAGCGCGTGATCGCCGCGGTGCGCGCGGGCGATCCGGCGGAGCGCCGGGATCGAGACGCCGAGCGCGCGGTCGGTCACGATCCCGACCATGGCCATCCCCGGGAGCCGCCCCGGATCGGCCGCGGCGCGGAGCTCGTCGAGGGCCGCGCGACGGCGTGCCGCCACCCCGGCCGGCGACCCGGACGACCTGGTGGTTCGCGCCATGGGAGGGAGCGTACGGCTCGTGAGACGATGGGGCATGCGCGCCGCCCCCCGCCGCGACACGACGCGGGTGCCGACCCCGGCGCTCGTCGCATCGGACACGCTCGCCTTGATCGCGTTCGTCCTGGTGGGGATGGAGCAGCACCGGTTGGTCTCGGTCGCGACGATCTTCCTCCGCAACGCCGTCCCGCTCGTGTCGGCCTGGTTCGGCGCCGCGCTGCTGCTCGGGCTCTATCGCCGACCGAGCCTCGCGTCCCTGCTCCGGACATGGATCGTCGCCATCCCGATCGGCGTGACGATCCGCTCGTTGCTGGTGGGCTCGCCCGACGAGCCCGGACGGTTCCTGACGTTCCTGGCCGTCGCGCTGCTGTTCACGCTCATGTTCCTGGCGGCCGGGCGCGGGATCGTCTGGTTCGTCTGGGGCTGGCGTCGCGAGCGCTCGGACGGTTGATCGGAGCGCTCGTCCCGCGCCGGGGAGGTTCCCATCCGAGCGGCGGATGTGGTTCCATCGGGCCATGAGCGACGATCCGGACGCGACGGGACCCGGTTCCGACTGGGAGGAGGACCCCAGCCTGCGCAGGACCCGAGCCCTCCTGGCTTCGGTTGAGGAGCTGCGCGCCCTTTTGGCTCCGCTCGCCCCCGAGGATCGCGAACGCGTCCTGGAGCTCGCGCGGCACCTGGCGGAGCACCCGGGGGGACCGGTCCCCGAGCGGTAGACGCCGTCGGGATCGGGCGCCGATCAGTAGCGGTCGTCGCGTCCCAGCGGGGTGTCGGTCGGCGGCGGCTGGAGGCGGCGCTCGAACTGCTCCTGCATCTTCCGTGCCTGCTGTCGGAAGACCAGGTACGCGATCACGGCGAGCGTCATCACGACGAAGATGATCGTGAGGACGACGAAGACCGTGGCCTTGATGACGGCGCCCAGCACCCCGAACGCGGCGGCGATCAGGACGAGGATGAGCAGGAGCCATGCCATCGGTTGCCATCCTACGGGCATCGGGGCGAGCCCGCGCCCCGCGGCCCGGACCCCGCCTTCGGGCATACTCCGGGAGCATGATGGTCGACAGGTTCAGATCCCCGCTGGCCTCCGACGCCCACGCCGGGCGCGTGGCGATGGTCACGGGCGGCGGGACCGGCATCGGCCGGGCCACGGCCCGGATCCTCGCGGCGTCCGGCGCCTCGGTCGCGATCTGCGGTCGTCGTCCCGAACCCCTCGATGCGGTCCGCGACGAGCTGGAGGCGGGAGGGGCGGCGTGCCTCTCGATGTCGGCCGATGTGCGGGAGCCCGAGCAGGTCGGCGCGTTCCTCGAGGCCGTGGACGAGCGCTTCGGCCGTGTCGACATCCTGGTGAACAACGCCGGGGGCCAGTTCGCCGCGCCGCTCGAGGACGTCTCCCTCAAGGGGCTGCGCGCCGTCCACCGGCTGAACGTCGACGCGCCCTTCGACGTCACGCGGCGTGTCGCGGAGCGCTGGATGATCCCGCAGCGCTCGGGGTTCGTCGCGTTCGTTGGATTCAGCCCCAGACGTGGGATCCCGACGATGGTGCACTCGTCGATGGCGCGCTCCGCGCTGGAGACGCTGGCGGCCGGCATCGCGCTGGAGTGGTCGAGGTACGGGATCCGGTCGGTCTGCGTCGCCGCGGGTCTGGTCCAGACGGAAGGAGTGCTGCGGTACGGCGGCCAGGCGGTCATCGACGCGTTCGCCGAGCAGGTCCCGATGCGCCGCGCCGGGATGCCCGAGGAGGTCGCGGCGACGATCGCGTTCCTGGCGTCGGACGGCGGCGGCTACATCACCGGCACGACGGTCGCCGTGGACGGCGGGGCCAACGCCTGGGGCATCGGGATGGCGCCGCCACCGCCGGAGCCCCCGCCTCCGCCTCGCGGCTAGTCCGGTCGCGAACGGACCGCCGGGCCGGCCCTCGGCGCGGCCAGGCCTCCGGCCACGATGCCGAGCGTGGCGACGACGATCGTCGCCATCGCGGCGCGCAGGCTGAGCGTCTGCGCGAGCCATCCCAGCAGCGGCGGGCTCCAGATGAAGCCCGTGTAGCCGATCGTCGTCACGGCCGCGAGCGCGTTCGCCTGATCGTCGGCGGGCGCGAGCTCCTCGACCATGCCGAAGCCGGCCGGCGACACCGCCGAGATCGTGAACCCCAGGAGCAGGAACGCGGCGCCCACCACCAGGACGCTGTCGGTAAGGACGGCGATCGCGCCCGAAGCCGTGGCCCCAACGCCCGCCACGACGATCGTGGCCCGCCGGCCCCGTCCGAACAGGACGCGGCTCGCCACGAGTCGCCCCACGAACGCCGCGCCCGCGAACGCGACGAACACCGTCGCGGCCACCGCGGCCGAGGCGCCGAGCTGGTCGCGCAGGTAGAGGCCGGACCAGACGTCCATCGAGCCCTCGACCAGGAACGTCGCCATCACGATCAACGCCGGCACCCACAAGGCCGGGGTACGGAACAGCGGCGACAGCGCCATCGAGGTCCTGACCGCGGCGGCCGGCGGATCGCGTGTGACGGTCGCGGCGGTCCAGGCCGCGGTCGCGAACAGGGCCGCTGCCTCGAGCGCGAACCCCAGCCGGTAGTCCAGTCCGGCAGCCCGGATCGCCCCGGCGAGCATCGCGCCCGTGACCCCGCCCAGCGCGTACGACGCGTGCAGCCACTGGAGCACCGGGCGGCGCGAACGAACCTCCAGACGCTGCGCGGCGACGTTCAGGTAGACGTCGATCAGCCCGTTGCCGAGGCCGATCAGGGCGAACGCGAGCACAAGGCCGGCGTCCGGAACGGCGGCCGCGGCCGTGGTCGCGAGCCCGAGGGTCGCGAGAGACATGGGCACGCTCGAGCGAAGCGGTAGCCCCTGAAGGCGGGGAGCCAGGAACAGCATCGCCGCGACCGCCGTGAGCGAGGTCAGCATGTAGTCGATGCCCAGGCCGGCGTCGGAGATGGTCCGGTCGCGCTGGAGCTCGTACACGAGGATCACCCAGACGCCCCAGAACTGACCGAACGACCAGTAGCCCGCCAGCAGCGGGAGGACGTGGCGGCGGAACCGGACCGATGCGTCCTCCCTGCGATCGCTCGCCCCGGCCGCCATCGCCGCATCCTCGCACACGGGCTGAACGGCGGGTCAGCCTTGACCGACCGCGGGGTGACCGGGCTATGCTGCGCGGGCGATGGCGGGGGGAGAGGTACAGCTCGTCGACCTGGTGAAGCGCTTCGGCGAGTTCACCGCAGTGGCGGGCATCAACCTTCAGATGCCTCCGGGCGAGTTCTTCTCTCTGCTCGGACCGTCCGGATGCGGCAAGACGACCACCCTGCGGATGGTCGCCGGGTTCGAGCGTCCAACGGAGGGACAGATCCTGCTCGACGGCGCTGACGTCGCTCAGATCCCGCCGCACAAGCGCAACGTGAACACCGTGTTCCAGAACTACGCGCTCTTCCCGCACCTTTCGGTGGAAGAGAACGTCGCGTTCGGCCTGCGGTACCAGAAGGCGACGAAGCAGGAGACGAAGCAGCGCGTCGCCGACGCCCTCGAGCTGGTGCAGCTGACGCAGTTCGCGAAGCGCCGGCCCGGGCAGCTCTCGGGCGGCCAGCAGCAGCGTGTCGCGCTGGCGCGGGCGCTGATCCTGAACCCGGCCGTGCTGCTCCTGGACGAGCCGCTCGGGGCGCTCGACGCCAAGCTCCGCAAGGGCCTGCAGGTGCAGCTGAAGTCGCTGCAGGAGCGCGTAGGGATCACGTTCATCTACGTGACGCACGACCAGGAAGAGGCGCTCACGATGTCCGACCGGATCGCCGTGATGTCGCAGGGCCAGGTCGAGCAGGTCGGCCCGCCGAAGGAGATCTACGAGGAGCCGCGGACGGCATACGTGGCGGACTTCCTGGGCGTGTCGAACCTGATGGCGGGGACCGCCGGCGGTGCCACGTCCGGTGGGTGCAGGGTGCGCGTCGGCGAGTTCGAGATGGTGGCCGGGCAGGGGGAGTCGGACACGACGGGTCAGGCGAAGGTCACGATCCGCCCCGAGCGCGTGGACCTGGAGACGTCGGGCACGACCGGGGAGAATCGGATCCCCGGGATGGTCGAGCGCGTCGTCTACGTCGGCTCGATCCTGCACGTGTACGTGAACCTCGCTCCGGGCCAGCACCTGCAGGCCTGGATCCAGAACGAGGGCGGAGCGCTGCCCTTCGCCTCGGGGACCCCCGTCTCGGTGCACCTCCCGCGCGAGGCGCTCCGCGTCCTGCCGGACACCGGCACCCCGATCGAGGCCGAGACCGAGTTCGAGGACGCCGAGGCGAGCTGACCGGCGGGCGGGGCCGCATCGCGGCCGCCGCTCCTAGGCTCACAGCTGGACGAAGCCCCCCACGCCCGCCTGTTCCTCGTCCTTCGCGAGCCGCTTGTACAGCAGCCAGCCCAACGCGATCATGACCATCGTGGAGATCAGCATCACGGTCGCGGCCGCGTTGACCGCCGGGGTCGGCGAGGATCGCGCCGCGCTGTAGATCTTGACGGAGAGCGGCTCGCTCGCGGCGGGACCCGACAGGTAGCGGACCGTCACGAAGTTGTCGACGGAGTCGGCGAAGACCAACGCGATGCTCGCGAGGATCGCCGGCCACAGCAGCGGCAGCAGGACGCGCCGCAGCGACTGGCTGGGCGTCGCGCCGAGGTCCATCGCGGCCTCCTCGTACTCCGGCCCGATCGACAACAGGCGCGCTCGCACGATGATGAACGGGTACGACATCTGGAACGTCACGAGGCCGATCACCTGTGCGACCGTGCCGAGGTCGAGGACGTTCAGCAGGAGGTTCGTGAAGAGCAGGAACATCGAGACGCCAAGGATGATCTCGGGGATCACGAACGAGAACAGCATCGTGAAGTTCGCCGCGCCCGCGGGTCGGCCGCGCCACCGGTCGATCCCGATCGCGAACGCGGTCCCCAACGGGACCGCGATGATGACGGTGAGGACCGATAGGCGGAAGGTCTGGAACATCGCGGTCCGCAGCGCCTCGTCGTGCCAGAGCGAGTCGAACGGGTCCTGGTACCACCAGCGCATCGAGAACCCTTGCCAGGTGCTCCTCGAGCGTCCGGAGTTGAACGAGAAGATCACCGCGATCACCACCGGCACGAGCGCCCAGAGCAGGTAGCCCCACGTTACGGCCGCCAGGAAATGGGGCTTGCGCCATGGGTTGTGGAGCCAGCGCGAGGTTCCCCCCGCCCGCCCGACCCCGGACGCCCCGTGCAGCATGTCGCCGGCGGCGTCGCTCATTGGGCCCCCTCGGCGGCGCGCCTGGTGGCGCGCAGGTAGTAGAACATCGGGACCATCACCAGGAAGATCAGGATCAGCGTGAGCGAACCGGCCTCAGGACCCTGTCCCGCCTGGCCGACCGCCGCGTCGAGCAGGTTCCCGTACATCGACGTGGTCGTGGATCCGAGCAGCGCGTTCGTGTAGTAGTCGCCGAACATCGGCAGCGACACGATCACGATGCCCGCCAGGATCGCCGGCTTCGAGAGCGGGAGCGTGACACGCATGAAGGTCTGCATCGGGCTCGCGCCAAGGTCGCGCCCGGCCTCGAGCAGGCTCCCGTTGATCCGGTCGAGCGATCCGAACAGCGGCAGGATCATGAACGGGATGTAGCCGTAGACCAGGCCCATCACCACGGTGAAGGGCTTGCCGGCCAGCCACTCCACCGGCGGCACGCCGAACACGCCGATGATGTCGTTGACGTAGCCGTCGGGCTGCAGCAGGCTCTGCCAGGCGTAGATCCGCATCAGGTAGCTGATCCAGAACGGGGCGACCAGCAGGACCAGGATCAGCCCCTTGCGCCTGCCGGCGTGGCGCGCCGCGTAGTACGCGACCGCGTAGCCGATCACCAGGCAGATCACGCTCGCCGCGACCACGTAGACGATCGTGCGGATCAGCGGTCCGAGATAGATGTGGTCGCCGGCGTAGAACTTCTCGAGCGTCGCGGAGAACGTGTCGAAGCTCCACCACCACGGCTGGTAGACGGGAAGCGGGGTCCTGAAGAACGGATCGACCGTGCCGAACGCGACCGCCAGCACGACGTAGAGCGGCAGGAGGAAGAACAGCGCCAGCCACAGGACGCCCGGCCCCGTGAACGACGGCCAGTACCAGCCCGGGTACAGGGCGCCGCTGCGCTGGTCGGAGGGGCCGGCGTCGGCGCGCTTCTTGCGGAGGCGGCGCCTAGCCACCGGCCAGGATCTCGTTCCAGGCCGCGAGCCAGATCGCGTCGGCCTCGGGCGTCAGCTCGCTCTGGATGTATCCCACCTTGAACTCTTCCTCGCTGACGACCGCCTTCGACAGCGACGGCGGCACCACGCCCTCCTGGATGAGTCGGTCGGGCTCGATCGAGGTGAACGGAGGCTGGTACCCGTTCCAATCGGCGAAGTTCATGAACCCCCACTTCTCATCCAGCAGGAAGTTGAGGAACTCGTGCGCGAGCCGCGGGTTGGGCGCGTCAGAGGGGATCACGATCGTGTCGTTGCCGATCAGGCCCTTCTGGTCGTCCGGGTACCAGTAGCCCAGCACGTCCTCGGAGGTGCCCTTCGGCAGGTAGTACTTCGCCCCGACGATGTCGCCCGACCACGCCTGCGAGACGGTGAACTCGCCCTCCGGGAGCTTCGCGTACGTGCCGTTGACCGACAGCCGGGCCCCGTTGTCGTTGATCATCTGAAGGATCGCGTCCTTCGCGGCGTCGATCGCAGCGGGATCGTCCGAATCGGGGTCGGTCACGCCGTTGCGCAGCAGCATCATGCCGATCGCGTCGCGATAGGAGTCGTAGTAGGCGACCTGGTCCCTGAACGCGGGGTCGAAGAACGCCTCGTACCCCAGCGCATCCATCTGCGCGTCCTCCACGCGATCGCGGCGGTAGGCCACGCCGGTCGTGTAGATCACGTACGGGACCGTGTACCGCGCCCCCAGGTCGTACCAGGGACCCGGATCCGAGAACACCGGCCAGACGGTGGAGGCGAGGTTCGGGATCAGCTCCAGGTTGAGCGGCTGCAGGTTCTCGCTGGCCACCAGCCTGCGGATGTAGTCGGTGGTGGGGAAGAACACGTCGGCGGTCACCTGGCCCGAGACGAGCTTCTGGATCCCCTCCTCCATGTTGTTGAAGGTCGTCCACTCGATCTTGACGTCGTATTCGTCCTCGAACGCGGCCAGGACCTTCTTGTAGAAGTACGCGTCCCAGTTGTAGACCTGCAGGGTGGCACCCGCCTCGATCGGGGTGTCCGTGGGGATCGGCTCACCGACCAACGGCAGCTCGACCGGCGAGTTGGGGGTCGCGATCGGGATGTTCTCCAGGTCGACGGCGCCGGTCGTCCCTCCGGTCGGCCCGTTGCCTCCGGACGTCGTGCCGGGCTTCTGGCATGCCGCGAGGATCGCGGCGAGGCTGGGCATCGCGACCGCCGCCCCTCCGGCGCGGCGGAGGAAGTCCCGGCGGTTCATCGGATGCGGGCGTCCTGGTCCGGGCATGGCGTTCGATCCCCCTCTGTGCGTCGATCCACGTCGACTGACCGGCGGTTCAAAGCTCGCTGCTCCGGTGGTACCACAGGCGCAGCGCGCAGCGCAAGGCGGCCGGGCGTTCGACCCTTCCATCCAACCGTACGAGGGCGCGACGTGGGTCGGTTCACGACCGCGCCGCCTGCTCCCACCGTTGACGGGCCGAGCGCTCCCGCCGATACGATGCCCGACCGGCCGATGGGCGCGAGGAGCGGAGGGAGCATGAGCGAGGACGCTGCGAACGAGCCGACGCTGTTGACCGAGGACCTCGGTCCCGTCCGGCGCCTGACGATGAACAGGGCCCGGGCGCTGAACGCCCTGAACGGCGAGCTGATCTCCTCCCTCTCGGAGGCGATCGCGCTGGCCGGTGAGGACGAGAGCGTGGCCGCGGTGATCCTTCGGGGCGCCGGCCGGGCGTTCTGCGCGGGCTACGACCTGAACGAGGACGCCCGCGGGGGGGCGCTCGACGCCAGGCACTGGCACGAGGAGCTGCGGAGCTCAACGGCCAGGATGCTCGAGATCCTCGACTGCCCGAAGCCGGTGATCGCGAGCGTCCACTCGTACTGCCTGGCCGGCGGCACGGACCTGATGCTCGCCTGCGACCTGGCCGTCGCCGCGGACGACTCGTTCTTCGGCTACGTGGACGTGCGGTTCGGGTCGGGCGTCGTCTCGATGTTCCTGCCCTGGGTCGTGGGCGTGCGTAAGGCCAAGGAGCTCCTGTTCACCGGGGAGGACCGGATCCCCGCGGACGAGGCGTTGCGGATCGGGCTGGTCAACCGCGTGGTCCCGCGCGACCGCCTGGACGACGAGACCCTGGCGCTCGCGGAGGAGATCGCCAAGAACGAGCCCTTCGTGATCCAGACCACGAAGCGCGCCGTGAACCGGGCCTGGGACGTCGCCGGGTTCCGGCAGGCCCTCGAGTCGAACACGGAGCTCGACACGATGATCGAGACCGCGGATCTTCCGGATCGCGCCGAGTTCCGGAGGATCACGACCGAGCGGGGGCTGAAGGAGGCGATCGCCTGGCGGGACTCGAGGTTCCGGGGCGATCCCTCGTGACCGCGACGAGAGGCCTCCGGACCGGATGAACCCCGCGCGTCTGCGGCCGCTGCTGTCCCCGCGATCGATCGCGGTCGTGGGAGCCTCCGAGTCGCCGGACAGCTGGGCCCCCGAGATCGAGCGATCGCTCAGGCACCTCGGGTTCGACGGCGAGCTCTACCCGGTGAACCCGAAGTACGACGAGGTCTGGGGGCGACCCTGCCGCGCCGGCGTCGAGGAGCTGCCGCGGGGGGTCGATCTGGCCGTGATCGTCGTGCCGGCCCGGGTCGCCGTCCGGATGGTGGACGCGTGCGGGCGCGCGGGCGTCCGCAGCGCGATGGTCGTGTCGTCGGGGTTCGCCGAGGCGGGCGAGGAGGGCCGAAGGCTCCAGGACGACCTGCGGGGCGCCGCACGCGCGCACGACCTGCCCGTGCTGGGCCCGAACGTCGAGGGCTTCGTCAACTACGTCGAGCGCGTGGCTCCATACGGGACCGCCCCGCCGCCGCGGCCGGTCCCCGGGTCGATCGCGGTCCTGTCGCAGAGCGGCACGGTCGCGTGGACGATGAGCCAGCTCGCGAGCGACCGGGGCGCCGGCCTGCGGATCATCCTCGGCGTCGGCAACGAGGCGGTGCTCGGGCTGGGGGATCTCTTCGCCTGGGCGGCATCGGACCCGCACACGCGCGTCGTCACCTCCTACGTCGAGACGATGCGCGACGTCGAGGGGATCGGACGGGGGCTCGACGCCCTGCGCGCCGCGCGCAAGCCCGTGCTGATCTGCGCCCCCGAGGGACGAAGCGAGGCGGCGCGCCGCTCGATCGTCGCGCACACGGGCGCGCTCGCGGGCGACACCGCGCTGCGCGACGCCTGGTTCCGGGGACACGGGGTCGTGCTGATCGACGACCCCGTCACGATGTTCGAGGCGGCGCTGCTCCTCGCGCATCACCGCCGCCTGCGGACCCCCGGGATCGCCGCGGCGCTGCAGTCCGGAGGCGCATGCACGCTGTTCGCCGAGGCGGCCGGCGCCCGGGGGCTGGAGCTTCCCGAGTTCTCCGCCGCCACGAGGCGCCGCCTGAGACGGGCCTTGCCCGCGTTCGCGTCGCAGAACAACCCGCTGGACGTCACCGGCCAGGCCGCCGTCGAGACGCGGATGTTCCGCGGCGCCCTTCGCGCGCTCGCGGGAGATCCCGCCGTCGGCCTGGTCGCCTTCGATGCGTTCCCGCCTCGGACGCAGGACGACGGCGTGTGGGCGGAGCCCGTCATCGACGAGGTGCGGGCGTTGCGCCGGGGAACGGGGGTCGTCTTCGTCTCGGTATCGATGAGCGCGCTGGCGTACGGCGAGGCGTCGCACGCGTTCGTCCGGCGCTCGGGGATACCGTTCCTGCAGGGACACCGGGCCGCGACCGGCGCGATCCGGGCGCTGGTCGAGCTCCAGGACGCGACCCGGCGCGCGACGCCGGATCTCCCGCCGCACGCCGGCTCGCGCCCGCGCGCTGCGCTGCTGCGCGGGAGCGGCCCGCCAGATGAGGCCGAGGCAAGCCCTGGCCGCCTACGGCGTCCGGCGCCCCGCCGAGGCGATCGTGCGCGATCCGCCGCGCGGCGCGGAGCGTCGCGCCCGGCCCGGATCGGGTTCCCCGTCGCCGTCAAGGCGCTGGCCCTGGAGCTCCCGCACAAGGCGAAGCTCGGCGGCGTCCACCTCGGCCTGAGGAACGGGACGGACGTGGAGATCGCGGCCGCCGATGTGCTGGAGGCGGCGACCCGAGCTGGGCGCTCGCGCCCGCGGGTCCTGGTCCAGGCGATGGTCTCCGGAGCCGAGGTCCTGGTGGGTGCCGTGATCGACGAGCGGTTCGGGGCCTGCGTCACGATGCGCCTGGCGACGCTCGCGGAGGCGGGCGACGCGACGTTCGTCGCGGCGCCGCTGCGGCTTCTACGCAGGCCCGGCGCTTCGTCGACGAGCAGGTGGGCGATGCGGGCTCCTCGACCCGGGCCGCCACGACCTCGCCGCCACGGCTCGCGCCGTTGCGGCGATCGCCCGGGCGGCTCACGACCCGCGTGGGCGTCTACGTCGCCCGAGGCCAACCCGCTCCTGGTGTCGGCGCGCGGCGCCGTGGCCGTGGACGCCCTGGCCGAGGTCCGACCACCGGTCCTCCGGCGAGGCGGGCCACAGGCCGCCGCCGCGCGTGATCTACGGCCGATCGCGGCGCTCGGGTTCGGGCTCGCCGACTTCGAAGCGGCGCGCTGGCCGGGCGACGGATCGGTAGCACGTTGGCGGTGATCGTCGGGCAGGCGCTGTCGGCCCTCGTGGTCACCGCGATGCTCGGCTCCGGCGACGCGATCTCGCCGCTGGTGCCGGTCAGCTCGTGGCGCTGAACGGGATCTGCGCCGCCGCGGCGTACCTGAGCCACTACCGGGCGCTGCAGCTCGGGCCCGTGGCGGTCGTGAGCCCGATCGGCGCGACGTACGCCGTGGTCGGGGTCCTGCTCGCGGTGGTCTTCCTGGACGAGCGGCCCGGGTCGATGGCGATGATCGGGACCTTGGTGACGGTCGCGGGCGTGATGCTCGTGTCGACCGATCTGCAACGGTTCCGCGCGGGGATGCGGAGCGTGGGGCGGGCGTTCCGTGGGCCGTGCTGGCGGCGGTCGCGTTCGGCGTGGCCGCCGGGTTCCTCGCTGGGGGTACCTGGCCCAGTTCGCCTACTTCGGGTGGTCGGCGTCTGGGCGTCCCGCGTGGCCCAGGTCATCTGCTACATCCCGCTCGCGATCCTCGCCCGGGACCAGGCCTGCGCGGCTGCGGACCGGCGGGGCCTGGCGATGGCGCTGATCGCCGCGGTCGCGGACGTCGTGGTGATCGGACTCCTTGCGGGGGCGGAGCGCGGCCAGCGTCTCGATCACGCTCGCCGCCAGCGCGGTGTTCCCGCTCGTCGCGGTCGTGCTCTCGTTGCTCCTGCTCCAGAGCGACCGTGCCGAACCAGGTCGTGGGGATCGGTCTCGTGGTGGGCGGCCTGCTGATGCTCGGGCTGGGCTAGGGCTTGCTGCCCACGTAGGAACCGGACACCCCGGTAACCTCCCCACACCCGCAGAAGAGCCACGAGCATGCTCCACCCGCTGAGGGACAACTCGACGGGAAGGAGATGCCCGTGGCTCCGGCAACGAGTCTCGTACCGGCTCCGCAAGCAGTTGTTGGACCGCGTCTTCCGCAAGGAGGTGAGTGTGGTCCAAGCCTGTCGGGAGGCGGGGATCTCTACCAGTCGCTTCTACGAACTCAGGGACCCGCTACCTCGCCTACGGGGAGGTGGGCCTCATGCCCAAGCCGGCCCCACCGCGACCGGATCGACGGCTCCCCGCACCGCTTGCACGATCATCGCCTACGCGGTGACCCACCCCACCGAAGGGCCCCGCACGATCGCAGCCGCCCTGGCCCCTTGCCCGCTTCGGGTCCTGGGTGGTCTCGCACTCCGGGGTCTACAACGTGCTGCGCCGGCGCGGGCCGAACCGCACCCCGGCTCGGTTGGCCGCGGCGGGAGTCCCTGGCCGCCCAGAAGGAGGGCCCGATCAAATACCGAGCGGGCCCTCCGCGACCTGCGCGATCGAGCGAGCCGCCGTCCACATCGGTTTCGACACCGGGTGAGCAGGTGTTCCTTCGACACGATGTACGTGGGCAACCTCAAGGGCGTGGGCAAGATCTGGCAGTACACCGCGGTCGATGGGGCCTGCAGCTTCGCCTTCGCGAGGGTCTTCGCCGGGGAGAAGTCCGCCGCGAGGGCCGCGACGTTCCTCGCGAACGACGTCGCCCCGGTCTACGCGGGAGGCCTACCGCCTCTCGCCGAGGCCGTCGTCGACGGCGGGCCGGAGTTCAAGCGGGGTTCACCGCCGCGTGCCGCACGCTAGGGGGTCTCGCGCCACCAGATCTTCCGGCACGCTCGCCGAACCTGAACGCGTTCGCCGAGCGGTTCCAGGGCACCGTGCTGCACCTGCACTACCGCACGGCCTTCCGCTACCGCTTCTACACCGAGGTCGCAGACATCGACGCCGATCTGCAGGCGTGGCTGCGCTTCTACAACTTCGAACGGCCGCACCGCGGTTACCGGACGGCGGCGCCGCCCCGCCGAGATCTTCTACGCCTCAAGACCCGATCTGCTCGAGCTGAAAGGATGGGACCCCGATGAGCTCCTCACCCCGCAAAGCGTCCGGGCTCTAACGCGAGCCGCAAGGGCTAGGGGAGGAGGCGCCCTCGCCCTTCGCCGCCCGAGTCCGCGTCCGCCGGCGTCGGGCGCTCGTGCCGGTAGAAGTCCACGGTCTCGGGCGCGAGCGGTGTGTTGCCCAGGATCAGGTCGGCGGCCTCGGCGACCATCACCGGCGCGTAGATGTTGCCGTTCGTGACGTAGGGCATCACCGACGCGTCGACGACGCGTATCCCTGTCCAGGCCGTGGACCCTCATCGTGAGCGGATCGGTGACCGAGAGCTCGTCGATCCCCATCCGCGCGGTGCAGGAAGGGTGCAGCGCGGTCTCGCTGTCCCGCGCGACCCACCCCAGGATCTCCTCGCTGCTCGCTCGAGACGGACGGACCGGGCGAGATCTCACCGCTGCTGAACGGATCCACAGCTTCTACTGGTTGAGGATGCCGCGTGCCACGTGGATCGCCTCGACCCATTCGCGCCGGTCCTGCTCGGTCGAGAGGTAGTTGAAGCGCAGGGCCGGGTGCACGGTCGCCGGTGCTGCGGATCTTGACCGATCCGCGGGCGTCGGAGTACATCGGCCCGATGTGCACCTGGTAGCCATAGTTCGCTTACGGGCGACGAGCCGTCGTACCGCACCGCGATCGGCAGAAGTGGAACATCAGGCCGCAGGCGACGTCGTCGCCCCGCGCACGAACCTGCCCTCGAAGTGGTTCGTGGCTCCGGGGCCTTGGCGGAAGAACAACCACTTGAACCCTGACCCACGGGCGGTACCGCCACTGCAGGTACGGAGCCACCGAGACCGGCTGCTTGCACGCGTACTGCACGTAGACCTCCAGGTGGTCCTGGAGGTGCTCGCCTACCCCCGCGAGGTCGTGGACGACCTCCACCCCGAGCGCCTCGAGCCGGCGGCGCTGCCGACGCCCGAGAGCCGCAGGGTCTGCGTGGCGTGTTGATCGCGCCGCCGCACAGGATCACCTCGCCCGCGCGGATAGCGCCTCCTCGCCGCGGCCGCGGCGGTACTCGATCCTCGATCGCGCGCGTCCCGTCGAACAGCACCCGGGTGACGAACGCGCGCGTCTGCACGTCCAGGCTCGGGCGGTCCATCACTGGGTGCAGGTAGGCCGGCGCCGCGGACAAGTCGGCTGCCCGCGGTGCACGTTGCGATCGAACGGCATGAACTCCTCCCGGCGCGGTAGCCGTTGACGTCGTCCGTCAGCGGGTACCCGGCCTGCTGCACGGCCTCGAAGAACGCGCCGAACAGCGGGTTGGTGGCGGGGCCGCGTTCCAGGACCAGGGGTCCCGAGGCGCTGCGGCGCGCGTCGTCGCGATCGGCCGCGACGCACGTCTCCATCCGTTTGAAGTACGGGAGGCAGTGGGCGTAGTCCCAGGTCTCCATGCCCGGGTCCGACGCCCACCGCTCGTAATCGAGCGGGTTCCCCCGCTGGAAGATCATCCCGTTGATGCTGCTGGAGCCGCCCAGGACCTTCCCGCGGGCGTGGTAGATCCGACGGCCGTTCATGAACGGCTCGGGCTCCGACTCGTACTTCCAGTCGTAGAACCGGCTCCCGATCGGGAACGTCAGCGCCGCCGGCATGTGGATGAAGACGTCGAACAGGTAGTCGGGCCGCCCCGCCTCGAGCACCAGGACCCGGGTCGACGGGTCGCAGGACAGCCGGTTCGCCAGGGCGCATCCCGCCGAGCCGCCCCCGACGATGACGAAGTCGTAGCTGCTCACGTCCCTATCCTGCCCGACCCCGAGGGTCGCGCGCGAGCCGCGCGTTGCTCCACCCGCAACCGCTTCCTTGCGCGGGCCGAGGCCGGAGGCAGAAGATGGACGGCCGCGCAGCCATCGATCGAGGGGGATCCTTGGACACCGCCGTCGCGTGCCGCAACGTCTGGAAGGTCTACGGCCCCAAGGCCGAACGGATCGTGGGATCTGCCGATGCGCAGCTCTCGCGCAAGGAGCTCCTCGAGAAGACGGGGTGCGTCGCGGCGGTCCGCGACGTGTCCTTCGAGGTGGCCGAGGGCGAGGTCTTCGTGGTCGCGGGGCTCTCCGGCGCTCGGGCAAGTCGACGCTGGTTCGCATGATCAACCGGCTGCGCTGATCCCACCGCCGGGCAGGTCATGATCGACGGAGAGGACGTCGTGCGGCTGAACGACGAACGGCTCCGCGACCTGCGCCGCCGCAAGATCAGCATGGTGTTCCAGCACTTCGGCCTGTTCCCGCACAGGCGGATCGTCGAGAACGCCGCCTACGGCCTGGAGGTCCGCGGCGTCGAGAAGGATGAGCGCCTCCGCAGGGCCGAGGAGGTCCTTCGAGCTCGTCGGGCTCGGTGGCTGGGGCAACGCATACCCCGACGAGCTGTCCGGCGGCATGCAGCAGCGCGTCGGTCTCGCCTTCGGCGCTCGCCACGGACCCGGAGATCATGCTCTTCGACGAGCCGTTCAGCGCCCCTGGACCCGCTCATACGCCGCGACATGCAGGACCAGGTCCTGCGTCTGCAGCGAGATGTGAGGAAGACGATGATCTTCATCACGCACGACCTGATGGAGGCGCTGAAGCTCGGGAACCGGATCGCGATCATGAAAGACGGGGCGTTCGTCCAGATCGGCACCCCGGAGGAGGTCGTGGCGCACCCCGCGGACGACTACGTCGCCGACTTCACCCGCGATGTCCCGCGCGCTCACGTCCTGACGGCTCGCACGATCATGGCCCCGCTCGCCGGCGCCAACGGCCGCACCTACGGCGGCGACGTCGACGCCGCGGTGGTCCAGGAGTTGCTGCCGCTCGTCGCCCGATCCGACCTGCCGCTGCGTGTAGTCGATGGGGACCGCGCGATCGGCGTCGTCGACCGCGCCGCCGTCCTGACGGCGATGCTGGAGGACGCCGCTGATGGCGATGCTCGACGCCCCGCCGGGGCCCGAGATCCTCGGCGAGGAGGTCCCGGAGGCACCGCCGGTCCCGATCCATCATGAGCCGCATGTCCGCGGTGGCGTCGCAGGCTGCTGTGGCTCGGCGTATCGGTCGTCGTGGTGCTGATCGGCCTGCAGCTCACCGCCGGCTTCCCCGAGAGATGGGTGATCGACATCGGCCACTGGTTCGAGTCGGCCGAGAACTGGATCCTCGAGAACGACGACACCAGCTGGATCTTCGTGAACGTGCTGACGCCGCTGAAGGACGGGATCAACGCGCTGTTCGACAACCTGGTCCTGGTCCTCAACCGGCTCACGTGGTTCGGGTTCCTGACGACGGCGGTCGCGATCTCGGGGGCGCTCGCCGGATGGCGAGGATCGTCGCCGCGGGGGGGTTCGCGGCGATGGGGTTCCTGGGTCTGTGGGAGCAGAGCATCGAGACCCTCGCGCTGGTCCTGGTCGCGGTGGCCATCGCGCTGCTCATCGGGGTGCCGCTCGGGATCTGGGCGGGGCGCCATGACGCGGTGGAGCGGATCATGCGCCCGATCCTGGACGGGATGCAGACGATCCCGGCCTTCTCGTACCTGATCCCGCTGGTGCTGCTGTTCAGCATCGGGACGACGACGGCGCTGATCGCCACGGTGATCTTCGCGCTCCCGCCCGCCGTCCGGCTGACGAGCCTGGGGGTGCGGCGTGCCCGCCACCACGCTCGAGGTGGCCGGGGCGTACGGCGCGACCGAGCGCCAGGCGCTCCGCAAGGTACAGCCCCTGGCCAAGCCGTCGATCATGCTCGGGGTCAACCAGACCATCATGATGGCCCTGGGCATGGTCGTGATCGCGGCCGTCGTCGGCTTCCAGGGGCTGGGCCGCGAGGTCTACAACGCGCTGCAGTCGCTCAACGTCGGCGAGGCGCTCAACGCGGGACTGGCGATCGTGGCGATGGCTATCGTGCTCGACCGCGTGAGCTACGCCTGGAGCCAGCGATCGCGGATGAAGCGCGGCCGCAGCGGCTTCACGGCGTTCGGCCGCTCCTTCTCGAGCCGCGCGATGTGGGCCATGGTGGCGGTCGTCAGCGTGGCCGGGGTCTTCATCGGCCGACAGGTGCTGAGGCAGCAGACGTGGCCGGAGGGGTGGACGTTCTCGGTCGCCGATCCGGCGAACGCCGCCGTGGACTGGATCACGCGGACGTTCGGCGACGTGACGAGCGCGATATCGGACGCGATGATCCGTTACGCGCTCGATCCGGATCCGCGACCTGCTGCTGGGTGTCCCGTGGTGGATGGTTCGCGGCGGCGCCGCGCTGCTGCCTGGGTGGCCCTCACGCCGGTTCCGACTTGGCGCTGATGTTCCTGTGCCTGGCGGCGATCGGGGTCCTGGGCGTGGACATCGCGATGGACACGCTCAGCCAGGTGATCGTCGCTGTGATCCTGTCGGTCCTCGTCGCGATCCCGGTCGGGATCCTGGCCGCGCAGCACGACGCGTTCCAGCGGGTGTCGAAGCCGCTCGATGCGATGCAGACGACGCTTCTGCTGTTCGTCTACCGTCCCGGTGATCGTGCTGTTCAACGTCGGGCGGGTCCCGGGGGTGATCGCGGCGATGGTCTACGCGCTGCCCCGTGCATCCGGCCGACGGACCTGGGGATCCGGTGGTTCCGCACGACAGCGTCGAGGCGTCGCTCGCCTACGGCGACCCGCGGACAGCCGCTCCGCTGCGCGTGCAGCCGCCGCTCGGCGAGGCCCTCGATCCTGCTCGGCATCAACCAGACGATCATGATGGTCCTGTCCGTGGTGATCATCGCCGGGCTGATCGGCGGCGGAGGCCTGGCCCGAGGTCAGGCCTCGCGCACGACGAGATCGCGCGCGGGATGATCGGCGGGATCTGCATCCCGCTGCTGGCGATCGTGATCGACAGGATCACGCAGGCCTTCGATGGCATCCCGCACCATGCGGGGACCCGTAGGAACAGGCGGGATGGTGGACGCAGCGTCGCTGGGCGTTGGCAGCAACGCCCGGCGGTTGACGGAGTGGAGGTGGGGAAGGAGGACGGACAGAGGAAGCCGCGCAGGTGGACGTGATCCTCGCGTGGCCATGTTCGTAGCATCGCCGCCGCTTGCAGCGACGTCGACAGCGGCGACGGCGGCGAGACGGGCGGTCCCGCGACCGGCGCACCGGGGAGGCCGGCCTCGCGGTCCCGGACAACAGCGACGCAACGGGTCTCGGATCGTGAACCCGTGGCTGGGGTCGGCGGCGAACGCGAACGTGGCCGCGTCCTGCTGGAGCAGCAGCTCGGGCACACCGTGGAGCTCGTGGAGATCGACGAGTTCGCGCAGTTCCCGGCCCTGTCGACCGGTGACCTCGATGCGACTGAGGTCTGGCCTCGGGCCATGCCAAGGACTACAAGAAGTACATCGAGGGGAACAACGGGGTCGTCGACGGGGCGAGTTGGGCGCCATCGGCCAGATCGGCTGGTGGATCCCGACGTACATGGTCGACGAGGACCCGACCTCGCCAGCATGGGAGGGACTGGAAGGGCAACGAGGCGCAGCCCGCCACCGCGGTGCGGAGTCAGGCGACGCCGGTCAGCTCCTGGACGGCGATCCCAGCTTCGTGACGTTCGACAAGCTGATCGCCGAAAACCTCGGCCTGAACCTCAAGGTGGTGTACGCGGGCTCGGAGGCGGCACAGCTCTCCGCGCTCGACGCCGCGTACCAGGACCAGGGACCGTTCCTGCTCTACTTCTGGACGCCGCACTGGGCGCACGCGCAGTACGACCTGACCATGATCGAGCTGCCGCATGGTCACGCCGGAATGCGAGGACGCGGCGCTCAACGATGCTCGGCGGTGGCGCGTGCGCGTACCCGGAGGACGTCCTGTACAAGGCGTTCAACGCGGACCTTCAGACCAAGGCGCTTCTACCGCGTTCGCGTTCCTGTCCGCGATGAACTGGGCCAACGACGACCAGAACTCGGTCACGGTCCAGATGCAGGGGGACGACGAGTCGATCCCGACGTCGCCGCGCAGAACTTCCGGGTCGACGCGAACCAGCCACGTGGCAGCCGTGGGTCGACGCGGGACTGGCGGCCCGAGGGTCGCCGGACCTCCTCGCGACGCCGATCGGATCGCGACGACGGGCGGCCCCTGCCGCCGCCCCGGTCCCATCGCGGGTCCGGGTCGTTCCGGGCACGTGGAGCCTCCGATCGGCCGGACCTCGCGCGACGGCCTGCCGATGGACCTGCCGGCTGACGACCCTGCCGACGATCCCGCCTGACCGGCGGTCGCATCGCTCGGCCCGGCTCGCTTGACCGCCCGCGTCCGTTGGCCTACCGTTCGGGTGGTTGCGGAACAGGCATCAGGTCGAGCGCCAGGTCAACTGCACCTGGATTGCGCGAGCAGGTCTCGTGGTCTGCTGGTCCTCGGCAACAGCCGGCGACCTCGAGCCGCTGTCGACGAGGTGAGCCTGCGCCGAGCTGGCCGCCTGCCCTCAAGGTCCTCAAGGCGACCGCCTGCCTGGTTTCGACGTCGGCGACCACGGTCTGGTCGAGTGGAACCTGGCCACCGAGAAGTCTGGCCGGGCCTGGGCTGATGTACCTGGCCGGGCGGTGGTCGCCGGCTGTCGACCTCGTTCACCACGCTCGCCCGATCCTCGAGGAGCTGGCCGAGCGCTGCCGGGAGACGATCACGCTCGGCGTGCTCGACCGAGACCAGGTCGTCGACGTCGATCAGGTCCGAGCGGCCGGGTGATCGTCCGGTGAACTGGGTGGGGCGCCGACCCCGCTGCACAGCTCGGCGTCGGGGAAGGTGCTGCTGGCATCGCTATAGATGAACCGGAGCGAGCGTTTGCTCTCCGGTCCGTTCGACGTCCACACCCGAGCCACGGTGAAGGACCCCGGGGTCCTGCGCCGCCAGCTGACGGAGGTGTCGGCGCAGGGCTACGCGCAGACGCTCGAGGAGCTGGAGGACGTGGGCTCAACGCCGTCATCGCCGCCCCGATCCGGCGCGCCGACGGGGAGGTAGTCGCCGCGCTCTCGGTGGTGAGCGGGCCCGCGTTCCGCCTGCCTGATCGAGGTGCCGAGGATCGCCCGGAGAGATCGACGCCGCGAACGCCGTCTCGCGCCGCCTCGGCTTCAACGAACGGAGGCGCTCCCTTGCCCGAGGTGGCACGCATCGGCGGACTCCGGGCTGCGCGACCTGGCCGCCGTGGGCGGCCGTTCGCGGTTCGAGGTGATCCCGATGGGTGGATCGAGGACAGGGTCACGGCCCACGTCGAGGCTGGCGCCACCCTCACCGTCACGCCCCCGGCAAGGGCTCCGACCGCACCCTCGACGTCGCCGAACGCCTCCACGCGGCGGGCTACGAGGTCGTGCCGCACGTCTCGGCGCGCACGGTCCGCGGCCGGGGTCACCTGCAGGAGATCCTGGGACGTCTGGACGCCGGCGGGTTCCACGGGCTGTTCGTGATCGGGGGCGACGGGCACGATCCGCTCGGGCCGTACGCGTCGGCGCTCGAGCTGCTACAGGCCATCGCCGGCGAGCGTCACGGCCTGACCGATCTGGGGATCGGCGGCTACCCGGAGGGGCACCCGCTGATCGACGACGCCGTCCTGATGGACGAGCTGGGCCGCAAGGCGCCGCTCGCCACGCACGTCGCCACGCAGATCTGCTTCGAGCCGGCGGCGATCGCGCGGTGGATCGCTCGCATCCGCGAGCGGGGCATCGAGCTCCCCGTCTACCTGGGGATGGCCGGGGCCGTGAAGCGTCGCAAGCTCATCGAGGTCTCCCTGCGCGTCGGGGTCGGACCGTCGGTCAGGTACGTCAGCAAGTACGGTGGCCTCGTCGCGCGGCTGATGAAGCGCGGTGGATACAGGCCGGACGCGTTCGTGACGCTGATCGAGCCGTACCTCGCGAACCCGGCGTATCGCATCGAGGGGTTCCACGTCTTCACGTTCAACCAGGTCGAGGCCACCGAGGCGTGGCGCCGCGAGGTCGTGGATGCATACGGAAGCGCGTCGCGGCCGATCGGTGAGGTCGCCGACCAGGACGCGGCGTCTTAGGAGGCGAGGATGGCGCAGCCCGAGGACGCGATGCAGCCGGCGGACGACCAGGAGGTCGACCTGGCGTCCCTCCCGGACGATGAGCTCACCAAGCAGATGCACGACGATCTGTACGACGGCTTGGCGAACGAGATCGTCGAGGGGACGGAGATCCTGCTCGGGCGTGGGTGGTCGGCCGATCGCGTGCTGAACGACGCGCTCGTCGAGGGGATGCGGATCGTCGGGATCGACTTCCGGGACGGGATCCTGTTCGTGCCCGAGGTCCTGCTCGCCGCGAACGCGATGAAGGCAGGGATGGAGATCCTGCGCCCGCTCCTCGCAGAGACCGGCTCCCAGCGGATCGGCAAGGTCGTGATCGGCACGGTCAAGGGCGACATCCACGACATCGGGAAGAACCTCGTCGCGATGATGCTCGAGGGCGCGGGGTTCGAGGTCGTCGACCTGGGGGTCAACAACGCGGCGAAGGCCTTCCTCGAGGCGCTCGAGGAGCACCGCCCGGATATCCTGGGGATGAGCGCCCTGCTCACGACGACGATGCCCTACATGAAGGTCGTGATCGACGAGCTGATCCAGCGCGGGATCCGCGACGATCACATCGTCCTGGTCGGCGGCGCTCCGCTGAACGACGAGTTCGGCAAGGCGGTCGGCGCGGACGCGTATTGCCGCGACGCCGCGGTCGCGGCCGAGACCGCGCAGGCCCTGGTGATGGCGCGTCGTGCGGCGACTGCTTGAAGACGAGGTGCTGTTCGAGGCGGCCGATCGGGCGCCCGGGCCCAGCCTGTACGTCCTGGCCTGCGGCGCGATCGCTCGCGAGGTGCTCAGGGCGATCGAGCTGAACGGCTGGGAGCACGTCACGTTGCGCTGCGCTCCCGGGAAGCTGCACAACCGCCACGGCCGATCGCGGACCGCGTGGACGAGCGGCTCCGCGAGGCGGAGGCGTCGGGACGCTTCGTCGGCTACTTCGTCGCGTACGCCGACTGCGGCACCGGCGGCGCCCTCGACGCGGTGCTCGAACGCCACGGCGTGGACCGGCTTCCCGGCGATCACTGCTACGCGCTCTTCGCGGGCGTCGAGGACTGGCTCGCCATGCATGAGGCGGAGCCCCGGACGTTCTACCTGACGGACTTCCTCTGCCGGCACTTCGGACGGCTCGTCGTCCACGGCCTGGGCCTGGACGAGCACCCGGAGCTGCTGCCCGCCTACTTCGGCAACTACGTCCGCGTCGTCTACCTGGCGCAGACCGACGACCCCGAGCTCCTCGAGCGCGCCCGTGAGGCGGCCGCGTTCCTGGGGCTGGAGTTGGAGGTCCGCCGCACCGGTCTGGGCGACCTGCGGCCGGCCCTCGAGACGTTCGTGGGAGCGGCCCGTGCCGTCTGAGCTCACGGTGATCTGGTGGCGCGACATACCCGCGCAGGTCGTGGCCGGGCAGGGGCGGGATGCGGTCCGGTCGGTCCTGTCCGATCGGTTCCAGAGGGCGATCGACCTCGCCGCCACGCGGGCCGGCCTGGAGGGGACCGACGACTACCTGGGCGCTTGGCGGAGGGTGTCGTCGCCGTGCGGGGACGACCTGCAGGCGGCCGTGGACGCCGAGGCCGCCCGGCTGGAGGCGGCGTATCCGGACGACGTCCTCGGCGCCCTGGCGCGCGGCGGGGGTTCGGCGGGGTGACCGATACGGTCCTGGGCTCGGCGACCAGGGAGGTCGCGATCGGGTTCGAACGACCCTTCGTGATCATCGGGGAGCGGATCAACCCGACGGGCCGGCCACGGCTGGCGGCCGAGATGCAGGCAGGCGACTTCTCGACCGTGGTCGCCGACACGCGCGCCCAGATCGAGGCCGGGGCGGCGATGCTGGACGTGAACGCCGGGATCCCGCTGGCGGACGAGCCCGCGCTGCTGGCCGAGACCGTGCGTCTGGTGCAGTCCCTGACCGACGTCCCGCTCTCGATCGACTCGTCGATCGTGGCGGCGTTGGAGGCCGGCCTCTCGGTCTACGAGGGCAAGGCGCTCGTGAACTCGGTGACGGGCGAGGAGGAGCGGCTCGAGGCCGTGCTGCCGTTGGTCGCGAAGCATGGGGCCGCGGTCGTGGCGATCACGAACGACGAAACGGGGATCAGCGAAGATCCCGACGTGCGGTTCGCCGTGGCGGAACGGATCGTTCATCGCGCCGCCGATCACGGGATCGCACGTGAGGACGTCGTGGTCGATCCGCTCGTGATGCCGGTCGGGGCGATGAGGACGGCGGGCCGGCAGGTGTTCGCGCTGGTGCGCCGGTTGCGCGAAGAGCTCCGTGTCAACACGACGTGCGGCGCATCCAACGTGAGCTTCGGGCTGCCCGATCGGAGCGGGCTGAACGGTGCGTTCCTGTCGATGGCGATCGCGAGCGGCATGACCTCTGCCATCACGAGCCCGCTGCACGAGGAGGTGCGGCGGGCCGTGATGGCGGCGGACGTCCTGACGGGCAACGATGCCCACGCCTCCGCGTGGATAGAGCGGTACGGTCAGCGGCCGGGCGCCGCCGGAGGCGGCGGCCGCCGCGGGGGCCGGAGCGCTCGGCTGGGGGTCGGAGCCGCGTCGCCGGAGGGCGACGCGGCTCCGACGGAGCGGTGAGCGCGGGCGACGCGCTCGTCGTCTTCACGCCCTCGGGGAAGCGCGGCCGGTTCGCCTTGGGGACGAACCTGCTCGACGCCGCGCGGACCCTGGCGGTCGACCTGGACTCCGTGTGCGGCGGCCGGGGACTGCGGGCGCCGCCAGGTGGTGGTGGGCGAGGGGACCTTCGCGAAGCACGGGATACGTCGAGCGCGGATCACCTGAGCGCCTTCTCGGCGCCCGAGGAGCTCTACCGGGACCGGTCGGGCCTGGCGGCGGACCGCGCGGCTGGCGTGCCATGCGCGGATCGCGGGAGACCTGGTGATCGACGTCCCGCCGGAGAGCCAGGTGCACCGCCAGGTCGTGCGCAAGGGCGCCGATGCGCGCCAGATCGAGCTCGATCCCGTCGTGAAGCTCCACTACGTCGAGGTCCGCGAGCCCGATCTGGCGGAGCCGAGCGGCGATCTCACTCGCTTGCTCGAGGCCCTGGAGCGCGACTGGGGCCTCACCGGGCTGGAGGCCGACCCGACCGTGCTCACGGTCCTGCAGCGCACGCTCCGCGGGGGCGGCTGGACCGCGACGGTGGCCGTCCACGCCGGCAGGACGATCACCGCCATCTGGCCGGGGTTCCGCGACCGCGCCCTGGGCGTCGCGTTCGACATCGGCTCGACCACGCTTGCGGGGCACCTGTGCGACCTCGAGACCGGGGACGTGCTCGCCTCGGCCGGCGCGATGAACCCGCAGATCAGGTTCGGTGAGGACCTG
This sequence comes from Actinomycetota bacterium, assembly GCA_046330185.1. GTDB lineage: Bacteria > Actinomycetota > UBA4738 > UBA4738 > HRBIN12 > DATBLY01. Next base: position 39,818 of record JAXLTF010000008.1, read on the forward strand.
ATGAGCCGCGTGAGCTACGTGATGCTGCACGAAGGCTCCGACGAGGAGCTGACGCGCGTGGTACGGGAGGCGGCCGACGCGCTCATCGGGGAGCTCGTCGCCCAGGCCGGCGTCGAGCGCTCGGACGTGCTGGAGCTCACGGTCGTGGGGAACCCGATCATGCACCACCTGTTCCTGGGGCTGGACCCGACGGAGCTGGGCGGCGCGCCGTTCGCCCTCGCCACCGACCGCGCCGTCCACCGCCGGGCCTCGGAGCTGGATCTGGGGACGAACCCCGGCGCGCGCGTCTACGTCCTGCCGTGCGTCGCCGGCCACGTCGGCGCCGACGCGGCCGGCGTGATCCTGTCGGAGGCGCCGTACCGGCAGCAGCAGGTGAGCCTGCTGGTCGATGTCGGCACGAACGCCGAGATCGTGCTGGGCAACCGGGACCGGCTGCTCGCCGCCTCGAGCCCGACGGGGCCCGCGTTCGAGGGGGCGCAGCTCTCCTGCGGGCAGCGCGCGGCCCCCGGCGCTATCGAGCGCGTCCGGATCGATCCGGGGACGCTCGAGCCTCGCGTGAAGGTGATCGGCTCCGATGCCTGGTCGGACGAGCCGGGGTTCGCCGGGGTCCCCGTCACCGGCGTGTGCGGCTCGGGGATCATCGAGGTGATCGCCGAGCTCTTCATGGCCGGCGTCCTGACGAGCGACGGCGTGATCGACGGCACGCTCGCAGCGCGGACATCGCGGGTCGTCGCCGACGGCCGGACCTTCGCCTACGTCCTGCACGAGGGCCCCCCGCGCCTGACGATCACGCAGAACGATGTCCGGCAGGTTCAGCTCGCCAAGGCGGCGCTGTGGGCCGGGTGCCGGCTGCTGATGGACCACCTGGGGATCGACCACGTCGAGCGGATCCGTCTCGCCGGCGCGTTCGGCGCCCACATCGACCCGGTCCACGCGCTCATCCTGGGGTTGGTGCCGGACTGCGAACCCGGCGGGGTGTCAGCGGCCGGCAACGCCGCGGGGACCGGCGCCCGGGTGGCGCTGCTGAACCGCGCGAGCAGGACCGAGATCGAGGGCGTGGTCCGCAGGGTGGAGAAGGTCGAGACCGCCGTGGAGCCGCGGTTCCAGGAGCACTTCGTGGCCGCGATGGCGATCCCGCACGCGACCGACCCCTACCCACGGCTGGGGAGCGCCGTGGAGCTCCCGGCTCCGCGGCGGGCCCCGGCGCTCGGGAGACGCCCGCGCGGCGCCGCCCGACGGCCGAGCAGACATCGAGGAGGGCAGCCGGAGATGAGCGACACCTCGCCGGACGGCGTCGGGAGCGGCGGCCGGGCCGCGCGGCAGGCGGCTCGGCGGCAGGCGGCGGTGTCGAGGGTGCCGTTCATCACGCGGACGATGACTCCGGTCGAGGTCCTGTCGGCCGAGGGGCTGGAGCTGATGGAGCACAACGCCGACACGATCCTCGAGCAGGTCGGGATCGAGTTCCGCGGGGCCCCCGACGCCATCGCGCTGCTCGAGGGCGCCGGCGCGAACGTCGACGGCGAGCTGGTGCGGTTCCCACGAGGCCTGTGCCGCAGCGTGATACAGGCGTCGGCGCCGACGAGCTTCGTCCAGCTCGCGCGCAACCCCGAGAACGACGTCGTGATCGGCGGGATGCACACCGTGCTCGCCCCGGCGTACGGATCGCCGTTCGTGATGGACCTGGACCGGGGTCGTCGGTACGGCACGATCGAGGACTTCCGCAACTTCGTGAAGCTCGCCTACGCGACGCCGTACCTGCACCACTCGGGCGGCACGGTCTGCGAGCCGGTGGACCTGCCCGTCAACAAACGGCACTACGACATGGTCTACGCCCACATGCGCTACTCGGACAAGCCGTTCATGGGATCGGTAACGCATCCGGACCGCGCGCGTGACACGGTCGAGATGTGCCGGATCCTGTTCGGTGCCGACCGCTTGGAGACCGACTGCGTGGTGCTGTCGCTGATCAACGCGAACTCGCCGCTGGTGTGGGACGGCTCCATGCTGGGCGCCGCGCGCGCCTACGCCGAGGCGAACCAGGGGTTGATCATGACCCCGTTCATCCTGGCGGGCGCGATGAGCCCGGCGACCGTGGCCGGCGCGGTAGCGCAGACGCTGGCCGAGTCCATGGCGGGGATGACCTACGTGCAGCTGGTGCGGCCCGGCGCGCCGGTCGTGCTGGGATCGTTCGCCTCGTCGATGTCGATGCAGTCGGGCGCGCCGACCTTCGGCACGCCGGAGCCCGCGCTGGTGCTCTACGCGCTCGCCGCGCTCGCCCGCCGGCTGAACGTGCCGTTCCGCTCAGGCGGCTCGCTCACCGCGTCGAAGGTCCCCGATGCCCAGGCGGCCTACGAGTCCGCGAACACGCTGCAGCCGACGATCCTCGCGGGCGCGAACTTCGTGCTGCACGCGGCCGGATGGCTCGAGGGCGGCCTGTCGATGGGCTACGAGAAGTTCGTGCTCGACCTTGATCAATGCGGGATGGTCCACGGCTTCGTGAACGGCGTCGACCTCTCGCCGAACGGACAGGCGATCGACGCGATCGTCGAGAACGGGCCCGGCCGGCACTTCCTGGGCGCCGCGCACACGTTGGCGAACTTCGAGACGGCCTTCTACCGATCCGACGTGGCGGACAACAACAGCTTCGAGCAGTGGGAGCTCGAGGGCTCGAAGGACGCGGCGACCCGGGCGAACGCGATCTGGAAGCGGACGCTCGCCGAGTACGAGGCGCCGCCGATCGACGAGGGGGTCGACGCGGAGCTGACCGAGTGGATCGATCGGAGGAAGGCGAGCTTCCCGGACTCCAACGTCTAGGCAGCGATCCGGGTGAGGCGTGAAGTGTGCAACGGTCACCTATCGCACCCTCCCGGACGCGCGCTATGGTTGCCTCCCACGTCACATGGAGGGAGCGATGGATCCGCATCGAGGGCGCGAGCCCGCGAGCTCGCTGCTGGAGGCGGTCGGCGGCACGCCGCTCGTGCGCCTGCGCCGGATCGCGCCCGAGGACGTCGAGCTGTTCGCGAAGGTCGAATGGTACGGGCCCACGGGCTCGGTGAAGGACCGGATCTACGCCCACATGCTGGGGGAGGCAGAGCGCCGGGGCGAGCTGCGTCCCGGGATGACGATCATCGAGTGCACGACCGGCAACGCCGGGATCGCGTGCGCCGCCGCGGCGGCGATCAAGGGATACGCCTGCACGATCGTGATGCCCGAGGGCATGAGCCCGGAGCGCAAGCGGATGATCCAGGCCTACGGCGCCGAGCTGGTCCTGACGCCCGGCGCGGGCACCGACATCGACCTCGCGCTCGAGCGGATGCGCGAGATCGTGGCCGAGGCGCCGGATCGCTACTTCTTCCCGGGAGAGTTCGAGAACCCGGACAACCCGGCGGCGCAGGAGACGAGCGGGGAGGAGATCTGGGACCAGACCGGCGGGCGCGGACGCTGCCGTCGCGTCGCAGGGACCGGCGGCTGCATCACCGGCGTGGCCCGTGCTCTCAAGCGGCACGACCCCCTCGGTCCGGATGTTCGCGGTCGAGCCCGCGGAGTGCCCGGCCGATCTCCGAGGAGCGATGGGGGACGCACGGGAAGCCGGGCATCGGCGACGGGATCGTCCCGCGGAACCTCGACCCCGTCGTTGCTGGACGGCATCGTCACCGTGACGACCGAGGATGCCCTGGCGATGGCGCGACGGCTCGCGCGAGAGGAGGGCATGTTGTGCGGGCCGTCGTCGGGCATCAACGTCGTCGCCGCCCTCAAGGTGGCGGAGAAGCACCCCGAGCTTCGGCATCGTGACCGTCATCGCGGACACCGGGCAGCGGTACCCGTCGGGTGAGCTGTTCGGCGCGGCCCCAGGTCGAGGAGCCCGAGCGGGACCACGAGGTCGACGCGCAGACCCACGAGCGCCTGCTCGCCCACCGGGAACGGCTCGAGTTCCTGAGCTGAGAGGCCGGCCCGGCGGGCTCGCCGATTGAACGGTCGTTCAACCCGGGCGCTATGCTTCTAGCGTGCTGACGGACGCCGACCGCGAGCTGCAGGACCGCGCGCGCAGGTTCGTCGACGACGAGCTGATCCCGTGGGAGGTGCACGCCGAGGAGCACGGCGGCGAGGTCCCGCCCGAGGTGAAGGATCGCCATGACCGACTGGCGGTCGAGCTGGGGTTCTCCTCGATGAACATGCCGGTCGAGCTGGGCGGCCGCGGGCTCTCGATGCTCCAGCAGGTGCTGGTGTCCGAGCAGATCGGACGCGTCACGAATGCCCTGGGCTGGTGCGTGCACACCCCGCCGGCCTGGGCGCCGGCCGTCGTCAGCCCCTTCCAGCTCGAGACGTGGATCGCCCCGACGGTCCGTGGTGAGCGCTCCGAGTGCTACGCGATCACCGAGGGGGGCGCCGGCTCCGACGTCGACGCGATCGCGGCGACCGCACGTCGCGATGGGGACGGCTACGTGCTCAACGGCACGAAGATGCACGTGACCTCGTTCAACCTCGCCGATTACTGCTTCTTCCAGGCGAAGCTCGCGGGGGGCGAGCACGAGGGAGAGCACGCCATGTTCTTCGTGGACGCCGACGCGCCGGGTATCCGCGTCGTCCGGACTCCTCCTACTGCACACGTTCCGGGCGATCACCATCCCATCGTCGCGTTCGAGGACGTCCGCGTCCCGGCCGCGAACCTGATCGGCGACGAGGGCGACGGGATGGCGTTCACGTACGAGTGGTTCCGCTACGAGCGGCTGATGATCGCGGCGCGGTGCTGCGGCGCGGCCGAGCGGCCGATCGACGAGGCGACCGCGTTCGCGAAGGAACGCGTGCAGTTCGGCGCCCCTATCGTCCGGAACCAGGCGATCCGCACCCGCTCGCGGACTCGCTCACCGAGCTGCACGCCGCGCGCCTGATGACGTACCAGCTCGCCCGCGACATCGACGACGGCGTGGACGTGAAGCTGCAGCACGCCAGGTGCTCGATGGCGAAGCTGTACGCGTCGGAGATGGCGAACCGCGTCGCGGACCGCGCCGTGCAGATCTTCGGCGGCCGCGGTTACATGCGCGAGAACGTCGCCGAGCGCTTCTGGCGCGAGCTCCGCGTCGACCGGATCTGGGAGGGCACCTCCGAGATCCAGCGCTCGATCATCGCGGACCAGCTCGTGAAGCGCGGAGCACGCACGTTGCTGGACGGCCGCTAGCTCAACCGGTCACCGCGTCGAAGATCCACACGCCCAGCCAGATCCCGCCGGCGACCGCCAGCAGCTGCAGGACCAGCCACGTCGTCGCCCTCCTCACGCGTCCCCCGTACCGAGCATCCGGTCCTTCGCGGCCTCGTACTGCTCGTCGTCGAGCGCGCCGGAGCGATGCAGCGCGTCCAGGCGCTCGAGATCGGCGACGAGGTCCGATCCCATCTCCTCCGGATGCTCGGCCCGGGGTGGGCCCGGCTCGGCCGTCCCGGATCGGGCTCGCGAGCCCCACGCGGAGCGGCTGAACGCCGAGACGGGCGGCGCGAGCTGCGACCGGACACCGCCGACCGGTTCGTCGGGCTGACCGAACGAGCGTCGCAGCCACGCGATCGCGAACGGGAGCGGGACCCCGCCCATCAGGAGGAACACGGCCGCGCACACGAGCCAGCCCCACGCGAGCCCGTCCCCGCCGGGCGGATGCAGCCCGAACTCCAGGAAGTTCCAGCCGAGCGACAGGAACAGCGCCGGCCAGAACAGGACCGCGAGGCTCGGCACCCGGTGCTTGATCGTCTGCCACACGTAGACGAACGCGCAGATCACGCCGCCCCAGATCCCGCCGATCATCAGCGCCGGGACGCCGTCGGGGCAGGGTCGCCGGGGGACGTAGGGGCCGCCGCTCGCACACGCGCCGCCGATCTCCATCACGCTGCGCATCCCCAGGAACAGCAGCGTGATGCCGCACGCGACCCCGGCGAGCGGTAGCAGGACGCCGATCCCGGCCCGGAGCCGGCTCCCCGTGGACGGCGGGTCGACGCTGGTGGGCACGGCCTGCACGGCGCGACGATAGCGCCCGTCCGGGAATACCCGTGTAGCGTCGTCCCGTTCGGGAGGGCGAACCCCGAAGGAGGACAACATGCCGGCCGTCACCGTCGACGACCTCACCACCCTTCAGCGGCTCCCGGAGCCGTCCCCGGCCGCCGCCCAGCGGCCCGTCCGTACCGTGACCACGGCGCCCTCGGCCCTGGAGGGCGAGGGCTTCCCCGTGCGCCGCGCGTTCTGGGGCGTGGACCTGGCCGATCTCGACCCGTTCGTGCACCTGGACCAGATGGGCGAGGTGGAGTACGCGCCGGGCGAGCCGAAGGGGACGCCGTGGCATCCCCACCGCGGCTTCGAGACCGTCACCTACACGATCGACGGCATCTTCGAGCATCAGGACTCGAACGGCGGCGGCGGCGCGATCACGAACGGCGACACGCAGTGGATGACCGCCGGCGCCGGATCCTGCACATCGAGAAGCCGCCGGAGCACCTCGTGGTGAGCGGCGGCCTATTCCACGGGCTGCAGCTGTGGGTGAACCTGCCCCGCGCGCAGAAGTGGGCCGACCCGCGCTACCAGGACCTGCGGGCCTCCGAGGTCGTGCTGCTCGCGTCGCCGGACGCCGGGTCGCTCGTGCGCGCGATCGCGGGCGAGCCTCGCCGGACGCCGTGGCCCCGGCGACACCTACACCCCGATCGCGATGGCGCACGCGTCGATCGCGCCCGGCGCGCGCCTGGACCTGCCCTGGGACCCCGCGTTCAACGCGCTCGCGTACGTCCTGTCCGGCGAGGGGACCGTCGGCGTCGAGGGGCGCCCGGTCCGGACCGGACAGCTCGCGGTGTTCGGGCCCGGCGACGTCCTGCGTGTGTCGGCGGCGACCGCACAGGAGAGCCGCTCGCCCGAGCTCGAGGTGGTCGTGCTGGGCGGCCGTCCGATCGGCGAGCCGGTCGCGTGGATGGGCCCGTTCGTGATGAACACGAAGGCCGAGGTGCTGCAGGCGTTCCAGGACTACCAGGCGGGCAAGCTCGGCACGGTCCCGGCGGTGCACCACGCGCCGACGGAGCTCGTCGAGTCCGGGTCCGACACGGACACGTGACCGAGACCTACCTGGAGGTCGGCTCCAAGCGCGTGTTCGCGGGCGTCATCGAGTGGCCCGGATGGTGCCGGAGCGGCCGCGACGCCGACGCCGCTCTCGGAACGCTCTTCGCGTACGCGGAACGCTACCGGCGCGCGATCGCGTCGGCGCGGCTCGGGTTCGCCGCCCCCGGCGACGTCGGCGAGCTGCGCGTGGTCGAACGGGTCGACGGGAACGCCACGACCGACTTCGGCGCCCCCGGCGTGCAGCCGGCCGCCGACCGGGCCGCCGTCGACGACGCCGACCTGCGGCGCGCCGAGCGTCTGCTGCGCGCGTGCTGGCGGACGTTCGACCGGACCGTCGAGGCGTCGGGCGGCGCCGAGCTGACGAAGGGTCCCCGCGGCGGCGGCCGCAACGTCGAGGGGATCGTCGCGCACCTCGCGGACTCCGACCGGGGCTACCTGAACGCGCTCGGCGCGGGCATCACGGTGTCGCAGGAGGGCGTCGACGCGTTGCTCCCGGTACGCGCGGCGATCGTCGAGGGGCTGTGGGCCGTCCCGCGCGACGAGCCGGACCGCGTGGGCCCGCGAGGCGGCCGGCGATGGACCCCCCGCTATGCCGTACGGCGGATCGCCTGGCACGCGCTGGACCACGCGTGGGAGATCGAGGACCGGAGCCCCGAGCGATGAGCGGCCGCCGGATCGGTTCGGTCGAGGTGAGCCTCGCCGGATTGGGCTGCAACAACTTCGGGTGGCGGATCGACGAAGACGGATCGCGGGCCGTGATCGAGGCGGCGCTCGAGGCCGGCGTCACGACGTTCGACACCGCCGACAACTACGGGGACGGCCTGAGCGAGGAGTTCCTGGGACGCGCGCTCGCCGGGCGGCGCGACCAGGTCGTGATCGCGACCAAGTTCGGAGGCTTCCGGGACGATCTCGGCCGGGAGGCGGGAGCCGCCCCGGCGTACGTCCGCGAGGCCGCCGACGCGAGCCTGCGCCGGCTCGGGACCGATCGGATCGACCTCCTCCAGCTCCATTCCCCCGACGTCTCCACGCCGATCGCCGACACGCTCGGAGCGCTCGGCGACCTGGTCGTCGCCGGCAAGGTGCGCGAGATCGGCTGCTCGAACTTCACGGCCGAGCAGATCGAGGAGGCGGCGAGCGAGGCGGGTGTCCTCGCAGGGCCCGGGTTCGCCTCGGTCCAGAACGCGTACAGCGTGGTGGCCCGGGAGCCCGAGGCCGACGTGCTGCCGGTGTGCGAGCGTCTGGGCCTGGGCTTCCTTCCCTACTGGCCGCTCGAGAGCGGCCTGCTGACCGGCAAGTACCATCGCGGCCGGCCCGCGCCGGCCGGGTCGCGGCTCGCGGAACCCGATGAGGAGGATGAGCTGGAGGCCGCACCCTTCGACATCATCGAGCGGCTGGAGACGTTCGCGGCCGAGCGCGGGCACACGCTGCTCGAGCTCGCCCTGTCCTGGCTCGCCGCCCGTCCGGCCGTGGCCAGCGTGATCGCCGGCGCGACGACGCCGGAGCAGGTGCGCGCGAACGCGGCGGCCGTCGTCGCCTGGGAGCTCACGCCCGAGGAGATGGCTGAGATCGACCGGATGACGCCCGCCGGTTGACCGTCAGCGCAGCGAGCCGGCCGGGACCTCCTTGCGCGGGTCGACGAACGGGATCGCCGCCGTGCGGCCCTTCACGCGACCGTGCTCGGACTCGACGTCGAGCACGGTCCCCGGCTCGGCGAGCTCGATCGGCACCCACACGTAGCCGATGTTGCGCTCCAGGCGCGGAGACCAGACGGCGTCGGTGACCTTGCCGACCTCCTTCCCGCCGTGGTGCACCGGCCAGAAGTCGGTGGGGTCGAAGCCGATGTCGTCGCCGTCGAGCTCGATCCCCACGAGCTTGCGCGACACGCCCTCGCGGCGGATCCGCTCGAGCGCGTCCTTGCCGATGTAGTCCTGCGGCTGCTCCTCGACGAGGCGCTCCATCCCCATCAGCTCGAACGGGTTGTTCTCCAGCGTCATGTCCGATCCGTAGTTGAAGATCCCCGCCTCCAGGCGACGGATCATGCTGGGGATGGCGGGGCGGATGTCGAACGGCTCGCCGGCGGCGAGCACCGCGTCCCACAGCTCGGTCCCGCGGCTCGCGTCCAGGATGTTCACCTCGAACCCCGGCACGGCGGTGTAGCCGGTGCGGCTGATCAGCACCGGGATGCCGTGCGCGACGAACGGCGCGCACCAGTAGTACCTCAGGTCGTAGATGCCCTCGCCGACCAGGTTCACCAGCGTGTCGACCGAGCGAGGGCCCTGCACCTGCATCGGGTACGCCTCGGGGTAGGACACCTCGACGTCCATCCCGGCGGCGGTCGCGACGCCGAGCGCGTACAGCCCGGCGTCGGAGTCCGCGAGCTGCATCCACCACGTGTCCTCGTCGACGTGCAGCAGCACCGGGTCGTTCACGATGCCGCCGTCGGGCGCCGTGACGATCATGTACTTGCCCTGGCCCACCGCGCAGCTCGTCAGATCGCGGCAGGTGAGCATGTCGATCAGGCGATCGGCGTCGGGGCCCTGGACCTGCACCGTCCGCTCGACGCCCACGTCGAAGATCACCACGCCGTTCACCAGCGCCCGGTACTCCTCGACCGGGTCCGCGAAGTACCCGGGCAGGTACATGTGGTTGTAGATGTCGTAGGCGGTGCATCCGTCGCGCAGCGTCGCTTCGAAGAACGGCGAGCGCCGGTACCAGGGGCCGAAGTAGAGGGAGGTGGAGCCGGTCTCGGTCGTGGCGGCTGTCTGTGAGGACATCGTCCCCTCCGGGGTCGTTGGAGCGTGACGATAGTCCGCAGGCCGGCCCACTCGTGAATCGCGAGATGAACGCCTGTGGACGCGCGACACCACCCCCAGAACCTGGCGACCCCGCGTTGCACGCGCCGCCGCGCTACCGGAAGGCGTGCGAGCACGACGCCTTCCTGCCCGACACCCTGGACGGTCTGCAGCTGAGCCTCGATGGGTCGCTCGTCGGGCTGATCGGCGAGGCGGAGGCACAGATCGCGGCACTGAACGCGACCTCGGGTCCCGCCCTCGCCCCGCTCGCCCGCCTGCTGCTGAGGACCGGATCCATCGCCTCGTCCAAGGTCGAGGGGCTCCAGGTCGACGCGCGGACGCTCGCCAGGGCCGAGGTTGCGACCGACACGGGGGCCCGCATCGGGGCGGACGCGGCAGAGATCCTGGCCAACGTCGACGCGATACAGCACGCCATCGAGATCGCGACCGCGCACCGGAAGCTGATGCCTCAGCACCTCAAGGACATCCACGAGGTCCTGATGGCCCGGACGCCGATCGCCGATCGAGCCGGGCGGTTCCGCACGACGCAGGGATGGATCGGGGGCAACGATCACAACCCGTGCGGGGCGGACTTCGTCCCCGCGCCCGAGGACGAGATCCGGTCGCTGATGCGGGACCTGTGCCGCTTCGTGGACCGGGCCGATCTCTCGCCGATCGTGCAGGCCGCCATCGCTCACGCTCGGTTCGGAACGATCCACCCGTTCGACGATGGCAACGGCCGCACGGGCCGTGCGCTCGTGCAGGTGATCCTGCGCCGGTGCGGGTTGGCGCCCACGTTCGTTCCGCCGATCAGCGTGGTGCTCGCCGCCGCGAAGGACCGGTACGTCCGCGGTCTGACGCGCTTCCGTCGGGACGACCACCCGGCGGCGTGGCTCGAAGTGTTCGCCGCGGCCACCTCGCGCGCCACCGACCTGGCTCGCGGGTACCTGGTCGAGGTCGGCCGCCTGCAGGAGCTCTGGCGCCGTCAGCTCGCGGCTGCGGCGGATCCTCGCTCGGACGCGGCGGCGTGGGTCATCATCGAAGTCCTCCCGGGGTTCCCGGTGGTCACGGTGTCGGTCGCGGTCGATGCGCTCGAAGGGTCGGGACGCCGACGGGCCCGGGCCGCGGTGCAGCTGGGGATCAGCAGCTCGTCGATGCGGGTGTCCTGCTCCCGGTTGGTGCCTCGAAGCGGAACCGGGCGTGGGAAGCGGAGGGCCTGCTGGGGCTCGTGTCGGGGCTCGAAGCGGGGGAGGCGCCGCCGCACGGCGCCGACCGGGTGAGCGACGAACCGCGCGCGTGACGATCCGGACCGATCCTCACGGGAGCGCTATCGGTTCGCCCTCGGCAACCCGCCGGTCGAACGCCCGCGCCTCCGCCATGCTGGAGCACGTGATCGACCCACACGCCTACCTCGCCCGCGTCGGCCTCGACGGCACGGTCGCGCCCTCGACCGACGCGTTGCGCACCCTCCACCGAGCCCACCTCTTCGCCGTCCCCTTCGAGAACCTGGACATCCACCTGGGCCGCCCGATCGTGCTGGAGGAGGATGCGCTCGTTCGCAAGGTCGTGGCCGACCGGCGCGGAGGATTCTGTTACGAGCTGAACGGCGCCTTCGCCGTCCTGCTGGAGGCGCTCGGGTACCGCGTCGAGCGCCTGGCCGCCGGCGTGATGGGCGACGGCGGGTTCGGGCCCGAGTTCGACCACCTGCTGCTGTTGGTCCGAGCGCCCGGTGACCCCAACCCGTGGCTCGTGGACGTCGGGTTCGGCGACGGGTTCGTCGAGCCGCTCCGGGCGATCGTCGGCAGGGACCAGCCGCGGGACGGCGTCACGTACCGACTCGAGGCCGAGGGCGGCGTGTTGGTCCTGACCCGCCGCGTCGGCGACGCCCGCTCCGAGGCCCAGTACCGGTTCACCCTCGAACCGCACCGGCTGGATGAGTACGCGGAGATGTGCCTGTACCACCAGACCTCGCCGGAGTCGCATTTCACCCGCCAGCGGGTCTGCTCGCTGGCGACCCCCGAGGGGAGGATCACGCTCAGCGAGCACGCGCTGATCGTGACCCGCGGCGGCGAGCGCACGGTGCGCAAGGTGCCCGACGACGCGTCCTACCGAGCGGCGCTGGCCGAGCGGTTCGGCATCTCGATCGACGGGCCGTGGGTGTCCCCGCCGGCCGCTGGATAGGCTCCGCGACGTGCGCCCAGACCCCGCGTTCCGGCCGATCCTCACCGAGCGTCTGCGCCTGCGCCGCTCGGTGCCGAGCGATGCGGAAGCGATCTCGGCGTACCGGAGCGATCCGGAGGTCCGGCGCTACCAGGGGTGGGAGCGGACGGACCCGGAGCACGTCCGCGACGAGATCGGCCGGATGGGCGACCGGGCGGTCGGCGACCCGGGCGGATGGGTGCAGTTCTCCGTGGAGGAGCGGATCGGCGGACGGCTCGTCGCCGACATCGGGTTGAGCCCGGCGGACGATGCGCCCGACGTGATCAAGATCGGCTACACGGTCTCTCCGGCGGCACAGGGCCTCGGGTACGCGACGGAGGCCGTCGGGGCGCTCGTGGGCTACGCGTTCGATCGCCTTGGGGCGGCCAAGGTGCGGGCGTACGCGAGCGAGGACAACGCCGCCTCCATCCGGGTCGCCGAGAAGGTCGGGATGCGCCTCGTCGAACGGGTCGAGCGTCGATACCCGGATCGCACGTTCTTCGTGGTGCGATACGAGCTGGACCGTCCCGGACGCTGAGCTCGTCAGACCTCCGGCTCTCAGGAACCCCCATGCATCCCGCCCCCGATGGCCCTCGGCGGCGACTCATGACCGGGTCGTCAGCGAGCGCCGGAGCAGCACGGTCGCGACGACGAGCAGGCCGGCCGCGTACACGGCCAGCACCGCCAGCTCGGTCGAGACCTGGGCGGGAGAGGCATCGGTCGCGATCGAGTCGTTCAGCGCCTCGATCGCCCATGCGTGCGGGATCAGGTGCGCGATCCGGAACATCAGGGGCGGGAAGACGTCGAGCGGCACCATGCACCCGCCGAGCGCGGCCAGGATGAGCCCGAGGAAGACCCCCATGGACCCCGCCTGCTCCGCGTTGTGCAGGACCGATCCCATGAGCATGGCGGCCCCGGTCGCCGTCAGCGCGAACAAGAGGACGACGAGCCCGGTCGTGAGCAGGTTGCCCCACTGGACACGGAACAGCGCAACGGTTCCCAGGACGATCGGGAGCGCCTGGACCAGGGCGATCGCGTACCGGCCGAGCGCCTCGCCCAGCAGGATCGTCCGGACCGGCGTGGGCGAGGCCTTCATCCGGCGGGAAACCCCGAGCCGCCGCGTCTCGATCAGCATCGACGAGGCCGACAGCGAGATGAGGAAGACGAACAGGACCAGCTCCTGCGCGGCGCCGGTCTCGTAGATCCGATCGGTCGCCTCCCGCCGTGCGCGCGTCGATCCGGATGGGCCGCACGTTCGCCGCGGCCGCCCGCGCCAGGCCGAGCCCCTCGCCGAAGCTCTCCGCGGTGCCCTCTGAGGCGGCGAACCGTGCGGCCCGCACGTCGACGCTCTGGTCGTCGACGGCCGACTCCACGATCGCCCGGAGATCCTTGTCCCGGTCCGCTCGGGCGCGCGAGGAAGGTCAGGGGCACGGCCTCGCCGGCCCGGATGCGCTCGTCGTACCCCGCCGGGATCTCGAGCCCGCCCTCGATCTCTCCACGCTCCACCGCGGTGCGGAGCGCGTCCGCGTCCGCGTAGGAACGGATCTCGACATCGTCCGACGACGCCAGGCGGGATCGGAGATCGCGCCCCAACGGCCCCGCTTCGGCGGGGACGACCACCCCGAGGTTCGGGGTGAAGCCCGCGCCGAAGGCTGCTCCGATCGCCAGGATCACCAGGAACGGGAACACGAAGACGAAGAACGCCCGGTCCGGTCCCGGACCAGGCGCCGGAGGTTCACCCCGACGATCGCGAGCTCCTTGCGACCCATCCGCGCCGTCCCGATCCCCGCCTCAGCCCGCCAGCATCCGCCGGGCCCGTATCCAGGCGACCGCTCCGGTGGCGATCGCGATCGCGAAGACGCCGGCGAGCGGGGCCGCGATCGTCGCCACGGACCCGCCGTAGGCGGGCTCCCTGGAACCCCTCCATCAGCCAGCCCTGCGGCGACAGGAACCGGACCGTGCCCAGGAACCCCGCCTGCGAGATCGGGAAGAACGTCCCGCCGAGCAGGCCGCCCACCACCGCGACGATCGAGACCCACGCCCCCGCCTGGGCCGTGGTGCGGGCGAGGGTGGCCACCATCGCCGTCACCCCCACGGCCGCGAGCACCCCGCCGAGCACGAGCAGGACGACGCCGACCGGATCGCCCCACTCGGCCTGGAGCAGCCACGTGGTCGCCACGACGAGCAGCGACGTGCTGACCAGGCCGACCACGAAGCTCGAGACCGCCTTCCCGCCGATCACGGACGCGGGTGAGATCGGCGTCACCAGCAGGCGCGACAGGGTGCCCCCCTCCCGCTCCTCGAGGAGCCCCCGCACGCCGAACTCCACCGCGAAGAACAGGAAGAAGACCGCCATGCCGATCGCGAAGAAGGTCGACTGCGAGGCGGCCTCGATCGCTCGCCGACGCCACCCGGACCGTCGCGGCGGCGGGGACGGCCCGGGCACGTTCGATGCATCGTCGGGTCGACAGGCTCCTCTCCGAGGCGACCGCGACGGACAGCGCGACCGCGTCGAGATCGGCCCCGAACAGGCGCGCGAGGGACGCCGCCACCAGCGCGCCGATGCTCGAGTCCGGGGATCCGTCGCGCCGATCGTCCCGCCGCGTCCGCCCGCACCCCCTCGGAGAACCCAGCCGGGAAGACGAACGCCGCGTCGATCTCTCCGTCCTCCGCCCGCCGCTCGGCCGCCGAGACGGATGCCACGTTCCGGATGGTGACGAAGTCGAGTCCCTCGACGACGCGTCTGAACCCCGCCGGGAGGTCACCGCGATCGGCGTCGACGATCGCGTAGGTGACCCGCAGCCCCTCGTCGTCGATCCCGCCCAGCGTCAGGCTGAAGACCCAGGCCAGCGCGAACGGCAGCACCAGCGCCACCAGGATCGCGGTGCGGTCGCGGAACCGGCGTCGGAGGTCCTTCGCCCCGATCGTCCAGGCGTGGCGCACCGCTCAATCCTCGTCGCGGAGCGCTTTGCCCGTGAGATGGAGGAAGACGGCCTCCAGGTTGGGCTCGTGGACCTCCACCGCGGAGATGCTCGCGCCCGTGGCGTCGATCGCGCGGACGATGTCGGCGAGGGATCCGCGCGCGTCTCGCGCCAGGATGTCGACCGCTCCGTCGCGAACGGCCGCTGCATCCACCCCCGGCGCCCGGCCCGCGGCCTCCGCGACCGCCGAGAGGTCGCCACGGGCCTCGATCGACAGACGGTCGTGCTCGCCCACGAGCGAGATCAGCTCGCGTCTGGTGCCCTCCGCCTTGAGCTTGCCCTCGTCCAGGATCCCGAGGCGATCGCAGAGCCGCTCGGCCTCCTCCATGTAGTGCGTCGTGTAGAGCACCGCGAGCCCCTCCGACGAGAGCGCCTCGACCGAGTCGAGGATCGCGTTGCGGCTCTGCGGATCGACGCCGACGGTGGGCTCGTCGAGGACGAGCAGCTTCGGATCGTTCAGCATCCCGAGCCCGATGTTGAGCCGACGCTTCATCCCCCCCGAGTACGCGTCCGTCCGCTCGTCCGCTCGATCGGTGAGCCCGATCATCTCCAGGACCTGGCCGATCCGCGCCTCCAGCGCCCGGCCTCCCATGTCGTAGAGCCTGCCGAAGAAGCGCAGGTTCTCGCGGGCCGTCAGGTCCGGATAGATCGCGATCTCCTGGGGCACGAACCCGATCATGGCCTTGGGCGCGACGGTGTCGACGTCCAGCTCCGAGCCCAGCAGGGTGACGGCCCCCGAGTCGCGGGAGAGCAGCCCGCACACCATCGAGATGGTGGTCGTCTTGCCGGCCCCGTTGGGTCCGAGCAGGCCGTAGGTCTCGCCCGCGGCGATCCGGAACCCGACGCCGTCCACCGCGACACGCTCGCCGAAGCTCTTGCGGAGGTCCTGGCACTCGAGCACGGTGTCCTGCATCGTGGCCGAGAACCCTATCTCACCCCCTGCGCGGAGGCATCCCGCTCCGGTCGGACGACGGGGCCGCGTCGACCCGGCTCGGCTATCCGTCGTCGTCGGGGCGGCGCAGGCGCTTGGTCTGGGACCGGCGCCGCTTGTCGCGCAGGCGGCGTTCGACCGAGGCCGTGGTCGGGCGCGTCGGGCGCCGGCGGGGCGGAGGCGGCGCGACGGCCTTGGCGAGCAGCGCCGCGAGACGTTCGCGTGCGAGCTGGCGGTTGCGGAGCTGCGACCGCTCCCGCTGCACCGCGACGGTGAGGACCCCGTCCACCAGGCGGCCGGCGAGCCGCCTGAGCGCCCTGGAGCGCTGGACGGGCCCGAGGGCGGAGCTCGACGAGACGTCGAAGCTCAGCTCGACGCGGGAGTCGGCGGTGTTGACCGACTGGCCTCCCGGCCCCGACGCATGACTGAAGCGCCAACGGAGCTCGCCTTCGGGGATCACGATCGAGCGCGTGACGTGCAGCGGACCCAGCATCGCGCGGGGCACGATAGCCAAGCCGTCCGGAGCGCTCAAGCGCGTACGGCGCGGCTGCCGACACCGGAAGGGTGGAACGTGTAGCGCGAACCGTCGTGCGAGCCGCCCTCGCGGTCGCCCTCGCGGGGGCGGTCGTGCAGATCCCGACGGTGGCGTCCGCGCGCCCGACATGCTTCGGCCGGCCGGCGACGATCGTCGGCGACCATCACGTGAACACGATCTACGGCACCGCGGGGCCCGACGTGATCGTGAGCCTGGACAACCAGGACCTCATCCAGGCGGGAGGCGGCGCCGATCGGATCTGCGCCGGCGAGGGCGCCGACCGCATCGACGGCGGGGCCGGGGACGACCTGATCGACGGCGGCTCCGACTCCGACTACCTGATGGGCGGTCACGGGAACGATCGGCTGTACGGGCGCGAGGGCGGCGACCGGTTGGAGGGCGGGGCCGGGCGCGACCGCCTGATGGCCAACGGCGGGCTGTCGGGAACCTCGGGCGGGGACGTGATGGAGGGCGGGGCCGGCGACGACGAGCTGATCGGCGGCGCGGGTGACGACCAGGTCGACGGCGAGGCGGGGTCGGATCGCCTGGTCGGGGGCGAAGGCCGCGACGACCTGGAGGGCGGCCCGGGCGTCGACACGGTCGCCGGGGGTCCGGGCAACGACGAGATCTACGGCAACGCGATCTACGTCGAGTCCGCGGACGGCGGGGACATCGTCCACGGCGGCGACGGCGCGGACACGATCTACGGCCAGGTGGGAGACGACCGCCTCTTCGGCGATGCCGGGAACGACGAGATCTGGGGCGACTTCTTCCTGCCGACGTCGGGGGACGGCGACGACCTGCTGGACGGTGGCTCCGGCGCGGACGCCCTGGCCGGCGGGAACGGGACGGACAGCTGCGTGTCGGGCGAGACGATCGAGGCCTGCGAGACGTAGGCGTCCATCGGCGTCAGTCGTTCGACGCCGGTCGCAGGAGCGCCAGGGCCTCGCCGAGCCTCAGGATCGAGCGCTCGTCGATCGGCGAAACCACCACGATGACCTCGTCGGCGCCCGCCCCCGCGATCGCTCGGAGCCCTTCCGCGATCCGCCCGGGAGGACCCTCCAGCGGCGGGCACGCGGGATCGATCGGCCGCTCCTCGGCCGTGCGATCCAACACCACCCTGACGCACGCGCTGCGGTCGATCTCACGCGGATCGCGACCGACGGCCGCCGCGGCCTCGTCGATCCGCGCGTTCAGCGCCGCGAAGCCCGCCGGCGTGTTGCCGTAGCGCTCGTACCACGTGTTCCAGGTGTCGACGTGGGGCAGCGCGATCCCGAGGACGCGCGCACCGTCGCTCCCGATCATCAGGGGTACCCGTCGATGCGGCCGGGGGAGCAGCACCGCGTCGTCGGCACGGTGGAACCGCCCGGAGATCGTCACGCGCTCGCCAGCGAGCAGGCCTCGGACGATCGCGAACGACTCCTCGAACCGCGAGACACGATGGTCGAACGGTACGCCGAACGCGTCGAACTCGGTACGGTTCCACCCGGCGCCCAGGCCCAGCACGAACCGCCCGCCGCTCATCTCGTCGATCGAGGACGCCATCTTCGCGAGCAGTCCCGGCGGATGGAACGCGGCGCACGCCACCAAGGGGCCGAGCGTGACCCGCTCCGTGACGGCGGCCAAGCCGGCGAGCGTCGTCCAGGCCTCCCACGGTCCGCGCTCGGCACGCCCGTCGCCGCGGTAGAGCAGGTGGTCGCCCAGCCAGATCGAGTCGAACCCCACATCCTCGGCGGCCCGCGCCATCGCGACGTACTCGGGCCACCGGGCGACGCGCTCCACCTCGGGGAGCTGGACGCCGACGCGCATCGTCATCCGCGTGGGCGGCGTGCGGCGTCGATCGCCCGGGTCAGCCCGCCGTCGAACAGCTGCAGGTCGTTCGTCACGGCGAGGCAGCGGAAGCCGCGCTCGAGGAGGTCGTCGGCGTGCTCGGTCGAGCTCGCCAGCATGCCCGCGGCGAGTCCGTGGGCGTGGCATGCGGCCACGACGCGGTCCTCGGCTTCGCGCATCCGCGGGGCGTCGAAGCGGCCGGCGATCCCGAGCGACGCCGACAGGTCGTACTGGCCGACCCACAGGACGCCGACGCCGGGCGTCGCCGCGATCGCGTCGACGCGTTCCACGCCGCGGACGGTCTCGATCTGCGCGATCACCAGCCGCTCGCGGTCGGCGTCGGCCATCGTGGCCCCCATCCCGTCGGGGTGCATCTGGTCCCGGAACAGCAGGCCGTACCCCGGGCGCCGTCGGGCGGGAACGTGGCGGCGCGCACCGCCGCAGCCGCCTGCGCCTCGTCCTCGACCATCGGCACCATCACGCCCATGGCGCCCGCGTCCAGGGCTCCCGAGATCAGGTGGGGAGCCGTTGCGGGGACCCGGAGGAGCGGCGTCACCTCGTCCGCGCGCATCGCCGCCAGCACCGGCGCGACGCGATCGATCGACCACGACGTGTGCTCGAGGTCCAGGAGTACGAAGTCGGCGCCGGCGGCCGCGGCGAGCCGGCCGACACCGGGCGTGGCCATCTCGAAGATCATCACGCCCAGCGCGACGCCGCCTCGGTCCAGGATCCGCCGTGTACGGTTCGCGCGCATCGGACGCCAACCTACGGTCAGCGGTGCCGGCCGTTCAAGGGCGGACCCGCGGATCGGCCGTTCAAGGGCGGACCCGCGGATCGGCGGGCCGGCCAAGGTGGCCGCCGCAACCGGCGTCGGTAAGCTGCGCACCTGGAGGCGATCGGGGAGAGCTTGGCCGTCGACTACCTGGTTCCGCGCGATCTCGCCGCCGCCCTCGAGCTCCGCGCCGCCGGCGCTCGGGTGCTGGCCGGGGGCACCGACCTGTACGCGCAGCACGTGGGCCGACCGATGCCGGGTCCGCTCCTTGACCTGCACGGGCTGGTCGAGCTCCGGGGGATCGAGCGCGAGGGGGACGGCTACCGGATCGGCGCGCTCACGCGATGGGCGGAAGTCGCGGCCGCCGACGAGCTCCCGGCCGGGTTCGACGGCCTCCGCGCCGCGGCCCGCGAGGTCGGTGGGGTCCAGATCCAGCACGCGGCCACGGTGGGCGGCAACCTGTGCAACGCCTCCCCCGCGGCCGACGGGGTCCCGCCGCTGCTGACGCTCGACGCCTCGGTCGAGCTGACGTCGGCGTCGGGGACCCGGCTCCTCCCCCTCGACTCGTTCCTGACCGGGTACCGGAGCACCGCCCTGCGTGACGACGAGGTCCTGACGGCCGTCCTGGTGGCCGCGGCCGAGGACATGCGCTCGGCGTTCCTGAAGCTCGGCCTGCGCAGCTACCTCGTGATCTCGGTCGTGATGGTCGCCGCGGCCGTGCGGGTAGGCGCGGACGGGCGGCTCGACGACGTGCGGATCGCCGTCGGCGCCTGCTCGCCCGTCGCGCGGCGGCTCCGGTCGCTTGAGGAGGCGCTTCGCGATCGACGGCCCTCGGCGGTCGCGGCGCTCGGCGCGGCGGAGGTCCGCGAGCACCTGGGTGCGCTCGAGCCGATCGACGACGTGCGCGCCACGGCCGCCTACCGGCTGGAGGCGGCGGCCGTGCAGGTGAGGCGGGCGCTCGCCGCGTGCCTGGGGGACGACCTATGAGCTCGACGGTCGCCTTCGAGCTGAACGGGACGCAGGTGGAGGCGCCGTGCTCGGCGGCCCGGCTGACCGACGTGCTGCGCGACGGGATGGGCATGCGAGCCACGAAGGTCGGCTGCGAGGCCGGCGATTGCGGCGCGTGCACCGTGCTGCTCGACGGCGAACCCGTGTGCGCGTGCATGGTGCCCGTCGGCAGGCTGACCGGCCACCGCGTCGAGACCCTGGAGGGTCTGCACGCGTCGGGAGAGCTCCGGCCGCTGCAGGCGTCGTTCCTGCGCAACGGCGCGGCGCAGTGCGGCATCTGCACGCCCGGGATGCTCGTCGCCGCGGCCGCGCTGCTCCGGAGCGATCCCCGCCCGACCGAGGCCCGCGTCCGGGACGCGCTGGGCGGCGTGCTGTGCCGGTGCACGGGCTACCGGTCGATCATCGCCGGCGTCGTCGAGGCGCACGCCGCGACCGAGGACGGCGACGCGCCGGGGCCGCCCTCCGGCAAGGCCGTCGGTCACCGCCTGGCCCGGGTCGACGGCCCGAGGAAGGTCGATGGCACGGAGGCGTTCGGCGCCGACGACCCGTTCGAGGGCGCGCTGCTGATCCGCGTGGTGCGGTCGCCGTTCGCGCGCTCGCGCTTCGCGTTCGGGGACCTCGAGGGGTTCGTCGGCACGACGCCCGGTGTCGTCGCGGTCTTCACCGCCGCGGACGTTCCCGGCCGCAACGCCTTCGGCGTGATCCCCGGGATGGAGGATCAGCCCGTGTTCGCCGAGGGCGAGGTGCGCTTCCGCGGCGAAGCCGTAGCGATGGTCGTGGGCGACCAGGACGCCGTGGCGGCGCTCGACCTCGACGGGTTCCCCGTGACCTGGACCGAGCTCGAGCCCGTCGACTCGATCGACGAGGCGCGCACCGCGGACGCGCCGCGCCTGCACGCGGATCGTGAGGACAACGTGCTGATCCGTGGGAACGTGCGGCGCGGCAACCTGGACGCCGTCTTCGCCCGCGCGGAGGTCGAGGTCGAGGGCACGTTCGAGACCGTGGCCGTGGAGCATGCGTACCTGGAGCCCGAGGGCGGCTCGGCGCGACGGGTCGGCGACCGCGTCGAGGTGCGGGCGACCACGCAGTCGCCGCACCTGGACCGGACCGAGCTCGAGGCGGTCCTCGGGCTGCCCGACGGCGCGGTGCGGGTCGAGCCCACGGCGGTGGGGGGCGGGTTCGGGAGCAAGCTCGACCTCTCGGTGCAACCGTACCTGGCCCTGGCGGCCTGGAAGCTCGGGCGGCCGGTGCGGCTCACGTACACGCGGCCCGAGTCGATGGCCTCGACGACGAAGCGGCACCCGGCCCGGATGCAGGCGCGGATCGGGGCGACCCGCGACGGGCGCCTGGTGGCGATGGACTTCCTGGGGGAGTTCGACACCGGGGCCTACGCGTCGTGGGGGCCCACGGTCGCGAACCGCGTCCCGGTGCACGCCGGCGGGCCGTACCGCTACGACGCGTACCGGGCGCGGACGGTCGCGGTGCACACGAACCGGCCGCCGTCCGGAGCCTTCCGCGGGTTCGGCGTCCCGCAGTCCACGATCGCCCAGGAGTGCCTGTTCGACGACCTCGCGGAGGCGGTCGGGATGGATCGTCTGGAGCTCCGCTTCAAGAACGCCCTCATCGCGGGGCAGGAGACCGTGACCGGTCAGGTGTTCGCGAGCGGGGTGGGGTTCCGCGACTGCCTCGACGCACTCCGCCCGCACTGGTCGCGGGCGCGCGAGGACGCGGTCGAGGCGAACGCGATCCGCGGGTCGGCCCGGCGTCGAGGGTTCGGGCTGGCCGGCATGTGGTACGGGTGCGGGAACACCGCGCTGCCGAACCCCTCGACGATCCGGGTCGGCCTGCGCGAGGACGGTCGGATCGTCCTGTTCCAGGGCGCGGTCGACATGGGCCAGGGCGCGAACACCGTGCTGGCGCAGATCTGCGCGGACGCGATCGGCGTCGAGGTCGGGCACATCGACCTGGTCGGTCCCGACACGGATGTCACGCCGGACGCCGGCAAGAGCTCCGCGTCGCGCCAGACGTTCGTCTCGGGCAACGCCGTGTACCTCGCGGGGAGCAAGCTCCGCAACCGGCTGCTCGTGCTCGCCGAAGCGTCGGACACCGCCCACCTCGAGCTCGACGGGCCGCGCCTGATCACCCGCGATCGCGGCACCACGAGGTCGCTTGACCTGCGGACCCTGTTCACCGGCGACGACGGGATGGTCGCCACGAGCCGCGCCACGTACGACCCTCCCACCGCGCCGCTCGACGGGGACGGTCAGGGCGAGCCGTACGCGCAGTTCGGGTTCGGCGCACATCTCGCCGAGGTGCAGGTGGACCTCGAGCTCGGGCTCGTCCGGCTCCTGCGGATCACCGCCGCGCACGACGTCGGCCGCGCCGTGAACCCGACGCTGATCGAGGGCCAGATCGCCGGCGGCGTCGCGCAGGGGATCGGGATGGCGCTGATGGAGGAGTACGTCCCCCGGCGGAACGAGAACCTGCACGACTACCTGATCCCGACGATCGGCGACGTGCCCGAGATCGTCTGCATCCTGGTCGAGTCGGGTGACCCGGTCGGGCCGTACGGCGCGAAGGGCATCGGGGAGCACGCGCTCGTGCCGACGGCGCCCGCGATCTTGAACGCGATCCGCGACGCGGTCGGATCGGGGGTGCGGCGGCTCCCGGCCACGCCGGACCGGGTGCTGGCGGCCTACGCGGCGGGGCTCGGGGCGAGGCCGGCATGAGCCGCCGCCCCCAGGCCGACACGGTCGTCTGCGACGCCTGCCCGATCCGGTGCGTGATCAAGCCGGGGCGGACGGGCTCGTGCGATCGGTACGGGAACGTCGACGGCGCGCTCGTGCGCCTCGATCCGCTGCTCGTGCTCGAACGGACGCGCGAGCAGGGCGGCGCGCTCGTCCCGTTCGCCGCCCGCGAGGGTGACTGGGAGGGCGAGCTGGTCCCGGGCGCCGACGTGTTCGTCACGGGCGCCGGCTCGGGTACGACGTACCCGGACTACAAGCCCGCGCCGTTCATCGTCTCGGCGACGGTCGAAGGCGTCGACACCGTCACGGTCGTGACCGAGGCGATCTTCAGCTACTGCGGCGTGGACGTGAAGATCGACACCGACCGGCACGTGGGCGCCGAGCGGGAGGTCGTGCGCGCGCAGGGCGAGGCCGTCGGGCACGTGACGACCGGGCAGTACGGCTCGCAGATGCTGTCGCTGGGCGGCGTGAACCACCTGACCGGCGGCTCGAAGCGCGAGGGCATCGTCACGATGGAGACCCTGCTGGCGCTCTGCGGCGGCGAGGCAGCGGAGCTGTCCGTGGACGACGGCGCCGATCTGGTGCTGCAGGCCGGCCGCCCGCCGGTGATCAACGGCGTCGTCGAGGAGCGGATGCGCGTGGGCTGCGGCTCGGCGACGATCGGGATGTTCGCGCGGCAGTGGTTCGGTCACGTCGACGAGGTCGTCGTGGTCGACGACCACATCACCGGCGTGCTGTCCGAACACCAGGCCGGCCGATACCTGGACGTTCCGCCGACGGGGATCCGCGTGCGGGGTCGTCGTTCGACGCCCGGCCGCTACTTCAACGTCGCGAACCCCGGCACCGGCTGGGGCGGTACCGACATCGAGGATCCGCTCGCGATCCTGAACGCTTTCGATCCCGCCGTGGCCCGGCCCGGGCTCACGCTGCTGATGATCGGCACGACCGGCGAGCACCACGCCTACTTCGTGCTCGACGACGAGCTCCGCCCCCAAGCGCGGCCGCTCCCGGAGGACCTCAGCGTCTCGGTCGAGCGGATCGCCGAGAACTGCGAGCCGGCGATGACGTCCGTGCTGTTCATGGCCGGCGCGGGCGGGTCGCTCCGCGCCGGGGCGACCGTGAACCCGGTAGCCCTGACGCGCGCGGTGAACCGGACGCTCACGAAGGTGACGTGCGGCGGCGCCCCCGTGTACGTGTGGCCCGGCGGCGGGATCACGTTCATGGTCGACGTCACGCTCGTGCCGCCCGGCGCGTTCGGGTACGTGCCGACGCCCGCGCTCGTCGCGCCGCTCGAGTTCACGATGCGCCTGGACGACTACGCGGCGCTCGGCGGACACATGGACGCGGTCGTGCCGATCGCCGAGGTGCTCGCCCGGCCGGACGTGCGGCGCGGATGAACGCGACGGGCACGCGTGCAGGTCCGATCGCGGCCCGGATGCCCGACGGCCGCCGGCTCCACATGCAGCACGGGCCCATCGATCTGGTTATCGAGGCGTGGGGCGAGCCGCCGGCCGTGGCCGCCGCGTACCGGCAGGCGTGGGAGCGGTTCCGGCCGCTGCTGGACGAGCTGGTCGCCGAGCTCGCCGCGCTGCGGCGGCCGTTGCCGGGGGTGCCGCCGCCGCAAGCGCCGGCCGAGCCGGTCAGCCCCGTGGGCAGGCGCATGGCGAAGGCCGTGCGGCCGTTCGCAGACCGCACGTTCGTCACCCCGATGGCCGCGGTCGCCGGCGCCGTGGCCGACGAGGTCTGCGCCGCGCTCGTCGCGGCCGGCGATCTGCGCCGCGCCTACGTGAACGACGGCGGCGACATCGCGCTGTACCTCGCGCCCGGCGAGCGCTTGGACGTCGGGCTCGTCCCGGTTCCGGATCGCCCCGGCCCTGGCGGGCAGGGCCACGATCCACGCCGCCGACCCGGTCCGCGGCGTCGCGACCAGCGGTCGGCACGGGCGCAGCTTCTCGCTCGGGATCGCCGACGCCGTGACGGTGCTCGCGGCCGACGCCGCGCGGGCGGACGCCGCCGCGACCCTGATCGCGAACGCCGTGGACCTGCCCGGGCACCCCGCTATCCGACGTGCCGGCGGACAGGCTCGCGCCCGACACCGATCTCGGTGACCGCCCCGTCACCGTGGCCGTCGGTGCGCTGACAGCCGCCGACATCGACCGGGCGCTCGCCGCCGGTCTCGCCGAGGCCGAGTGGATGCGCGCGGCGGGACTGATCGTAGCCGCGGGGCTGTGCCTCGACGGCGAGCTCCGGACCGTCGGGTCTCCGCACGGCTCGCCGGGTCGCGGCCCGTGGGAGCCCGTGCTAGCGTCCGGCGGTCGCGACCGCGCGCCGCTCGGCAGGGGGTGAGTCCAACGGACATCCGCAAGGTCGTCACGACGTTCGAGGAGCTCCGGATCGAGGCCGGTCGGGCCGTAGACCCGCCCGTCCGCCGCGTGATCGCCGCCGCGGTGCTCGTCAACCCGTTCGCCGGGCGTTACGTCGAGGACCTGAGCGAGATGGTGGGCGCGAGCGTGGAGCTATCCGAGATGCTCGGTGCGATCGCCGTCGCCCAGCTGGGGGGGCGGCCGGTGCACAGCTACGGCAAGGGCGGGATCGTCGGCACGGACGGCGAGCTGGAGCACGTCGCCGCGATGCTGCATCCGGAGTTCGGGGCTCCGCTGCGAGCGGCCGTCGGCGGCGGGACCGCGATCATCCCGTCGGCGAAGAAGCGGGGCGGGGCCGGGCGTGACCCTCGACATCCCGCTCCACTACAAGGACGCGGCGTTCGTCCGCAGCCATTTCGATGCGGTCGAGCCTCCACATCGCGGACGCGCCGGCGCCGGACGGTCTCGTGATCGCGGTGGCGGTCACCGACGGCGGCCGCCGCTCCCGCGCGTCGGTGGGCTCCAGGTGTCCGAGGCGGTCGGCCAGGACGGCCTGCGCTGAGCCGATGGCCGACCTGCTGATCCGGAACCTCGGCGCGATGGATCCGGCGACGTGGGGCACCCGACCGCCGACGGCGACGCGATCGTCGTTCGCGACGGGACGATCGCCGGCATCGGCGGCGAAGGCAGCCTCGAGACCGCCGACGTCGCGGCGGTCGTCGACGCGGCCGGCGCGACCGCGATGCCGGGGTTATGCGACGACCACACGCACCCGGTCCTCGGGGACTTCACGCCGCGGCAGCTGCAGATGGACTGGATGGACTCCTACCTGCACGGCGGCACGACCACGATGATGTCGGCCGGCGAGCCTCAACGCGCCCGGCCGCCCGACCGACCCGGCCGGCGTGAAGGCGCTCGC
This sequence comes from Actinomycetota bacterium, assembly GCA_046330185.1. GTDB lineage: Bacteria > Actinomycetota > UBA4738 > UBA4738 > HRBIN12 > DATBLY01. Next base: position 65,976 of record JAXLTF010000008.1, read on the forward strand.
CGTCCTGGCCGCTCGCTCGTTCGCGAACCTGCGTCCCTCGGGCGTGAAGGTACACGCGGGCGCGGTGCTGCTGGGCCGGCCTCACCGAGGAGGACTTCGCGGAGATGGCGGCGGCCGGCGTCGAGCTGGTCGGCGAGATCGGGATCAGCGGCGTGAAGGTCCCGAGACCGCCGCCGAGATGACCGGCTGGGCGCACGCGCATGGGATGCGAGTGATGGTCCACACGGGCGGCGCGTCGATCCCCGGCAGCGGGATCGTCGGCGCGGACTTCGTCGTCGCCGTGCGGCCCGACGTCGCCGGTCACGTGAACGGCGGCCCGACCGCGCTGCCGCTCGAGCACGTCGAACGGATCCTGGACGAGACCGACGCGCGCGTCGAGATCGTCCACAACGGCAACGTCAAAGCGGCGGGAGAGGTGGCGGCGCTCGTCGGCCGGCGCGGCGAGGCGCACCGGCTCGTCGTGGGCACCGACAGCCCCGCGGGGTCGGGCGCGCAGCCGCTCGGGATGCTGCGGACGGTCGCGTGGGCCGCCGCGTTCGGCGGCCTGGATCCGGCCGTCGCGGTGGCCGCCGCCACGGGAACGTCGCCGCGCTGCACGGCCTGGACACCGGTGTGCTCGCGCTGGGCAGCGAGGCCGACGTGCTGGTCGTCGACGCGCCGCTCGGCTCGCAGGCGCCCGACGCGCTGGGAGCGCTGGCGATCGGGGACACGCCCGCCGTCGCGGTGGCCGCGACCGACGGCGCGATCCGGTTCACGAAGAGCCGCAACACCCCGCCGCCGGTGCGGCCCGTCGTAGTTCGGCGGGTAGCGCGGCCCGCGGGTCAGGCGAGTTCCGCCGCGGCCCGCTCCCGTCCGCATCACGCGCAGGACGTTCCGCCCGGCGATCGCGCGGGTCGCTCGTCGGTGTAGCCGCGCGCTCGCAGCTCCGCGAACAGGGCCGGGTAGCCTGACACATCCTCGAGCCCGGCCGGCATCGCCCCGGCGCCGTCGAAGTCGCCGCCGATCCCGATCGAAGCGACCCCGGCGACCGCGCGCACGTGGTCGACGTGGCCGGCGACCTGCGCCACCGTGGCCGGGACCTCCTCGAGCGACGCGTACCACGAGGACATCGCGGCGTCGAGCGCCCGCGATCGCCCGAGTGCTCCTCCTTCAGCCGGTCGGCCTCGGCGAGGCTCGGCGGTTCGTCTCTGCGCCCTCGGGCGCCACGAAGGCCGGCACGAACGTCACCATGACGACGCCGCCTATCCGCCCCACGAGCTCCAGCACGTCGTCGGGCACGTTGCGCGTCACGTCGCGGAGCGCCCGCGCAGACGAGTGGGAGAAGATCGCCGGCGCCCGGCTCACCTCGATCGCCTGGCGCATCACGTCCTCCGAGACGTGCGACAGATCGACAGCACGCCCAGGCGGTTCAGCTCGCGCACGACCTCCTCGCCGAACGCGGTCAGGCCGCCGTGCGGTGCCGGCCGGTCGCCGAGTCCGCCCAGTCGGTGTCGTCGTTGTGCGTGAGCGTGAGGTACCCGGCGCCCAGGCGCGAAAGGACACGGAGAGCTCCGAGTGAGCCGCCGATCTGGTGCCCGCCCTCGACGCCGATCGTCGACGCGATCTTGCCTGACCGCGCGATCCGCTCCACATCGTCCGCCGTCCGCGCCTGCTCCAGCCGGTCCGGGTAGCGGCGCAGCAGCGCGTAGAAGGCGTCGATCTGCTCGAGCGTGCGCGTCACCGCGTCGGCCGGCGGCAGGTGCGAGGGCACGTAGACCGACCAGAACTGCGCGCCGACGCCACCGGTCGCCAGGCGCGGGAGGTCGGTCTGCAGCTCCGGGACAGGCTCCCTGAGGTCCGGATCGCCCTCGTCGTCCTCCCGGCCCTCCGCGAGCTCGCGCAGGGCCCACAGCAGGTCGTTGTGGCCGTCGACGAGCGGCGCGTCGCGCAACAGCGCGACGAGGCCTTCCCCGGTGTCGGTCGTCACCGGCTCCTCACGCGTAAGCGCTTCGAGCCGAGGCCCCGGCCAGGATCAGCGAAACGATGATCCCGAGCGGCAGCGTCCCCCAGTACGAGACGCCCAGGCCGACGTTGCCCAGGAACAGCATCAGGAGCCAGGTGGCCGGGAACGTCGCGAGCAGGAAGATCGCGACCGCGGCCAGGAACGCCTTGAGCATGGTTCCTCCTTCCCGTCCGCTCCGGGTCGGAGGGACGCGAGAACGTGTGCGGTGGACCGAGGATGCCCCGACAGGCTTCCGCGCGCAAGGACGGCCTGCCGGTCGGCCCCTCGCTCCGGGGACCATCGGACGGGTCCATGGTGCGCGGGACGGTGCAGACTCGGGTAGAGGAGGCGGGCTCGATGAGGGTCGCGACGGGGTCCGAACGACGCACCGATCGCGCCGACGAACTGAGGGCGTCTCCCGCTCGCGTGCGGTTCCTCCATGTTCCGGCGCGTCGATCCGTGATGATCGACGGCGAGGGTGCGCCGTCGCCCGAGGCGTTCGCGGCCCGCGTCCCCGCTCTGTACGGCGCGGCCTACGGGCTGCGGTTCGCGCTCAAGGCCCGTGGCGTCGACGAACGGGTCGGTCCGCTCGAGGGGCTCTGGTGGACCACCGATGACGCCACGGACCTGCCCCGCACCCTCGCCGCTGAGCGCGACACGTGGCACTGGACGCTCATGATCGCCCTGCCGTGGGCCGCCACGGATGAGGAGGTGGGCCTGCAGCTCGCGGTCGCTCGTCACAGGGTGGACCGAGGGTTCGCGACCAGCCTCAGGGTGGAGGACCTGGACGAGGGCGAGGTGGCACAGCTGCTGCACGTGGGTCCGTACGCGCACGAGCGAGCCACGATCGAGCGGTTGCACGCCGCGATCGACGCGGCGGGACTCCGGCCGACCGGACGTCACCACGAGATCTACCTGAGCGACCCGCGGCGCTCGGCCCCGGAGCGTCTCCGCACGATCCTGCGACGGCCGGTCCGGTGAGCACAGGCTCGGCGTTGCGTTCGGACGAGGGCGCCGTTCCGGCCGAGACGGGGACTACTCCAACCGCTCGGCCCGAGGGTCGCGCCAGCCCGGTGGCCGATAGGTGGGCTGGGTCCTAGCGATCAGGTACTCGACCGCGGCCCAGATCATCTTCGAGCGCGGGTAGAACCAGATCGGCACGACCGCTAGCACCCCGATGCTCGCGAGCAGGATCGGGACCACGGGGACGTCCGGCACGGTCAGCGCCACCCCCACGGCCAGCATCACGAGCCACAGCAGCACGGCGATCATGTAGTTGAGCGTCATCGCGCCCAGGAAGCCGCCCTCTTCGTTCATGAGGGCCAGTCGGCATCGCCGGCAGCGGGCCCTCAACCGGAAGTAGCCCTCGTAGCAGTCGGGCGAGGCGCAGCGCGGGCAGCGTTTGCGGAGGCCGCGCAGCAGCGCCGTCACCCCTCCCGGCTCTCGATCGCGCGGGACCGGTCGCGCCGGTCCGGATCCGGGCTCGAGCTCGTCGTACGGGTTACGCGTGATACACCACCAAGAACTTCCGGACCGGTTCGCACGCCCTCCAGATGCCCGAGGACCCCATCGGCGTGACGAGCACGTCGCCGGCGCCGAGCGTGAGCGCCCGGCCGTCGTCCGTCTCGACCATGGCGGGGCTCGACAGGATCGGCGCCACCTCGTCGCAGGGACGTTCGAACGTCCACGCCGCATCGGTTCCGCTGATCACCGTGATCTCGCTCACCGTCAGCTCCTCGTCCCGCCGTCGGCCACCGACCGAAGGCTACCCGCGCCGGGACCTTCGGCGGGTCCCCCTCGTCGGGGGTCGGGGGTATGCTGCTCCGATGGCAGGACCGAAACGGACCCCGCTCGGGCGCACGCCTCGCTCGCAGCTCGGCGTGATCGACTACACGCTCGCCAAGCGCGCGCTCCTGCGCGACGCGCGGCTGGGCGTGCTGGGCCTCACCGACCTGTGCGACGCGCATCCCGAGCTCGTGCGTGCCGCCAAGCACGTCGGCGAGCCCACGCGCAACGACTGCCCCGTGTGCGGTCGCGAGAAGCTGGTCCTGCTCGCCTACGTCTACGGCGACGGCCTGCGCGACGAGAACGGCCGGGTCTGGTCGATCGAGACCGGGCTCAAGATGGCCGCGGCTAACCCCGGAAGCAGGTGCTACGTGGTCGAGGTCTGCAACGCCTGCCACTGGAACCACCTGCGCGAGACCTTCACGGCCCGCCGCTCGGCGGTCGGCTGAGCCCTCCACCGTCCTCCCCGCCCCCGCGGTCCCTCGCCACAGGAACACCACGGGCGGACGCACGTTCCGGACGACGGACGCTGGGTAGGATGGTCCGAACGTGTCGACGGACACCGCACCACCTTCCACGCGGGGCGGAGCACACGCCCCCAAGCGCACCCCGAAGCACGAGCCGAAGGCCAAGAGGGGGTTCTTCCGGCGGTTCTGGTGGGTGTTCATCGTCGTCCCCGTCCTCGGGCTGGTAGCGGTCGGCGGGGCCCTGGTCTACGCGTACTCGCAGATCGAGCTGCCGAAGGCGCTGCCACCGATCCAGTCGACGTACCTGTACGACCGGGACGGGAACCTGCTGACCTCGATCCACGGTCCGGTCGACCGCACCGTGATCCCGCTCGACGAGATGCCGCGGTCCCTGCGCGATGCCGTGATCGCGGTCGAGGACCACGGGTTCTACGAGCACCCGGGGTTCGATCCCGTGGGGATCGTCCGCGCCGCGTGGACCGACCTGGTGAAGAAGGAGGTCGTGCAGGGCGGCTCGACGATCACCCAGCAGCTCGTGAAGCTCGTCTACGCCGGCTCGTACGTGGAACAGGCCGACGGGTCCGAGGAGTACGTGGTCCCGCCCCGGACGGTGAAGGAGAAGATCCGTGAGGTGATGCTGGCGATCAAGGTCGAGCACGAGCTCACGAAGGACCAGATCCTCGCGCGCTACCTGAACACCGTGTACTTCGGCAACGGCGCTTACGGCGTGCAGGCGGCCGCGGAGACGTACTGGGGGATCGACGCGAGCGAGCTCTCCGTCAAGCAGGCAGCGACGCTCGCCGGCATCATCACCGCGCCGTCGCTGTTCGACCCGATCGCCTACCCCGAGGACGCGAGGGTCAGACGCGACTACGCGCTGGATCAGATGGTGCGCTACGGCTACCTAGAGCGCGACGAGGCCGAGCGCCTGAAGGCCACGAAGGTGCTGACGGATCCGCCGAAGCAGACGTTCAGCTCGCCGCTCGACTCCGAGTACTTCGTCGACTACACGAAGCGCATCCTGATCAGGCGGTTCGGCGGTTCGCAGGTGTTCGGCGGCGGCCTGCACGTGACGACGTCGCTCGACCTGGATCTGCAGAGGTACGCCGAGGATGCGGTGAACGCGCACCTGCCGAGCCCCGAGGACCCCGAGGGAGCGCTCGTCGCGATCGACCCGAGGACCGGCGAGATCCTCGCGATGGTCGGCGGCCGCGACTTCAAGGACTCTCAGGTGAACCTCGCGGTGAGCGGCGCGAAGATCGGGCGCAAGCGCTTCGGCGGCACCGGGCGGCAGGCCGGCTCCTCGTTCAAGCCGTTCACGCTCGCCGCGGCGATGGCGAACAACTACGACCTGAACGCGTACTGGCATGGGCCGGGGACGATCACGATCCCGGATCCCGCCTGCTACACCGACGGCGAGCCGTGGACGCTGTCGAACGCCTCGGACGAGGAGAGCGGGACGTTCACCCTCAAGCAGGCCACGGCGTACTCCGTGAACACCGTCTTCGCGCAGCTGGCGGCCGCGCTCGGCCCGCAGACCGTGGCGGACATGGCGCATGCGCTGGGGATCCGCAGCGAGCTCCAGCCGGTCTGCTCGATCACGCTGGGCGTCGAGGCGGTGAACCCCCTGGAGATGACGAACGCGTACGCGACGCTCGCCGATCGCGGCGTGCGACGCTGGGCGACCCCGCTCGTCGAGGTCGCGAACCGGCACGGCCGGCCGATAGCCGACGTCGAGCGCCGGCCCAAGCAGGTGCTCGACGCCAACGACGCCGACCTGGTCACGTACGCGCTCGAGGGCGTGATCGGCGGCGGCACCGGGACCGCAGCGAACATCGGACGCCCGGCGGCCGGCAAGACCGGCACCGCGCAGGAGTACGTGGACGCGTGGTTCTGCGGCTACACGCCACAGCTCGCCACGTGCGTGTGGATGGGCTACCCGCAGGGCGAGATCCCGATGACATGCGTCGAGGGCGTCTGTCCGGTGTTCGGCGGGACGATCCCGGCGGCCATCTGGCGCGACTTCATGACGGCGGCGATGGCCGACCAGCCCGTCGAGGGGTTCGTGACGCCGTCGTTCGACGGGTACACCGTTGGTGCGCCGGCCTTCGTCCCGTCGCCCGTGCCGTCTCCGTCCGAGAGCCCATCCACCGGGCCGACCGGCCCCACCGGACCGACCGCGCCCACCGGGGCCACCGGTCCCACCGGGCCGACGGCGCCCACGGGCCCGACGGGGCCGACCTCTCCGCCCACGGGCCCGACGGGGCCGACCGGGCCCACGATCCGAAGGGCGACCCCAGGGCCCGGGGTCGTGGCGCTCCGAGACGCTCCCGGCTAGGTTCAGGCCGGGTTCGCGTCGCTGACCGCGAGCACGCGGCCGACCGGCGACTCGTCCACCGGCAGCGTCGCGAGGATCGTCGTGCCTCGTCCCGGCGTCGACCGCACGACGAGCGTGCCGCTCGCGAGCTCCACCCGTTCGCGCATCGAGGCCAGGCCGACGCGACCGGTCCGCAGGAACTCGCGGACGGCGTTAGCGTCGAAGCCGCAGCCGTCGTCGACGATCTCGACGTGCAACAGCTGTTGGTCCGATCCGACGGCCACGCTGATGGAGCGGGCGTCGGCGTGCTTGGCGATGTTCGAGAGCGCTTCCTGTACCACGCGGTAGGCCAGCGTCTCCAGATCCTCCGGCAGCGCGGCGGCCAGGGAGCCGGTGAAGGTGACGGCGAGCTCGTCGTGATCCTCCTCGAACCGCGTCAGGGTCTCGCGGAGCGCGGGGATCAGGCCGCGCTCCTCAAGGACGGGCGGACGCAGGCCCGCCATCAACCGGCGCAGCCCGTCCGCCTCTTCGGCAAGCTCTCGGCGGATCTTCGCCAGGACCTCCATGCCGCGCTCGGTCTCGCCGGCCTGGACCATCAACAGGGCGGCCTCGAGCGAGAGCGAGGCAGCCGACACGCCCTGGACCGGCCCGTCGTGCAGATCGCGCGCGATCCGGTTGCGCTCGGCCTCGATCGCGGCGTTCGTCCGCCGCAGCAGGCGGGTGCGATCCTCGTCGCGGTCCTGCAGGAACTGGAAGAGCGAGCGGATCGTCTGGTCCGCCACCCGGCTCGCCGTCACGTCGCGGATCAGCAGCAAACGGCGTCGCGGCGTCATCGGCACCTCCGAGATCCGCGACTCCAGGTACAGGGGCTGACCCTCGGGGCGCTGGATCGTGCCCTGACCGGTCGAGGGCAGCGAGGCGAACGACGCGTCCGCGCCGGAGATCGACGCGGCCAGCGCGGACCACGGCTGGCCCTCGATCGACCCGCGGTCCATCTGGACCATCCTGGCGAACGCCCGGTTGGCGCGCAGGATCGTGCCGCGTTCGTCCAGCTCCACGATGCCGTCGACGGCGGCGTCGACGATCAGGCGCAGGTGTTCCTCCGATCCGCGCAGGGTCTCGTTCACCTCGCGGAGCCGCTGCAGGGCCGCATCGGTGTCCGCGAGGGCGGACGCCTTCTCGGCCAGCGCCGCCGCGGTCTCCTGATGTGCCTGGGTGCTTCCCAGCTGGTTCGCGAGGATCCTGAACGCCACCCCGGCCCCCAGGATCGTGATGATCGCGGTCGCCTGCGTGCCCTCGATCCCGCGCTCCTCGTCCAGGGACGCCACCGTGACGAACGCGGCGCACGCGCATGCGACGGACAGGCTCGTGAGGAGCGGCCGAGCGAGACGCAGCGGACGCTCGCCCGGGCCGGTCGCGGTCCGGCGAGGCAGCAGCGCGACCGTCGCGGTGAGGGCGGGCGGTCCCAACAGGAACGGGATCATCGCGGCCGTGGACAGGCCCATGAAGATGCCCTGGCTCCACTCCCAGCCGAACGCGACGATGGCGCCGGCGAACGACGTGAACACGATCCATTGGATCAGGTGCGCCGGGGAAGGCACCCAGATCGCGAGCGCGCCGTAGATCGTGAAGATCGTCGTCGCGAGCAGCGCGAACGTACCGGCTGAGAGCGATACCACCAGCGGGTTCTCGCCGTCGGGCAGGATCACGACGTAGCAGACGGCGGCGAGCGAGACGGCGATCAGCAGCACGTCGATCGCGATCTCGCGCCGGTCGTCGGGTGGGAGGTGCGCGGCGAACTCGCGACGCGCCGCCCACAGGACTGGGATCATCAGCAGCAGGAACGCGCCGTCGTACGCGCTCGGCCCGGCCCAGACCCGGCCGGCGATCGTGTTGAGCAGGAACACGCCCACGGCGACCACGGTCAGGGCGAACATCGTGGCCATCGCCGAGGCGCTCACCCATGCGCCGGGGCCGCGCGACCAGCGCCACATCGCGAAGGCGCTGGCCGCGGCCATCGCCATGACCAGCGCCTGCCCCAGGATCGCCCGATCCCTGGTCCCCTCGGGGGACAGGAGGAACAGCGCGAGCGCGCCGCAGGCGGCGAACAGGAACAGCGCGGCCACGAGCCGCGCCGGCGCGCGGGTCCGGTACTCGGTCATGTCTCGCTGGAATCTTCGTCGCTCGGAGGGCCCGCCTCCATCACCCGCACGTCCCACGCTGATGGACGGACGGCCTAACCCGGGATAGCCCGCCCGTGCATGGGACGGTGGAGGCTCGCTCGGAAGCCGGGGTTACTCGATCAGGCGGCGCCGGAGCGCCTCGGCGACGGCCGCGGTGCGGTCCGAGGCGCCGAGCTTCTCGAAGATGTGCTCCAGGTGGGTCTTCACGGTGTCGGGGGAGATGTAGAGGCGCTCGGCGATGTCCCGGTTCGTGTGGCCGAACGCGAGCAGCTGCAGGACCTCGATCTCGCGCGCCGTGAGGGTCTCGGCGCGCCGGTCGCGCTCCTTCGCGGTGGAGAGCTCCTCGGCGAGCGCGACCACGAGCTGCGGATCGATCACCATGTTGCCGCCGGCGACCAGGCGCACCGTCTGGATCAGGTGCTCGGCGTCGCGTGCCTTCAGCACGTAGCCTCGCGCCCCGGAGCGCACCGCCTCGACGACGAACTGCCGGTCGTCGTACGCGGTGAGCATGATCACGCCGACCTTCGGGAACCGGTCGCGGATCTCGCGGGCGGCCTCGAGGCCGTCCATCTCCGGCATCCGGATGTCGATCAGCGCGATCTCGGGGTCCTGATCCTCGATCAGCTTCAGGAGCTCGAGCCCGTTGGACGCCTCGCCGATGACCTCGATCCCGTCCGCCATGTCGAGGTATCGCCTGAGCCCCTGGCGCACGAGCGAGTGGTCGTCCGCGATGGCTACCTTGATCGTCACCCGTCCTCCGTCGTTCGTCGGACCCCCCTTGGGGCGTCCACCCATCCTATCGGCACCCGGGGGGCGAACCTGCAGCCCCGAGAAGTTCAGAAGATGTACCACCAGGTGCTGAACAGGACCGTCAGGAGACCGAGGCCGCCGGCGAACGCCGCCACCACCAGGGTGTGGGGCAGTCGGCGCCGCTCGACCAGATCGGCGATCACCCAGAGCGCCGGGAAGATCACGGCGACGAACCGAGGCATCGAGAGCAGCGGCCGCGACGGGTAGGGGTAGGCGAGCGGGAGGAGCAGGCCGAGGGCCGCGTACGCGAGGTACGCGACGGGAGGGCGCCATCCGCGACCACCGCCGCGACGGTCGCGCCGACCACCAGCGCATCGATGACCCAGTAGCCGTTCCCGCCGCCGACGTGGCCGAACCCCAGCGCCAGCGTCGCCGCCCGCCAGAGCGTCGTGAGGGGGAACGCCGCGACGCGGCCCCAGTTCGCCTGGGCGTCGAGCGGCGCCGTCGGGTCGCCGTGCGCGAGCTGCCACCACGCGAGGTACAGGACAGGACCCAGGAGCACCGCGCACGATGCGACGACGCGGGTCGCGAGCGGGGGTTGCGCGTGTCGGGCCGCTCCAGGCGCTGGCCACCCTCGCCGGCCTGCGCGAACGCCGGGGTGATCGAGCGCAGGCGCGAGCATGATCCCGGTGCTGCGGGTGAGCGCCGCCAGGATGCCTACGACCGCGGCGAGCCACCATCGGTCCTCGCGCGCGAACCAGAACGCCGAGACCGACAGCAGCAGGAACAGCGATTCCGAGTACGGCGCCAGGAAGAAGGCCGTCGGGAAGATGGCCGGAGTAGACGACGTCCGCCGCGCGACGGCGTCCGAGAACGTTCGAGCGGTGAGCCGGTAGAGGACGAGCAGGGCGAAGAACGCGACGTTCGAGACGAGCAACGCGGCGAGCAGCAGGTGCCCGCCCGTCAGGAACGAGAGCGCCCGTGTGAGGGCGGGTAGAGCGGGAAGAACGCCGCTGCCGTCGTCCGCGCGGTAGCCGCCGGTCGTGATACGCGGGAACCAAAGCGCGTCCTCGCGGATCAGACCCGTGACCAGGTTGTGCCAGCCGGCCGAGATCGGATGGGCCGCCCAGCCCGGCGCGGACAGGGATAGGCGATCCCGCGGCTCAGCAGGCCCACAGCGATGACGGACAGCAGGGAGACGGCGATCGCAGGCCCAGGAACGCCCACAGGCACGGGAGCAGGCCTTCGACGTCGGCGAAGGCGACGTCGGCGCGGCGCGGGCGTCCCGGGCGCCGCCGCCTCGCTCATGCCGGCGCGCTCGCCAGGATCGAGCAGGGCACCAGCTCGGGCAGCGCGTCCTCCTCGCGGCGGCGCCCTCGCCACGAGCATCCAGACCAGGATGTACGGCGCCTTGCCCAGATCGCCGAGCTCGAACCACGCGAACAGCAGCCCCCGACGCCCGAGAGCTCGCCGAAGAACGAGAACCGCGTCACGAACACCGCGACGTCCGCGCCTCGAACGCCCAGAACGCACGGGTGCTGACGCCGCCCAGCGCGAACACGGCAGCGGCCACGGCCCGTACTGCGGCGAGTAGACCTTGTTCGTCAGCAGGAACAGCACGAGGATCGGGAACCCGAGGAATCAGCAGGGGACCGTCGGATCGCGCGCGGCCTTCAGGCGCCACAGCAGCAGCACGAGCCCGAGGTGGGAGCGCCGACAGGAGGTTGATCCGTGGATGTGGTCGCACACCGGGCCGAGTGACACGTGCCGGCAGCCCAGGTACCAGGCTGTCCCAGTCGGCCGGCCGCGCGCCGTTGAAGCGGAAGAACGTCCACCACGACGACGGGTGCTTCAGCGCGAACGGCAGGTTCACCAGGAGCCACATCCCGGCCGCGGCCCCACCCCATCCGGATCGCCGCGTCCGGCTCGCGCTCCACCAGACGCGTCGCGGTCGGCCGGGATCGGCCCAGCAGCAGGTGAAGCTTGGCGGCCGCGCCGAGCCGAGCAGCACGCCCGCCCAGCCGTCGCGCCGCCGGAAAGACGCGAGCATCCCGCCGGTCGCCAGCGCGACACCGAACAGATCCCCAGTTCATGAACGCGTAGATGATGAAGCCAGGCGCGACCACGAAGCGGGCATTCCGCGCCCATCACGTACAGGCAGGTCGCGGTCGCCGCCGCGCACAACGAGAGCAGCAGTACGTTCCACGCGAAGAACCACGCCGTGCTCGTGGCGGCGCCCGGCATCCACGCGGCGACGCGTAGTACATCGTCAGGACCAGGTACTCGTCGCAGTTCGTGCCCGGCTGCTGCACGCACGGCTGCAGGAACGGGGGTCGTCCGCCCGAGAGCTGCTCGGTCCCCAGCAGCGGCACGATGTCGAGCGGTGCCTTGGCACTGGCGGCCGTCCGCCCAGTCGCCCGTTGCGCATGGCGCCTTGTTCGCGACCGACAGGATCGGCGACCCGCCCAGGCGAGCACGAGCAGCAGGCTCACGGGCCGCGCACGCCCTCCACGGCGCGCGCATCGTAGCCCGGCGTTCGGGGCGGGGCGCCGCTTGGACCGTGCGAGCGGACACTCGTGAAGTGAACGGTCGTGAGGTACCCGGGTGGAGCAGCTCGCGGCGACGTGCGACATGTCCGTGGGCCACGATGCGCTACTACCAGTCGCTGGGGCTGCTCGAGCCGCCCGGAGCGTGAGGGGCGCGTCGCCTGGTACGACCAGGGGCACGCCGAGGCCCCGGATGCATCGAGATCCGGGTGACCTGCAGCGCAAGGGCCTCACGCTCGCGGCGATCGAGGCGGGTCCGTGCAGGGCGAGCTCAGGACGGCGGACGCGGACCTGGCGGCCGCGGTGGCGGCGGCGCGGGGTGCGCCCGGGGCCGACGCCGAGACGCTGGACCTGGACGCGTTCGCGGCGCGCAGCGGCGTTCCGGCCTCCCTGATGAGCCGTCGAGCGCGAGGGGATGCGGATCGGGACGACGGTCGACGGTGACACCCGCTACACCCCCGCCGACATCGAGGTCGTCCGCACGGCGCTGCGCCTCTGGAGTTCCGGGCTCCCGCTCGGCGACCTGCTGGCGCTCGCGCGCGATGCCGACGCGGCGATGCGCGGGCGCAGCAACGCGCCGGTCGAGCTGTTCGACGAGCACGTGCGCAAGCCGATCGCGACACCCGCGGGCGACGACGCGGCCGCGGCCGAGCAGATGGTCGAGGCGTTCCGCGAGCTGCTGCCGGCCGTCACCGAGCTGGTGGCGCACCACTTCCGGCGCGTGCTGCTGGAGACGGCCGAGGCGCAGATCGGTGGGATGCACGCCGTGACGAGCGCCGACGCGCCGCTGCCCCGCGGGGCGAGGAGAAGGCCCGGGCCGTCCGCTCGCTCTTCGACACGATCGCCGGGCGCTACGACCTGGTGAACCGCGTGATGACGCTCGGGCTACCTTGGACGTCGGCTGGCGGCGCAAGGCCGTGCGCTCGCTGCGGCTGCCGGGACGGTCGCTGGTGCTCGACCTGGCCTGCGGCACGGGCGACCTGTGCCGCGAGCTGCATGCGGCCGGGTACCGCGCGGTCAGGTTCGACTTCTCGCACGGCATGCTCGTCGAGGCGAAGACCCGAGGCGCCGCTCGTCGAGGCCGACATCCTGGGGCTGCCGATGCGCGACGCGTCGGCGGACGGCGTCACGTGCGGTTGCGCGCGCAACGTCGTCGACCTGCAGGTGTTCTTCGCCAGGAGCTGGGGCGCGTCGTGCGGCCGCGCGGACGGATGTCCGCGCTGGACGCGGCCGAGCCCGAGAACGCCGACTGCGCGCCGGCCATGGGCTGTACTTCCGCCGCGTCGTGCCGGCGATCGGCGGCGCGCTCTCCGATAAGCAGGCCTACGCGTACCTTCCGCGATCGATGGCGTACCTGCCGCCGCCCGAGCGGATGCTCGCGATGCTCGTCGAAGCCGGGTTCCCGACGCCGCGCGGGCACGCTGACCGGCGGCGCCGCGCAGTTGCTCACGGGCACGCGTCGTGAGCCCGGGGCTGGTCGCGCGCACGAGCCGGTCGGCTCGGCCTACGACCTGGTCGCGGGCTACCGGCGGCTGCAGACGCCGGCCCCGTCGTTCTTCTTCGAGCGGCGTGGGATCGGCGTGTCGAGATCGCGGGGCGCCGAGCTGGAGGTCGAGGGCGGTCGGGGCGGTTCACGCGGAGCTCCGAGGCCGCCCTCGAGCTGTTGCGCGGGATCGAGGTGACGACGCCGGGGCCGGGTCCGGTCGTCGTGGGGGCGTTCCGTTCGAGGAGTCCGGCGCACCGCGGCTGCAGCTGCTGGACGTACGGGGTCCGGCGGCTCGAGCCGGCGACGGCGCTCGGGTAGAGGTCCGCGGCGCCGGCGGCGCGCCGCCCAGGTCCCGTTCGAGGAAGCTGAGACCGTTGTTCCATCGGACGCGACGTTCGAGCGAGGCGTTCGGGGAGGAACGCCTGCGGATGCTGCCCTCGGCCGGGGGTTACGCGGCCGCCGTCGAAACCGCGGTCGAGCGGATCGGGCAGGCGGGCTGGGGAAGGTCGTACTGGCGCCCGGACCGTGGAACTGGACGCGGGCCGGGTCCTCGAGCCGACGACGCTGCTGCGGCACCTGCGCGCCGTGGATCCGAATGCTTCACGTTCGCGACGCCGGCGGGCGACGGCGGCGCGACGTTCCTGATCGGCGACGCCGGAGCTGCTCGTCTCGCGCCGAGGTCGGGAGGTGGCGTCCACGCCGCTCGCGGGCTCGGCGCCGCGCCACGGCGACCCTGTCCAGGACCGGGCTTCCGCGGACCGGTTGCTCGCGTCGGCGAAGGATCGCCAGGAACATGCGTTCGTCGTCGACGCGATCGCCGAGGCGATGGGCCCGCTCTGCGAGGAGCTCACCTACCCGCGCGAGCCCGAGCTACTCGGCACGGCCAACGTCTGGCATCTGGGGACCCCGTTCCGCGGTCGGCTGCGCGATCCCGCGCCGACCGCGATCGAGCTGGCCGGGCTCCTGCATCCCACGCCGGCGGTCGGGGGCGCGCCGAGGGAGCCCGCCCTCGCGCTGATCGACGAGCTGGAGCCGTTCGACCGCGGGTGCTACGCCGGTCCGGTCGGGTGGATGGATGCGAACGGCGACGGCGAGTGGGCGATCGCACTGCGGTGCGCCGAGGTGACGCTCCGGCGCGCGCGGCTGTTCGCCGGCGCCGGTATCGTCGCGGGCTCGGATCCCGCCGCCGAGCTCGACGAGACCGAGCGGAAGTTCCGCGCCTTCCTCGACTCCCTCCGCTGGGGGTGATGGCTCGCAGCGCGTTCGGCAGCATCGCGAGGTACGGTTCCCGCATGACCGACGAGGTTGACGAGCCCGACGTCCCCGACGCGGATGAGGCGAGCGAGCTCCTCGACGGTATCCCGGGTGCGCTCGAGCGAGCCAACGAAGGGCTGTCGGACGCGCGATCCGGCCGAACCGTGCCGCTCAGCGGGCTCGATCGACTCGCCTACTGAGCCTCGAACGTCCAGCTGGGGGGCTCGGCGCCGAGCTGATCGAAGGTGCAGCTCCTCGGGTCGCGGTCCTGGCGCCAGCGCATGATCGAGGCGGAGTGACGGAAGCGCCCGCTCTGCAGGCGCTCGAACCGGACCTCGACGACGAGCTTCGGCTCCAGGCCGACCCACTCAAGGTCACGGCCGGCGCTCCAGCGGCTCTGTCCACCGGGCGACCGCGCCCCCTCGCCCCAGTCTCCGAACCCGAACGCGTCGCCGCCTTCGAGGGGCTTCAGGACCTCGACCAGCTCGCGCCGCTCCTTGGCCTTGAACGCGGACGTGTGCCCGACGTAGTGCAGCCGTCCCTCTCGGTCGTAGAGACCGAGCAGCAGGCTGCCGACGCCGTCGCCGTTCCGCTCCTTGCGGTAACCCCCGACGACGCAGTCCGCCGTACGGTGGTGCTTGATCTTCACCATCACGCGCTCGCCCTCGACGTAGCGGCTGTCGGCACGGCGCGCGACCAGGCCGTCCTGGCCGAACCCGGCCTCGTCCTCGAACCAGGTCCGCGCGACCTCGGGGTCGTCCGTCCGGGGCGTGAGGATCATCGCGGGCCCGGGCGGCAGGCCCTCGGGTCCCTCGGGCGCGGGCGTGCCGCCGAGCCGCTCGACGAGCGCGGTGAGCTCCCCGCGGCGCGCGTCGGTGTCGAGCGCACGCACGTCGCGTCCGTCGACCTCCAGCACGTCGAACGGCACGAAGGTCGCCGGGATCTCCCTGGCGAGCTTGTTCACGCGCGACGCGGCCGGGTGCAGTCGCAGCTGCAGCCCGTCGAAGTTCATCTCGCCCTGGGTGATCATCACGAGCTCGCCGTCCAGCACGTACGTCGCGGGCGGCTGCGCCTCGAGCAGCGCGACGATCTCGGGGAAGTAGCGCCCGAGCGGCCGGTCGTTCCGCGACGCGAGCTTGACCGATCCGTCGTCGGTCCGCGTTGCGATCGTGCGGAACCCGTCCCACTTCGGCTCGTACCGCTAGCCCTCGCCGAGCAGGATGTCCTCCTGTGATCTCGCGAGCATCGGCTTCGGCGTCATCATCGGCCGTCCCC
Source organism: Actinomycetota bacterium (assembly GCA_046330185.1). Lineage (GTDB taxonomy): Bacteria > Actinomycetota > UBA4738 > UBA4738 > HRBIN12 > DATBLY01. Next base: position 82,020 of record JAXLTF010000008.1, read on the forward strand.
AGCTCGTGGACGAGCAGGTACAACCTCTCGGGTGAAGCCGGCGTGTTCGTAGAAGCCGTACGCGGCGTCGGCCGGGGCTGCCGCGAGCACGAGGAGACCGAACCCTTGGAGGCGCGGCGGTGGTCGAGCACAGCCCGCAGGGCCCGCCCGCCGGAGCCGACTACCCGCGCAGCTCCGGCGCGACGTACATGTTCGTCAGGTACCCCATCGAGAACCGGGTCCAGGCGCCCAGGCGCGGGCACGCGCCGGGACCGTCTGTAGCCACGCGTTCCCGACGATCTCGTCCTCGTCCTCGGCGACCATCCGCGCCAGTCGTCGCGGTCCAGCGCCCACGCGGCGAACCGCAGGAACCGTTCGCGGTAGGTGTCGAAGGGCTCCGCGATGTCGGGAACTGCTCGGTACAGCCGCCATCGGAGCCGCGCGAGCGCCCCGACGTCGACGGGCGCCGCGGCGCGGACGCCGGCAGTCTCATGCGTCGTCGTGGCGCGCGGCGTAGTCGCTCGCGCCCAGCAGGTGGATCGAGACGTACGGCTCGTCGCCGACGACCCAGCTGTCGTGGCCCGGCGGGACCGCGAACGGCACCCCCAGGCTTCGAGCGGCACGATCGTGCCGTCGTCCATCGCCGCGACCGCGCGTCGACACGACGAACCCCAGGTGCTCCACGTCGCACGAGGTCTTCCCGGGGTCGGGCCGGCGATGCTCGGACCACTTCCAGCCCGAGTTCATAGCTCGCGCGCCCCGGCGTGCGCCCGGCGATCATTGACCAGGTCGAGCCGGCCCTTCTCGAACTCCCGTGTCCTCGTCGGGCTCGTCGAACACCCTGATGTCCAGGTCCATCGCGCCTCCGCTTCCAGCTCGCTCCGGGCAGGCTACGCGAGCGCCGCGTCGACGGCCGCCTGGACATCGGCGTGGCGAGCGACGTTCGTCGTGCGATCGACCGGGACCTCCAGGAGCCGGACGCCGCCGCCGTCGATGGCGTCGCACGAACAGGGCCAGCTCGCCGGCCCGCTCGACCCGGCCGTAGGGGACGCGGGCGCGGCGCCGGCAACGTCCGGAGGTCGAGCCGGTACGGCGTGAGGAAGAGCCGCTCGTGCTCCAGCAGCACGGCCTGGCCCGTGAAGTCGAACACGCCGCCGCCGTCGTTGTTCGGCACGACGAGGACGAGGTCCAGGTCGCGGGCGCCGTTCCACAGCAGGGCCTGCGTCATGCAGGAAGCGAGAGGTCGCCGAGCAGCGCGACGGTCGGACCGACCCGCTCGCGGCCGCTCGCGATGTCCCCAGTGCGGTCGACACGGGCCGTCGATGCCTGGCGCCGCGGTTCGCGAGCACGCGCAGCCGTCGCGGGGCGCCATGAACGCATCGAGGTCGCGCACCGGCATCAGGTTGACGAACAGACGGCCGCCGTCGGGGATCAGCTGCGGCCACGTCGCGGGCGATCCTCCCTTCAGGCTGTCGTCCCAGCCATCCAGCGCGCTGTCGATGCCCGGCTCGTCGAGCGGCGTCGGCTCGCTCCCATGACGCTCGCCACGCCGCTGCCCCCGCGGAGGGGTCGGCACGACGGCCAGGAGCGCCCGGGCGACCGCCTCGGGGGACGCGTCGACCCGGAGGAGTCGCCCGCCGAGCCGGATCGGGGTCCGGGTGCTCGCGATCGACGACGACCAGGCGCTCACTCGAAGCGACGAGGCGCTGGGTCACGCGCGTCGTGGGTGTGGCTCGATGTTGCCAGCACCACCTCGGAGTGGCCTGCGCCAGCGCAGTCCAGGGCTCGGATCCAGCAGATGCTGGCCGGCCGCGAGCGCGCCAGCCGGATGTCGCAGGCCCGAGATCAGTTCGGCTGCAGGCCACCCCAGCCGTTCCGCCAACTCGAGGACCTCGATCGGAGGTGCGGGCATCGCGCCGGCCACCGGCACTCGATCCGCGTCGAGCAGCCGATCGGTGCGGAGCAGGTCCAGGACGTCGGGAGGCTCCCCGCCGCACCCGGCTGAAGTCGGGCCGGCCTGCTCCACGCGCGCGAGACGCGCACCACGTCCTCGACCGCGGGTCGGCAGGCCCTTGCCGTGTCTCTCCGGGACAGGCGGTTCGTCGAACGGCAGGTTCAGATGGACGGGTCCGGGCGGGTCGCGGAGCTGATCGGCGTCGCCGCCACCTCGCCCCGGTCCACGGGCGCCCTCCAGCGGCGCGTCGACGAACCGGCGCACGTACCGGCCGTACAGTTCCATCTGGTCGATCGTCCTGGTTCGCCCCGGTGCCGCGCAGGCGCGGCGGGCGGTCGGCGGTCAGCAGCAGCATCGGCACGCGCGCCTGGCTCGCCTCGACGATGGCGGGGAAGAGGCTCGGCCGCCGCCGTGCCGCTCGTGCACGCGACGATCGCCGGAACGCCGGTCGCCTCCGCGATCGAGCGCGACGAAGGCCGAGGACCGCTCGTCCGATTTTCCCTGGAGGCTCGATCGCCGGGTGGCGCGCGAGCGCCAGCGCCGGCGTCGAGCGCGAGCCGGGCGACAGGCAGGCGTGCCGCACGCCGCCGGCGACGAGCGCGCGTCCACCAGGGCGGCCGCCCGCGCCAGGTTCGCGTCGCCGGTGCCGCCGGTCACGACGTCGTGTGCCACAGGATCGACCCGGCGAGATCGGCAGCCCGAACGCGGCGTGCGTCGCGCCGTCCCGGTGAGGACCAGGATGGTCCTGCCGCTGGCGGCGCCCACGCTCCATCGGCCGGATGCGAACGGCCACGCGGCCGAGCGCGAGCGGCCACCTGGGCCGGCCGCCTCGTCGATCGAGGAACACGACCACGCCGGCGATGCCGAGGTCAGGGCGCCGCGACGACGCAGGTGCGGTAGGGCGTCGCGTGCAGGCGCGTCGCCGATGCACGGCGAGCGTCCGCTTGCCGCTCGCCGCGTCGGTCGGGATGTCGCGCAGGTTGTTCGCGACGAGGATCGCGACTGCCAGCGTTCCCATGGCCGCGCCGCCCCCACCACGCGGCGGCCGGCGCTGGTCTCGACCATGACGTAGGCGGTGCCGCACGTCGCCATCAGCCCGAAGAACAGGAACACCATCAGCTCGCCCAGCCCGAGCCCCGCGTACGGCCTGGGTCCGCCCGAAGTACAGGAACGCCGCCGCCAACGCGAGCGCGCCGACGATCGAGGATCGAGGACCGGCGAGGTCGCGAGTGCCAGCGCGAGCCCCGCGACAACCGCGAAGGCCCCCAAGCAGACGGGCGCGGCGACCAGCACCGCCGCGGCGACGCCGCCCCGCTCTGCGTCAGGCGCGGCGGCCCCAGCCGCTCGTGGGAGTCCACGCCCCGGATGCCGTCGAAGAAGTCGTTCGCGTAGTTCACGCCGACCTGCAGCCCCATCGCGACCAGCACGGCCGCCGCTAGCCTCCACGCGGTCACGTGACCGGCCGCGGACGCGCCGACCGCGACGGGCACCAGGCCGACGCCGAGCGTCCGCGGCCTCGCGCCTCGCCACCACACCGCGAGCGCGGGCCGCCGGGGGTCGGTCACCCGTTGACCTCCGCTCACGGACGCTTCGGGAACCGCGAGAAGTCGGGCGGGCGCTTCTGGACGTACGCGTCGCGGCCCTCCTGCGCCTCCTCGCTCATGTAGTACAGGAGCGTCGCGTCGCCCGCGAGCTGCTGGACGCCGGCCAGGCCGTCGATCCCCGCGTTCGCCCCCGCCTTCAACAGGCGCAGCGCGAGCGGCGACATCGCGAGCATCTCCCGGCACCAGCGGACCGTCTCGGCCTCGAGCTCGTCGAGCGGCACGACCGCGTTCACGAGGCCCCACGCGAGCGCCGTCGGCGCGTCGTACTGCCGGCACAGGAACCAGACCTCCTTCGCGCGCTTCTCGCCGATCTGTCGCGCGAGCAGCCCGATCCCGTACCCCGCGTCGAACGACCCCACGCGCGGGCCGGCCTGGCCGAAGCGCGCGTTCTCCGCCGCGATCGTCAGGTCGCAGACCAGGTGCAACACGTGGCCGCCGCCGATCGCGTAGCCCGCGACCATCGCGACCACGGGCTTCGGGCTCCGCCGGATCTGGATCTGCAGGTCCAGCACGTTCAGGCGGCCGATCCCCTGCTCGTCCACGTACCCGTCGTCGCCGCGGACCCTCTGGTCGCCGCCGCTCGAGAACGCGTCGGGACCCTCGCCGGTCAGCACGATCACGCCGATCGCGGGGTCGTCGCGCGCCACGTCGAACGCGTGGATCATCTCCTTCGTCGTGAGCGGGCGGAACGCGTTGCGGACCTCGGGACGCGCGATCGTGATCTTCGCGATCCCTTCGGCCGTCTCGTACCGGATGTCCGTGTACCCGCCCGCCGCCTGCCAGGCGGGGGGCGTCGGCTGCTCATCCATGTGACCATCCACTCCTAGAGCGCGCGCTCGTACGGTTCGCTAGCCTACCCGACGTGGGTGTTTCGGAGCGGTACGGGATCGGGCCGGGGGAGCTGCTCGCGATCGATCTGCCCCCGGGGACGGCGTGGGTAGACCTCGCCCAGGAGCTGTGGGACGAGGAGGTCGCGTTCCTCCCGCTCGACCAGCGGCTCACCGATCGGGAGCGCAGGGCGCTGGTGGATCGGGCCCGCCCGGCCGCGGTGCTGGACGCGACCGGTGAGTCCACGCTGTTCGGGGATGCCGGCCGGCTGAGCGGGGGGACCGCGATCGTGGTCGCCACGTCCGGGACCGAGGGCGAGCCGAAGCTGGTGGAGCTGTCGCGGGATGCGGTCAAGGCGGCGATCCAGGCGTCCGCGGAACGGCTCGGAGCTAGGGCGGACGACCCGTGGGTGGCGTGCCTCACGCCCGCCCACGTCGGTGGCTTGCTCGTCCACCTGCGCGGCGCGGTGCTCGGGTCGCCCGTCGTCGCCCTCGAGCGCTTCGATCCGGCCGGCGTGGTCGCGAGCGGCGCGGGGGTTCGTCTCGCTCGTCCCGGCGATGGTCCGCAGGCTCATCGATGGGTCCGAGCTGGATCTCACCCGGCTGCGCTGCGCGCTGGTCGGCGGCGACGCGTTCGAGCCGGCGCTGGCGGCCGCCGCGGCCGAGCGCGGCCTCCGCTGCGTCCCCACGTACGGCCTCACCGAGACCTGCGGAGGGGTGGTCTACGACGCGACGCCGCTCCCTGGCACGGAGGTCCGGATCGCAGACGGTGGCCGGATCGAGCTCCGCGGCCCCACCCTGATGGATGGCTACCTCCGCGACCCGCAGGCCACGGCCGAGGCGTTCACGGTCGACGGCTGGCTCCGCACGCGCGACGCCGGCGAGCTCGGGACCGACGGCTCGCTCACCGTCTTCGGCCGCCTGGACGACGCGATCCTCACCGGCGGCGAGCTGGTGTGGCCCGCGGAGGTCGAGGCCGTGCTCCGCACCCATCCGAAGGTCGCGGACGTCCTGGTGGTCGGCCGCCCGCACCCCGACTGGGGCCACCGGGTCACCGCCGTGGTCGTTCCGGTCGATCTTGCCGATCCGCCCTCCGAGGGCGATCTCCGCGACCTCGCCCGCTCGGGTCTCGCCGACTTCAAGCTGCCTCGGGGGCTCGAGATCGTCGGGGGCCTTCCCGAGACCCGGACGGGCAAACCCCGGCGCTCCGGGTTCTCGTAGACCCGTTCGAAGAGGTACGGAGGCCCGAGCCCGGGAGGGGTGGGCTCGGGCCACCGTCGTTGTATCGCGGGGTCGATGAGGGGGAGGGACCCCGCTGCGCGGTTCCGCTGCCAAGGCGTTCCGCTTCTCATCTTTCGGCATCCGGCGCCCCGAAAGTTGATACCCGGGTTCGGGTAGAACCTCGGGAGTTCGGCCGACGTTCCCCCGGATGGGGGATGCGGGCCGCCTACACGCCCGGGCGTACCCTCAGACCGTGATCGCGCCGTGCTTCACGGCGAACGCCACGGCCTCGAGCTTCGAGTGGACCCGCAGCTTGCCCAGGATGTTCCGGACGTGCGTCTGGACCGTCTGGGGGCTGATGTACAGCTTCTGCGCGATGTCGTCGTTGCGCATGCCCTCGGCCAGGAGCGACAGGATCTCGCGCTCGCGATCGGTGAGGTCGTTCAGGAGCATCATCGCGTCGCGCTGCGCCTCGCGCTCCCGGGCGACCTGGGGCAGCAGCCGGGCCAGCGTCTCCGGGTCGATCAGGACCTCGCCGTCGGCCGCGGCCTTCGCCGCCGACAGGACCTCGTTCGCGGCCTCGTCCTTGCCCAGGAACCCGGAGGCGCCGGCCTCCACGGCCTCGACGAGCTGCCGGTCCTCGTCGTGCGCGGTCATGATCACGACCTTCGTCGAGGGCGACGTCTCCTTGATCCGGCGGGTCGCGTCGATCCCCGACATGCTCCCCTTCAGCTCGATGTCCATCAGGACCACGTCTGGGAGGTGTTCGGCGCACACGTCGATCGCCTCCTCGGCCGTGTGCACCGGAGGGGCGACCAGCTGCAGCGTGTCGTCCAGCCCGACGACGGTCGCCAGCGCATCGGTCAGGATCTTGTGGTCGTCGCAGATCAGCAGCGTGACGCCGGACTGGTCGTGGTCGGTCACGTCGATCCCTCCGTCCTGGGGAGCCGGATCCGCAGCATCGTACCCCCGCCCTGTCTATCGGCAGGCATCACCGTTCCCTTGTGCCTGGTCACGATGCCGCGCGTGATGAACAGCCCGAGCCCCGATCCGGGCGCGCTCGAGTAACCCTCCGGACGCCACGTCGTGAACCTGTCGAACACGGCATCGTGCTCTGCCGGACCGATCCCAGGCCCTCGGTCGGCGATCTCGACGACGATCCAGCCCTCCTCTCGCGAGGCGGTCACGTCGATCGGCGCATCCGGCGGGGAGAACTTGGCGGCGTTCTGGACGAGCTGGTGGACCGCCTCCGCGAACCATTTCCGGTCGATCACCGCCCTCAGGTCGGGCTCGATCGCGATCGTCATCGGGTGGTCGCCGACCGAGGCCGCCGTCACCCCCGCCAGGATCGCCGGCTCGAGCTCCTGCTCGCGCAGGTCGTAGGACAGCGTGTCCGCGTCGACCTTCAGCCCCAGCGACGCCTGCGTGGCGGTGTCGAGGAGCCGGTCCGACTCCTGCTCGATCATGTCCAGGAACTCGCGCCGCTCGTCCTCGGACAGCCGCTCGTACTGGTTCCTCGCGGTCGCGGCCAGGCCCCGGATCGTGGAGACCGGGCCGCGCACCTCGTGCGAGACCATCGCCGCGATCTCGGCCCTTCCCTCCAGGACCTCGTCCGCGCGGTCGGACGCTCGGCGCATCCGGCCGATCTCGGCGCGCTCGTGGACCACGTAGCCCGCCAGGGCGATCGCCGCGACGGCCGGCTGCAGCAGATCGACGACGTGCACGAACGGCAGCCCCTCGATGGGGTGGCGCGCGACCAGGACCTGCGGCGGGATCGCCAGCACGGCGGCCGACGGCCAGCCAGATCGCCGGGGAGGGGTCGGCCTCGCGGGATGCCCCTCGCTCCCCGCCAGGCGACGACCGCCAGGAGCACGACCGCGACCACGGCGAGCGCCCATCCGCCGATCGTCGGGCCCGGCGCGCTCACGCCGGCACCGAAGTCCTCCGAGCTCCCGATCCGCCGACCTCCGGGGAAGCGCGCGGGCCGGACCCGCAGCAGCACGCCGTCGATCATCAGCAGCGCCGCCCCGCGGTCACGAACGCCGCCGCGGGACGCAGCGGTGCCCGTCCCCGCCGATCCCACCATGGGCGGCCCAGGACCAGGGCGCCGGCGGCGAGCAGCCAGCCGGCCTGCCAAGCGTACGCGGAGGTCAGCTCCCACGGTCCCCCCAGCGGGAAGTACGTGGTCGAGGAGGTCCCGACGGTCACGGCCCAGATCGACACGTCGTCGTTGATCACGATCGGCCAGACGACCCCGAACGCGAGCCCCTGCACGGCCAAGATCGCGAACGCGACGCAGACCAACAGCGCATGGGGATCGCGCGAGTCGCGGTACCGCACCCATGCGATCGCGGCCACCGTGGCCTCGAGCGCGGTCGCCGAGGCCATGACGGCGATCGGCCAGCGCGGCCCGAAGCGCGGGGCGACCGCCAGCGCGAAGATCGCCGCCGCGACCGCGACGCCGATCGCCGCGCCCAGCCAGGCCGTGCGCTTCGCGTCGCCGTCCACGGCGCGAGTCTAGGTCGGCCCCTCGGCCGGCCCGGGATTTGACGATAGGCCGGCGATGCCGGCGGCTACGAGTACGAGTGGTCCGGGTCCGGGAACGTCCCGTCAGCTACCTCGCGCACGAACGCCTCCACGGCGGAGGTCATCTGGGCTCGCAGGTCCGCGTAGGCCTTGGCGAGCTTCGGCGGGTGCTCGGTGATGCCCAGCAGGTCGTGGATCACGAGGACCTGGGCGTCGGTGCCCGCCCCCGCCCCGATCCCGATCGTCGGGACCTGGACCGCGCGCGTGACCTCGGCGCCCAGCTCCGCGGGCACGGCCTCGAGCACGATCGCGAACGCGCCGGCCTTCTCCATCTGTACGGCCTGGTCCAGTACCTTCGCGGCCGCCTCGCCGCGGCCCTGCACCTTGAAGCCGCCGAGCCCGTAGACGGACTGCGGCGTCAGGCCCAGGTGCGCCATCACCGGGATCCCGATGTCGACGAGGCGCTGCACCAGCTCCAGGTGGACGCCCTCGATCTTCACCGCGTGCGCGCCGCCCTCCTTCACCAGGCGGCCGGCGTTGCGCAGGCCGCCCTCCGTCGAGGCCTGGAACGACATGAAGGGCATGTCGCCGACCACCATCGCGCGTTCCGCGCCGCGAACGACGGCCTTCACGTGGTGGAGCATGTCGTCCATCGTGACCGGGAGCTCGTTCGGGTAGCCCAGGACGTTGCGACCGACGGAGTCGCCCACCAGCAGCACGGGAACGCCTGCGCGGTCGAGGATCTGGGCGGTTGGGAAGTCGTACGCGGTCAGCATCGTGAACCGCGCGCCCTCGGCCTTCCAGGCCCTCAGGTCGTGGATCGTGACGGTCATCGCTCGCGCCTCCTCGTTCGGTGAGTGCACGGCAGGACGTAGCGAGTGTAACCGCGCCGTGTCGGGGGTGGGTGCTACGGTCGCGCCTCGTCCCGTACACTCTGGAGGTCTCCCGAGACTCCTGCTCCCCTTCCGTGGGGGCCGTCCAGACCAGAGGAGGTGGGTTTGAGGGAGTACGAGGCCATGCTCATCCTGCCCGCCGAGGCCGACGAGGCGCTCGTCGGAACGGCGGTCGATCGCATCGCGAAGGTCGTGTCGAACGACGGCGGCGCGGTCGGCAACATCGATCGGTGGGGCCGCCGCCGGTTCGCCTACGAGATCGCGAAGCAGCACGACGGCTATTACGTCGTGGTCCGCTTCACGGCGGAGCCGTCGGCCCAGACCGAGCTCGAGCGGGCGCTGCACCTCGCCGACGAGGTGATCCGCCACAAGATCCTGGTCCTCCCCGAGGGTCTCGACGCCGCCAACGCGGCGCGAGCGGAGGCCGCGGCGGCCCGCGCCGCCGCCCGCGCGGCACAGGCGGCACCCGCCGCACAGGCGGCACCCGCCGCACCGGCGGCCGACGAGGGAACCGAACAGGAAGAGGCTTCTTCCCCCGCCCCGGCGTGATGCCATGCGCGACGGGACGCGGACCACGAAGGTGGTGAGCTGAGATGGCGAACGACAACCAGGTGACGTTGACCGGGAACCTGACCGACGACCCCGAGCTCCGGTACACGCCGAACGGGGCGGCCGTGTGCAAGTTCCGGATCGCCGTGAACCGGCGGATCCCCGACGGCGCGGGCGGCTGGAAGGACGGCGAGGCGTCGTACTTCTCCGTCAACTGCTGGCGCTCCCTGGCCGAGAACGTGGCCGAGTCGCTCACGCGTGGGACGCGCGTGGTGGTCTCGGGCCGCCTGCAGTACCGCTCCTGGGAGTCCCAAGAGGGTGAGAAGCGCAGCGCCGTCGAGATCGAGGCCGACGAGGTCGGCCCGAGCCTGCGGTGGGCCACGGCCACCGTCCAGCGTCAGTCGCGCTCGAGCAGCGGAAGCTCCTCGGGGGGCGACTGGGGCGAGAAGGTGGTGGCCCCCGTCGGCGGCGGCATGAGTGAGGAGACACCGCTGGATGCCGGGTAAGGGGAAGCCGGGGCCGCGCCGGCCCAAGCGCGACAAGGACGACAAGGGATGGCAGAAGAAGGCCAAGCGCAAGGTCTGCATCTTCTGCAAGGACCGCGTCGTGTACGTCGACTACAAGGACGTCATCACGCTCCGTAAGTTCGTGTCCGAGCGCGGCAAGATCCGCGCGCGGCGCGTCACGGGCAACTGCGTGCAGCACCAGCGTGACGTGGCGTCGGCCGTCAAGAACGCCCGCGAGATGGCCCTGCTGCCGTACTCGAGCCGATGAAGATCATCCTGCAGAAGCCCGTCGAGAAGCTGGGGGACCCCGGCGACATCGTCGAGGTGGCGGACGGCTACGCGCGGAACTACCTGGTCCCGCGCGGTCTCGCGATCCGCGCCGAGAAGGGCGCGCTCAAGCACGCCGAGGATCTGGCGAGGGCCCACCGCTCGCGGACGTCGAAGCAGAAGTCCGAGTTCGAGGCGCTCGCGTCGAAGATGATCGCCGCGGGGCCCCTGCGGATCTCGGCCAAGGCCGGCGAGGAGGGCAAGCTGTTCGGGTCGGTCACGGCCTCCGACATCGCGCAGGCGGTGTCGCTGCAGACGGGCGTCGAGATCGATCGCCGCGACGTCCACCTGGACGACGCGATCCGATCGGTCGGCTCCCACGAGGTGCGGGTCAAGCTCTTCCCCGAGGTCGAGCCGGTCCTCACGGTCGAGGTGGCCGCCGAGCCGTAGGGCGTTCTCCCCGAGCGAGGCCCGGGCCGGGCCGTCGCGCCCGGCCCGGGCGCCCCGAGCGGATGTCAGACGTGTGATCCACACTTTTCCCCATGGTTCTCCACATGGGGAAACGCCTGCTCAGGGCCGGAGTGACAAGGAATCTGAGGCTCCGACCTGGGGCGCAGGGAATCCACCACGTTTTCCGCTGTAGGTCGGGCTCCCGGGGGCGTAGCCTCCGCGCGTCGGGGCTCGGGATCGGATCGCACGGCGGGAGAGGGGTGAGCGTGGCGCGCACGGCTGAGGACGTCCGACGCCTGCCCGAGCACCGCGTCCCCCCCCACAACGAGGAGGCCGAGGCCTCCGTCCTGGGCTCGATGATGCTCTCCGGCGACGCGATCGCCGATGTCGTCGAGATCCTCGAGCCCGACGACTTCTACCGCTCGGCGAACGGCCGCATCTACGACGCGCTGAAGACCCTGTACGCGCGCGGCGAGCCCGTCGACATCGTGACGGCGGTCGAGACGCTGAAGCGCCTGGACCTGCTCGAGGGCGTCGGCGGCGCCCTGTATCTGCGCGACCTGGTCGACCAGGTGCCCACGCCTGCGTCCGCCGGGCACTACGCCCGCATCGTGTCCGAGGCCGCGCTGATGCGGCGGTTGATCGGCGCGGCCGCCGACATCATGGACCTCGCGTTCTCGGCCCCCGAGGACCCCGAGACCGTGGCCGACCAGGCCGAGCAGCGGATCTACGACGTCGCCCGCCGCGAGGACGCCGAGGAGATGGCGATCCTGCGCGACCTCGTCGACCACGCGATGAGCGAGCTCGAGAACATCCAGAACCGCGAGGCCGCCTACACCGGCCTGCCCACAGGCTTCCGCGACGTCGACGACCTCACCTCCGGCCTGCAGCCTGGGAACCTCGTCGTGATCGCCGCCCGCCCGGGCGTCGGCAAGTCCTCGCTCGCGATCAACATCGCGCGGAACGTCGCGACCACCGGTCACCCGACCGCGATGTTCTCGCTCGAGATGTCCCGCAACGAGATCGGGATGCGCCTGCTCTGCTCCGAGGCCCGCGTGCCGTGGGACCGGATCCGCAGCAAGCGGGTCGGGCCCGACGACTGGTCGCGGATCGTGCAGGCCGCCGAGGTCCTGCACGAGGCGCCGATGCACATCGTGGATGCCGGCAACGTCAACATCGTCGACATCCGCGCGAAGGCCCGACGCATGCGCTCCAGCCGCCAGGGCCTGGACCTGATCATCGTCGACTACCTGCAGCTGATGACCTCGGCGGCCGCGAAGCGCCCCGACAACCGCCAGCAGGAGGTCGCCGAGATCAGCCGCTCGCTGAAGCTCCTGGCCAAGGAGCTCCACATCCCGGTGATCGCGCTCTCGCAGCTGAACCGCAACCCGGAGGCCCGGGCGGACAAGCGGCCGCAGCTCTCGGACCTGCGGGAGTCGGGCGCGATCGAGCAGGACTCCGACATCGTGGCGTTCATCCACCGCGACGACGCCGACCCCGAGAAGAAGAAGCTGGCGGAGCTGATCGTCGCGAAGCACCGCAACGGCCCCACGGGCTCGATCCCGCTCAACTTCGAGCCGGCGCTCACGCAGTTCCGCAACGCCGCGCGCGACGCCCCGCCGGTCTAGCGGCTACCGTCGCCGGTGTGCCGACGCGCCCGACGAGCCCGCCCTCGGACCCGCCAACGGCGGCCGACCGCCGCCGGGTCCGCACGATCGCGAGCCGGCTCCGGAAGCGGTTCGGTCCGCTCGAGCCGCCGCGTCGGGTCGACCCGCTCGACGAGCTGATCCAGACGGTGCTGTCGCAGCACACGAGCGACGTGAACGCCGATCGGGCGTTCGCCTCCCTACGCGCGGCGTTCCCGACGTGGGAGGAGGTGGTCGCGGCACGGACCGGGGCGGTCGCCGACGCGATCCGCAGCGGCGGCCTCGCCAACACGAAGGCCCCGCGGATCCAGGCGATCCTGCGCGAGGTCGCCGAGCGCGAGGGCGCGTACGACCTGTCGCACCTGCGGGAGCTCTCCGACGAGGAGGCGCGCGCCTACCTCGTGTCGCTGCCGGGGATCGGGCCGAAGACCGCGGCCGTCGTGCTGTCGTTCGCGCTGGCCCGCGACGCTATCCCCGTGGACACGCACGTCCACCGTGTGACCAAACGCCTGTTGCTCGTGCCGCCGAACGCGTCGGCCGAACGCGCGGACCGGTTGCTGCACGACCTGGTCCCCGACGGCCTGCGGACCGAGCTGCACGTCGGCCTGATCCGGCTCGGGCGAGAGATCTGCAAGGCCCCGACGCCACGGTGCCGGGTCTGTCCGCTCGAGGATCTGTGCCCGACGGCGCCGCGGTACCTGCGGGTCGTGCCGGATCGGCGCAACGTCCGGGGCCCGCGGTGAGCCCGACCGCCGGGATCATCCGGGAGCCGACGACGAACAGGCGGGGTCGTAGGGGAGTCCAGGGAGGAAGCGGCTCCATTCGTCGCGCGTGAGCGTCCTGCCGGCGACGTCGCACGCACGCTGGGCCCAATCGGCCGGATCGACATCCCACCTCAGGCCGCGGCCGTCCTCGTAGACGACCAGTACGGCTGTTCCGTCCGGCGTGAAGGCCACCCCGATGAACAGGTGGCTCGGTCCGGGCAGGGTGCCGACCACCGACCGGGAGGCGACGTCCACGAGCTTGATCGATGCGTCCCATCCACCGGTGACGATCGTCGATGAATCGGGACTCCAGCCGAGGGCGATCGTGTACGTCGTGTCGACGGGGACGGATCCGAGCGGAGCTCCGGATCGGGCGTCCCAGAGCCGGAGGTCCGTGATGCCGCCGGCCGTCGCGAGCGTCCGCCCGTCCGGAGAGAACGCGACCGCGTACGCAGCGCCGGCCCCGTCATCCACGTTCACGGTGTACCTGAAGCTCCAGTCGGACGTCGACCACACCGAGGCAACCGATCCATGGGCGGCCACCAGCTCCGTGCCGTCGGGACTGAAGTCGAGATCGAACACCCAGTTGCGCGCGGTCGGCGTGTACCCCAGCTCACTGTCGTCCACCCTGATCGGTGGCCGTACGGGGTTCCCGGTGAAGGCATCCCACAGGTAGACGCGGCCTTCGGCGGTGCCCGCCGCCACCGTTCTTCCGTCGGGGCTGACGGCGACGGCCTCCACGCTGTTCGCGATCCGACCCTTGACCGGATCCACGATCGTCTCTCGCGGGCCCGCGAACGTGGGGCCGGTCGGTGCGCCGGATCGTGCGTCGAAGATCCTGACCAACCCGTTCGGACCGCCCACGACCACACGCACTCCGTCCGGCGTGAACGCGGCGTCGTACGGGGATCGCAACCGGTCCTTGCTCGTCGCCGCACCCACCCGGCACGGCCTGACGGGGCTCACCGCGCGGATCTTGCTCACCTCTTGCAGCGTGGCGACGGCTCGGATCACGATCAGGCCGTCGCACTCCGGGGAGGCGAACAGACCTCCGGTCGGGGCGACAGAAAGCAGGCGGGGGACCGGCGGGTAGTCCTCGTTCACCGGCTGGAAGGTGCCCGAGCTCATCTCGAACGGGCGGCCGAGTCGACGGGAACCTTCCAGGTCCCAGACGATCAGCTTTCCGTCGAACGAGACGCTGTACAGGGTTCGATCGTCCGGACTGATCGCAAGCTCTGTGACCCAGGACGCGTGTCCGGTCAGCGTTTCACGCAGCTCGCCGGAGCGGAGGTCCCAGATCTTGATGGTTTCATCGTCGGCCCCGCTCGCGATCGTGCTGTCGTCTTGAAAGATGACCAGGTCGTTGACCATCGCCGCGTGCCGGCCGCTCATGAGCAGTTCGCTGCCTGTCGCGACGTTCACCACCGAGATCGTGCCGTCTAGGAAGCCGAAGGCGATCCATCGCCCGTCCTGGCTCATGATGTATGCGCTGGGGAACTCATCGGTCGTGGTGACGGTCCGTTCGGGCCGGTGGGTCACGACATCGCGAAGGACCCATCTGAACGGCCCGCTTCCGTCGGCTCGTTGCTGGACCGTGATCAGGTGACGTCCTTCTGGCGTGTAGCCCATCCATACGAAGGCCTGGCCTTTCGGGACCGGTAGCTGAGTGGTCTTCGTGATCGCGGACACGTCCCAGAACGTGATCGTGGACCCCTCAAGGTCCGCGAGCTCGCCGAAATCCGTGCTGATGAACACGTTCGACGGTCCCTCCAGAGCCTCGTCGAGGTCGTGTCGCTCGCCGGTCCACGGGTTCACGACGGAGACCGTCCCGAACCCAGGTCTGTCCACGAACACCCGATTGTCTCGCGAGAAGGCCAACGGCACTCCCGGCACCGTCGCGACGGTGCGATAGGTCGTCGTGTCGAGGACGGCTCCCTCGTGTCGGAGATTCCCCACAGCGAGAAGTGACCCGTCCGGGGAGATCGCCACCCAAAGGAGGACGCCTGGAATGGGGTGAGCGATGCGGATGGCAGCGGGGCTGCTGACGAGCGCCCCGTTCCGCGCCGTGATCGGCGAGTCGTCGAGCGCGACCCCCTCCCGGGCGAGCAGGAGGGACAGATCGAGATCGTCCTGCTGAAGCGCCTGGGCGCCGAGACGCTGGGCCGTCGCGGCGCGGGAAGCCGCACGCGCATGCGAGCGCTGGACCAGGGCGAGCGACCCGGCAACCAGCGCCACGACGAGGAAGATCCCGACACCGACGAGGAGCCCACGCAGACGGCGATTCGTCCGCCGCTGTCGGTCGGCCTCCCGCTCGCTCGCCTGACGGCTCACGACCAGGAACTCCCGTTCCACGTCGTTCAACTGCCGGTCGTGCCCCGGCGCCCAGTCGAGCGCCGCGGACAGACGCGCTCCCCGGTAGAGCTCGGCGGGATCGCGATCCTCCTCGGTCCAGGTGCGCGCCGTCTCGGCGAGATGATGACGCAGCGCCCGTCCTTGGGCATCCTCGTCGACCCAGCTCGCCAGGCGCGGCCACTCGCGCAGCAGCGCCTCGTGCGCCACCTCGATCGTGCCGTCGTCCGTCGTGAGGAGCCGGTCGTCCGTGAAGCGCCGGATGACCTCAACCGCCGGTCGCGAGCGCTCGACGTCGAACTCGGAGATCGGCACGCGCCGCCTGGTGACGCCCTGGCCCTCCCCCGGTCCGACCAGCCGCAGGAACACACCGGGGGCAGCGTCCATCTCGGCCTCGGACAGCTGCGCGTAAGACGCCTCGGCCAGCCGCGCGACTGCACCACGGACACCTCCGGTCCGGTCGTAGACGTCGTGGCGGAGCCAGCCTCCCTCGCGTCGCTGCCACAGCTCGACCAACGCCGTCGACAGCAGCGGCAGCCCGCCCGGCTCGTCGACCACGTCGGCCACGAGACGATCGGAGAGCGACGATTCGACGCGGAGGCCGGCTCTCCTCGCGGGGAGTTCGACAGCCCGACGGAGCTCGTCCTTCGACATCTGTCCCACCAAGACGTGGTTCTCACCCAGCAGTCGTGCGAGGCCGGGGTAGGCCGCGAGGTGTCCGTAGAAATCCGCACGCAGGATGGCAACGATCGCGATGCGCTCGGGCTGGTTGGTCGCCAGCTCGGTCACCGCATCGGCGAAGGCCTCGCGCTCGGTCTCATCGCCACAGGTCGTGAACATCTCTTCCAGCTGGTCGACGACGAGGACGAGCCGTCCATCGTCCACCGATCCCGCGGATCCCTCGAGACCGGTCGGAAGCACGCCGCGAAGCTGGGCCATCGGATGTGCGCCGGGGCGCATCGACGCGTGCCGCCAGCGGTCGCTCCCGGGCAGGAGGCCCGCATCGAGCGAGGGGAGCAATCCAGCCGCGATCGCCGAGGACTTCCCGCTGCCCGATGCGCCGACGACGCCGAGCAACCCCACATCCACCGAGCGGGCGGCCAGCTCGCCGACGAGTCGCTCGCGGCCGAAGAAGAACGCCGAGTCGTCGCCGCCGAACGGCGTCAACCCCTGGAACGGGCAGACGTCCGCGATCGGCACATCGCGTCCGCCGACCGTGTACAGACGACCGAGCTTCAGCGCGATCGCGTTGTTCGCGAACTCGAGGTCCGAAGCGCGCCGCTGACGACCGCTCGCGAGGAACTCGGCCGCGGCGCTGAGCCGCCGCCCCGCCTCGTCACGCGTCCAATCACTCACCACCTCGTGCACCCGACCGGGCACGCCTGCGGATGCCCGAGCGAACGACTCGACCGGTGCCTCCGCCTCGGCGACGCCGACGTAAAGCCGCACGATCTCGCGGACGCCTTCGAGCCCGAGCGGCCCGAGTTCCCGGTAGCCATCCCCTGACCCGTCGACGGATCCGATCAACGAAGCGAGCTCGGGAGAGCCCGCTCGATCCCTGAACAGCCCCAGCACCAGCACGGGGCGGCCACCGAGCGCGTCGCACGACGCAGCGAGCTCGGCGCTCACGGCAGGCCCGGCGACGTCGAGATCGTCGACGACGATCAACGTCGGACGCCCGACGTGCGTCGCGTCGCGCAGCGTCGCGATCGCGATCGCTGTCCCCGCGCCGCCTGGGCCGGCGTACCGGACATCCGCGCCGCTCAGGTAGATGTGCGACGCGAGCTGCGCTGCGAGGCGCGTCTTGCCGATCTGCGCGGGTCCCGACACCAGGAGCACGCGGCCGTGCCCGCGACACGCCTGGCGCCACGTCCCCCGCAGCCACCGCATCTCATGCTCCCGGTCGACGAGCGGGACCGTTGCGTCCAGCTCAGGTGGCAGGACACCGGGCGGCCCGGTCTCGTCTCCGGTTCGGTGGCTGCGCGGCGGAGCGGCCGCGCCTGCGCCAGCGCCTCGATCACCTCGACCGGCTCTTCAGACCCCTTGAAGGTCGAGCGCCCTCGGTCGGCGAACTCGACGTCTTCGGCCGCGTTCACGAGGTCGGCGACGGCTCGCGTGATGACAGCACCTGTCCGGCAGCGGCGCTCGAGCGCCGGGCGGCCATGTTCACCGCGCTCCCCCGATAGCCATCCTCGACGGGGACGGCCTCGCCGGTGTCGATCCCGATGCCGACGGGGAGCTGGAAGGCGGGATCGATCGGCTCTCCTCCGCGAACGTCGCCTGCAGCTCGACCGCCGCTCGACCGCCTGCGCGGCGGCGCCGAACTCGGCGAACGCCTCGTCCCCGCGGAGCTCGACCACGCGCCTGTTCCGCGCCTCGACCGCGTCACGTGCGAGATCGGCGAACTTCGTGGCCAGCAGCGCGGCGGCGGCATCGCCACGCTCGCGGGTGAAGGTCGAGTATCCACGGACGTCCGCGATCAGGAACGAGCGGACGACGGCTCCGGACGTCGCGCGAAGATCGATCGGTCCCTGGTGCGGGGACGATGCCCCCGGCCCCGGACGCTCGGTCAACGGATGCCCCTCGATGTAGGGCGGGCAGATGAACCTTGCTCGATCCGACCGTAGCGATTGTGCGCTTCTGTCCGACGGCGGGCAAGCCGGGCGACACCGCTCCGGCGTGTCGTTCGTCACACGAGGAGAGGCATCGGGCGCCTCGGCCCGTGTCGTATCGAGACGGTCAGCGAGGAGCGGGTGAGGGGAATCGAACCCCGTTTCAAGCTTGGGGCTTGCGTTCTGCCATTGAACCACCCGCCTGGGCGCCCCGGTCGCGCCGGGGAGCCCGATGTAGCGTTCCCCTCTCATGGGCGAGACCGATCCCGACCTCTGGCCGCGGACACTCTCGAAGCTGGTCGCGCACGAGGCGCTCAGCGCCGACGAGACCTCCGCGGTGGCCCGCGCGATCATGAGCGGCGACGCCACGCCGGGCCAGATCGGCGGGTTCCTGATGGCGCTGCGCACGAAGGGCGAGACCGTCGACGAAGCTGGACGGCCTGGCGCGGACGGCCGAGCTCGCGACCCCGTCCGAAAGCGGCGACGACGTCGTCGACATCGTGGGCACCGAAGCGGCGATCGCAGCTTCACGTTCAACATCTCGACCGTTTCGGCGATCGTCGCGGCCGCCGCCGGGTCCGGATCGCGAAGCACGGCAACCGCGCGGCGACCTCACACTGCGGGTCGGCCGACGTCCTCGGGCGCTCGGGTCCGGATCGACCTCGACGCGGACGGCGTGGCGCGATGCATCCGAGAGGCGGGATCGGGTTCATGTTCGCCCCGGTCTTCCATCCAGCGGCGGCGCACGCCGGCCCCGTGCGCCGCGAGCTGCGGGTCCGTCGATCTTCAACTTCCTCGGCCCGTTGACGAACCCGGCCCGACCGGCCGGGTCGGCGACCGGCTGCTCGGACCCGCGGATGCTCCCGCTGATGGCCGAGGTGCTGGCCCGGCGCGGCGTGCGCGCCGAGGTCTTCCGGGGGAGGACGGGTTGGACGAGCTCACGACCACCGGGATCTCGACGGTGCTGGACGTGCGCGACGGTCAGGTCACCGAGCGCATCGATCCGGTCGACGTCGGCCTCCCGCGCGCGGCTGTGGAGGACCTGAGGGGTGGCACCGCCGAGGAGGCGCTGCGATCGCCCGCAGCGTCCTGGCCGGAGACCCGGGTCCGTCGCGACGTCGTGCTGCTGAACGCGGCCGCCGCGCTCGAGGTCGCGGGGCGGACGCCGGACCTCGCGGCCGGGCTGCCTCGCGGCCGAGGCGATCGACCCGGCGCGGCGGCCGCCACCTCGACCGCTGGGTCGCGGTCTCCAACGGGTAGCATCGGCGCCCGATGATCCTGTCCGACCGCACGATCCGCGAGGAGATCGAGGCCGGCCGCATCGTCATCGACCCGTACGACGACGCCTGCGTCCAGCCCTCGTCCGTGGACCTGCACGTCGACCAGGAGTTCCGTGTGTTCCGGAACAACCGCTACCCGTTCATCGACGTCCGCATGGAGCAGGGCGACTTGACCGAGCTGGTCACGGTCCCCGAGGGCGAGCCGTTCATCCTTCACCCCGGCGAGTTCGTGCTGGGCTCGACGCACGAGCGGGTGGCGCTGCCCGACGACCTGGTCGCCCGCCTCGAGGGCAAGTCGTCGCTCGGCCGACTCGGGCTGCTGATCCACTCGACCGCCGGGTACGTCGACCCAGGCTGGGACGGCTACCTGACGCTGGAGCTCTCGAACGTCGCGAACCTGCCGATCACGATCTACCCGGGGATGAAGATCGGCCAGATCTCGTTCTTCCGGCTCACGACGGCGGCGGACACGCCGTACGGGGCGAGCGGAACGCGGAACAAGTACCAGGGCCAGCGCGGGCCGACGGCGAGCCGGTTCTACGAGGAGTTCGGGCGGGAGACCTAGCGCGAGGTCGGTCGCCGTTGGAAGGCGGTGGGCCGGCCGGGCAGCCGGCCCACCGCACACCTCCGGCGCCGACGACGCCGAAGCCTCGAGCTAGTCGCTGGTCGCGGCGCCCGGCATCGGACCCACGCCCATCTGCTGGACGGCCACCATCGCGGCCTGCGTGCGGTTCGTGACGCCGAGCTTGCGGAAGATCGCGGCCAGGTGCGCCTTCACGGTCTTCTCGGACAGGAACAGCGCCTGCGCGATCTGGCGGTTGCTCCGCCCCTCGGACAGGAGCGCCAGGATGTCGTTCTCGCGCTGGGTCAGGTTGTACTCCGAGCGCCGACCGGGGTGACCGTTCTGCGAGCCGCCGGACTCCACGTCCTCGAACAGGTTCTGGATCACGCGCGGCGAGAGGACGTTGCCGCCGCCCGACAGGGCCACGTTGATCGCCTGCGAGAGGTCCTCGGGCGTGGCGTCCTTCAGCAGGTACCCGGCCGCGCCGTCGGCGAGCGCGCGCTTAACGTACGGCGCGTTCTCGTAGGTCGAGAGCATGATCACGGGGACGTCGGCCCAGCCCGCCTTCAGCTCGCGCAGGAGCTCCAACCCGTCCAGGTCCGGCATCCGCACGTCGACGAGGGCCAGGTCCGCGGGCTCGTCCCGCATCGCCTCCAGCGCGGCCGCGGCGCCGTCGGCCTCGACGACGTCGGCGTCCGGGAAGCCCTCCTTCACCACGTAGTTCATCCCACGACGTACGAGCGCGTGGTCGTCCACGATCAGGATCCTCATCTACCGTCACCTCGCCCTCCGACGGGGAGGAGCGCGACCACGCGGGTCCCGCCCCCGGGCGTCGAACCGATCTCGATGGTGCCTCCGATGTCTTCGGCACGTGTCCGCAGCATCCGTAGTCCCAGATGGGTTCCGGGCTCGTCGTCCTCCTCGTTCGCCGAGATCCCCCGGCCGCGGTCCTCGACCTCGACGCGCATCCCGTCGCGGTCGTTGCGGACGCGCACGGCCACGTCCGGCGCGCCGGCGTGCTTGGCGGCGTTCGCGAGCGCCTCGGCTATCACGGCGTGCGCGGTCTCCAACACGGCGGCGGGCGCCTCGTCGACGTCACCGTCGAGCGAGACGCACGCCGGCAGCCTCCAGCGCCGAACCAGATCGTCCACGAAGCTCCGCAGCGGTGGCTCGTGGACGATCTCGCCGCGATCCATCTCGAACAGGAGCGAGCGGATCCCACGCAGGTCGGCCCTGATCTCGCCCTCGACCAGGTCGAGGGCGGCGAGCGCCGCTTCGGGGTCGGTCGCGATCAGGTGCCGGAGCTCCTGGATCTGCAGGACGACGCTGGTGACGGACTGCGTGATGCCGTCGTGGATGTGCATCGTCCATCGGGTTCGCTCCTCGAGCAGCCGAGCCTCGACGATCCGGTCGATGTCGACGCTCGCGCGTTCGGGGGCGCGCGCGTGCGTGCGGGATGCGCTCACGATCCTTGGTCGTCCCTTCGGTCGGGCCGTTGGTTCTAGTTCCTTTTCGGCTCCGAACGGCCTCGGCTTGAACCGAAGGGACGACGTGTGCTATGCGGCCGAGCTACGTCCCGCGGCGGCCCGGCGGGACGAGCGGCTCAGTCGCTCAGGCTCTGCCTCACGACCTGCGCGATGTCCAGGACCTGCGTGGTCCCGCCGCGGTTCTTCGCGCCGTCGTCCAGCATGATCAGGCAGTACGGACATGCGACCCCGACCGTTCCGGCGCCCGTCGAGGCCGCCTCGTCCATCCGCTCCTCGTTGATGCGCTTGCCGATGCGCTCCTCCATCCACATCCGAGCCCCGCCGGCGCCGCAGCACAGGCCGCGCTCTCCGTGCCGCGGCATCTCCACGGTCCTCACCCCCGGGACGGCGTCGAGCACGCGCCGCGGCGCGTCGTACACGTCGTTGTGGCGCCCCAGGTAACAGGGATCGTGGTACGACAGGAGCGTCTGGACCTCCCGGGTAGGCCGCAGACGGCCGCTCGCCACCAGGTCCGCCAGCAGCTCCGTGTGGTGGATCACCTCGTATCGGCCGCCGTAGACCGGGTACTCGTTGCGCAGCGTGTTGAAGCAGTGTGGGCAGTTCGCGATCACCTTGGTGACGCCGACGGCGTTCATCGTCTCGACGTTCTCCTCGGCGAGCGTCTGGAACAGGAACTCGTTGCCGATCCGCCGGGCCGGATCGCCCGAGCACTTCTCCCGCGGTCCGAGGATCGCGAACGACACGCCGGCGCGCTGCAGCAGCTCGGCCACGGCGCGCGAGATCGCCTTCGCCCGATCGTCGAACGAGCCCGCGCACCCCACCCAGTACAGGTACTCGGGCGCCGTCCCGTTCACGACCTGAACGTCCATGCCGTCCGCCCATGCGGCTCGCTCGGACTGGGCCACGCCCCAGGGGTTCTGCTGCGACTCGAGGTTCCGCAGCAGCGAGCCCGCCTCTGCCGGGAACCGCGACTCGGCCATCACCAGGTTCCGGCGCAGGTCGACGATCGTGTCGATGTGCTCGATGTCCACCGGGCATTCGCGCATGCACGCCCCGCAGGTGGTGCACGCCCACAGCACCTCGTCGTCGACGATGTCGGGGACCAACGCGTGAGGCTCGGCGGGCTCGCCCCCGGCCTTCGCATCGAGGAGCCGTGGTCCCTCCTGGAACAGGTGGTCGCGCAGGTCCATGATCAGCAGCTTCGGTGAGAGGGGCTTGCCCGTGTTCCATGCGGGGCAGGCGCTCTGACATCTTCCGCACTCCGTGCACGCGTACAGGTCCAGCAGCGACTTGCGCGACAGGTCCGAGATCGTGGCGGCGCCGAGCGACTGCTCGCCGGCCTCCAGACGCTCGAGGTCGATCGGGAGAGGCTCCAGCGCGCCGCGCGGCCGGGTGCTCGTGAACCACACGTTGAAGGCGCTCGTGACGATGTGGAGGTGCTTCGAGTACCCGAGGTAGATCAGGAAGCCCAGCACGATCAGCAGGTGCATCCAGAGGAACGCCCGGGCGAAGAACCCCGCCCAACCCGGGCTCATCCAGGTGAACAGGTGCGACACCGCCGTCGAGACCGGCGTCCAGGCGGACGGGTAGTCGGCGTAGCCGTCCGCGATGCGAGCGCCTCGCATCAAGAACAGCGTCACGATCACCCAGAAGATCAACCCCAGGATCCGGTAAGCCTCCATGCGGTGGCTCCCGATGAACCGCTCCGGCCGCTGCACCGCTCGGATCCACACGGCGACCGCGAGGCCCACGATCACCAGCGAGGCGAGCAGGTCCTGCGCCAGCCCGAGCCATCGCCAGTGCCCGACGATCGGCAGCGCGAAGCCGGGATCGATCGCCTGCCCGAGCGCCTCGGCGATCGTGGTCAGCAGGATCAGGAAGCCCCAGAAGATCATCGCGTGCATCGCCCCCGGGAGCCTCCGCTGCAGGAGCTTGCGCTGACCGAGGACCTCGCCGGCCTCGCGGGTCACCCGCGCGGGGACGTCGCCCGAGCGATCGACCGGTCGCCCCAGGGCGTTCATCCGCGCCAGCAGGCGGGCCCGGCGGGCGAACAGGGCCACCGCGCCGCCAACGAGCAGTACCAGGATCACGGCCCGCACCAGCGTCAGCATGAGCGAAGTCTATGCGCAGTCGGCCGGATGCGGGAATATGACACCATGACGCTCAAGTTCTATGCTGCATGGACGCGAAAGCTGACCGCAGCGCTGCGAGGAGGACCGGATGACACGAGCGGTAGGGGTAGATCTGGGGACGACCAACTCGGTGGTCGCCGTGCTGGAGGCGGGCGAGCCCGTCGTCGTCCCGAACGCGG
Source organism: Actinomycetota bacterium (assembly GCA_046330185.1). Classification (GTDB taxonomy): domain Bacteria; phylum Actinomycetota; class UBA4738; order UBA4738; family HRBIN12; genus DATBLY01. The sequence goes on from JAXLTF010000008.1 coordinate 105,807, forward strand.
AGGGCTCCCGGACCACCCCGTCGGTGGTCGGGTTCTCGAAGAACGCCGAGATCCTCGTCGGCGAGGTGGCGAAGCGTCAGGCCATCACGAACCCCGACCGCACGATCCGATCGGTCAAGCGGCACATGGGGGACAAGGCCTGGTCGACCGATGTCGACGGCAAGGCCTGGACCGGCCAGGAGATCTCGGCCCAGATCTTGGGCAAGCTGAAGCGCGACGCAGAGGCGTACCTGGGCGACACGGTCACGCAGGCCGTGATCACGGTCCCCGCCTACTTCGACGACGCGCAGCGCCAGGCGACGAAGGAGGCGGGTCAGATCGCCGGCCTGGAGGTGCTCCGCATCATCAACGAGCCGACGGCCGCGGCGCTCGCGTACGGCCTCGACAAGCAGGAGGCCGGCGACCACACGGTGCTCGTCTTCGACCTGGGCGGCGGCACGTTCGACGTCTCGCTGCTCGAGATCGGCGAGGGCGTCTTCGAGGTCAAGGCGACCCACGGCGACACGCAGCTGGGCGGCGACGACTGGGACCAACGGGTCATCGACTGGCTCGTCAAGACCTTCAAGGACAACCACGGCGTCGATCTGTCGAACGACCGGATGGCGCTGCAGCGGCTGAAGGAGGCCGCCGAGAAGGCCAAGATCGAGCTCTCGCAGGTGGCCGAGTCCACGATCAACCTGCCGTTCATCACCGCCACGGCCGAGGGTCCGCTCCACCTGGAGCAGAAGCTCACGCGCGGCGAGTTCGAGCGGATGACCGAGGACCTGGTCGAGCGGTGCAAGGTGCCGTTCGAGCAGGCGATCGCGGACTGGGGCAAGGACGCCGCCGCGATCGACCACGTGATCCTGGTGGGCGGCTCGACCCGCATGCCGATGATCCAGGAGCTCGTGAAGCGCCTCACCGGCGGCAAGGAGCCGCACAAGGGCGTGAACCCCGATGAGGTCGTGGCGGTCGGTGCGGCGATCCAGGCCGGGGTGCTGAAGGGCGACGTGAAGGACATCCTGCTCCTCGACGTCACCCCGCTCACGCTGGGCGTCGAGACGAAGGGCGGCATCTTCACCAAGCTGATCGAGCGCAACACGACGATCCCGACGCGCAAGTCGGAGATCTTCACGACCGCCGACGACAACCAGACCACGGTCGAGATCCACGTCCTTCAGGGCGAGGCAGAGACCGTGATGTCGCCGGGCGTCAAGTCGCTCGGGCGGTTCCACCTGATGGGGATCCCGCCGGCGCCGCGCGGGATGCCGCAGATCGAGGTGGCGTTCGACATCGATGCGAACGGCATCGTGAACGTGAGCGCGAAGGACCTCGCCACCGGCAAGGAGCAGCAGATGACGATCACCGGTGGCACGGCCCTGTCGAAGGACGAGGTCGAGCGGATGGTGGCCGACGCGGAGAAGTTCGCGGCCGAGGACCACCAGCGCCGGCAGGCGGCCGAGGCCCGCAACCAGGCCGATCGGGTCGCGTACCAGATCGAGCGGTTCCTGCAGGAGAACGGGGACAAGGTCTCCGACGCCGACAAGGCCGACCTGACGAAGGCGAACGACGACCTGAAGGTCGTGCTGGAAGGACGAGGCGGCGGCGCCAGAGGCCCTGGGGACCGCGTCCGACGCCGCGATGCAGGTGTTCCAGCAGGTCGGGCAGGCCATGTATCAGCAGCAGCAGGCCCAGGCCGCGACGGCCGAGGACGGGGCCGGCGACGCCGGCGCAGCGCCCGAGTCCGAGTCCGAGGACGACGTGGTCGAGGAGAGATCGTTGAAGAAGGAGGAGGTGTTTCGTGATGGCTGGCATCACGAGGTGGGATCCCTTCCGGGATCTCGTGACGATCCGAGGACGAGCTGGACCGGCTGTTCGGCAGGACCTACATGGGCGCGGAGCCCGTCGGGCCGGCCCTCGGCGCGGCCGAGCCGACGCGACCGGGAGCGACCGGGAGCTGGGTTCCGCCGCTCGACGTGTTCGAGGACGACGACCGGCTCGTCGTCAAGGTCGAGCTGCCCGGGATCGATCCCGAGGCCGTCGAGGTCTCGGTCGAGGACTCGACGCTCACGGTGAGCGGGAGCCGGGAGTTCGAGCGGGAGACGGAGGAGCGGAACTACCACCGGATCGAGCGGCGCTACGGGGCCTTCAGCCGGTCGCTCCGTCTGCCCCAGACCGCCGACGCCGAGAGGGTCGACGCGCGCTTCGACAAGGGCGTCCTCACGATCGAGGTGCCCAAACGCGAGGAGGCCAAGCCCCGCCGGATCGAGATCAAGGCGAGCGCATGACCGAGCACGACCGTGACGACGAGGAGCGGCCGCGGATCCGGATAACGGATCGCCGGCGGTTCGTCGATGACGCGGCGGGCGATGCCGCCCCGGCCGATACGGCCGGGGCGGCCGATCCGCGCGAGCGTGGCGGGTCCGCGGGCCCCGGTCCCGAGCCGTCGGACGGAGCCGGCGCCGATGTCGACCTCCGACCTGGAGGCCGCTCGCGCTGAGGCGGCGCAGTACCTGGATCACCTCAAGCGTCTGCAGGCGGAGTTCGACAACTACCGCAAGCGCGTGCTCAAGGAGCAGACGAACGCGATCGACATGGCGTCCGAGCCCGTGGTGCGCCGCCTGCTGGAGGTGCTCGACGACTTCGAGCTGGCGCTGATGGCGGCCACCGAGCGGCCGGACTTCGACCGGTTCCTGCACGGTGTGGAGCTCGTGTACGCGAAGCTCCTCGACGCGCTGGGAGCGGAGGGCCTGGAGCGGATCGAGGCCGACGGCAAGCCGTTCGACCCCGAGCGGCACGAGGCGCTGATGCAGACCGGCGACGGCACGGGCGATCCGATGGTGGCCGACGTCCTGCGCCCGGGCTACACCCTGCGCGGGCGGGTGATCCGTCCCGCCGGCGTTCGCGTGGAGCGCGGCTGAGTCGCGGGCTCCCCTGAGGTCCGGATGGTGAGCTGATGACCGACGAGGTCCGCCGCGAGTGGTTCGAGAAGGACTACTACCAGGAGCTCGGCGTGGCCAAGAACGCGTCGGCGGCCGAGATCAAGAAGGCGTACCGCAAGCTCGCGCAGCAGCACCACCCCGATGCCAACCCCGGGAACCAGCAGGCCGAGGACCGGTTCAAGGAGATCTCGGCGGCCTACGACGTGCTGGGCGACGAGGAGAAGCGCAAGGCGTACGACCGCGTCCGCGAGATGGGCCCCGGCGGGTTCGGCGGGGGCGCCGGTGCGGGGTGGCCGGGCGGTCCCGCGGGCGGCGGGTGGCCCGGCGGCGTGCGCTACGAGCAGGTCGACTTCGACCTGGACGACCTGCTGGGCGCGTTCGGCCGCGGCCGTCAGCGTGGCGGGCGACGCAGGACGGCCGGGGTCCAGAGGGGCGCGGACCTCGAGACCGAGGTGCGGGTCCCGTTCCAGGACGCGATGAGCGGCACGACCGTGCCCGTGCAGATCAAGGGTCCGGCCGTCTGCCGGACGTGCGGAGGCTCGGGTGCGGGCCGGGACGCGGCCCACCGAGTGTCCGACCTGCCACGGCGCCGGCGTGGTCGACGTGAACCAGGGCTTCTTCCAGATGGAGACCACGTGCCGAACGTGCGGAGGCCGCGGGCAGGTGGTCGAGCGGCCGTGCCACACCTGCCACGGGTCCGGGGCGGAGCGGCGCACCAGGAAGCTCCAGGTGAAGATCCCCGGCGGGCGTGAGGGACGGGGCGCGGATCAAGCTCGCGCGCCGCGGCGAGCCGAGCCCGAACAGCGGGCCTCCCGGCGACCTGTACGTGCGCGTGAAGGTCCAGCCGCACGAGCTGTTCGGGCGGAGGGAGACGACCTGACGCTGGAGCTGCCGGTGAGCTATCCCGAGGCGGCCCTCGGCGCGAACGTCGAGGTGCCGACGCTGAACGGCCCGGTCACGCTGAAGGTCCCGCGGGCACGCCGAGCGGCAAGACGTTCCGCGTTCGCGGCAAGGGTGCGCCGAGGAAGGGCGGATCCGGCGACCTGCTCGTCACGGTGAACGTCGACGTGCCCGGGAAGCTGTCCCGGGAGGAGAAGCAGCTGCTGAAGCAGCTCGAAGATGCGCGCGGCGAGTCGCCGCGCAAGCGGCTGGGGGTCTCGTGATGGCCGAACGGAGCGGAGGCGCGCGGCCGGACCGCGCGGTGTTCGTGATCGACGTGGCGGTGAGCGCCGGGATGCATCCGCAGACGCTGCGGATGTACGAGCGCAAGGGGTTGCTGCGCCCCGAGCGCACGAGCGGGAACAGCCGACGGTACTCCGAGCGCGACATCGAGCGCCTGCGCCTCATCCAGGAGCTGACACAGGATGCCGGGGTGAACCTGGCCGGCGTGAAGCGGATCGTGGAGCTGCAGCGCGAGGTCGACCGGCTGCAGGCGCGCGCGTGCGTGAGCTGGAGGACCGGCTGCGGCACCGGATGGCCATCGCGATGCCGGGCCGCGTCGAGCGGACCGAGATCGTGCCGCTCGGCACGATCATCCCCAGGACCTGGGGCGAGCGATGACGCGCATCGCCGGCGATCAGCGTCACGCTCCGCGGGTTCCGCGAGGACAGAGCTGGACCGGCTCGTCGCGGTGGCGTACAGCTCCCGCCGTCGGACGACGGGATCCACTGGGGCCCCACCGACCGGGCGTCGATCCGGCAGCGGATCGTCTCGTCCGGCACGTGGTCGCACGGCCATCTGATCCTGGCGATCGAGGCCCAGGGCGAGCTCGTCGGTGAGGTCCAGGCACGCAGCGTGCGAGGTGGGATGCCGACCGGCGTCTTCGAGCTGGGGGTCGACGTGTTCGACCCGGCCGATCGCGGGCAGGGGCTGGGCTCGGCGGCGGTCGTCGAGCTGACGCGCCACCTGTTCCGCGAGGAGGGCGCGCACCGGGTGCAGCTGTCGACCGACGTCGCGAACGCGCCGATGCGCGCGGTCGCCGAGCGGGTCGGCTTCGGCTTCGAGGGCGTGATGCGCAGCTTCATGCCGACCGGCGACGGCCCCCACGACTACGCGCTGTACGCGATGACCAAGGACGACTACGAGGATGTGAAGACCGGATGGACCTGAACAGGCTGACGATCAAGTCGCAGGCCGCGCTGGCGGAGGCCCAGCAGCAGGCCGTGGCGCGCAACCACCAGACGATCGAGCCCGAGCACGTGCTGTTCGCGCTGCTCTCCGATCCCGAGGGCGTCGTGTACCCGTTGCTGCACCACCTGAACGTCGCGCCGAAGACGGTGCGCGACCGCGTGGACGAGGCGCTGGACCGGATACCCAAGGTGTTCGCTCAGGGCGCGGGCGCCGAGGTGCGGATCTCGCCGGCCACGGGCCGCCTCCTCGACGCTGCCGGTCGTGAGGCGGAGCGGCTGACCGACGAGTACCTGTCGACCGAGCATCTGCTCCTGGCGCTGCTCGACGGCGACACGGCCGCCGCGCGGATCCTGGCTGAGGCCGGGCTCACGCGCGACGGCGTGCTGGGCGCGCTCGCGGAGGTGCGCGGCCGGCAGCGCGTGACCGATCAGAACCCCGAGGAGAAGTACCAGGCCCTGGAGCGCTACGGGCGCGACCTGACCGAGCAGGCACGTGCGGGCAAGCTCGACCCGGTGATCGGGCGCGACGAGGAGATCCGCCGCACGATCCAGGTGCTCTCGCGCCGGACGAAGAACAACCCCGTGCTGATCGGCGAGCCCGGCGTCGGCAAGACCGCGATCGTCGAGGGTCTCGCGCAGCGGATCGTCGCGGGGGACGTCCCCGAGTCGCTGAAGGACAAGCGCGTGATCGCGCTCGACCTCGGCGCGATGGTCGCCGGCTCGAAGTACCGCGGCGAGTTCGAGGAGCGGCTGAAGGCCGTCCTGAAGGAGATCGCCGACTCCGAGGGCGAGATCATCACGTTCATCGACGAGCTCCACACGATCGTCGGGGCCGGGGCCGCCGAGGGAGCGATGGACGCCGGCAACATGCTGAAGCCGATGCTGGCGCGCGGGGAGCTCCGCGCGATAGGCGCGACCACGCTCGACGAGTACCGCAAGAACATCGAGAAGGACCCGGCGCTCGAGCGGCGGTTCCAGCCCGTGCTGGTCGAGGAGCCGTCCGTCGAGGACACGATCGCGATCCTGCGCGGCCTGAAGGAGCGTTACGAGGTCCACCACGGGGTCCGGATCCAGGACCCGGCGCTCGTCGGCGCCGCCGTGCTGTCCGACCGCTACGTCACCGGCCGGTTCCTTCCGGACAAGGCGATCGACCTGGTGGACGAGGCCGCCTCGCGCCTGCGGATCGAGATCGACTCGATGCCGATCGAGATCGACGAGGTCGAGCGGCGGATCAAGCAGCTCGAGATCGAGCGGATGGCGCTGCAGAAGGAGACCGACGAGGCGTCGAAGCAGCGTCTGGGCCGCCTGGAGCAGGAGCTCGCCGACCTGCGTGAGCGGAGCGCGGGGATGGTCGCGCACTGGCAGCAGGAGAAGGAGCGGATCGACCGGATCCGCGGGCTGAAGGCCGACATCGAGGAGGCCCGAGGCGAGTTCGACCGCGCGCGGGCAGGGCGACCTGGAGCGGGCGGCCGAGCTGCGCTTCGGCCGGCTCGTCGAGCTCGAACGCCAGCTGGAGGAGAACGCCTCGCTCGCGGGCTCAGTCCGAGCGGCAGATGCTGAAGGAGGAGGTCACCGAGAGGACGTCGCCGAGGGTGGTCGCCAAGTGGACGGGCATCCCGGTCGCCAAGCTGATGGAGGGCGAGATGCAGAAGCTCGTCCACCTGGAGGAGGCGCTGCGCGAGCGCGTCGTGGACCAGACCGAGGCCGTCCGGGCCGTCGCGAACGCGATCCGGCGCTCGCGCCGGGCTGTCCGATCCGAACCGCCCGATGGGCTCGTTCCTGCTGTTCCTTGGGCCGACCGGCGTCGGCGAAGACCGAGCTGGCGCGGGCGCTCGCCGACTACCTGTTCGACGACGAGCGCGCGATCGTGCGCGTGGACATGAGCGAGTACCAGGAGCGGCACACCGTGTCGCGGCTGGTCAGCGCGCCCCCGGCTACGTCGGGTTCGAGGAGGGCGGCCGGCACCGAGGCCGTCCGTCGCCGCCCGTACAGCGTGTTGCTGCTCGACGAGATGGAGGGCGCACACCGACGTCTTCAACGTCCTGCTGCAGCTGCTGGACGACAGGCGCCTGACCGACGGGCAGGGCCGCACGGTCGACTTCCGCAACGCGATCGTGATCATGACGTCGAACCTGGGCTCGCCGATCTTCAACGACACGTCGCTCGCGCGCAGCAAGCAGAAGGAGGCCGTGCTCGAGGACGTGCGCGGCTACTTCCGCCCGGAGTTCATCAACCGGATCGACGAGATCGTCGTGTTCGAGCCCGCTCGGCCGCGACGAGATCGCCAGATCGTCCAGATCCAGCTCCGTCAGCTGCGCGTACGCCTGCAGGAGCGGAACATCACGCTCGAGCTGACCGACGAGGCCTCGGACTACCTGGCGAACAAGGGCTACGACCCGCGTTCGGCGCCCGCCCGCTGAAGCGCCTCATCCAGCGCGAGCTCCAGGACCCGCTCGCGCTCAAGCTCCTTTCGGGCGAGATCAGCGAGGGCTCGACGGTGACGGTGGACGTCGGCGAGGGCGGCTTGGCGTTTCGGTAGCTATGGAAGCGGGGCCGCGAGTGCCTGCTCACTTGCCATTCGAGGCCTCTGCCTGTCTGATGCCTTCCATGTCGCCGTGCAAGCAACGATGACTGGCCAGCGATCATCACTGCAAGCCAGGTGCTTCCGGCGGCAAAGGCTACCGCCACGACGAGCAGGGGCGTCAGTGCCAGATCGCTAGCCACGATCAGCGTGATCCAAACCAGCGTTCCGATCCCGAACTGGAACCATGCACCCGGTGCGATCCGGCGATCGTCTCGACGATTCATGAATGCATCGAACCCAGGCACGACTCTGGGCAGGACGTAAACCCGACCGTAGCCGAGCCCATGGCGCGCCTAGACGGCCTTCGGCTCGGGAACATCCAGGTCGACGGTCTGGTCGTCGAACACGGCATGGACCTCGAGTCTTCCCCCGAGTGCCTCGACGTAGTTCCTGAGCGTCGAGAGGTAGAGGTCCTCTTGGTGCTCGACGCGCGAGATGTTCGCCTGTGTGACGCGCATCTGCTCTGCGAGCTCTTGCTGGGTCAGGCCCCGCTCCTCCCGCAGTCGAGACAGCGCCAGGGCATCTCGCATCGCATGCTTGATCTCGTCGACATGAGCCCGCCGAACGGCATCGGCGTCGACGCCGGCCCGCAGCTCGTCGAAGGACTTCCGACCGCTCATCGCTCCTCGTCCTCCTCCTCGAGCGCCCGGAGGTGCTCGTCGTAGAGGTCGTCCGCCATCGGGACCATCTCCCGGTACCACTCGTCCCACCGATCGCTCTTGTCGCCGCCGATCAGGAGGATGGCGGTCCGGCGCGGATCGAAGGCGAACAGCACCCGGATGTTGCTTGCCATCGGGATCAGCTCCTTCATGTTGGCGTGTCTCGAGCTCTTGATCGTGTCCACGAACGGCCGACCGAGGGCTGGACCCCTCTCCTCCAGGAACTCGACCGCAGCCACATGGCCTCCTGCTCATGCTCGCCGAGGTCGTTCCACCAGCGCCCGAACTCGTCGGTGAACTCGACCTCCCACATCGGGGGGCCGAGGATACAAGGTCTGCATTGTATAAGTCAAGCATGATGTCGCTGTCCCTGCCGACTGCGAGCTGCGCCCCGCTTGATTCGTCCGAGGCCCGGCCGATACTCGGGTGATGGATCAGGGCATCTGGGTCGTCCTGCTCGTGGCCGCTCTGGCGGGGGCGGCGTGGTGGTCGCGGTACGCGAAGAAGAAGCGGCGGGACGAGCTGGCGTTCGTCGCGGGGCAGCTCGGGCTGAGCTACGCGGAGGACGATCCGTTCGACATCTTGGGTGGGCCGTTCGAGCTCTTGAGCCGCGGCGATGGGCAGGGTGTCGAGAACGTCCTGTGGGGCGCGTACCAGGGCCTGGACGTCCGGGCGTTCGACTACTGGTACTACACCGAGTCGCGGAACTCCGAGGGTCACACGTCGCGCTCGTACTCGCGGTTCAACGCCGTGATCGTGCCGGTCGCGGCCGCGTGCTCGAACCTGACGATCGCGAACGAGAACGTCCTGACCGCGCTCGCGGACCATGTGGGGTTGCGCGACATCGGGTTCGAGTCCGAGGAGTTCAACCGGACGTTCAACGTGAAGTCGCCGGACCGGAAGTTCGCGAACGACCTGATCGACGCGCGGATGATGGCCTGGCTCCTGGCCGAGGCGCAGGGCTACGCGTTCGAGGTCGTGGACGAGCAGGTGCTGGTCTACCGCAAGAGGCTCGGTCCGGCCGAGGTCGTCTCGCTGCTGGGCACCGCGAAGGCGTTCGTGGACCACGTGCCGGAGGTCGTGTACTCGCTGCATCCGGGGAGTGCCGGCTGATGGAGCTCCTCCTCGGGGTCGCGACCGCGGCGGTCGCCGTCGGCGTCGGCGTGTGGCGCGCCCGTCACCACGCGGGCCGCCAGCGCGAGCTGATGCTCCTGTGCCGGCACGCCGGGCTGGAGTTCCAGCCGCTCGATCCGTTCGCGGACACGATGTGGCTGCCGTTCCGGCTGTTCGCGCGCGGAGAGGCGCGCGGGACCGAGAACGCGGTGTGGCCGGACGGCGTCGAGGGCGTCCGGGTCTTCGACTACTGGTTCACCGAGCAGCGCGACGAGGGGCGCGTGACCACGCGCCTCGACGTGCGCGCTGGCCGAGCTGCCGTTCGGGGTCCCGCGGCTGCAGGTCGAGCCGCGTGACGCGCTCGACGCGCTGTCGGACGCGGTGGGGCTCGACCGGATCGAGCTGGAGCTGGAGGCGTTCAATCGCCGGTTCGAGGTGCGCGCCGCCGATCGCCGCGCCGCGGTCGCGTTCCTGGACCAGCGGATGATGGAGGCGCTCCTGGGGCTGTCGGCAGGCGTCACCATGGTCGTGAACGAGGACCGGCTGCTGCTGCACGCCCCCACGCTGCCGGCCGCGCAGGTCCTGCTGCTGTTCGACGTGGCTCGCCGGATCCGCGAGCACGTCCCGAGGGTGATGGCGAGCCTCTACCCGCCGCGCCCGATGGAGGGGCCGCACGAGGACCGGTGGCTGCAGGGACGGTGGACGCCCGAGCCGACCGGTTCCGAGACGCTCGACGTCCCCGGGCGCGAGCAGGGCTAAGCTTCCCCCGACCGTTCACGGAAGGGACACGACGTGACCTGGCTCTGGATCGTCATCGGCCTGGTCGTGGTGCTCGGCATCGCGGCCGTCTTCTCCTACAACCGGTTCGTCACGCAGAGGACGCTCATCAAGGACGCGTGGGCGAACATCGACACCGAGCTCCGCCGACGGTACGACCTGATCCCGAACCTGGTCGAGACCGTCAAGGGCTACGCGTCGCACGAGAAGGGGGTCTTCGAGGAGGTCACGCGCGCCCGCGCGATGGCGACCGCCGCGACGGGCTCGCCGGCCGAGCAGGCCGCCGCCGAGGGCCCGCTCGTCGCCGCGCTGCGGCAGTTGTTCGCGGTCGTGGAGAACTACCCCGACCTGAAGGCGAACCAGAACTTCCTGGCGCTGCAGTCCGAGCTCTCGAACACCGAGGACCGGCTGCAGACCGCCCGGCGCTTCTACAACGCGAACGTCCGCGACTACAACCGCCGCGTGGCGGCGTTCCCGTCCTCGGTGATCGCGAACATGTTCAAGTTCCGCGAGGAGCAGTACTTCGAGGTCGACGAGGCGCTCCGCGGCGACGCGGGCGTGCCGCAGGTGAACTTCGGCGGCGCGGCCCCGGGCGTGACGTTCGGCGACGGCCAGACCGGGAGCGCACCGCCCGCCGGCACCCCGAACGCGCCGACCGCGGGCGGCGGCGCCACGGGGAACGTCCCGGCGGATCCGTCCCCCGCCCCCGCCGAGGATCCCGTCCCCGAGCGGCCCGACGAGTAGCTCAGTCCGCGTGCGTGTGCGGCGGGGGCGTCTCCTCCACCGGGGCGTCGCCGCAGCCCTCGAAGATGGGCGTGCGCCGGACCCCGCGTGAGAGGACCCACCACAGCGCGGTCCAGCCCAGCGCGATCCCGCCCAGGATGAACGCCGCGGTCCGAGGGCTCAGGTGATCGGCGAGGATCGACGCGACCAGGCTGGAGAACGCGAGCGACAGCGTCACGACGGCGAAGTCGAACGCGAAGATCCGGCCGCGGATCCGGTCGGGCACGATCCGCTGCAGCCCGTAGGTCGACAGGACCCACTGCGTCCCGCTTCCCATGTGCGCCAGCAAGATGGTGATCGCGGCGATCAGCAGCGTCGGCGCCAGGCCGAGCCCGATGTAGCAGAGGCCGAACACGGCTAGGGACCCGCCGATCACGGGGAGCAGACGCTCGTGATCGCGCCCGGCCAGCCGGTGCCCGATGAACGGGCCGATCAAGGCGCCCACGCCGCGGGCCGCCATCAGCAGCCCGAACCCGATGTCGCCGGCGTCGAACACCTGCCTGCCGAAGACGGGGATCAGGGCGAGCACGCCCGCCGCCAGCCCGAACCCGCCCTTCACGCCCACCAGCGACAGGACCCGGTGGTCGCGGCGGGCGTACCGGATCGTCTCGCGGGTCGCCTCGACCACCCCGGGATGCTCCACGGCATCGGCAGCATCGGGCTCCGAGAACGGAACGTGGATCCCCGTCAGCAGGAGCGCGGACACGACGAAGGAGGCCCCGTCGAGCATGAACGCCGTGTCCGCCCCCCAAACGCTCGCGACCACGCCCCCGAGCGCGGCGCCGACCGCCAGCATCGTGCCCCACAGCGACCCGCCCATGGCGTTCGCGACGGGGAGGTCCCGGGGCGTCACCAGGTTCGGGATCGCAGCCGACGATGCCGGGTCGAACGGCGCCGCGAACGCTGACAGCAAGGCCAGCAGCGGGTACGCGAGCCAGATCGTTCCGGCGCCGACCGCCAGGAAGCCGACGCAGATCGCCGCCCGCGCGACGTCGCAGCCGATCATCAGCTTCCGCCGGTCCATGCGGTCCGCCAGGTGGCCGGCGAACGGCGAGGCCAGGAAGAACGCGAGCTCCTGACAGAGGATCGCCAGCCCGACGCTCGTGGCGTTCCCCGTCGCGTCCAGGATCAGACCCCCGATCGCGACGAACAGGAACCAGTCGCCGCCGAGCGAGATGACCGACGCGAGGAACAACCGGCGGAACGGCCGGTTGCGCCGCAGCAGGGAGACGCTCGCACGGAACCCTCCCTCGTGCGTGACGTCGGACCCGGGCTCGGCCACGGCGTGCCAGACTACAGGCCACCCCGCGCACCCGAGGAGGCACCGTGCTCGAGCGGTTCACGTGGTACCGGCAGGCGGCGTTCCGCTGGACCGACGGCGAGCGGACCGTCTACATCGATCCGTGGGGGACGCCCGACGACGCAGACCCCGCGAACCTCATCCTGATCACGCACGCGCACTTCGACCACTTCCAGCCGGACGAGATCGCTCGGCTCTCGCGCCCGGGCACGAAGCTGGTGGCGCCGCGCGACGTGGCGGCCGAGCTCACCGGCGACGTCACGCCGGTGGCCCCGGGTGAGACCCACGAGGTGGGCGGTGTGAAGCTGGCCACGGTCCCGGCCTACAACACCGTCGAGGAGCGGTTGGACAAGCATCCGCGCTCGTGCAACTGGGTCGGATACGTGCTGGAGCTGGGCGGTCACAGCTACTACCACGCCGGCGACACGGACCATGCGCCCGAGCTCGACGAGGTCAAGGCCGAGGTCACGTTCCTGCCGATCGGCGGCACGTTCACGATGGACTGGCGCGAGGCGGCCGGGCTGGCGCGGTCCATCGCGCCGCGGGTGGCCGTGCCGATGCACTACGCGTTCGTCTGCGGATCGCCGATCGACGGCAAGCGGTTCGCGGAGGCGGCCAGCCCGGTCGAGGTCGAGCTGCTGAAGCCGGTCGACCCGTTCGAGCAGGAGTGAGGCTCGATGGCTCTGGGCTACGAGGGCCCGCTGCACATCCTGGCGTTCGACCATCGCGGATCGTTCCGCAAGGGGTTCTTCGGCGTCGAGGGCGCGCCCTCGCCCGAGGACGCCGCACGGATCGCCGACGCGAAGCGCGTGATCTTCGAAGGCTTCATCGCCGCGTTGGCGGGCGGCGTCGACCGGACCGCCGCCGGCATCCTGGTGGACGAGCGGTCCGGCGAGGCGATCGCTCGCGAGGCGCGGGCCGCCGGGCTGATCCTGGCGATGCCGGCCGAGAGATCGGGGCAGGACGAGTTCGACTTCGAGTACGGCGAGGACTTCGGCGCACACATCGCGGAGTTCGATCCAACGTTCTGCAAGGTGCTCGTGCGGTTCAACCCCGAAGGTGACGGCGCCGCGAACGCTCGGCAGGCCGCCCGCCTCAAGGAGCTGTCGGACTGGCTGCACCACCACGACCGGCGGTTCCTGTTCGAGCTGCTGGTCCCCGCGGAGCCGCACCAGCTCGAGACCGTGGGCGGGGACGCGGCGCGGTTCGACACCGAGCTCCGGCCGGCGCTGATGCGCGTGGCGATCGCGGAGCTGCAGGCCTCGGGCGTCGAGCCCGACGTCTGGAAGATCGAGGGGCTCGACCGGCGTGAGGACTGCGAGGAGACCGTGGCCCAGTGCCGCACGGCTGGGCGCGACCGCGTGGCGTGCGTGGTGCTCGGCCGCGGCGCCGACGACGCCGCGGTCGATCGGTGGCTGCGCGCCGCGGCCGGGGTCCCCGGGTACGCCGGCTTCGCGATCGGCCGGTCGATCTGGTGGGATCCGCTGAAGGCCTTCGTCGACGGGACGTCGGACCGGACGGCCGCCGCGGAGGCGATCGGGGCGAACTACCGCCGGTTCATCGACGTGTACGCGGGGGGCTGAGGACGGCTACGAGCCGGTCAGCAGTCCGCGCTTGCCGCGGATCCTTCGATCGAGCAGCGTGAAGACCAGGTAGTCGACCGCAACCCCGATCAGCACGATCACGCCGAGCGCCGCCAGCAGCGCGGGCACGTCCTGCGGCGTCCGTGCGAGGAGGTGCCCGAGTCCGGTAGCGCGGACCGCCGAGAGCAGCAGCTCGGCCGCCATCAGCGCCTTCCAAGCGAACCCCCATGCCTGCTGCAGCCCCGCCACGTAGCCCGGCAGGGCGGCGGGGAAGATCACCGATCGATAGAGCTCCCAGCCGTCCGCACCGAGCGTTCGACCGGCGCGCTTGAGCAGCGGCGGCACCTGGCGGAACGCGGCGATCGTCGCGAGCGTCACCGATGGGAACGCGCCGACGATCGTGACGAACACGACGGCGCGCTCGGTCGCGCCGAACCAGATGACCGCGAGCGGGAGCCACGCGATCGAGGGCGCGATCTGGAGCGCGACCACGAGCGGGCGGACGCTCCTGCGGGCGAACTCGTTCAGCGCGAGCCCGATGCCCAGCAGCGTGCCGATCACGATCGCGGTCACGAACGAGAAGGCCAGCCGGATCAGCGTCTTGACCGCCGCCTCCGGGATCGTTCCGTCCGCCATCCCGTGCCGGAATGCTGCCCACACGTCGCCGGGGGACGGCAGCACGTCCTCGCCCGCTATCGCCGACGCGATCGTCCAAACGATCAGCAGCCCGGCGATCCCGGCGAGCGGAGGGCCGAGCTCGCGCGCCAGGCGTCTCACGACCGCCCCGTCTCGACCTCGGACATCAGCAGCTCGTGGATCTCGGTCACGACGTGCGCCACCAGGGCGTCGTCCAGCCGGCGGGGGCGTGGGGCGACGATGCGCTGCTCCTCGACGAGGCGTCCGGGGCTCGCCGACATCACCAGCACGCGGTCGGCCAGCAGCGCGGCCTCGCGCACGTTGTGGGTCACGAACACTAGGGTCTTGGACCCCTCGCTCTGAACCCACATCCGCTGCAGCTCGTCCTGCAGGAGCTCGCGCGCCTGGGCGTCCAGTGCGCCGAACGGCTCGTCGCACAGCAGCACGTCGGGATCCGTCGCCAGCGCGCGCGCCAGCGCCGCGCGCTGGCGCATGCCCGCCGAGAGCTCGTGCGGCCGGTCGTCACGGTGACCGCCGAGGCCCACCGCCTCGAGCCACCAGGCGGCCTGGCCGCCCTGTTCCGCCTCCGGCACCCCGACCAGACGCAGGGCGAGCCTGACGTTGCCGCCCACGGACAGCCACGGGAACAGGGCGGGCTCCTGGAACAGGACCGCGCGGTCGGGACCGGGACCCGCGATCGGCTCCCCGTCGAGCGTGACGGTCCCGCCGTCCGGCCGGTCCAGGCCGGCCAGGATGTTCAGGATGGTCGTCTTGCCGCAACCCGACGGACCCAGCAGGCATACGAACTCGCCCCGGCGCACATCGAAGCTCACGCGGTCGACGGCGGTCGTGACCGCCCCCGCGCCGGAGCGCCGGAGCTTGACCAGGTCGCGCACCGCGAGCTTCGCGACCCCGGTGCCGCCGTCGGTATGGGGACCCATCGGGCCGCGCATCGTGCCGGCCGTCGTCATCGCAACCGGAACTTCTCGGCCATCTCGATCTGCACGACCTTCCCGTCCTGGATCACCAGGACCACGGTCCCGAAACGGATCCGTCGAACGATGTCGGCGACCTTCGCGAGGACGGCGCGTTCCTCCTGGCTGAGGGCGTCCAGCGCGGTGTCCACATCGGCGGGATCGGCGCCGGCCGCGGAGGCCTCTCCCTCGCGCGATCCGGTCGCCGAGGGGTCGACGGCGCCCCGTGACGGGGAGCCCGGCGCGCGCTCCTCAGCCACGTGGAGTCATCCGGGGACGTGTTCCGCGGCGACGGCCTCCAGGGCCGGACGCGTCCTGGCGAAGTACGCGACGGCCGCCAGGAAGCCGACCACGAACAACGCTCCGATCGCCTGCAGCCGAACCCACGTCCGGCGGCTGAACCCCGCGGCCTCCCATTGGGCCTGCGGGTGGGCGGCCGCATCGATCGCGCCCCACACGGGCAGCGCGATCAGCGCGAACACCAGCAGGACGACGCCGAGCGCCTCCGTCGACATCCCGATCAGCTTCAGGCCGGACGCCAGCAGCACGAATACCAGCGCCGGCCGGATCACGCCGTCGGGCGCCTTCGCCGACATGCGGGCCCCCACGTACACCCCCGGGATGCTCCCGATCAGGATCGACGTCGTGAGCGCGAGCTCGAAGTTGCCGAACACGATGTGCGTGAGGGCGGCGGCAGCCACGAGCGGGACCGCCTGGACGAGGTCGGTGCCGACCAGCTCGGCGCCACGAAGGGCCGGGTACATCAGCATCATCGCGATGATGATGATGGACCCCGATCCGACCGACGTGAGCCCGACGAGGAGGCCGCCCACCGCCCCGATCGCGATCGTGGCGATCTTGCGGACCCTGAGCGGAGGCCGCTCGGTCGGCACGATCCCCGCGGCGCGCATCGCGGCGTTCCGTCGGCCCTGCAGCGACGATTTCAGGACCATCGCCCCCGCCGCGATCAGCAGCATCACCCCGAGCATCAGCTTGATCGTGTCCTGAACGTCCGCGTCGTTCCCGAGCGCGCGGATGATGAATACGCCCGACGCGGCGGCCGGCACCGAGCCGATGCACAGCCAACGCACCAGCTCCCACCTGACGGTCTTGCGCCGGATGTGGACGCCGCTGCCGATCGGCTTCATCACCATCGCCGCGACCAGGTCGCTCGAGATCGCCGCCGACGGCTGTATGCCGAACAACAGGACCAGGATCGGGGTCATCAGCGCGCCGCCGCCCATCCCGGTGAGCCCGACCGTGAAGCCCACGATCAGGGCGGCGAGCGTGACGTAGGGGTCGATGTGCACGGACGCTCCTAGACGGGGCCGGCCGCGTCGGCCGGTCGGAGGAAGGTTCCCATGCCCTCCGGGGCACGTCCATCAGCCGGGAGGTACCCGCCTCGCGGTCCGTCCGCTCTAGACCGGTCGCCGTGACCGGCGCTCGTTCACGCGTTCGGATCGCCCACGAGCAGGCCGGAAAGCAGCAGCGCGACCGGGAGCAGGAAGAGCGTCCCCACGAACAGCGCCATCCGCGTGTTGCTGGCCACGAGCCAGTCGTCCAGCCGCAGGACGGAACGCTTCACCGGTCCGTAGATGAGAGCCAGGATCAGCAGGGATACGAGCGTGACCCCGATCGCCTCGGCGAGCACGATCTGCGCGGCGGCGGGGGTGGGCTGGAGCATCGCGACGACCAGCGTGTCGGCGAGCGTCGCGATGTTCGCGCCCATGATGTAGGGGAGAGCCTCATCGCGCTTGACGTAGCCCTTGACGGCCAGCGGGACCAGCACGGTTAGCGCGACCGAGACGGAGAGCGTCAGGGTGGCCACAAGGCAACCCAGCCCGAACATCGTCCACGGGTGCTTCAGCCACGAGGAGCGCTTCGTGAGCGTCGTGTCGCCGTCGACCTGGGGCAGCACGCGGTCCAGGATCTTGAACGAGAGCAGGATCGTCCCGAGTCCCACCAGGAACAGCCAGCCCCCGTGCACGTGGGTCTGGACGAGGTCGACGATCGGCCCCCATATCCTTCCGAAGAGCGCCTCGAGCTGGCCCGACGCGTGCCATCTGACCCCGTCGAGCGCGCCCGCCCGCAGGATGCCGTAGCCGATCAGCATGCCCGGCAGGTAGACGATCGCCGTCATCGTGAGCGCCTGGATGCCCATCCCGATCGGCTCGCCGCGGCCGCGGCCCTTGTCCTTCATGGCGTACAGGAAGCCGGTCAGCAGCACGATGAACGACGCGCCCAGGCGCGAGCCCGAGAGCATGGTGAACGTCTGGAGCTTCGTGAGCGTGCCGGCGCCGAACAGGCTGATCGCCGTGGCGGCGACCGGCGAGCCGGAAAGCACGAGATAGGCCCCGAGCCACCCCGCGCCCAGCGTGGAGACGCCGTTCGCGAACGGGAACCGCCCCTGGATCGACGGTCCGACCTCGCCGGCGCCCGCCTTCATCAGCTGGATCGCCAGGATGAACAGGAAGATCGAGGGGATGAAGAGCAGGACCTTGCGCAGGATGAACCAGGGGCTCCGCTCGACGTAGCCGATCGGCGTCAGGACGTGGCGCCGCTGGCCCGTCTCGAACGGGACGCAGAACTCCCCGTCGATCTCGATCAGGTCGTCGTCCGTCCGGACCTTCGACATCTCCCGCTCCACGGTGCTCGAGACGCGAAGAAGCCGCGACGGAAGTACCCCGTCGCGGCCTCCAGTCGTCTGGTCAGCTGCGGCTGCGAGTCTAGCAGCGCGTCCGGTCCGGTTCGATAGGACCTTCGGCGGAGGTCGGACGCTGCGCCCCGAGATGCGGCATGCTGTGGCCCATGTTCGACCGGATCCTGCTCGCCGTGGACGGCTCGCCCCACAGCAGCAAGACGCTGCCCGTCGCGATCGACCTCGCCCAGAAGTACGGGGCCCGGGTGACGGTGCTGCACGTCCGGGAGTTCGAGAGATACGAGGGGAGCGACGTCGATCTCGGTCCTCCGCAGGACGCCGGATCGCTGGTGGGGGAGACCGTCCGAGCGCTGCAGGATGCGGGGGTCGGTGCCTCCGGGGAGATCCGGCGGGTGACGCCCGGACAGACCCCCGACGAGATCGTCCGCGTCGCCGCGGCGGCCCAGGTGGAGCTGATCATCCTCGGCACGCGCGGGATGTCCGAGCTCCGCAGCCTCGTGCTGGGCGGCGTGGCCAACAAGGTCGTGCATCAGGCGCACTGCCCGGTGCTGCTGGTGCGCTGACCCGGACCGGTCGCCGGTCGTCTTCCGTAGACTCAAGACCATGCCGGCCGCGATCGTGCTCGGGACCCAGTGGGGGGACGAGGGCAAGGGCAAGGCGGTCGACTACCTGGCAGACCGGATGGACCTGGTCGTCCGGTACCAGGGCGGGAACAACGCGGGCCACACCGTGATCGCCGAGGGCCGCCTGCTGAAGCTCCAGCTCGTGCCGTCGGGGATCCTGTACGACCACATCACGCCCGTGATCGCCGACGGCGTCGTGGTCGACCCGCGCCACCTGATCAAGGAGCTCGACGCGCTGCGCGAGGCCGGTCTGGACGTCTCGCGGCTGGTGGTCTCGGGCAACTGCCACCTGATCATGCCGTACCACCTGGAGCTCGAGAAGGTGACGGAGCGGTTCCTGGGCCGCAACGCGCTCGGGACCACGAAGCGCGGGATCGGGCCGGCGTACGGGGACAAGGCGGCGCGGATCGGCCTGCGCGTGCAGGACCTGTTCGACGAGAAGATCTTCCGGCAGAAGCTCGACGTGGTCCTGCGCGAGAAGAACCAGATCCTGGCGAAGGTCTACAACCGGTTGCCGCTGTCGGCCGACCGGATCGTGGAGGAATACCAGGACCTGGCCGACCGCCTGGCGCCGCACGTGACCGACACGGGAAGGCTGATCCACGACGCGCTGCGCGCCGGCAAGCACGTGATGCTCGAGGGCGCGCAGGGCACGCTCCTGGACCTGGACCACGGCACGTACCCGTTCGTCACGTCGTCGAACCCGGTGGCGGGATACGCGCTCGCGTCGGCCGGGATCGGGCCGAAGGAGGTCGAGCGCGTCGTCGGGATCGTGAAGGCGTACGTGACCCGCGTGGGCGCCGGGCCCTTCCCGACCGAGGACCTGGGCGACGACGGGGACCGGATGGGCGTGCGGGGCAACGAGTTCGGGACCGTGACGGGCCGCAAGCGCCGGTGCGGCTGGCTCGATGCCGCGCTGCTGCGCTACGCGGTCCGGCTGAACGGACTGACCGAGCTCTTCCTGACGAAGCTCGACGTCCTCTCGGGGTTCGGCACCGTGAAGATCGCCTCGGGGTACCGCGCCGACGGGCAGGAGTTCGACGACTTCCCCCCGCACCAATCGCTGTTCCATCGGGCGCAGCCGGTCTACGAGCAGCTCGAGGGCTGGAACGAGGAGATCGACGAGGTCCGGTCGTTCGAGGACCTGCCGAAGGCCGCGCAGCGCTTCGTGCGCCGGATCGAGGAGCTGGTCGATGTGCCGGTCTCGGTCGTTTCGGTCGGGCCCGCCAGGGAACAGAGCCTGCCCGCCGCATGAGGGTCCTGGTCGTCGGGGGCGGCGGCCGCGAGCACGCCCTGGCGTGGAAGCTGCGGCAGAGCCCGTCTGTCGAGGAGCTGCTGGTCGCTCCCGGCAACGCCGGCATCGGCACGCTCGCGCGGCGACTGCCGGTGCCCGCCGACGACGTCGACGGGATCGTCGCGCTCGCGGAGGAGGAGGACGTCGACCTGACGGTCGTCGGGCCGGAAGCGCCGCTCGTGGCCGGTCTGGCCGACGCCCTGACCGCGCGCGGCCGTCGCGTGTTCGGTCCCTCCGCCGCCGCGGCGCGGCTGGAGGGCTCGAAGGCGTTCGCGAAGGACCTGATGCGGCGACACGCGATCCCGACGGCGAGGTCGGGCACGTTCACCGACGTCGGCGAGGCGACCGCGTTCGTCGACGAGCTCGGCGGGCGCGCGGTCGTCAAGGCCGATGGGCTCGCGGCGGGCAAGGGGGTCACGGTGGCAGGCGACCGCGCGAGCGCGGTCGCCGCGTTGGAGGATGCGCTCGCCCGCGGCGCCTTCGGCGCCGCGGGCTCCACCGTGGTGGTCGAGGAGGTCCTGGAGGGCCCAGAGGTGTCGGCGTTCGCTCTGCTCGACGGGGAGCGGGTGCTGCGACTGGGCCTCGCCCAGGACTTCAAGCGGATCGGCGACGGCGACACGGGCCCGAACACGGGCGGGATGGGCGCGTATTCGGGTCTGCCGTGGATCGCCGCGGAGCTCGAGGAGCGGATCTGGACCGAGACCGTGGACGCGACCGCCGCAGCGCTCGCCGCCGAGGGCATCGCGTACAGGGGCTGCCTGTTCGCCGGGCTGATGCTGACCGAGGACGGCCCGAAGGTGCTCGAGTTCAACTGCCGGTTCGGCGACCCGGAGACGGAGGCGCTGCTCCCGCGGCTCGACCTGGACCTGGCCGACGCGCTCGCCGCTTGCGCGGACGGGCGCCTGGACGATCTGGCCCGTCCCGACACCGGCGACGCCGCCGTGACCGTCGTCCTCGCCTCCGGCGGCTACCCGGGCCCGTACGCGACCGGCGTCCCGATCGAGGGGCTCGACGCGGCCGGCGAGGTCGACGGCGTGACCGTCTTCCATGCGGGCACCGAGGACGTGGACGGTAGAGTGGTCACCGACGGCGGTCGGGTCCTCGCCGTGAGCGCGCAGGGCGCGTCGCTCCGCGAGGCCCGCGCCAGGGCGTACGAGGCCTGCGGCCGCATCGCGTTCGACGGGATCACGTACCGCCGGGACATCGCCGAGCGTGCGTCCGAGGGGGAGGAGACCGGGTGAGCGACCAGGCGCCGACCGTGGGGGTCCTGGCGGCCTCGCCATCGGAGCTCGGCCTCATGCGTCAGGCCGCGCTGATCCTCGAGAAGTTCGCGATCCCGCACGAGGTTCGGATCATCTCCGCGGCGCGGAACCCGGATCTGCTCGACGAGTACGCCCGCACGGCCTTCGAGCGAGGCATCAAGGTCGTGATCTGCTCGACCGGGCTGTCGGGACACCTGGCCGCGGCGGTCGCCTCGCGAACGATCCTGCCCGTGATCGGCGTGCCGATCGCGACCGCCCCCCAGATGGTCGGCAACGAGGCGCTCGCGATAACCGCGCAGATGCCGACCGGGGTCCCGGTGGCGACGGTCGGCGTGGAGGCGGCGGTCAACGCCGCGGTCCTGGCGGCCCAGGTCGTCGGCCTATCCGACCCCGAGGTGCAGGCGCTGCTGTGGCGGTTCAAGGACGACCTGGCGGAGGGCCTGAAGCTGTGACCGGGGTCGCGACGGCCGCGACCGGTCGGGGGCCGTCCCGATGATCCCGCGCTACGCCCTCCCGGAGATGACCTCCGTCTGGTCGGACGAGGCGCGGCTCTCGAACTGGCTCGAGATCGAGCTCCTCGCGGTGGAGGCGTGGGCCGAGCTGGGGAAGGTGCCGGCGGCGGATGCGGCGGCCGTTCGCGAGCACGCGGCCTTCACGGTCGAGCGCGTGTCGGAGGTGGAGGCCGTCACCCGGCACGACGTCGCCGCGTTCGTCCAGGCGACCGGGGCGTCGGCCGGCGAGGCCGGGCGGTGGACCACTTCGGGATGACGTCCTCCGACGTGCTCGACACGGGCCTGGCGCTGCAGCTGCGGGCCGCCGCCGACGTCCTGCTCGCCGAGCTCGAGCGGCTGATGGCGGTCGTGAAGCGGCTCGCCCTGGCGCACCGCGACACCGTGATGGTCGGCAGGTCCCACGGCGTCCACGCCGAGCCGATCAGTTTCGGGCTGAAGCTGGCGGTCTGGGCGTTCGAGCTGGACCGCGATCGCGAGCGCCTGCGGCGAGCGCGGGAGACGGTCAGCGTCGGGGCGATCAGCGGAGCGGTCGGGACGTACGCCGAGGTCGATCCGCGCGTCGAGCAGCTGGTGTGCGCCCGGCTCGGGCTGCGTCCGGCGGAGGCCTCCACCCAGGTGATCCAGCGCGACCGTCACGCGGAGTACCTGGCCGCGCTCGCGATCGTCGCCTCCACGCTCGACAAGATCGCGACGGAGATCCGGCACCTCGCGCGTACCGAGGTCCGCGAGGTCCAGGAGCCGTTCGCGGACGGCCAGAGGGGTTCGAGCGCGATGCCGCACAAGCGGAACCCGGTCGTCACCGAGCGCGTGAGCGGCCTGGCGCGCGTCGTGCGCGGCCACGCCCAGGTGGGGTTCGAGGACGTGGCGCTCTGGCACGAACGCGACATCTCGCATTCCTCCGCCGAGCGGATCGTGTTCCCGGACGCGACGGGGTTGCTGGCCTTCATGCTGCGCGACATGACGTGGGTGCTGGACGGCCTCGTCGTCCATCCGGACCGGATGCGCGCGAACCTGGACGCCGACGGGGGTCTCGCGTACAGCCAGTCGGTGCTGCTGACCCTGATCGACGCCGGCTGTTCGCGCGACGAGGCATACGCGGTCGTCCAGCGCGCCGCCGCCGCGTCGTGGGACCACGGCCGCGGGTTCCGTGAGACGCTCGAGGCGGATCCCGACGTGGAGTCGCGCGTCGCGCCGGAGGAGCTGGCGGAGCTGTTCCGGCCGGAACGGTTCCTGCGCAACCTCGGTGGTGTGTTCGAACGGCTGGAGAAGCTGCCGGTCGAGGAGGAGGGCTCCGGGAGGTGACGACGGCGGGGCGCCTTCGCGCGAGCGGGAAGGTGCGCGACATCTACGACGCCGGTCCCGACCGGCTCCTGATGGTCGCGAGCGACAGGGTCAGCGCGTTCGACGTGGTGCTGCCGACGCAGATCCCCGACAAGGGGCGCGTGCTGACCGGCCTGTCGCTGTTCTGGTTCGAGCGCACGGCCGACCTCGTGGCGAACCATCTGCTCTCGGCGGACCCCGCGGATCTCGGTGACGGCTCCGGCGAGGCGGACCTGCCGGGTCGGGCGATGCTGGTGCGCCGCGCCCAGGTGATCCCGATCGAGTGCGTCGCGCGCGGCTACATCACGGGCAGCGGCTGGTCGCAGTACCGGGAGGAGCAGGCGGTCTGCGGGATCCCGCTGCCGGCCGGCCTGGTCGAGTCCGAGCGGCTGCCCGAACCGATCTTCACGCCGACGACGAAGGCGGAGGAGGGCCACGACATGCCGCTCACGCCGTCCGAGACCGAGGGGCTGATCGGCGAGGGCCTGGCCCAGCGGCTGAAGGAGCTCACGCTCACGATCTACGGCCGCGCCGCCGACGTCGCGCGCGAGCGGGGGATCATCCTGGCCGACACGAAGTTCGAGTTCGGCTTCATCGACGGCGAGATCGCGTTGATCGACGAGGTGTGCACGCCGGACTCGTCTCGTTTCTGGCCGCTGGACCGCTACGCGGCCGGCCACGGGCAGCCGTCGTACGACAAGCAGTACGTGCGCGACTGGTTGGACGCGAGCGGTTGGGACCACGAGCCGCCGCCGCCGGAGCTGCCGGACGACGTGGTGGACGCGACGGCCGGTCGCTACCGCGAGGCGTACGAGCGGATCGTCGGCGAGCCGTTCGCGAAGTACCTGGAGCGGATGGGGATCGCGTGAGCGCGTTCGTCTTCGAGGTGCTCGTCACCCTGAAGCCCGGGCTCTCCGATCCCCAGGGCAAGGCGGTCCGGGGCGCGCTCCCCGCGCTCGGATGGACGAACGTCGGGGACGTACGCATCGGCAAGCACGTCCGGCTGAGCGTAGACGCGCCCGACGAGGCCGCGGCACGCGCGCAGGTGGATGACATGGCCGCGCGACTGCTCTCGAACCCCGTGATCGAGGACTACCGGATCCTCCAGACCGAGGGGGCATAGCCGGCGTGGGCACGGGCGCGCCGCGGGTCGGGGTGATCACGTTCCCCGGGTCGCTCGACGACCGGGACGCCCTGCGGGCCGTGGAGACGATGGGCGGGTCCGGCGTGGCTCTGTGGCACGCCGATCCCGAGCTGCGGGGCGTCGACGCGGTGGTCCTGCCCGGCGGCTTCTCCTACGGCGACTACCTGCGGACCGGGGCGATCGCGCGGTTCGCGCCGATCATGGACGCCGTGCGGAGCTTCGCCGACGCGGGCGGCCCCGTCCTCGGCATCTGCAACGGCTTCCAGATCCTCTGCGAGAGCGGGATGCTGCCGGGCGCGCTGATCCGCAACCGCTCGCTCCGCTTCGTCTGCAGGGACGTGTACCTGCGGGTCGAGTCGTCCGACACGCCGGTCACGGCGGAGCTCATGCCCGGAGAGGTCGTGGAGATCCCGATCAAGCACGGCGAGGGGCAGTTCGTCGCCGCCGAGGCCGAGCTGGACCGGCTCGAGGGCGATGGCCAGGTCGTCTTCCGGTACTGCGCCCCCGATGGAACGGTGGACGACGCCCACAACCCGAACGGCAGCGCGCACAGCATCGCCGGGGTCAGCAACGCCTCCGGCAACGTGGTCGGGCTGATGCCGCACCCCGAGCACGCGGTCGACCCCGACGTCGGTCCGACCGGCGGCGAGCCGCTGTTCGCGTCGTTGCTCGCCAGGGCGCTCGCGAGGGTCTGAGGCGGGACGCATGGCCGATCCTTCCCTGCATCGCTCGCTCGGCCTCACCGACGACGAGCTCGAGCGTATCCGCTCGACGCTGGGGCGCGATCCGAACCCCACCGAGCTCGCGATGTACGGGGCGATGTGGTCCGAGCACTGCTCCTACAAGTCCAGCAAGGTTCACCTGCGGGCCCTACCGACCGAGGGGAGCGTCGTGCTCGTGGGTCCCGGTCAGGACGCGGGCGCGGTCGACGTCGGCGATGGGTTCGCCGTCGTGTTCAAGATGGAGTCGCACTCGCACCCCTCCGCGATCGAGCCCTACCAGGGCGCGGCCACCGGCGTCGGCGGCATCGTCCGCGACGTGGTCGCGATGGGCGCCCGGCCCGTGGCGCTGCTGGACCCGCTGATGTTCGGTCCGCCCGACGACGAGCGGAGCCGCTGGCTGTTGGGCGGCGTCGTCGCGGGGATCGGCGGCTACGGCAACTGCATCGGCGTCCCGACCGTCGGCGGCGAGATCCGGTTCGCCGAGCCGCACGCCGCGAACCCGACGGTGGACGTGATGTGCGTGGGTGTGGCGCGGGCCGATCGTCTGATCACCGCCACGTCGCGCGAGGTGCACGCCGGATCGCTGATGGTCCTGTTCGGCGCGTCGACCGGCCGCGACGGGATCGGCGGCGTGAGCGTGCTGGCGTCGGCGACGCTCGAGGAGGGCGGCGAGGCGTCGCGTCCCTCGGTCCAGATCGGCGACCCGTTCGCCGGGAAGCTGCTCATCGAGGCGTCCCTGGAGATGGTCGATCGCGACCTGCTCGAGGGTCTGCAGGACCTGGGCGGCGCCGGGATCACGTGCGCGGTCGCCGAGTCGGCGGCCCGCGCGGGGATGGGCGCGGACCTCGATCTGGATGCGGTGCCGCTGCGGGAGCCCGGGATGGAGCCGTTCGAGATCCTCGTGAGCGAGTCGCAGGAGCGGATGCTCGCGATCGTCCACCCGTCGCGGCTGAACGACGTCGCCGAGGTCTGCGAGCGCTGGGGGCTGGCCTCGTCGGTCATCGCGACCGTCGTGGACGGCGGCGTCCTGACCGTCAGGGGCGGCGGCCGAGTCGTCGCCCGGGTCCCCGCCCGCTCCCTGACCGACGAGGGTCCGGTGTACGAGCGCCCGATCGAGCCGCCGCCGCCGGCCGACGAGCTGGACGACCCCGCCTTCGCTCCCTTCGACGGCGATCCGCTCGAAGCGCTGTTCGCCGTGCTCCGCGCCCCCAACGTCGCCAGCAAGCGATGGGTCTTCGAGCAGTACGACTCGCGCGTGCAGGGCCAGACCGTGGCCGGATCGGGCTCGGACGCCGCGGTGATCCGCGTGCCGGGGACGATGAAGGGGCTCGCCCTCTCGGCGGACGGGAAGGGCAGGTTCGGGCGCCTCGACCCGTATCTCGGGGCGATGCATGCGGTCGCGGAGGCCGCGCGCAACGTGGCGGTGACCGGTGCGCGGCCCCTGGCGATCACGAACTGCCTGAACTTCGGCAACCCCGAACGGCCCGTGGTGATGTGGCAGTTCGCGGAGTCGGTGCGGGGCATCGCCGATGCGTGCCGCGAGCTCGGGACGCCCGTGACCGGGGGCAACGTCAGCTTCTACAACGAGTCGGGCGGTTCGGCGATCTGGCCGACCCCGGTGATCGGGATGCTCGGGCTGCTCGCGGATCATCGGCTGCGCGTCCCGACCGGGTTCCCCCGCGCGGGGCTCGTCGTCTACCTGCTGGGCGAGACGTTCGCCGAGCTCGGTGGGTCGGAGTTCTCGGAGGCGGTGCTGCGCGAGGAGGGCGGGCGGCCGCCGGCGCTGGACCTGGGCGCCGAGCGCGCGCTGATCGACCTGCTGGTCGAGGCCGCCAGCCGCGACGTCCTCACGAGCGCGCACGACCTGAGCGACGGCGGGCTCGCCGTCGCCCTGGCGGAGGCGGCGATGGAGGGGGGTCATGGCTGCGCGGTGACGGTGGGCGGCGACCTGCCACCGCACGTGGCGCTGTTCAGCGAGTCGGCGTCGCGCGCCCTCGTTTCGGTCGAGCCCGCGTGCGAGGACCGTCTGGCCGAGCTGGCCTCCGGACACGGCGTGCCGTGCGCGCGCCTGGGCGAGACGGGCGGACCGCGCGTCGTGGTCGACGGTCTGTTCGACACGACCGTCACGGAGCTGCGCGACGCGTACGAGCGCGCGCTCCCCGAGCTGCTGGGCGAGGCCGTGTGATCAGGGCGGTGACGTTCGACTTCTGGGAGACGCTCGTCTCCGAGCGCAACGGCGGGCGCGCCGAGGACCTGGGCGGGATGCGCGATCGTCACGTGGCGGCGTGGACCGCGATCCTTTCCGGGGCGGGCCATCCCGTCTCCGAGGAGCGTGTCGTCGCGGCCTTCGACCGGAACTGGGAGCTCTTCCACGAGCGCTGGTACGCGAACGAACCGTACGCGACGGCCGACTCGACCGACGCGATGTGCGGCTTCCTGGGCATCGAACCTGCGGACGAGGTGCGAGATGCGTTGCTGCAGGTCTTCGTCGACGTCGGCCGGACCGCGCGGCTGCACCTGGCCCCCGGCATCGACACGTGCCTGCGGACGCTCCGTGGCGCGGGTGTGCGGGTGGGGATCGTCTGCGACGTGGGGATCACGCCGTCCCCGGTGCTCCGGGAACGCCTCGAGGGGTTCGGGATCCTCGATCGGTTCGACGCGTGGTCGTTCTCGGACGAGACGAGCTGCTTCAAGCCGTTCCCCGAGGCCTTCTGGCACGCGCTGGAACGACTCGGTGTCGACGATCCCGCGCATGCGGCGCACGTCGGCGACGGGCGGCGGACCGACGTCGCCGGCGCCCGGGCCCTGGGGATGACGTCGGTGCGGTACCGCTACTTCCACGACGCGCCCGAGGATTCGGGGCCCGAGGCGGATCACGTCGTCGATGCGCACGAACGGGTCCCGGTCGTCCTAGGGGTCGGCTGACGCCGTTCTCACACCGGCCCGCGACGAGGCGTTGTTCATCCGAGGGTTCGGCGAGGAGGGTGAACGTGCTCGAGGACCGATGGGGGAGGTGGGGCGGGTCCGATCCTTGGGGGGACCGCGGACCGCGACCGCGGTGGCGGTGACGCCCGTGCCGCCCTTCCAGTCGTTCCTGGACCGGAACCGGACGGTGGTCTATCGGTTCCTGCGGGTCGCCGTCGGACCAGACGATGCGGACGACTGCTTCCAGGAGACGTTCATGGCGGCGCTGCGGGCCTACCCACGCCTTCGAGACGGCGAGCGTCTGGAGCGCTGGGTGCTCCGGATCGCCTCGCGCAAGGCGATCGACCACCACCGGGCACGGGGGCGCCGGCCGCTCCCGACGGCGGAGGTTCCCGAGGGCGCCGGATCGGACGGCCGTGCTCGGCCGACCCCACGCCTCGCCTCTGGGCGGCGGTGCGGGGTCTCCCGCCGAAGCAGCGGGTGGCCGTGGTGCACCGCCACGTCCTGGACCGGCCGTACGCGGAGATCGCCGAGCTGATGGGAACGAGCGAGGCCGCCGCCCGGGCGAACGTGTCGCAGGGCATCAGACGGCTCAGGGAGATGATCGCGTGACGACGATGAAGGAGCTCGAGCGCCTCGGGGACCGCGGCGAGGTCGCGCGGCGTTCCCGGGCTGCCGCGGACCGGCTCGGCGACCTCGCCGCCGCCGCCGGCCTGCTGGACGTAGCGATCGCCGACGTGGGCTCGCCCATAGGCGAGCTGCTGATCGCGGTCACCCCGCGTGGCCTGGTCAGGGTCGGGTTCGCGTCCGAGGATCGCGAGGAGATCCTGGCGCAGCTGGCGGCGCGCGTCTCCCCGCGGATCCTGACCTCGGCCGGGGCCACGGACCAGGTGCGCCGCGAGCTGGACGAGTACTTCGATCACCGGCGCGACCGCTTCGACCTCCCGCTCGACCGCCGGCTGATCCACGGGATCGCCCGCGACGTGCTCGCCGCGACCGCCCGCATCCCGTTCGGCCGGACCAGCACGTACGGCGAGATCGCCCGCAGGATCGGGCACCCTCGCGCGGCCCGCGCCGTGGGCAACGCGCTCGGCTCGAACCCGATCCCCATCGTGATCCCGTGCCACCGGGTGCTCCGCGCCGGGGGTCAGCTCGGCGGCTACGGCGGCGGCATCGACCGCAAGGAGCTCCTGCTGGAGCTCGAGGGCGCCGGGCCTCAGTAGCGGGTCAGGGACTCCCGGTCGGTCATGTCGAGGACCGACCATGCCGTCCCCAGGGCATCGTCGTCGCCGTGCACCACGAGGAGGTATCGATCGTCGGTCAG
Organism: Actinomycetota bacterium; assembly: GCA_046330185.1. GTDB lineage: Bacteria > Actinomycetota > UBA4738 > UBA4738 > HRBIN12 > DATBLY01. Next base: position 135,051 of record JAXLTF010000008.1, read on the forward strand.
ATCTTCCTCGAAGTCCGGGATCGCGTCGGCCGGAACGCCCACCTCGGCCAGGACCCCGAGCCCCCCGCCGACCGCCGCCCCCATCATCAACCCCCCGAGCGCGCCGCTCGCCAGGAAGACGCCGGCTCCGCCCGGGACGATGCACATCGCGACCGCCGCGACGGCGCCGCCCACGACGGCGCCGCGCGCCGCGCCCTTCGCCGTCGGGCTGTCCGCGCCCGCGAACGCCGATGCGTCGCCCTCGTCCTCGCCGCGTCCGATCACCGACACGACGTCCTCGGATATGCCCGCCGCTCGGAGCTCTTCGAACGCGAACCGCGCCTGCTCGTCGGTCTCGTAGACGCCGACCACGCTCCCCATCGCCCCGCTCCCCTCTGCGCTCCGCGTCCCGAAGTAGTAGCACGTCATGGCCGGGAGCCGCGTGGGTCGCTGCTACGCTGGGCACCTCGTGGGCGCCGAGTCACCGAAGGAGGAGTGCGGGCTCTTCGGCGTCTGGGCACCCGGCGAAGACGTCGCCCGGCTCACCTACTTCGGCCTGTTCGCCCAGCAGCATCGCGGCCAGGAGTCCGCCGGGATCGCCGTGTCCGACGGCACCAACCTCCTCGTCTACAAGGATCTCGGGCTCGTCAGCCAGGTCTTCAACGAGGCGACCCTCACCACGCTGCAGGGAGACCTGGGGATCGGTCATACCCGCTACTCGACGACCGGCTCGACCACCTGGGAGAACGCGCAACCGGTCTTCAAGACCGACGGGGTGCGCTCGATCGCCTTGGGACACAACGGGAACCTCGTGAACACCGGGGAGCTGGCCGGTCATGCCGGCGGCCGCCGGGGCGCGACCACGGACACCGACGTGGTCACGACCCTGCTGGCCGAGGGGATGGCGGGCGGCGCCTCGTTCGACGAGGCCGCGCTCAGGGTGCTGCCCACCCTGCTGGGGGCGTTCAGCCTCGTGATGATGGACGAACGGAGCGTGTTCGCGGCCCGTGACCCCCACGGGATCCGGCCGCTCTCCATCGGCCGCCTCCCCGGCGGGTTCTGCGTGGCGTCGGAGACGTGCGCGCTGGACATCGTGGGCGCCACGCTCGTCCGCGACGTCGAGCCGGGGGAGCTGATCAGGATCGACGACCGTGGCCTGCACTCGTCGCGATTCGCCCCCTCGCCCCGTCGCGCCCTGTGCATCTTCGAGTTCGTCTACCTGGCCCGCCCGGACTCCCGCCTGGATGCGCGCTCGGTTCACGAGTCGCGGCGCGAGATGGGACGCCGGCTCGCGCGCGAGCACCCGGCCGGGGCCGACCTGGTGATCGGCGTCCCGGCCACGGGACACGCGGCGGCCCAGGGGTACGCGGAGCTGAGCGGGATCGCGTACGGCGAGGGGCTGATCAAGAACGGCTACGTCGGCAGGACCTTCATCCAGCCGTCGCAGTCCCTGCGCGATCGCGGGGTCAAGCTGAAGCTGAACCCGCTGCCCGACTCGATCCGCGGGAAGCGGCTCGTCGTCGTGGACGACTCGATCGTGCGCGGCACGACGACGCGGCAGACCGTGCAGGTCCTGCGCGAGGCGGGCGCGACCGAGGTCCACCTGCGGATCACCTGCCCGCCGATCCGGTGGCCGTGCTTCTATGGGATCGACATGTCGACCAGGCACGAGCTGATCGCCTCGGACCTCTCGGTCGACGAGATCCGGACGTTCGTCGGCGCCGACTCGCTCGGCTACCTGTCCCTGGACGGATTGGTCGATGCCTCGGGCGGTGAGCCGGACGGCTTCTGCAAGGCGTGCTTCGACGGCGCGTACCCGGTCGAGGTCCCCGACCGGGCGGGGAAGTTCGTGCTCGAGCCGCAGCTCGAGTCGCCGACCCCGTGAGCGGCGCCTACCGGGCGGCCGGGGTCGACACCGAGGCGGCCGCGAAGGCCGTGGCCCTGATCGCCGACCTGGCGGCGCGCACCCGCCGTCCGGAGGTCGCGGGCGACGTCGGCGGGTTCGCGGGCATGTTCGATCTCGGCGACGGTCGCCTGCTGGCGGCGGCGGCGGACGGGGTCGGGACGAAGCTCGAGATCGCACGGATGACCGGACGCCTCGACACCGTCGGGATCGACCTGGTCGCGATGTGCGTCGACGACGTGGTGTGCACCGGCGCGCAGCCGTGGTTCTTCCTCGACTACCTGGCGGTCGGCCGCGTCGTGCCCGAGCGTGTCGCCGCGATCGTCGGGGGCGTCGCGGAGGGATGCCGCCGCGCCGGGTGCGCGCTGCTCGGCGGCGAGACGGCCGAGCACCCGGGCGTGATGGACGAGGACGCGTTCGACCTGGCCGGGTTCTGCGTGGGCGCCGTGGAGGCCTCGGCGCGCCTGGGCCCGCATCGCGTCGCAGCGGGTGACGTGTTGCTCGGGCTCCCCTCGACCGGGCTGCACGCGAACGGCTACTCGCTCGTCCGGAGCGCGTTGCTGGATCGGTACGCGATCGACGAGGTGCCCCCCGGCCTCGGCCGCCCGCTCGCGGACGAGCTGCTGGAGCCGTGCGCGATCCATGCGCCGACGGTCCTCGAGCTGCAGCGCGAGGGCCTGTTGCACGCGGCCGCCCACATCACCGGCGGGGGCCTGCTCGAGAACGTCCCGCGGGCGCTGCCCGGCGGCCTGGGCGCGGATCTGGAGCGGGGCTCCTGGGCCGAGCCGCCGATCTTCGCGCTGCTGCGGGAGGCGACCGGCGCCGCCGAGGCGGACATGCTCGGCACGTTCAACCTCGGGGTCGGGATGGTGCTGGTGGTGGCTCGCGAGGACGAGGATGCCGCGCTGGAGCTCGCGGGCCCCGGCGCGACCCGGATCGGCCGCGTGGGGCCGACGCCGGGCGTGTACATGGTCTGACCTGCGGCGTTCGGTCCCGAGGGCCAGGCCCGCATCCCCCGGCCGAGGGGTGTTCGGCACACGGCATAGTCCGAGCGGTCCCCGCCGAACCGCCCGTCCTCCCGATACAGCGAACGCGAGCCCGCGCCGTACCTTCGGACAGGGATGACAGCCACAACGACCGAAGCCAACAACAGCGTCCTCGTCGTGGACGACGAGCCCCAGGTGGTCTGGGTGCTCCAGTTCAGCCTGGAGGCCGAGGGCTACACGACGTTCCTTGCGCGGGACGGGCAGGCCGCGATGGAGGCGATCGAGCTCTTCCACCCGAAGGTGATGCTGCTCGACATCATGATGCCGACGATGGACGGCTGGGCGGTGCTCGAGGAGCTGATGCAGCTCCCGAACGAGCAGCGGCCGCGCGTGATCGTCGTGTCGGCCCTGTCGAGCCTGCGGGACCGGGCTCGCGCAGCCGAGATGGGCGCCGACGCGTACGTCCCCAAGCCCTTCAACGTGGAGGATCTCCTCGAGGTGCTGCACGACCTCGACGAGGCCCCGGTCGCCTGACCCGCGTCCGCTCCGACCGCGGCCGGGTCGCTCGTCCGTCCGGTGCTAGTCGTGGGCGAAGCGCTGGTGCTCTTTCGTCACGACCGTCGTGCCGACGGCGCGGCACGTCAGCACCGGCTCGGCCAGGAACTCCGCCGCCGACCCGCTGACCTCCGGCCGGGCGCCTCCGACCTTCCAGATCTCGAACTCGCACCGGCGGCTCGTCGTGCCGACCGACACGATCCTCCCCTTCGCTTCGATCCAATCGCCGGCGTACAGCGGCGCCAGGAACTCGACCGACTCGTATGCCCGGAACAGCCCCTCGTCGCCGTCGTGGCGCATCGCGAGCTCGGTGATCAGGTCGCCGACGATCTCGAGCTGCTTCGCGCCGGCCACGAGCCCGCCGCCGTAGTGGGCGTCCTCGCTGCCCAGACGCAGCCGGATGTGCGCGGTCGGTAGCTCGGTCATGACGGCGTCTCCTTCACCTCTCCGATCACCTTGCCGAACCGCACGCCGCGCGCCGGAACGCGGGCGACCCCTCCGTCCCGCTTGCGGACGAAGTAGGTCTCGGCCTCCGGATCCCATCGCTCGAAGACCCCCACCGCCTCGCTGAGGAAGCCGTTGGGCAGCTCGAACTGGAACGACACGCGCTTGCCCAGGTCGTCCCGCGTCACCAGGTTCCGCGCGCTCATGGTGCGGAGGATACCGGGGATGGGAGCCCGGGCTCAGCCGGAAGCCGGGCCGTATCCGGGCGGGATCTCGGTGCTCGGCGCCTCCCGCCTCACCCGGTGGACCCCTTCCTGGACGCGAGGGCGGCTCCCGCGAGCACGAGGGCGATGCCGGCCAGCGCGCCCGCGTGGATGCGTTCGTCCAGGAACACCACCCCGAGGATCAGGGCCACGACCGGCGTGAGGTAGATCGCGAACCCACCGCGCGTGGCGCCCACCCGCGCGATGAGACGACCCATGATCGAGAAGGCGAGGCCGGTGCCGACCATCCCGAGGACGGCGACGGCCACGAACGACGCCGCCGAGAACCCGGAGGCGGGCAACCCCGCCAGGCCGAACGGGGCGGTCAGCACGGCGGCGATCGAGAGCATGCGGGCCATCACCGGCAGCGACCCGTAACGCTGCGTGAGCGGCACGGCGACGTTGGAGGCGAAGCCGTAGCAGGAGATCGCCGCGAGCACCATGGCGACCCCGACCGCCTCGCTGGACCCGCTGCCGGCCGCCGGCAGCGCGATGATGGCGACCCCGGCGAAGCCGATCGCCAACCCGGCGAGATGGGTTCGATCCGGCCATCGGCGCAGCATGATCGCGGCGACCGCGGCGGTGAGGATCGGAACGGCGCCGTTCAGGAGCCCCGTCAGTGCCGACGAGATGTGCTGCTCGGCGAGCGGGAAGAGCGTGAAGGGCACCGCGACCCAGAACACGGCGACCGCGAGGAGCCGCGGGCGGTCCCGGCGGTCGACGGGCACGCGGGACGCGGGCATGAGCCACAGGACGGTCGCTCCGAGCATGATCCGGGCCCACGTGATGACCCCGGGCTCGAAGGCCTCCAGCCCGACGGCGATGAACAGGAACGAGGCGCCCCAGATCGAGCCGATCGAGCCGAACAGGCTCCAGTCGCGCAGGGTGAACGCGCCCCGGTTCTGCCCCTCGGCCGTCGACAGCACCGCACCGCGACCCACGCGGCCCGAGCCGCCGCTCATCCGAT
>JAXLTF010000009.1:0-134249 GCA_046330185.1 Actinomycetota bacterium
CGGGCGCTCCGGCGAGGACGATCCCCACGCCCAGCACGACCATCAGCGAGATCGCCAGCACGGCCATGGCGGAGACGCCTCCCGGCCGAACCCGGCCGGAGGCCGACCGCAGCAGACGCGCCCTCCAGCCGTGGAGAGCGTCCGCCTCGTCGTCGACGGCGGGTGCGTACCGGATGACCAGCTGCCGCACCAGGCACAGGACGACGAGCCCGGCCAGGAGCGCGACCTTGGCCGAGAACTCCGTCGTCTGCGGCGCGATCAGCAGGACGGACGTCGCCGCCACCGCGGCGCCGAACGCCGTCCTCGCGCTGCGCCCCCGCGGCGTGGTCCTGGGATCCGTGATCATGAAGAACAGGAAGATGAGGATCTCGGGCGACAGGGCGACGATCCACCAGAAGCGCGCGCCGCAGACGGGGCTCGCCGACCACCGCGCCGTGATGCAGTGGCCCGACGCCGCCAGGACGCCGAGCCCCGCGGCGAACGTCACCCAGAACGCCGCGGACATCGCCAGGAGCCTGAGGCGCGATGTGATCAGCAGGCCGCCCGTCAGGATGATCGCGTACGCGAGGACCAGCCAGCCGTCCAGGGGCCCCCACCAGAAGTCGAGCGGCTCGACACGGACGCTGCCCAGCAGCAGGAAGGCCGCGACCAGGCCGACGTTCGACGGGTTGAACACGTGCGTCCCTCGGTACCTGATCACGTACTTCGTCAGCAGCGAGACGCCGGCGACGGCCGCGAACAGGTACCAGCCCCGCCAGGTCCAGTGCTCGCCCGGCTCGGTGCCGACGACGCGCAGGATCAGCGCGACGCCGCTGCCGGTGAGCATGGCGCTCGCCGGCCACACGACCGCGCGCGTCCGATGGAACGTCCAGGCGACCTCGATCAGCGCGCACGTGAGGATCGCGACGAGGATCTGGGGCACCGACACCGCGAACCCCAGGCCGATCTGCCCGAGGATGTGGATCGAGATGATCACCGCCGCTAGGTGCAGCCGCGGATCGCGGAGGCTCGGAGGGACGAACGGGTAGCGCCGGCCCCCCAGGCGGATCGTCCTGGGTGCCGGGCCGAGGTCTCGCGTTCGGATGGGTGCGTCGAGCGTCGTCATCGCAGGATCCTGGATGGGGATGATGGCACGGCGCACGCAGGCGTTCCGACCGAGGGGCACGAGGCGGCGAGGTACCAGGGCGCCGACGCGAGATCCAGCCGACCTTGCAGGTGTCGTGTCATCGTGCGACACTCCGGGCGCGACCGGCCCGACGGGCCATCGCGTGACGGCGGCACGACGCGGGCACGTGCCGCCGTCTTCTCGTGTCCGAGGGACCCCTCGAGGACGGCCCCGGCGCCTTGCTAGGCTGACGGTCGACCGGGCGCGTAGCTCAGCGGGAGAGCGCTTGCTTCACACGCAAGAGGTCGCAGGTTCAAAACCTGCCGCGCCCACCGAAGGGCACCACACAGGCACCTCCAGGCACCCATGCCTTGCCGGTCGTGCCCTCGAAGCGCAGGGCATGGCTCCGATCGCCCCCGTCTCCTCGGTCACACTACGATGAGCGCATGCGTGGGGACCGGGTCGAGATCACGGTCGACGTGGGCAACGGCGTCAAGACGTTCGAGATCGTCGCGACGCGCGCGGGACGGCGGGTCGAGGTCACGACCGGCCGCACGATGATCGAGGTCACCGAGGTCACGCGCGGCGGCACCGCTGTGCGCACGGCCAGGTTCCTGGCATCCCGGGTCGTGGCCCTGGTCGAGCACCCCGCCGACTGAGCAGCGGCCGCGATGCCGATCGAGCGCGTCGGCGAGCTGACCGCGGAGCATGCACGTCCGTCGGGCGAGCCCAAGCCCATCCCGGTCCTGTTCGTCCACGGCCTGTGGGCGACCGCATCGTTGTTCGACCGGTACCTTCCGTTCGGTGGCGGAGCGTGGTTGGGACGCGTGGGCGCTGAACCTCCGGGGCGTGCGGGGAGTTGCGGCCGGGGACCGACGTGGGCCGCGCCTCCTTGCGGGACTTCGCGCAGGACGTCCGAGCGATGCTGGATCGACTCGGCGACGTGGTCCTGGTCCGGTCACTCGATGGGAGCCGCGGCCGTGTCGATGGTTGAGGACGACCCCCGCGTCCGAGCGCTGGCATGCGCGATCCCGCCGCGCGGGATCGTCTCGCTATCCGGGCCCGTGCTGCGTTCGTCGGGCCGGTACCTCGGGGAGGATGCTCCGCGGCCGGTCGTTCCGTTCGTCGCGGGACGATCAGGAGCGGATCGTCATGAACCGCTCGCGCCCGGCGATAGCGGATGCCTGGTTCGCGTCATCGGTCGTCGACGGCCGCGGCGCGCCGCAGATCGCGCTCGGGGCCAGGAAGGTCGACGTGACGATCCGGGCACCTGCGCTGGTCGTCGGCGAGCGGACGGATCCGCCGCCGGCCTGTCACGATCGTGCAACGCGTGGCGGAGCACCTCCGTTCGCGGCCCGCCGCGCACCTGATCCCGTCTCGAGCCGGCTGGGAGACTCCCGGCGGCTCATCCTGGACCGATCGGAAGGCCTCACCTCGCACCGTAGGTTGGGAGGCTCCGGAACGACGACGCAGCACGGGGGATCCGATGGAAGCTGTACCGATGAGGCCTCGACGGCGGCGCCGCCGCGCGCGCCGTCGGAATGCTGCGCAAGGTCTACGGCGAGGGCGATGCCGAGGTGGTGGCGCTCGCGGGCGTCGATCTCACGCTCACGGTACGAGTTCACGGCGATCATGGGGCCCTCGGGCTCCGGGAAGTCCACGCTGCTCCACTGCCTGGCGGGCTCGACACCCCCACTGACGGCCGGGTCTTGATCGGCGACGTCGACCTCACGCAGCTGAGCGAGAAGAGGCTGACCGAGCTTCGGCGCGACCGGGTCGGCTTCGTCTTCCAGACCTTCAACCTGGTGCCGACGCTGAACGCGCGGGAGAACATCACCCTCCCGCTCGACATCGCCGGCCCGATGTGGACCAGGCGTGGTTCGGATCAGGTCGTCGCCACCGTGGGGCTCGAGGACCGGCTCACGCACCCTGGCCGGGCGAGCTGTCGGGTGGGCAGCAGCACGCGTCGCTTCTACGCGCGCGCCCTCGTCAAGCCACCCGAGATCATCTTCGCCGACGAACCCACCGGGAACCTCCGACTCGAGATCAGGAGGAGGCTGCTGGCGTTCCTGCGATCTGCCGTCAGCGATCACGGTCGACGATCGTGATGGTGACCCACGACACCCGCGCGCCAGCTACGCCGACCGCGTGGCATGTTCATCGTCGGACGGTGTTCGTGGTCGTCGACGAGATGCCGGGACCCACGACCGAGACCGTCCTGGACCGGCCAAGTCGCTGGAGGCCCGAGGGTTGCTCAAGACCGCCCTCAAGGACCTGCGCGGCGCGCAAGCGGCCGGATCCAGACCGCGCTCTCGATCGTGCTCGGCGTGGGCTTCGTCGCAACTTTCGTGCTGACCGACACGATGAACGAGCAGCCTTCGACGAGCTGTTCAGCCAGGCGGCGGCCTACAGCGACGTGATCGTCCAGGTCCGAGATGGCCTTCGATCCCAGCGAGGCGGGTCCCGGCGGCGGAGGCGCGCCGGAGCGCGCGCCGTTGCCGGCGATGGAGCTGGTGGATACGGTCGCCGCGGTCGACGGCGTGAGGCGGGCGGAAGGGCGGCGTGAGCAGGCCGTACGCGCAGCTGGTCGATCCCGCGACCGGCGACGCGACTCGGCGGGATCAGGCCGCCGACGCTCGGCGCCAACTGGAACGGTCGTGGCGGACGCATCGCTCGAGATCCGTTCGGGCACCGAGCCGTCGGCGGCCGACGACGTCGTCGTGGACGCGGCGACGGCCGAGAAGTACGAGCTGCGGGTCGGCCAGACGATCCGGATCCTGTTCCAGGGGCCGCCGGGGGAGTTCACCATCAGCGGGATCGTCGGGTTCGGCGATGCGGACAGCCTGGGCGGTGCCACGCTGGCCCTGTTCGAGACGGCCACGGCGCAGCGCGTGCTCGATCGCGAGGGCCGGTTCGACGAGATCGACGTCGTCGCCGGCCCGCGTGACGCCGGATCAGCTCCGGATCCGGATCCAGGAGGCGCTGCCGAAGGGCGTCGAGGCGGTGACCAGCGCCCACGTCGCCGATGAGCAGGCCGAGCAGCTGAAGCAGGCCCTCGGTTCTTCCGCACGGCGCTGCTGATCTTCGCCTTCATCGCGCTCTTCGTCGGGGCGTTCGTGATCTTCAACACGTCTCTCGATCATCGTTGCGCAACGCACGCGCGAGCTGGCGCTGCTCCGCGCTCCTCGGGGCGAGTCCAGGCCAGGTGCTGTCGTCGGTGTTGCTGGAGGCGGTGATCGTCGGTCTGGTCGGCTCGGTCCTTGGGATCGTCGGCCTGGGGATCGCGGTCCTGCTCCAGGGGCTCCTGGCGGCCTTCGGGATCGACCTGCCCAGCACATCACCCAGCTCGAGCCGCGCGCGATCCTCGTCGCCCTGTCGGTGGGCACGCTCGTGACGGCCGCGTCGTCCATCCTCCCGGCCCGCCGTGCAGTTCGAGGGTCGCGCCGCTGCAGGCGATGCGGACCTCGCAGGAGGCGCGGCCGACGGGTCCTCCGTCGTCGGCTCGTCGCAGGCGGCCTCGTGCTCGGGCGGCCGGGGTCGGGGCGCTCCTGTACGGGCTGTTCGGGGAACCAGGGAGCGCCCCTGATCGGCTCCGAGCGCCGCCGCGACGTTCATCGGGGTGTCGATGCTGTCGCCGCTCGTGCGCGCGGCGGCTGGCCGGGCGATCGAGCACCGGTCCGCGCGCTGGGCGTCCCAGGGCTCGGCTGGGCCGCGAGAACGCGATGCGGAACCGCGGCGGACATCGTCGACCGCCTCGGCGCTGATGATCGGGCTGGGCCTCGTCGCGATGGTCGCGATCCTGTCGGCCTCGCTGAAGGTTATCTCGTTCGACCGCCGCCCTCTCCGAACGCTGAAAGGCGGACTTCATCCTCTCGACGAGCTCGTTCACCCCGTTCAGCCCCGACGTCGCGGGCAGCAGGTCGTCGACGGGGTCGCGGCGGTGGCGCAGTTCCGCCAGGGCGGCGTCCCGGTGAACGAGCCAGACGTCGTTCCTAACTGACGGAGACGGCGACGCTGGACGCCGTGACCTCGATCGACGTGATCGTCGGGATCGGTCGACAGCCTGGCCGACGACCGGACCGTCCTCGTGCACGACCAGGTGGCCGAGGAGAACGGCTGACCGTCGGCGGCGAGGTCGCTGTCGTTCGCGACGGTCGGCGAGACGCCATTGACCGTGGGCGGGATCTTCACGGAGAACGGGGTGGTCGGCGATCTACGTGGTGTCGCTCTCCGCGTACGAGGCGCTGTTCGCGTCGCAGCTCGACATGTTCGCGATGATCACGATCGACGACGGCGGCGCCGACCCGGCGAGCGTGCGGCGCGGGATCGAGCGGGTCGCGGAGCTGTTCGGGAACATCGAGGTGCAGGATCCAGACGGCGTTCAAGCAGAAGCAGGCCGGGTTCGTGAACCAGCTCCTCGGCCTGGTCACCGCGCTGCTGCTCATGGCGATCCTGATCGCCCTGTTCGAGATCGCGAACACCTCTCTCCTGTCGATCCTGGAACGCACGCACGAGCTGGGGTTGCTCGGGCGGTGGGCATGAGCCGGACGCAGGTCAGGCGGATGGTCCGTTGAAGTCGGTGATCATCGCCGTGCTCGGCGCCGTCCTGGGTATGGTGATCGGGGTCTTCTTCGGCTGGTCGCTCCAGCAGGCGATCGCGAACGAGGGGTGACCGAGCTCGAGATCCCGGGCGTTGGTCGTCTACCTGGTGGTCGCCGGGCTCGCGGGCGTCGTGGCGGCGATTCGGACCCGCGCGTCGCGCCGCGAGGATGAACGTGCTCGAGGCCATCTCGTACGAGTGACCGAGCGGCTCGAGGGCGGGCCGTATGATTCCCGGATGCCGCGGGTCGAGGTTGAGCGACGGTTCCACGCACGAGCTCCCGGAGGGGGAGCCGGTTGGGTCGCTGCTGCCCGCCGACGCGATCGCCGCCCGGGGTGGACGGGGTCCTGGTCGACCTGTCGTTCGTGCCCGTCGGCGACGTGAGCGCCGAGCCGGTCCGGGCGGACGAGCCCGACGGGCTGCACGTGCTGCGGCACTCGGCGGCGCACGTGCTGGCGCAGGCCGTCTGCGACCTGGTCCCCGGCGCGCGCTACGCGATCGGCCCGGCGGGCGAGCACGGCTTCCACTACGACTTCGAGCTGCCCTCGTCGCTCCTCGTCCGAGGACCTGGGGCGCATCGAGGATCGCATGCGCGAGATCGTCGCCGCCGAACCAGCCGTTCGTGCGCGAGGAGGTCACCCGCGACGAGGCCCGCAGCGCCTGGGCGACCAGCCCTACAAGGCGGAGATCCTCGACGGTCTGGACGAGGCGGGGCGAGGTCGGTGGCAGCGATCGAGGTCCTCGCTGTATCGCAACGACGGCTGGACCGACCTGTGCCTGGGACCGCACGTGCCGAGCACCGGCAGGATCGGGGCCTTCAGGCTGACGTCGGTCGCGGGCGCCTACTGGCGCGGCGAGGAGACGCGTCCGATGCTGACCCGCGTCGCCGGGACGGCCTGGGCCACCGAGGAGGACCTGGCGGCGCACCTGGCCCGGCTCGAGGCTGGAGAGGCGCGACCATCGCAAGCTCGGGCGTCAGCTGGACCTGTTCTCGTTCCCCGAGGAGCTCGGGCCGGGGCTCGCGATCTGGCACCCGCGCGGCGGGATCTTCCGCAAGGAGCTCGAGGACTACGTGCGCGGCCTGCACCTGGAGCGCGGCTACGACCTGGTGCAGTCGCCGCACGTGGCGCGGCGCGTGCTCTGGGACACCAGCGGCCACACTGCGAAGTACGCCGAGAACATGTACCCGGAGATGCGGCACGAGGGGGATCCCGGCTACTTCGTCAAGCCGATGAACTGCCCGTTCCACGTGCTGGTCTACAAGTCGTCGGTGCGCTCGTACCGCGACCTCCCGATCCGGCTCTCGGAGCTGGGGACCGTGTACCGGTACGAGCGCCTCGGCGTGCTGCACGGCCTGCTGCGGGCGCGCGGGCTGACCCAGGACGACTCGCACATCATCTGCCGCGAGGACCAGCTGATCGACGAGATCCTCGGGGTGTTCGACCTGACGCTCGAGATCCTCGGGACCTTCGGGTTCACCGACCCGGTCGTGAACCTCTCGACGCTGCCCGGGCAGACGATCGTGGACGATGTGATGGCTGAGCGGGCCACCGAGGCGCTGACGAACGCGCTGGTGAAGTCGGGCCTGGAGTACACGCCGGCCGAGGGCGAGGGCGCGTTCTACGGGCCCAAGGTCGACTTCCACTTCCACGACGCGATCGGCCGCCCCTGGCAGCTGACGACGGTGCAGTGCGACTTCGCGCTGCCCGAGCGGTTCGACATGGAGTACGTGGGCGAGGACAACCGGCGGCACCGGCCCGTGATGGTCCACCGCGCGATCCTGGGCTCGATCGAGCGGTTCGCGGGGGTGCTGATCGAGCACTACGCGGGGGCGTTCCCGCTGTGGCTGGCTCCCGAGCAGGTCAGGTTCGTGCCGGTGGCCGACCGTCACGTTCCGCACTGCGAGGCGCTCGCCGAGCGCGTCCGCGAGGCCGGCCTGCGTCCGTTCGTCGACGAAGCGAAGGAGTCGGTAGGCAAGAAGATCCGCAACGCCCAGCTGATGAAGGCCCCGTACACGCTGGTGGTGGGGGACCGCGACCTGGAGGCGGGGACCTACACGGTGCGCGACCGCGCGGGCATCGAGACGGCCGGGGTCGACCTGGACGCGCTCCTGGAGGGCCTCGCGCGCGAGGTGCGGACGCGGTCGATCGAGCCGGTCGCGCTCGGCGGCTAGGCGCCCGTGGACCAGCTCTGGAGCCCCTGGCGGATGGAGTACATCCGCGAGGCGAAGCAGGACCCCGACGCCGGGTGCGTGTTCTGCACGTTGCTGACCGACGGGCTGGAGGGCCAACCGGGACCGCTGTTCGTGGGGGAGCTCGCCTGGGTCACGCTGGCGAAGTATCCCTACAACCCCGGGCACCTCTTGGTGCTGCCGGTGCGCCACGAGGGCGAGCTCGACACGCTCACGGACGAGGAGGCCGATGCGATCTCGAGGCTGCTCCGACGGTCGGTAGCCGTGCTCCGCGAGGCCTCCGAGCCGCACGGGTTCAACGTCGGTCTGAACCTGGGACGTGCGGCGGGCGCCGGGATCCCCGACCACCTGCACTGGCACGTGATCCCCCGGTGGGGGGGCGACTCCAACTTCATGCCCGTCGTCGGGCATACGCGGGTGCTCCCTGAGCTGCTGGCGGAGACCTACGGGCGGCTGAAGCCGCGCTTCGACGCATGAGCCCCGAGCGCTCCGTCGAGGTCCCGGACGGCCGCCTCTGGTCGGAGACCGTGGGCGAGGGGCCGGACGTCGTCCTGGTCCATCCCGGCCTGTGGGACGCGAGGACCTGGGATCGGCAGGTGCCCGTGCTGACCGCGGCCGGGTACCGGGTGACGCGCTACGACCTGCGCGGCTACGGGCGGTCGACCCGGCTCACGGGCGGGGCCTATTCGAACGTCCGCGACCTGGCGGCCGTGATGGACGCCGCCGGGGTCGAACGGGCGGTGCTCGTCGGATGCTCGATGGGTGGCGAGGTCGCCCTGGACGTCGCGCTCGCGCATCCCGATCGGGCGATGGGTCTGGTCGTGGCCGCGTCGGCTCCGTCGGGGTTCGAGATGACGCCCGAGGAAGAGGCGTGGTGGGACGAGCGGATGGCTCCGGTCGAGACGGCGATCGAGGCCGGGGAGCACGAGCGCGCCGAGGACATGCGCCTCGCGACGTGGGCCCCCCTGGGGACCGAGGACGGAGCAGGTGCCGCGATCCGGCGGATCGCGTTCGACAACCTGCACGAGCTGACGATGGACGAGAGCGCGGCCGAGCAGCTGTCACCGCCGGCCGCCCGGCGGCTGCACGAGGTGGCCGTCCCGACGCTCGTGCTGATCGCGGATCATGACCCGCCGTTCATGCGGCGGGGAGGGGAGCTGATCGCACAGGGCGTGCCGGGCGCGCGCGTGGTCCGGCTCGACACCGACCACGTGATCAACCTCCGCTCGGCGGAGATCTTCGACGAGCTTCTGCTGGGGTTCCTGCGCGAGCTGGGCTGAGGCCGGGCCGGCCAGCTACCTCTTCTGGGCTTCCTCGCGCGCCTTCAGGTGCTCGTCGATCACCTTCTGGGCGAGGTGCTGAGGAAGCTCCTCGTAGTGGGAGGCGCTCATGGTGAACGCGCCTCGGCCGCCGGTCATCGACCGCAGGTCGATCACGTAGCGCGCGACCTCCGCCTGGGGAACCTGCGCGTGGATCCGCTGCTTGCCGCCGCCGATCTGCTCCATGCCCTGGATCTTGCCGCGCTTGGCGTTCAGGTCGCCCATCACGTCGCCGGTGAACGACTCGGGGACGACGACCTCCAGCTCCACGATCGGCTCGAGGATCACCACGCCCGCCGCGTCCACGGCCTCCTTGAGCGCGAGCGACCCGGCGATCTGGAACGCCATGTCCGAGGAGTCGACCGAGTGGAACTTGCCGTCGACCAGCGTGACCTTGACGTCGACCATCGGGTTCCCGGAGACGACGCCGTCGGTCATCGTCTTGACGATGCCCTTCTCGATCGAGGGGATGAACTGCTGGGGCACGGCGCCTCCGAAGATCTTGCTCTCGTAGACGAACCCCTCGCCGCGGGGGAGCGGCTCGATCTCGATGTTGCACACGGCGTACTGCCCGTGCCCGCCCGTCTGCTTCACGTGGCGGCCGAGGCCTTTCGCCTTCGTCCGGATCGTCTCGCGGTACGGGATCTTCGCCGGACGCGTGGAGACCTCCACGCCGAACTTCCGCTTCAGGCGCTCGATCTGGACCTCGAGGTGCGCCTCGCCCATCCCGTACATCACGGTCTCGTGGGTCTCGTCCGAGCGCGACACGCGCAGCGTCGGGTCCTCCTCGCGCAGGCGCGCCAGCCCCGTCGAGAGCTTGTCCTCGTCGCCCTTGGTCTTCGGCTCGATCGCGTAGGCGAGCAGCGGCTCGGGGAGCTCGATCGAGGGCAGCTGCACCGGGTCGTCCTTGGTGGAGAACGTGTCCCCCGTGTGCGTGTGCTGGAGCTTGGCGACGGCGCCGATGTCGCCGGCCGCCACCTCGGGAACGCTCTCGTGCTCCTTGCCGCGCAGCGCGAACAGCTGGCCCACGCGCTCCTCGGTGCCCTGCGTCGCGTCGAAGACGGTCGAGTCGGGCCGCACGCGCCCGGAGAAGACGCGGAACATCGTGATGTGTCCGACGAACGGGTCGGAGACGGTCTTGAACACGAATGCCGTGAGGGGACCGGCCGGATCGGCCGTGCGCTCCTTCGCCTCGCCGCCCCTGCCTTGGACCTCGATCGTCCCGCGATCCACCGGGGAGGGGAACTCCTCGGAGATGAACGCCAGTAAGCGGTCCACCCCGATCGCCTTCGTCGCCGAGCCGCAGATGACCGGGGCGATCCGCCCGCGGGCGAACCCCTCCTTGACCCCGTTCACGATCTCCTCCTCGGAGAGCGTCCCCTCCTCGAGGTACTTCTCGATCAGCTCGTCGTCGGCCTCGGCCACGGCCTCCATCAGCTTCTCACGGGCGGGGTCCGCCGCCGCGTGCAGCTCGTCCGGCCACTCGCCCTCCTGGGCGATCGGTCCGCTCGGATAGAGGTCGGCCTTCTCGTGCAAGAGGTCGGCGACGCCGCGGAACTCGTGCTCCTGGCCGATCGGCAGCTCGAGCGGCGCCACCTGGTTCCCGAACGACGACACGAGCTGCGTCAGGGTCTCGTCGAACGACGCGCGCTCGCGGTCGAGTTTGTTCACGAAGATCGCGCGCGGCAGGCCGGCCTCCACGGCCAACTCCCACGCGTACTCGGTCTGCACCTCGACGCCGTCGACCGCCGAGACGACGACGATCACGGCATCGACCGCCCGGATCGCCGAACCCAGGTCGCCGATGAAGTCCGCGTAGCCGGGGGCGTCCAGGACGTTGATCTTCACGCCGTTCCACTCGACCGGCGCCATCGACAGTGAGACGGAGATGCCTTTGCGCTGCTCGTCGGGGTCGTGATCCGACACGGTGCTGCCGTCCTCGACCGTGCCCATCCGCGTGATCGCGCCGGACGTGAAGAGCATCGCCTCCAGCAGCGACGTCTTGCCGGAGCCGCCGTGGCCGACCAGCAGGACGTTGCGGATGTCCTTCGCCTCGTAGCTGTTCACGGGTTCTCCTCCGGGGCCTGACTGGGCCACCTATCCTACGGGTATGGCGAGCGCCGGCCCCCTCCCGTTCGGCACGCTGCTGACCCGCGTCGTGCTGGCCGCGGGCGTCGTCGCGGTCGGGGCGGCCGCGGCGTTGATCGTCGAACGGAGAGCGGATGCGGCCGCGGCAGCGGCGGCCCTCGGATCGATCCTCCTGCTGCTGGGCGGCCACCGTGCGAACCACGGGGACGGGACCGCGTTCGACCGGATGTTCGACGCCTTGGCGGATCGCGCCTGGGACGGCGCGGTCCTCGGGACGATCGCGTGGGTGGCCCACGGGATGGACCAGGCGACGGCCGCCGCGGCGCTGCTGGCCCTGTGCGCCAGCTTCCTCTCGTCCTACATCCGCGCGCGGGGGGCGTCCCTCGGCTACACGGTGGAGGAGAGCCATGTGACACGCGGCGTCCGCTACGCGCTCGTCGTCTACGGCCTGTGGGCGGCCGCCCTGTCCTGGACGCTGTGGGTCGCCGCGGCCATCTCGCTCCTGGCTGCGGTCGTGCGCACCACGCAGGTGGCCAAGGAGGAGCAGGTGGCCCGGCAGGAGGCCGCGTGAGGGACGCGGCCGCGCTGGACGCCGCGCCCGGAGGGGAGTCGGCGCGCGACCGCGCGATCGTGCTCGCGTACGAGGCGGTGCGCGCGACGGCGCGCGCGCTCCCAGAGCACACGGGCCGCGCCCTGTTCCGCGGGGCCGGGGCCCTCGCGTACCGCCTGGTTCCGGGTGTTCGCGCCACGGTGGCCGCGAACCAGGCGCAGGTGCTCGGCCGCCCGGTGGAGGATCCGCTCGTCGTCGCGTCCACCCGCGAGGCCTTCCGGTCCTACGGTCGGTACTGGTTCGACACGTTCCACGTCGCCCGGATGACCGACGAGCAGGTACTCGAGCGCGTGAGGTGCGACACACAGCATCGGCTGGATCGCGTGAGCGGATCGGGGAGCGGAGCGATCCTCGCGCTGCCCCACATGGGGAACTGGGACGCCGCCGGCCGTTGGATGGCGGCGCGGGGGACGCCGGTGGTGTCGGTGGCCGAGGAGCTCAAGCCCAGGCGCCTGTTCGAGCTGTTCCTGGACCATCGGGAGGAGCTCCGGATGGACATCATCGGGCTCACGGCGGGCGGCGGCGTCGGGAAGCAGCTCACCGAGGCCCTGGCCGCCGGCCGGTTCGTCGCCCTGGTGGCGGACCGCGATCTGAGCGGCCGCGGGATCGAGGTCGAGATGTTCGGCCGTCTCCGCCGGATCCCGACGGGCCCGGCCCTGCTGGCGGTGACGACGGGCTCGCCGCTCATGGTCTGTCCGGTCTTCTCCACGCCCACGGGCTGGACGATCCGCATCGGCGAGCCGATCCCGGTGCCGCCTGAGGGCGACCGCCGTGGCCATGTCGAGGACGTGGCACGAAGGATGGCGGTGGAGTTCGAACGCGCGATCTCGGAGGCGCCGTCCGACTGGCACATGTTCCAGCCGGGCTGGTCGTGAGGCTCGCCCTCGTCTGCCCCTATGCCTGGGACGACCCCGGCGGCGTGCAGACCCACGCGCGCGAGCTGGGCCTCCGCCTCCTGGATCGGGGGCACGACGTGATCGCGCTCGCGCCGGTCCGTGGACGCGCCGCCGAGCCGTGGGTGCGTCCGATCGGACACCCTGTGCCCCTGCGGTACAACCGGTCAAGCGCCCCGATCGACCCGCGACCGTGGTCGTACCCGCGGGTGCGGGACGCGCTCGTGGCGTTCCGGCCGGACGTGGTCCACGTCCACGAGCCGCTCACGCCGAGCACCTCGATGTGGGCGACGCTGGCGGGCGTGGCGCCGGTCGTGGCCACGTTCCACTCGGGGGCGGCGCGGTCGCGGCTGTTCGACCTCGCCGCCCCCATCCTTCGGCGGATCGCCGACCGGATCGCGGTGCGCGTCGCCGTGTCGCGGGCGGCCGCGCGCTTCGTGGGGTCGAGGATCGGCGGCTCGTACTGGATCGTTCCGAACGGGGTGGACGTCTCCCGGTTCGCCGCGGCCGAGCCCACCGACCTGGGCCCGGGGCGGAAGGTCCTGTTCGTCGGCCGCCTCGACGGGCGCAAGGGGTTCCGCGTCGCGGTCGAGGCGTTCGACCGCCTCGCGGCCGAGCGCCCCGACGTCCGGCTGATCGTCGCCGGCGACGGTCCCGAGCGGGCCGCGGTCGACGCCCTCCCGGCCGGTGCTCGCGCCCGCGTGCGGCTGCTCGGGGCGGTGCCGAACGCCGAGCTGCACCCGATCGAGGCGGCCTGCAGACGTGTACCTCGGCCCGGCGATCGGGGAGAGCTTCGGCGTGGTGCTCATCGAGGCGATAGCCGCGGGTCTGCCGGTGGTCGCCAGCGACATCCCGGGATACGACGAGGTCGTGACCGATGACGTCGATGGCCTGCTGGTCCCGCCCTCCGACGCCGCGGCGCTCGCCGGGGCGGCAGCGGCGGTGCTCGACGATCCCGAGCGAGCGGCCCGCCTCGCGGGGGCCGGCCGCGCGCGGGCGGCGGCGTTCGACTGGGGCGTCGTGGTCGATCGACTCGAGGAGCTTTACGGCGAGGCCGCCGCGGCCCGGCCGTCGATACCATAGCCGGCATGCTGCCCCTGTGGATCCTGGTGGGCGCGCTCGCGCTCGTCCTGATCTGGGGCGTCGTGACGTACAACCGGTTCGTCAGGATCCGCACCCGCGTCGACAACGGCTGGTCGCAGATCGACGTGCAGCTCCGACGCCGGTACGACCTGATCCCGAACCTCGTCGAGACTGTGAAGGGGTACGCCGCGCACGAGCGCGAGGTGTTCGAGCACGTGACGCGGGCCCGTGCCGACGCGGTCGCGGCCCAGGGGGTCGCACCGCAGGCGCGAGCCGAGGACCAGGTGACGGCCGGCCTGCGGCAGCTGATGGCCGTGGCCGAGGCCTACCCCGAGCTGAAGGCGAACCAGGGCTTCCTGTCCCTGCAGGAGGAGCTCGTGGGCACCGAGTCGAAGATCGCCTACGCCCGGCAGTTCTACAACGACCAGGTCACCCGCCTGAACACGGCGGCGGGAACGTTCCCGTCCAGCATGATCGCGAAGCTCTTCGGCTTCGAGGAGCGGCCCTTCTTCGACATCGAGGACCCGGTCCGCGGCCCGGTGCAGGTGGACATCTAGCCCCCGTGTACGAGCAGATCGCGGCCAACCGGCGCAAGACGGTCGTGCTGCTCGTCGTCGCCTTCGTCCTGCTGGCGGCGGTCGGCTACGCGATCGGGCTCGTCTTCGGCACGGGCTGGTTCGGACTCGCGATCGCGATCGCGCTGGCGGTGCTCCTGCAGCTCGCCTCGTACTACAACGGAGATCGGATCGTGCTGGCCTCCACCAGGGCACGCGAGGTCACCCCCGAGGAGCAGCCGCGCCTGCACAACATCGTCGAGGGGCTGGCGATCGCGGCCGGCGTCCCGAAGCCTCGGGTCTGGGTCGTGCCCGAGCAGGCCCCCAACGCGTTCGCAACGGGCCGCGACCCCGAGCACGCATCGGTGGCGGTGACGGAGGGTCTGCTCGAGACGATGAACCGCATCGAGCTGGAGGGGGTGATCGGCCACGAGCTCGCCCACGTCGTGGATCGCGACATCTTGTACGGGACGATCGTCGCGACCGTGATCGGCGCCGTCGTGCTGCTGTCGGAGTTCTTCATGCGGGCGCTCTGGTGGGGAGGGATCGGCGGACGCCGCGGGAACGACAGAGGGGGCGGCCCGGCCGATCTGTTCATGTTCGCGATCGGGTTCGCGTTGATCATCCTGGCGCCGCTGTTCGGGCAGTTGATCCGGCTGGCGGTGTCGCGCAACCGCGAGTACCTCGCCGACGCGCAGGGGGCGATGCTCACGCGGTACCCGCCGGGGCTGGTCTCGGCGCTGCGCAAGCTGGCCGCCGCCCCCACGGCGATGCGCTCCGCGAACAACGCCACCGCCCACCTGTGGCTGAACCAGCCCTCCCGCGTCGAGGGCGACCGGATGGGCGCGATGGAGCGCCTGTTCTCCACGCACCCCCCGATAGCCGAGCGGATCCGCCGGCTGGAGGACATGTGACGTTCGTGTCGACTTGGGCGCCGGTGTTTGAGGCGGCCCCGGACCGCCGCTAGCATGACCCGGCGCCCCTCACGGGAGCGCGCCCAACGTCCCCGAAACCACCCAAGGAGGATCGTCCTTGGCGCTCACGCGTCGCGGGAAGGCGGTCACGGCGCTCGCCGGCGCCTGCGTCTTCCTCACGGCCGGCGCCGGAGCCCTCGCGCTGACGGGCAACGCGCCGGCCCCGATCCAGCGCGTGGTCGACACGGTGACCGGACGCGACGAACCGCCGCCCACCTGCCCGCTGACCGGCCTCGCCGCGCCCGAGGGCGGCGTGCCACAGCGCACAGCCCTCGCGGTCAAGGTCGAGAACACCGAGGACGCGTATCCGCTCGCCGGGCTCGAGGGCGCCGACCTGGTCTACGAGGAGACCGTCGAGGGCGGCATCACGCGGTTCATCGCCATCTACCACTGCGGGGGCGCCTCCCGAGTCGGACCCGTCCGGAGCGCGAGGACGACCGACCCGAAGATCCTGCTGCAGATGGCGCCCCATCCGGTCCTGGGTTACTCGGGTGCGGCGCTGAAGGTCGAGGACATCGTGAACGACGCCGGCATCATCGGCCTAACGGAGGCCTCAGCCCCGGCGGCCTTCTCGCGTGACGACGCGCGATACGCCCCCCACGACCTGTTCACCGGCACGGGTCTGCTCTACAAGGCGGCCGGCAAGCCAGCTCGCGTGGAGGGCCCGCCGACGGCGGTCTTCACCTACGACGAGGCGGTCCAGAAGCCCAGCAAGCGCGTCGGGCGGGTGGACGTCGAGTTCTCCGACGCGAGCGTCGCCTCGTGGATCTGGTCGAAGCGGCACTGGGTCCGGCTGCTCGACGGCTCGCCGATGGCGTTGGAGAGCGGTGCGACCGTCGTGGCCGACAACATCGTGATCCAGCAGGTGGTCGTGACCGACAGCGGCATCATCGACGCCGCCGGATACCCCTCGCCCGAGGTCGCGATGACCGGGACCGGCAGGGCCTGGATCCTTCGCGACGGCAGGCTGATCGTGGGCCGGTGGGAGCGAGCCGGCGAGGGCGACCTGACGGTGTTCCGGACCAAGCGCGGCGAGGAGATCCATCTCACCCCCGGCTCGACCTTCGTGGAGCTGGTTCCCAAGGGCCGCCCGGTCACGTTCGCGACGTAGCGGCGGGGCGTCTCGCCGGCTCCGCCCGCGTGCCGAGCGCCGGGCGCGTGGCGGTACACTCGGACGACATGGCTGCGGAGGAGGGATACACCGTGGCGCGCGAGACCGGGACGTTCCGCGTCAAGACGGGCTTGGCGGAGATGCTCAAGGGCGGCGTGATCATGGACGTCACGACCGCGGAGCAGGCGAAGATCGCCGAGGATGCCGGGGCCTGCGCGGTCATGGCGCTCGAGCGCGTGCCGGCCGACATCCGCAAGGAGGGCGGCGTCGCGCGCATGGCCGACGCCACCAAGGTCGAGGAGATCCAGCAGGCGGTCTCGATCCCCGTGATGGCCAAGGCCCGGATCGGGCACTTCGTCGAGGCCCAGATCCTGCAGTCGCTCGGCGTCGACTACGTCGACGAATCCGAGGTCCTCACGCCGGCGGACGAGGAGTTCCACATCGACAAGTGGGCGTTCACGGTGCCGTTCGTCTGTGGCGCGCGCGAGCTGGGCGAGGCGCTGCGACGGATCGCCGAGGGCGCCGCGATGATCCGGACCAAGGGCGAGGCCGGCACCGGGAACGTCGTCGAGGCCGTCCGCCACCAGCGAACGATGTTGCGCCAGATCGGCGAGCTCATGACCGCCCGTCCCGAGCAGCTCGTGACGATCGCGAAGGAGCTGGGGTCCCCGGTCGACCTGGTGCGCGACGTCGCTTCGTCGGGGCGCCTGCCCGTCGTGAACTTCGCCGCGGGCGGGCTGGCCACCCCGGCCGACGCCGCCCTGATGATGCAGCTCGGCGTCGACGGCGTCTTCGTCGGCTCCGGGATCTTCAAGTCCGAGGACCCGGCGCCCCGCGCGCGCGCCATCGTCGAGGCGACGACCCACTTCCAAGATCCCGACGTGCTCGCCAAGGTCTCGCGCGGCCTCGGGGACCCGATGCCGGGCCTGGACATCAAGGAGCTCGGCGAGGAGGGTCTGCTCCAGACCCGCGGCTGGTAGGCCGGGCGTTCCCGTGAAGGCGGGTGTGCTCGCGCTGCAGGGGGACTTCCGCGAGCACGCGAGGGTGTTCGCCGAGGCGGGCGCCTCGCCCGTCGAGGTCCGGACCCCCGATGATCTGGCCGAGGTCGCCTGCCTCGCGATCCCCGGCGGCGAATCCACCACGATCGGGAAGCTCGCGCGGGCCAACGACCTGGTCGATCCGATCCGGGAGCGCGCCGCCGCCGGCATGCCGATCCTGGGCACGTGCGCCGGGATGATCGTCCTGGCGAAGGAGGTCGCGGGCGGCGAGCCGCTCTTCGCGCTCATGGACATCGGGGTGCGCCGCAACGCCTACGGGCGGCAGGTGGATTCCTTCGAGACCGATGTGGCGGTCGAGGGGCTCGACCACCGCGTGCGCGGGGTGTTCATCCGCGCCCCCGTCGTCGATCGCGTCGGCCCCGGCGTGCGGGTGCTCGCCGAGCACGAAGGGGATCCGGTCGTGCTGGAGGAGGGGAGCTTGGTCGTGGCATCCTTCCACCCCGAGCTCGTCGGCGAGACCGGGATCCACCGGTACGTGATGGGGAAGGTGTAGAGGGATGTCCGGCCACTCCAAATGGGCGACGATCAAGCGGAAGAAGGAAGCGACCGACGCGAGGCGGTCGAACATGTACGCGAAGCTCCTGCGGGCGGTCGAGGTCGCGGCCCGCGAGGGGGGCGGCAACGTGGACGGCAACATGACCCTCGCCTCGGCCGTGGACAAGGCCAAGGGCTTCTCCGTTCCGAACGACAACATCGACCGCGCGATCAAGCGCGGGACGGGGGAGCTCTCCGACGGCGCACGCTACGAGGAGCTCCAGTACGAGGGGTACGCGCCGGGCGGGGTCGCGCTGCTGGTGGAGGCGCTCACCGACAACCGCAACCGGACCGGCCAGGAGATCCGTCACGCGTTCACCCGGAACCACGGCAACCTCGGCGACCAGGGCAGCACCGCGTGGATGTTCACCCGCAAGGGCGTGATCGTCGTCGAGAAGGCGACGGCCCCCGAGGAGGAACGGATCCTGGAGACGGCCCTCGAGGCCGGCGCCGAGGACGTCCGCGACGCCGAGAGCTCGTGGGAGATCGTCACCGACCCGGCGAGCCTGCGCGCGATCGCGGCCTCGCTCCAGGAGGCGGGGGTGCCGGTGGAATCGTCGGAGCTCACGATGCTGCCGCAGACCTCGATCCCCGTCGGTGGCTCCGAGGCGCGGCAGGTCCTTCAGCTGATCGAGGCGCTCGAGGAGCTGGACGACGTCCAGTCCGTCTACGCGAACTTCGACATCCCCGAAGAGGTGATGGCGTCGCTCTAGCGGCGCGGGCCGGAGCGGCGCGCGGTCGTTGCTCGGTCCCTCGCCGCCGCCTAGGATGCACGAACGGATGTTCGATTCCCGAGTGATCGGCGTGGATCCCGGCATGGCCAACGTGGGCCTCGCGGTGGTCGAGCGACGGGACCGGCGCTCGCGGATCGTGTGGGCGTCCACGGTACGCACGGCCGCGGGCACCCCCGAGCCGGACCGGATCCGCCGGGTGGCGTCGGCGCTGAGGGACGCGCTCGCCGCCTACGAGCCCCGGACCCTGGCCCTGGAGCGCGTCGCCTGGAACGTCAACGAGGCGAGCGCGATGGCCGTGTCCCGGGCCACGGGCGCGCTCCTGATGGTGGCCGCCGAGGCCGGCGTGACCGTCGCGGAGTACGGGCCGCTCGAGGTGAAGAACGCGGTGGCCGGATCGGGCAGGGCCTCCAAGCCGCAGGTCCGGGAGGCGCTCCGCCGGATCCACGCCCTGCAGGACGTCCCGAGCGAACCCGACGCGTGCGACGCGGTCGCCGTGGCGATCACCCACCTGGTCCGCTCGCGGTTCACCGAGGCCGTCGCGCACGCCGCCCGCCGATGATCGCGTTCCTGGAAGGCGAGGTCGTCGAGAAGGGCGCCGGGCGCGTGGTGCTGGCGGTGGCGGGCGTGGGCTACGAGCTGGCCGCGCCCACCTCGACGGTGAGCGGTCTGCCGGCCGTCGGGCGCACCGCCGTGGTCCACACGCGGCTCGTCGTCCGCGACGACCAGATGATCCTGTACGGGTTCTCGTCCCAGGACGAGCGACGGCTCTTCGACCTGCTGACGGGGGTCTCGGGGGTAGGGCCGAAGGTGGCGCTCGCCTTCTTGTCGACGCTTCGGCCGGACGCGCTGCGGCGCGCCGTGGTCGCCGGGGACGTCGCGGCGCTGACGGTCGTCCCGGGCGTGGGGCGGAAGGTCGCGGAGCGTGTCGTGCTCGACCTGCGGGACAAGCTCGGCGGCGAGGGAGAGCTGCTCTCGGGCCCGATGAGCGAGGTACGGGAGGCGCTCGTCTCGCTCGGCCTGTCCCCGCAGGAGGCCGCCGAGGCGATGCGAGGGATCGACGCGGACGGCCGGGCGGTCGAGGACCTGTTGCGCGAGGCGCTTCAGCGGACGGGCCGGTGAGCGAGGACGCCCGGCCCATCGAGGCCGCCGAGCTCTCGCCCGAGGAGCACGAGCTCGACGTCGCGCTGCGCCCGGGGTCCCTTGCGGAGTTCGTGGGCCAGGAACGGGTGAAGGAGCAGCTGGCGCTGCTGCTCGACGGCGCCCGGCGGCGGGCCGAGCCGGTCGATCACCTGCTCTTCTCGGGGCCGCCCGGCCTGGGCAAGACGACGCTCGCCCAGATCGTGGCGAACGAGATGGGCGCGGGCTTCCAGCCGAGCTCCGGGCCGGCGCTCGACCGGCCGAGCGACCTGGCGGCGATCCTGACGAACCTCGAAGGCGGCGACGTCTTGTTCGTGGACGAGATCCACCGGATGCCGCGGACCGTCGAGGAGGTCCTGTACCCGGCCCTGGAGGACTTCAGCCTGGACGTGGTGCTCGGGAAGGGGCCGACGGCCCGCACGATCCGCCTGGACCTGCCGCGGTTCACGCTGATCGGAGCCACCACGCGGCCCGGGCGGATCACGCTGCCGCTGCGCGAGCGGTTCGGGTTCTCGCCGAGGCTCGACTACTACTCGGTGGAGGACCTGACCCGGATCGTGGAGCGATCGGCCGGGATCTTGGGCGTCGGCTGCGACCCGGAGGGCGCGGTGGCGATCGCCCGGCGATCGCGCGGCACGCCCCGGATCGCCAACCGGCTGCTGCGGCGCGTGCGCGACTTCGCGGAGGTGCGCCACGACGGCCGGATCACCGGCGAGGTGGCACTGGGCGGCCTGGAGCTGTTCGAGGTCGACGAGGAGGGGCTCGACCGTCTGGACCACGCGGTGCTCCGCGCGGTGGTGGAGAAGTTCTCGGGTGGCCCGGTCGGGCTCTCCACCCTCGCGGCCGCGGTCGGCGAGGAGACCGACACGATCGAGGACGTCGTGGAGCCGTACCTGATGCAGCTCGGCTTCCTGAAGCGCACCCCGCGAGGACGGGTCGCCACCGAGCGGGCGTTCCGTCATCTTCAGATCGTGCCGCCGGGCGCGCTGCCCCTCTGAGCCGCCCGGAGCGGCTGGTCAGGGGCGTGTGGGGCCGGGCGCCCCGGGGTGGCGGCTGTAGACTCCCTGCCCGCACCCACGCACGGAGGGAACGGTGACCATGGTCGGGCTCCTCGCTCAGAACAGCCAGCAAGGTGGCAGCGCGCTCGCGCTGTTCCTGCCCCTCCTCCTGATGGGCGGGGTCTTCTACTTCCTGCTGATCCGTCCCCAGCAGAAGCGGGTCCGGGCGCAGCAGGCGCTCCTGTCCGCGGTCGAGCCCGGCGACGAGGTGATCACGACGGCCGGGATCTACGGGACCGTCGTCGAGATGGATGAGACCGAGGGCACCGTCGAGATCGAGATCGCTCCCGGCACCCGGGTGCGGATGCTCAAGAGCGGGATCGCCCGCCGGGTGGTCGACGAGGACGAGGGTGCCTTCGAGGACGACGTGGACGAGGAGCCAGGTCTCGAGGAAGAGGAAGAGGACTCGACCTCCTCGTGAACGAGCAACCCGACCCGTCGACGGGGGCGGTCGCGCCCGCCGAGGGCGCAAGCGTCACGCTCGAGGACGTCCAGGCGGACCCGCAGCTCTCGAGCTTCATCGCGTCGGCCGACCGCGTGATGGACGCGATCGGCTTCACGGAGCACGGCTTCCGCCACGCGAACCTGGTCGCCCGGATCTCCTACCAGGTGCTGCACCGCCTGGGCTTCACCGAGCGTGAGGCGGAGCTCGCCCGGGTGGCGGGATACCTGCACGACGTGGGGAACATGCTCACGCGCGAGGTCCACGCGCAGACGGGCGGCCTGCTCGTGTACCAGGCGCTGAGGGAGCGGACGGAGGCGGCGGACCTGGCCGCGATCGTCGCGGCCGTCGCGAACCACGAGGAGGACGACGGGTTCGCCGTCTCGCCCGTGTCGGCGGCCGTGATCTTGGCGGACAAGTCCGACGTGCACCGCAGCCGCGTGCGGAGGTCCGGCCAGATCGCGTTCGACATCCACGATCGCGTCAACCACGCCGTCGAACAGTCGTTCCTGCGGGTAGACTCGGACGCCCGGACCGTCACGCTCGAGCTGACGATCGACACCGGGATCAGCCAGGTCATGGAGTACTTCGAGATCTTCCTGGGCAGGATGCAGATGTGCCGGCACGCCGCCGAACGGCTGGACGCACGGTTCCGGCTGGTGATCAACGGGGCGGAGCTGGCGTGAAGGGCACCCGGGGCCTTTGGGCCTCCATCATCTTCGTGCTGGTGCTGACGGGCGCCTCCCTGGTCGGCCTGCTGACCGGGACGCTCCAGCCGACGCTCGGCCTCGATCTGGAGGGCGGCGTGTCCGTGATCCTCTCGGCGCCCGAGGGCACGCCCGACGACGTGATGCAGCAGGCCCTCGAGAGCATCCGCAACCGCGTCGACTCCTTCGGGGTGGGGGAGCCGCAGATCTACGTGTCGGGCACGAACATCGAGGTGCAGCTGCCCGGCCTGGCGAAGGGCACGGTGGAGGAGCGGCAGGAACAGCAGTTCTGCCTCATCGGGGAGGACGGGACGAACTTCGGCTGCCTGAAGGACGAGGCGGCCGCCGAGAGCACGCTCGACGGGGTGAAGTCCGAGGAGCAGATCCAGCAGGTCTGCCTGGCGAGCGACGACCTCGACGTGACGGACGCCTGTTTCGGGACCGAGGCGGACGCGGAGGCGGCGATCGCCGCGACCACGGTCGCTCGCGAGGATCCCGGGGCGCAGACCGGCGACTGGTGCGTGAAGAACGGCGACACGTCCTACGGCTGCTTCCCCACGAAGAAGGAGGCGCAGGAGGCCAAGGACGGGCTCACGACGACCACCACGTCGCAGTGGTGCGTCTCGGGCGCCGCGGCCTCGAGCCCCGTCTGCTTCGGTACGCAGGACGCGGCGAACGCGGCGATCGACCAGATCGCGGTGCAGGAACGGAACCGTGAGTTCTGCGTGGTCAGCTCCGCCGGCGTCGACCTGGGCTGTTTCATCGACCGGCCCGACGCCGATCGCAAGCTGCAGGAGACGGGTCAGGAGCGTCTGCTCGCGCTGATCGGGACCACCGCGCGGCTCGAGCAGCGGGAGGTGCTGCAGGTCCTCACGCCGCAGGATCCGAGCTTCGCTTCGCAGCCGATCACGTGCGACCGGGACGCGGCGACGCCCACCCCCGACTGCCCGAGCTCACCCGACGAGCTGGCCGACACCGACGTCTGGTTCCTCGGCCAGGACGGGAACAAGTACCACCTCGGTCCGGTGGAGATCACGGGCGACGCGATCCGCAAGGCCACGGCCCAGTACGCGACGCCCAGCTCCGGCGCCTCCAACGTTGGCTGGCAGATCCAGTTCGAGGCCACGAACGCCGGCAAGGACACCATCGCCGAGGTCACGACCCGGCTCCAGGGCAAGCAGCTCGCGATCATCCTCGACGGACAGGTCATATCGGCCCCGGTCGTGCAGAACCCGATCACGGACGGGATCGGCGTCATCACCGGTCAGTTCACGAAGGAACGGGCGCAGGACCTCGCCACGGTGCTGAACGCAGGGGCCCTGCCCGTCCAGCTCGAGACGCAGCAGGTGCTGACGGTCAGCCCCACGCTCGGGAAGGAATCCCTGCACCAGGGGATCGTCGCCGGGGTGGTCGGGTTGCTGCTCCTGTTCCTGTACCTGCTCTTCTACTATCGCCTGCTCGGCATCGTGGCATGGTTCGGGATGACGATCTGGGCCATCCTGGCGCTGGCCCTGGTCTCGATCGCCGGCGAGACCTTCGGCTACGCGCTGACGCTGGCGGGCGTGGCCGGCCTCGTGATCTCCCTCGGGGTCACCGCCGACTCGTACATCGTGTTCTTCGAACGACTCAAGGACGAGGTGCGAGGCGGTCGCTCGGCACGCTCGGCCGTCCGACCCGCGTTCAAGCGCGCGTACAGCACGATCGTGGCCGCCGACATCGTCACGGGGATCGCGGCGGTCGTCCTGTACCTCACCGCCGTCAGCTCCGTCCGCGGGTTCGCGCTCACGCTCGGGGTGGCGACGCTGCTGGACCTGTTCGTGGTCTGGTTCTTCAAGCGGCCGACGGTGTTCCTGATCGCGCGGAACCGCCGGTTGGTGTCGCTGCCCGGCTTCGGCCTCGAGAGCGGTGTCGCCGCCGACCACGAGTTCGCGTCCGCTCCGCCCCCCGCACCGGTCGCGGGAGGCTCCCGATGAGCTGGCGCCACGCGATCGAGACGTACCGCGGGCACACCATCCCGCACTTCCGATTCATCGAGCACCGGCGATGGTGGTTCGCGATCTCGGGCGCGCTGATCCTCCTGTCGATCCTCGGCTTCGTGGTCCGCGGCGGGCTGAACCTCTCGATCGACTTCGAGGGCGGCGCGCAGATCAGCTACACGTGGCAGACGCCCGTGAGCGTCGACGATGTCACGGCGACGCTGGCCGAGCACGGTCATCCGGACGCGGACGTCCAGGTCGCGAACGGGGACTCGATCCTCATCCGGACCGACTCCCTTACCGGCGATCCGCAGGCGTCCGCCGATCTGCTGGACGCGCTCGCGGAGCAGGCCGGGATCGATCGCAGCGAGATCAACGTGCAGGACGTGGGGCCGACCTGGGGGCAGGAGATCTCCCGCAAGGCGCTCACCGGTCTGATCGTCGTGCTGCTGGCGATCACGCTCTACATCACGATCCGGTTCGAGTGGAAGATGGCGATCGGGGCGATGATCGCGCTGGTCCACGACGTCCTGATCACGATCGGCGTGTACGCCCTCACGGGCCGAGAGGTGACCCCCGAGACCGTCATCGCGATCCTCACGATCCTCGGGTTCTCCCTCTACGACACGGTCGTGATCTACGACAAGATCAAGGAGAACACCGAGTCGACGGCGCTCGTGGCGCGTGAGGGATACGCGAACGTGGTGAACCTCTCCCTCAATCAGGTGTTCATGCGGTCGGTGAACACGTCGCTCGTCGTGCTCCTGCCGATCCTGTCGCTGCTCTTCTTCGGGGGCGACACCCTCAAGGACTTCGCGTTCGCGATGTTCATCGGGGTCACCACCGGCGCGTACTCGTCGATCTACATCGCGGCCCCGGTGCTGACCATCCTGAAGGGCCGGGAGGCCCGCTACCGGCAGCTCGAGGCCCGGCGGACCGTGCGGGAGACCAGGACGACGGGCCGGTCGGAGGCCGACGCCCGTCAGGGTGCGGCGGGGCCGCAGGCCGACGGCGAAGAGGTCGCGGTCGCCGCCTCGACGCCCACGCGGACGGGCAGCAGGCCGCCGGGCCCGGCGCGGCCACGTCCGAAGAGCAAGCGACGGCCGCCGGCGAAGCGGCGGCGGAGGTAGACATGGAACTCGCGGACATCAAGACGCTGATCCGGGAGGTCCCGGACTTCCCGGAGCCCGGGATCAGCTTCAAGGACATCACGCCGGTGCTCGCCGACCCCATCGCCTTCTCGACGATCATCGACCTCATCGTCGTCCACTTCGGCCGGGGCAACGTCGACAAGGTCGTCGGGATCGAGGCGCGCGGTTTCATCCTGGCGGCGCCGGTCGCGTACCACTTCGGCGCCGGGTTCGCCCCCGTCCGCAAGTCGGGGAAGCTCCCCTGGAAGACCGCGGGGGCATCCTACGACCTGGAGTACGGCTCGGCCTCGCTCGAGATCCACGAGGATGCCGTGAGCCCCGGCGAGCGGGTCCTGGTGGTCGACGACGTCCTCGCCACCGGCGGCACCGCCGCCGCGTCCGCCGACCTGGTGGAGCGTGTCGGCGGGAAGGTCTGCGGCATCGCGTGCCTCATCGAGCTCGACGCGCTGGCCGGCCGAGACAAGATCGACGGGCACGAGCTCTTCACCCTGATCCACTACTGAGGCCCGCGGCCGGCGCGGAGCCGCGCGGAACCTCCGTACACTGGCCGCGGGAGGCGCGCGTGGACAGCAGGAGCAGGTGAGGGCCGAGCAGCGGCGCGGCGGCCTCCTCGCGCGGCTGCGTCCCGGCGAGCCGCCCCCGCCCTGATCGAGCCGGTCCTGCGGAAGGTCCGCACCTACAACCCCCGCGCGGACCACCGCGAGATCCAGCGCGCGTACGCCTTCGCCGAGGCGGCCCACGAGGGGCAGAAGCGGCTCTCGGGCGAGGACTTCATCGAGCACCCGGTGGCCGTCGCTGGGATCCTGGCCGACCTTCGTCTGGACACCACGACGATCGAGGCGGCCCTGCTCCACGACACCGTCGAGGACACCGACGTCACGCTGGACGAGCTGCAGGAGGCGTTCGGCGGGGAGGTCGGTCGGATCGTGGACGGCCTGACGAAGCTCGAGCGGATCGAGTTCAAGAGCAGGGAGCAGGAGCAGGCCGAGAACGTCCGCAAGATGATCGTGGCCATGGCCGGCGACATCCGGGTCCTGTTGATCAAGCTCGCCGACCGGCTGCACAACATGCGGACGATCGGATCGCTCCCGGCGGAGAAGCAGCGGCGCGTGGCGACCGAGACGCTCGAGATCCACGCCCCGCTCGCGGACCGGCTGGGTGTCCAGGAGCTCAAGTGGGAGCTCGAGGACCTCTCCTTCAAGACGTTGCACCCCGGCCCGTACCGGGAGATCGCGAGCCTCGTCGAGGCCCGCCGGGGCGAACGACAGGATCTGATCGACGGCGTGACCGCGGCGCTGCGGCGCAAGCTGAAGGAGCTCGGGATCAAGGCGGACGTCGAGGGGCGTCCGAAGCACCTGTACTCCATCTACGAGAAGATGGTCATCCGGGGCAAGGAGTTCAACGAGATCTACGACCTGGTGGGGATCCGGGTCCAGGTCGGGTCCCTGCGCGACTGTTACGCGGCCCTCGGCGCCGTGCACGCGCTCTGGCGCCCGGTCCCCAACCGCTTCAAGGACTACATCGCCATGCCCAAGGCGAACATGTACCAGTCGCTGCACACGACGGTCGTGGGGCCCGAGGGCAAGCCGCTCGAGATCCAGATCCGGACGCGGGACATGCACCGCACCGCCCAGTTCGGGATCGCCGCGCACTGGCGATACAAGGAGGGCGGCAAGCAAGCGCGGGAGGCGGCCGAGACCGCTTGGCTCGGCCAGATGATGGAGTGGCTGAAGGACATGGCCGACCCGCGCGAGTTCATGGAGGGGCTCAAGATCGACCTCTCCGGCGGCCGGGTCTTCGTGTTCACGCCGAAGGGGGACGTCGTGAACCTGCCGACCGGCGCGACGCCGGTCGATTTCGCGTACGCGATCCACACCGAGGTCGGCCACCGCACGATCGGGGCGAAGGTCGGCGGCAAGCTCGTGCCGCTCGACTACGAGCTGCGGACCGGGGACACGGTGGACGTCCTGACCTCGAAGGCTCAGGGCGAGGGGCCCTCGCAGGACTGGCTCCAGTTCGTCACCACCCCGAGGGCCCGCACGAAGATCCGTCAATGGTTCGCACGGGAACGGCGCGAGGACGCGATGGAACACGGCCGGGACGCGCTGCAGAGGCTCATGCGCAAGCAGCACCTGCCGCTCAAGCGCCTGGCGACCGAGGAGATGATGGCCCAGACCGCCGCGGAGCTGAAGTATCCGGACCTGGAGGCGCTCTACGTGGCCGTGGGTGAGGGGCACGTATCGCCTCAGTCGGTCGTCGCGCGGCTCCAGCGCCTGGTCACCGGGACGCCCGAGGAGGACGTCACCGACGTGCCGCTCGCCCGTCCGGTCCGGCTGGGCAAGCCGTCGGAGGTCGGCCAGGGCGTGATGGTGCGCGGCCTGCCCGACGTCTGGGTCCGGCTCGGGCGCTGTTGCACGCCGGTCCCCGGCGATCGGATCGTCGGCTTCGTCACCCGCGGCCAGGGGGTCTCCGTGCACCGGACGGACTGCCCCAACGTGAAGTCCCTGGAGCGGGAGCCCGAGCGGATGATCGACGTGACCTGGACGGAGGGCAAGCCGACGTCGTTCGTCGTCTCGATCATGGTCGAGGCGCTCGACCGGACGCGGCTCCTGTCGGACACGGCCACCGTGCTCTCCGACCATCACCTGAACATCCTGTCGGCGACGTCGGCGACGGGGAAGGACCGCATCACGCGGCTGCGGTTCACGTTCGAGCTCGGTGACATCGCGCACCTCTCGAGCGTCCTCGCCGCCGTGAAGCGGGTCGACGGCGTCTTCGACGCGTACCGCGTCGTCCCCAGCTGAGGGCCGATCCGATGCGGCTCGTGATCCAGCGGGTCTCGAGCGCGTCGGTGGAGGTCGACGGCGAGCCCGTGGCGGCGATCGGGGCCGGGTTCCTCGTCCTGGTGGGTGTGGGTCGGGACGACCGGGACGACGACACCGAGCGCCTGGCCGAGAAGGTCGTCCACCTGCGGGTCTTCGCGGACGAGGCCGGGAAGATGAACCGCTCGCTGCTGGACGTGGCCGGCGAGGCGCTCGTCATCTCGCAGTTCACGCTCTACGGGGACCTGCGCAAGGGGCGGCGTCCGTCGTTCGCCGACGCCGCCGAGCCGGAGATCGCAGCCTCGCGCGTGGAGGCCCTCGCGGCGGCGCTCGAGGCGCGGGGAGTGGCCGTGGGGCGAGGGGTCTTCGGGGCGCACATGCGGATCGAGCTCGTGAACGACGGCCCAGTCACGTTGGTGTTGGACGCCGCGATCGCCTGAGACGGCGGCAGGCGACCAGCCGCGGTCAGGAGGGGCGCGAACCGACCCGCCCCCGCGCGGGGGCGAACCGGTCGCCGGGTCGCCGTCGGTAAGATGGCCGCTCCATGTACCTGGACGTCTTCGACGACAACCCCTACGGGACGAACTGTTGGCTCCTGGCCGGCGAGTCCGACGACGAGGCGGTCGTCGTCGACCCGGGGTTCGAACCCGACCGGGTGTGGGCCATGCTGCGAGCCGCCGGGCGGACGCCGGTGGCCGTGCTGGCCACCCACGCGCACGTCGACCACATCGGTCGAGCCGGCTCGTTCTGCGGCGACGAGCTCCCGCTGTTCATCCACGAGGCGGACCGGCTGGCGCTGGACGATCCGCAGGCCTGGAACGCGGGGTGGGACGACGTCCTGGATCCGGTGAAGGACGTCAGGACGCTGGCCGACGGTGACCGACTGCGGCTGGCCGGGGCCGCGATCGAGGTGTGGCACACGCCCGGGCACACGCCCGGGAGCTGTTGCTTCCTGACCGACGGATCGGTCCTGTCCGGCGATCTGGTGTTCGCCGGCACGGTCGGACGGTCGGACTTCGCGAACTCGTCGCCCGCGGACATGCGCGCGAGCCTGGCTCGCTTCCTCACCCTGCCCGACCCGATGTCGGTCCTGCCGGGCCACGGGCCGCGCACCACGGTCGGCCGGGAGCGGGCCGCGAACCCGTTCCTGCAGATGGTGACCGGCTGATGGAGCTCGCGCCCCCTCGCGGGACGCTTGACCTGCTGCCCGATCGCGCCGACGCGATGCTCGGCCTCTACGAGGAGTCGCACCGCGTCGCCGAGCTGTTCGGCTATCGCTACGTCGAGACGCCCACGTTCGAGCACACCGAGCTCTTCGCGCGAACCTCCGGCGGCACGTCGGACGTCGTGTCGAAGGAGATGTACACGTTCGAGGACAAGGGCGGTCGGTCGGTCACGCTGCGGCCCGAGAGCACCGCGTCGGTGGTCCGGGCCTACCTGTCGCACGCCCAGGAGCTCCCGCGCCCGTTCAAGGGGTACTACGTGTGCGCGCAGTTCCGTCACGGGCGTCCGCAGGCGGGGCGGCTGCGCGAGTTCCGCCAGTTCGGGATCGAGGTGATCGGGGTCGGGGCGGCCGAGGCGGACGCGGAGGTGATCGCGATCGGGGATCGATACCTCCGCGCCCGGGGGCTCCGGCGCTTCGAGCTGCTGCTGAACTCGATCGGGGATCCCGTCTGCCGTCCCGCCTACAGGGAGCTGCTCGTGGCGCACCTGGCTCCGCACAGGGACCGGCTGGACCGGGACTGCCGCGAACGCCTCGAACGCAACCCGCTGCGCGTGTTCGACTGCAAGGTCGACGGACGGCGGGACTTCGTCCTGGACGCCCCGACGATCGTCGATCACCTGTGCGGGCAGTGCGCGGAGCACTTCGCGGGGGTCCGCGCGGCCCTCGACGAGGCCGGCATCCCTTACCGGCTGGATCCTCGGCTGGTCCGAGGCCTCGACTACTACACGCGCACGACGTTCGAATGGGCGTCGGAGGTCCTGGCCGCCTCGAAGTCGGGCACGCTCAACGCGGGCGGGCGCTACGACGGCCTGGCGGAGGAGCTCGGCGGCCCGGCCACCCCCGGTGTTGGCTTCGCGATGGGGCTGGACCGGGTGCTCCTCGCCATGGAGGCGGAGGGCGCGCCGTTGCCCGGGACGCGAGGGCCGCGGTGCTTCGTCGTGTCGATCGGGTCGGACGCCCGCCCGGCGGCGGCGGACCTCGTTCGGGCGCTCCGCGACGCCGGCGTGCCGGCGGCGTCGAGCCATGGGGACCGTCCCCTGAAGGCGCAGCTCCGGATGGCCGACCGCGCGGGCGCGGTGTTCGCGGCGATCCTCGGGGAGCGTGAGCTGGCCGAGGGCGTCGCGACGCTGCGGCGACTGGCCGACGGGGAACAGGAGTCGGTGTCGCTGGCCGACGTGGCCGCGAGGGTGGGCGCGGCCCGGCAAGCATGAGCACGTTCCGCACGGCCATGCGCACGCACGCTTGCGGCGAGCTCCGCGCCCGCGACGTGGAGACCGAGGTCGCGCTCTGCGGCTGGGTGGCGAGCCGGCGCGACCACGGCGGCGTGACCTTCATCGACCTGCGCGACCGCGAGGGGGTCGTGCAGCTCGTGTTCCATCCTGAGCAGGCGCCCGACGCCCATGGCGACGCGCAGCACCTGGGCGCCGAGGACGTGATCCGCGTGACCGGCGAGGTCACGGCGCGTCCCGACGGGATGCGCAACCCGGCGCTCGGGACCGGGGACGTCGAGGTCACGGCGCGGACCCTGGAGGTGCTGGCCGGGTCCGAGACGCCGCCGTTCCCGATCGAGGACCGGATCGAAGCCGGCGAGGACCTCCGCCTCCGGTACCGCTACCTGGACCTGCGCCGACCGGAGATGACGGCGATCCTGCGCCTGCGGGCGACGATCAACCGGCTGATCCGCGAGCACATGGACGCCCTGGGCTTCCTGGAGGTCGAGACGCCGCTCCTGGGCCGGAGCACACCCGAGGGCGCACGGGACTTCCTGGTCCCCGCGCGCCTGCACCCGGGGACGTTCTACGCGCTGCCGCAGTCGCCGCAGCAGCTGAAGCAGCTGTTGATGGTGGCGGGGCAGGACCGCTACTACCAGATCGTCCGGTGCCTGCGCGACGAGGCGCCGCGCGCCGACCGGGGGTTCGAGTTCACGCAGCTCGACGTGGAGATGTCCTTCTGCGACGAGGAGGACGTCGTCGCGGTGATCGAGCCGCTGTACGCGCGGATCCTCGGGGAGACCCACGGCGTCGACGTGCCGGTGCCGTTCCGCAGGATGACGTACGACGCGATGGTCGAGCGGTACGGATCCGACAAGGCGGACCTGCGCTACGGGATGGAGCTCGCGACGCTCACCGACCTGTTCGAGGGCTCCGGGTTCCAGGCCTTCGCGGGGGTGGCCGCCGGGGGCGGTGCGATCAAGGGGCTCGCCGCGCCGGGGGGCGGGGCGCTGTCGCGCAAGGAGCTCGACAAGGTGGTCGAGGAGGCGAAGGGCCGGGGCGCGGCCGGTCTCGTCTGGCTCGTGGTGGAGGACGGCGCGGAGGTGCGCTCTCCGGTCGCGAAGTTCCTGAGCGACCGAGAGGTCGCCACGACGCTCGAGCGAACGGGTGCGTCCGCCGGCGATCTGGTGGCGATCGTCGCCGACAAGCCCGACCGCGTGCACGTCGCGCTCGACGGGCTCCGGCGCGACCTGGCCGTCCGGCTGGACCTGATCCCGCGGGACCGGTGGGAGTTCTGCTGGTACTTCGAGGCGCCGCTGTTCGACTGGAGCGACGAGGAGGACCGGTGGGTGTCGAACCATCACCCGTTCACGATGCCGCTGACGGACGATCTGGACCCGGCCACCGCGCGCGCCCGCGCCTACGACCTGACCCTGAACGGGTTCGAGATCGGCGGGGGCAGCATCAGGATCCACCGACCCGAGCTCCAGGCCAGGGTCTTCGAGGTCCTGGGTCTGTCGGACGCGGACGTCGAGGACCAGTTCGGGCACCTCATCCGCGCGTTCCGCTACGGCGCGCCGCCGCACGGCGGGATCGCGATGGGGATCGACCGGCTCGCGATGCTGCTGGCGGGGAAGGAGGCGATCCGGGACGTGACCGCGTTCCCGAAGGCGCAGTCGGGAGCCGACCCGCTCACGGGCGCGCCGGCCGCGGTCGACGAGAACCAGCTGCGCGAGCTCGGGATCGCCCTGAGGCGGCCGTCGGGGCCGCGGGGAGACGGCGCATGACGGAGCTGACCGAGCACGACCGCGCCTTGCTGCGCGGGACGAACTTCGCGCACGTGGTCACGTTGAACGCGGACGGGACCCCGCACGTGGCCCCCACCTGGATCGACGTCGACGACGCGGGCAACGTGCTGGTGAACAGCGCGGTCGGCCGGAGGAAGGACCGCAACATCCGCCGGGATCCGCGCGTGGCGGTCTCGGTCAACCAGCAGACGGACCCGTACACGTGGTTGGCCGTCAACGGCACGGTCGTCTCGATCGAGACCGGAGACGAGGCCGAGGCGCACATCGACGCGCTCAACCGCCGGTACCACGACGGTGAGCGCTGGGAGTACCGGCCCGGTCAGGTCCGGGTCCTGTACCGCATCCGGCCCGACCGCATCGCCCGCGGCTCGGAGTGATCCCGCGATGGCCGACGAGCCGCTCGCGGCACGGATGCGGCCTCGGAGCTTCGACGACTTCGTCGGACAGACCCACCTGATCGGGCCGGGCAAGGCGCTCACCAAGCTGGTCGCCGGCGGCAATCTCCCGTCGCTGATCCTCTGGGGGCCGGCGGGGACCGGCAAGACCACGCTCGCGCACCTGTTGGCCGACGCGGTCGGCGCCGACCTCGTCCAGCTCTCCGCCACGTCGTCCGGGGTGGCCGACGCGCGCAAGGTGATGGACGGCGCGAGGGGCGGGATGTTCCGGACCGTGCTGTTCGTCGACGAGGTGCACCGGTGGTCCAAGGCGCAGCAGGACGTGCTGCTGCCAGCGGTCGAGTCCGGGACGGTCACGCTGATCGGCGCGACGACCGAGAACCCGTACTTCTCCCTCAACACCCCGCTCCTGTCGCGGTGCCTGCTGCTGCGGCTCGAGCCGATCGGCGCCGAGGACCTGGTGGCGCTGCTGCGCCGGGCGCTGGACGACCGGGACCGGGGTCTGGGCGGCCTGGCCGTGACGGCGACCGACGACGCGCTCGGGCACCTCGTGGAGGTGTCGGGGGGAGACGCGCGGATGGCCCTGACCGGGCTGGAGGCCGCAGCCCTGGCCGCGGCGGGCGCCGACCGGCCCGAGGTCACCCGCGAGCTCGCCGCCGAGGCGATCCAGCGCAAGGCGGTGGTGTACGACCGGCAGGGCGACGCCCACTACGACGTGATCTCGGCGTTCATCAAGAGCATCCGCGGCTCCGACCCCGACGCCGCGCTGTTCTGGCTCGCGCGGATGCTCGAGGCGGGGGAGGACGCTCGCTTCATCGCCCGCCGCATGATCGTGCACGCCTCCGAGGACGTCGGGCTCGCCGACCCCCGCGCCCTCACGATCGCCGTCGCCGCCGCCCAGGCCGTGGAGCACGTCGGGCTGCCGGAGGCTCGGCTGAACCTGGCCGAGGCAGCCGTCTACCTCGCCCGGGCGCCGAAGTCGAACAGCGTGTACACGGCCCTGGCCGCGGCGACGGAGGACGCAGTGTCGGCCGACCCGGTCCCCGAGCACCTGCGGGACGCCTCCTACCCGGGGGCCGGGCGCCTGGGTCACGGCAAGGGCTACCGGTACCCCCACGACTACCCCGGCCACCGCGTGGAGCAGGCGCACCGGCCGGTCCGCTTCGAGGGCCGGCGGTACTACGTCCCGTCGGGCGAGGGCGAGGAGCGGCCGGGGGAGGAGCCCTGACGGGGACACGGCCGAGCGTGGCCGGTCGGTATGCTACGCGGACCGTGCGCACCGAAGGGGAGGTTCGATGACGACGCTGGCGCTCTCGGGTGGGGACATCGCGCTGATCGTCCTGGCCTCCTTCTGGGGCCTCCTCGTCCTGTTCCTGTGCGTCGTGCTGCTGAACACCTTCCGCGTCCTCGAGAGCACGAAGATGCTGATCGACTCCACCCGCGAGGAGACGGTCCCCCTGCTGCGCGAGGTGCGCACGTCCGTCGAGAAGACGAACCGCGAGATCGACCGCGTCGACGAGCTGCTGATCAAGGTGAACGGGATCGCGGGCAAGGTGGAGCGGGTCACCGGCCTCGTGAGCGAGGCCGCGGCCAGTCCCCTGATGAAGGTCATCAGCTTCGGCGCCGGGCTCCGTCAGGGCGCCGGCCGCTTCTCCAAGAAGCGAGCCTAGGTGCGTCGAGCGTTCTGGGTCTCCCTGGGTCTGGGCGCGGGCGCGGCCTCGGCCATCCTGGTCTCTCGCTGGACGAAGCGGCAGGCGAGGCGGGTCGCGCCGGCGACGATCGCGCGGGAGACGAAGGGCGGCATCCTGGACCTCGGCCGGCTCGTCTCCGAGTCGGTCGCCGAGGGCCGACGCGCGATGGACGAGCGCGAGCGGGAGCTCCGGGCGGCGTACGACGCGTCCGACGCGGCCGCGGGCGACCACGCCCGCATCGCGGACTGACCCACCGATACACTCCCGCCGGATGGACGGCGACCGGATCCGCGAGACCTTCCTTTCGTTCTTCGAGGAACGGGGCCACCGGCGCGTGCCGTCCTCGTCGTTGATCCCGCCGCCGGAGTCCGGGCTGCTCCTGACGAACGCGGGGATGAACCAGTTCATCCCGTACTTCCTGGGCCAGGCCGATCCACCGTACCCACGGGCGACGACCGTCCAGAAGGTGATGCGGACGAACGACATCGAGGCGGTCGGCACGGACGCCCGCCACCTCACGTTCTTCGAGATGCTCGGGAACTTCTCGTTCGGCGACTACTTCAAGGCCGAGGCCGTGGCGTGGGCCCACGAGCTGGTGACCGAGCGCTTCGGGATCGAGCACGACCGGCTGTGGGCCACGATCTTCGAGGCGGACGCGGAGGCGGAGGCGGCCTGGGTGGACGGCGTCGGGCTCGCGCCCGAGCGGATCGTTCGCCGCGGCCGGCTGGACGCCGATGGGGAGCTGGCGAACTACTGGCACACACACACGGCGGGCCCCGGCGGCCCGTGTTCGGAGATCTTCGTCGACCGCGGGCCGGCCTTCGGCCCCGATGGCGGCCCGGACGTCGACGAGGAGCGCTTCATGGAGATCTGGAACCTGGTCTTCATCCAGGACCAGGTGGACGCCGAGCTCGAGGTCGTGGCCGAGCTCCCCGCCAAGAACGTCGACACGGGGTCCAGCCTCGAGCGGGTGGCGCTGGTGCTGCAGGGGCTGGACAACGTGTTCGAGACCGACCTCTTCCAGCCGTTCCTGGAGGTCGCGGAGTCCCGCTCCGGCCGGCGGCACGGGGTCGACCCGCTCGACGACGTCTCGCTGAAGGTGATCGCGGAGCACGGCCGCGCCACGACGTTCCTGATCGCGGACGGCGTCCAGCCCTCGAACGAGGGGCGCGGGTACATCCTGCGCCGGATGCTGCGGCGCGTCGTCTCGCACGCGCGCCGCCTCGGGATCCATCAGGGCGTCCTCGAACCGATCATCGACGTCGCGGTCGAGCGGTTCGGGCACGTCTACCCGGAGCTGCGCGAGAACGAGGCGTTCGTGAAGCAGGTCGCGACGTCCGAGGAGGAGCGGTTCGCCGCGACGCTCGAGGACGGGATGCGGATCCTCACCCCGCGGGTCGAGCGCGCGGTCGAGGAGGGCGCGAGCCGCCTGGACGGGGACGTCGCGTTCCAGCTCTCCGACACGTTCGGCTTCCCGCTGCAGCTGACGCAGGAGCTCGCCGCCGAGGCGGGGCTGGACGTCGACGTGGACCGGTTCGCCGAGCTCCTGGAGGAGCAGCGCCGGCGGGCCCGCGACGCGGCGAAGCGCGTGCCGATCGGCCTGGACGCCTCGGGGGTGCCCCCGAGCGAGTTCGTCGGGTACACGCGGCTCGACGCGGAGGGCAGCGTGACGACGCTGCTCGACCCCGGGTCCCGCGAGCTGGCGGTCGCCGGGGAGGGCGACGAGGTCCGGGTGTTCCTCGACGTCACGCCGTTCTACGCGGAGGGCGGCGGGCAGATCGGCGACCAGGGCCTGATCCGCACGGACACGGGGCTCGTGCGGATCACCGACGCGCAGTGGGCGGGACCGGCGATCCTCCACGTCGGCTCCGTCGAGTCGGGTGAGGTCCGACCCGGTCAGCTCGCGCACGCCGAGGTGGATGCCGACCGACGGGAGGCGACCGCGCGCAGCCACACGTCGACGCACATCCTGCACTGGACGCTGAAGCACCTGCTGGGCGAGCACGCCCGCCAGGCAGGGTCGCTCGTCGCCCCGGGGCGGCTGCGCTTCGACTTCCCCCATCCGTCCGCGGTCGACCAGGCGTTGCTGGAGGAGGCCGAGCGCGAGGCGAACCTCCGGCTGGCGCGCGACGACGCCGTCATCGCCTACGAGACGACGTTCGACGAGGCGAAGGCGCAGGGCGCGGTGGCGCTGTTCGGCGAGAAGTACGGGGACCTCGTGCGCGTGGTCGAGGTGGGCGACTACTCTCGGGAGCTGTGCGGCGGCACGCACGTGCCGCGGACCGGGCACGCCGCCATCATCCGGATCCTGCACGAGGGCTCGATCGGGGCCGGCATGCGCCGGATCGAGGCGCTGGTCGGCCCGGATGCGCTCCGGGAGATCAACGCCGAGCGAGCGTTGCTGCACGCGATCGTAGAGGCGATCGGTGCCCCCGATCCGCGGGCCGCCCTCGACAGGGCGCGGCAGCTCGTCGAGCGGGTCAAGCAGCTGGAGTCGGCGGCCGGGAGGCTCGAGAAGCGAAGCGTCGAGGCCCGGGTGGACGCCCTGGTGGAGCGGGCCGAGGCGAGGGACGGCGTGCGGCTGGTCGCGGCGATCGAGGACGGCGACGTCGGATCGCTCCGCGAGCTGGCGCAGAAGACGATCGGGAAGCTGGAGGGCCCCGACGGGGCGGCCGTGGTCCTCGGCTCGACCCGGGGAGGCAAGGCGTCGATCGTCGCCGCATCGAGCCGCCGCCTGGTGGAGAGGGGCGTGACGGCCTCGGCCCTGCTGGAGGAGGCCGCCCGGAGCATCGGCGGGGGCGCGGGGGGCAAACCGGGTCTCGCGATCGCGGGCGGCCCGAGGGCCGACGGGGTGGCGGAGGCCGTCGCCGCGATCGCGGCCCGGCTCGAGGCACTCCTGGCGGATGGCTAGATGGATCGGACGGCGCGCCCGGGCCGCGTGATCGGGCTGGACCTGGGCGAGGCCCGGATCGGCGTGGCGATCTCCGATGACGAGCGGCGCCTCGCCGTGCCGCTCGGGAACGTCCGCACGGGCGCGCCGGCGGATCTGAAGGCCGTGGCCGCCCTGGTGCGGGACAACGCCGCGACCGCCGTCGTCGTGGGTCACCCGCGGTCGATGTCCGGCGGCTCGGGCGCCGCGGCGCTGAAGGCCGAGCGGTTCGCGCAGGCGCTCGCCTCCGGGCTCGACGTTCCCGTCGCGCTGCAGGATGAGCGGTTGTCGACGGTCGAGGCCGAGCGCGCGCTGCGCGCGGCGGGCGTCGGGGGCCGGGCCGGGCGGCGGGTCGTGGACCGGACGGCCGCGACCGTGATCCTGCAGGCCTGGCTGGATGCCCACAGGGACCCGGGATGACGCCGTCGGTATCCTCCGACCCCGTGGAGCGCCCACCCACCCGCCGGCTCGACCGGCGTCCGCCGGCCGAGCGCCCGCGACGGGGTCGCCTGGTGGCGCTCCTGGCCGCGTTCCTGATCCTCGTGACGGCCCTCGTGGTCGCGGGGTCGTACTACGGACGCTGCCGCGGCGCCGCCGGTCCGCGGGACCCCGTCGAGGTCTCGATCCCCGAGGGAGCCTCGGGGGGCGAGGTCCTCACGCTGCTCAAGGATGCCGGCGTGATCCGATGCGATGGGTTCGTGGGGGGGCTCCTGTTGCGCGGGACAGGGCGGGCGGACCAGATCAGGGCCGGGGCCCACGAGCTCACCACGAACATGACGATCGAGGACGCGGCGAGGGTCCTGAGCGCCCCTCCGCCCGAGGCGCCGA
Source organism: Actinomycetota bacterium (assembly GCA_046330185.1). Classification (GTDB taxonomy): domain Bacteria; phylum Actinomycetota; class UBA4738; order UBA4738; family HRBIN12; genus DATBLY01. The sequence continues at coordinate 38,235 of JAXLTF010000009.1, forward strand.
CCGTGGACATCACGATCCCGGAGGGCTACCGACTGACGCAGATCGCCGAGCGTGCAGAGCGCGACCTGGGGATCCCGCGGGCCAGGTTCCTCGCCGACGCGCAGAGCGGCGACCACGCCTTGCCTCCCTACCTGCCCAAGGGCACGCCAACGGTCGAGGGGTTCCTGTTCCCGAAGACGTACGAGTTCATCGAGGGTGAGGCCACCGCGGACGCGCTGATCGAGCGCATGCTCGCGCAGTTCGCGGACGAGGTGGACGGCCTGCCGTGGGCGAACACCGCTCGCCTCGGCGTGACGCCCTACGAGGCGGTCGTGATCGCGTCGATGATCGAGCGTGAGGCGCGCGTGCCCGGCGACCGACCCAAGATCGCGGGCGTGATCTACAACCGGCTCGCGGAGGGGATGACCCTCGGGATCGACGCGACCCTGCTCTACGACGATCCGACCCCCGACGGCCAGCTGTCGGCGTCCGACCTGGAGTACGACAGCCCCTACAACACCCGCATCCATGCGGGACTCCCGCCGACCCCGATCGCGAGCCCCGGCCTGCCGTCGTTGCGCGCCGCTCTGTCGCCGGCCGACGTGCCGTACCTCTACTACGTGCTGTGCGGAGCGGACGGCTCGCATCGGTTCAGCGTCGACTACGACACGTTCCTGGCCGACAAGGCCGAGTGCCTGGGCTGATCCGTAGCGCTTCCGCGCATCGCGCTCAAGGCCCGTCGTGGCCCCGACGATGCCTCCCCTAGGCATGGACGACTACTCCTCGCTCGCGCATCGCATCGCGGGCGGCGTTGCCGACGTGCGCGGCTGCCTCATCCTGTCGCGGGACGGCCTGATCCTCGGCTCGTTCCCGGAGGACGAGGCCGTCGTCAAGCCGTCGTGGCTGCGCTTCGCCGGACTCGGCGAGCCCGAGCGCAGCTTCGTGGAGTTCGCGGGCGAGACGTGGGCCTACATGCGACGGGGTCCGTACGCCGCGTTCGCGATCGCCGGCGTCGGCGTCCGCCCCGGCCTGCTCCTCGACCAGCTCGAACAGGTCCTGATGGCCGCGGAAGAGGCACGGACGCGTCGCGAGACGCTGAAGGTGCCTGAGTCGCCGGCGGCGTTCTCGGGCAAGCCGAGGACGTCCCTGCATCCTCCGGTCGGCGCCGCGCTGGAGCCGGCGGCCGCGGGAGCCGACGTGCGCCCGTGGAACCGCGGGGCCAAGGCCGAGGGACCGGATCGGAGCCTCGTTGCGGATCCGGCGGCCATCGCCGAGGCTCCGGGATCGGCCGGCGGGACGCGGGCGGACGAGGAGCCAGAGCTCGCCGCCGATGCGGCGGAGGCGGCCCGGTCCGGATCGAAGGACGGCAAGGGCAAGGCCCAGGATGGGGCCGGGGGCAAGCAGGGGACCGGCGGCCACGAGGGACCGGCACCGCCCGAGGGGAAGAAGCGGAGGAAGGACGGCGAGCAGCCCGGCGAGCCGGTCGCCGCCGCGGGGTCCCCCGGTGAGGGGACGCCATCCGACGGAGGTAAGGCGCGGCCCGAGCTCGAGCTGGAGCCCGAAGCTGAGGTCGACCGCGTCCTGCTGGCCAAAGAGTTCTCGGGCCTGCTTCAGGTCGAAGGCCCCGATGACGAAGCTCAGTCATGACGAGGGATCGACCTAGATCGAACGGACGGCGGATCGCTGCATGACGACCGTCAAGCGGAAGGCGAAGCAGCTCGGACAGATCCTGATCGAACAGGGTCTGATCACGTCTACCCAGCTCGAGAAGGCCCTCGAAGAGCATCGCAAGACGCCGAAGTCCCTCGGTCGCGTGCTGATCGACCTGGGGATGATCAAGGAGTCGGATCTGGTGCGGGCGCTCGCCGAGCAGGTGGGGCTCGAGTTCGTCGACCTGAACGACTACCAGATCGACCCCAGCTCCACGACGCTGCTGCCCGATGCGCTCGCGCGCAGGTACCGCGCCATCCCGATCGGCGAACGCGAAGGCAAGCTCCTGGTGGCGATGTCGGACCCGGCGAACGTCTATGCCCTGGACGACATCCGCACGATCACGAACCGCGACGTCCAGCCCGTCGTCGCGACCGCGGCCGACGTCGAGGCCGCGATCCAACGCTTCGCCGGGATGGACGGGCAGGTCGAGGCGCTCGCCAGTCAGGCCGCGGAGCAGCTCGAGACCGACGACGAGCAGTTGGACGCCGCCGTGGAGGAGGCGCCCATCGTCAAGCTCGTCCAAGCGATCATGACCCAGGCGGTGGGGGACCGGGCCTCCGACGTTCACATCGAGCCGAACGAGACGGATGTACGGGTCCGGTTCCGCGTCGACGGCGTGCTCCACGACGTGATGCACTCGCCGAAGAACATCCAGGGCGGGCTGATCAGCCGGCTCAAGGTCATGGCGGACCTGAACATCGCCGAGAAGCGCGTCCCGCAGGACGGCCGGATCAGCATGCGGGTGGGCGGGCGGCAGCTGGACCTGCGCGTCGCGACCCTGCCGACCGTCTACGGGGAGAAGGTCGTGATCCGCGTCCTGGACAAGTCCAACGCGCTGCTGAAGCTCGAGGACCTCGGCTTCCTCGAGGACGCGTACAAGCGGTTCGAGATCTCCTTCCGCAAGCCCTACGGGGCAATCCTCGTCACCGGGCCGACCGGCTCGGGGAAGTCGACCACGATGTACGCGACCCTCAACATCCTCAACCAGGAGGATCGCAACATCATCACGGTCGAGGACCCGGTCGAGTACCGGCTGAACGGAGTCAATCAGATCCAGGTCAACCCCAAGGCGGGGCTCACCTTCGCCTCGGCGCTGCGTTCGATCCTGCGCGCCGACCCCGACATCGTGCTGATCGGGGAGATCCGGGACAAGGAGACCGCCACGATCGCGATCGAGGCCGCCCTGACGGGTCACCTGGTGCTGTCGTCCCTCCACACGAACGACGCGCCGTCCGCGATCTCCCGCCTGGTCGAGATGGAGGTGGAGACGTTCCTGGTGTCCTCCGCGATCGACGCGGTGGTCGCGCAGCGGCTCGCCAGGAAGCTCTGCGAGCGCTGCCGCGAGCCGTACCAACCCGATCAGGCGGAGCTGAGCGAAGCGGGGTTCCCCGAATGGCTCTGGCCCGAGATCCCGGAGCTGTGGCGCCCCCCCGCGGATGGAGGATGCACGTCCTGCTCGAACACCGGCTACCGAGGCAGGTTGGGGCTGTACGAGGTCATGCAGATGAGCGAGGAGATCGAGCGGCTCACGGTCGACCGAGCTTCCGCCGATGAGATCAGGAGGGTCGCGGTGCAGCAAGGGATGGTGACGCTCCGCGACGACGGTCTGGAGAAGGCCCGGCTGGGCCAAACCTCCATCGAAGAGGTCGCAAGGGTGGTGAAGTGAGATGAGCACGGTCGTACCCGAGAACGACGACGTCCAGATCCCGGTCCCAGAGCTGCTCTCGGCGCTCCTGGAGGTCGGGGGCTCGGACCTGCACCTCACGGCCGGCGCCCCGCCGACCGTGCGCGTGCACGGGGACCTGGAGGCGCTGCCGAACTACCCGAAGCTCACCCCTCGCTCGCTTCAGGGGATGATCTACGCGATCCTCCCGCAGAAGCTGCGCGAGCGGTTCGAGCAGGAGCTCGAGCTGGACATGTCGTACTCGCTGCCCGGGAAGGCTCGCTTCCGCGTGAACGTCTACCAGCAGCGCGACGCCATCGGCGCCGCGTTCAGGCTGATCCCCTTCGAGATCAAGTCGCTCGACCAGCTCGGCCTGCCCGCCGTGGTGGCGGACCTGGCCCGGTTCCCGCGTGGGTTCGTGGTCGTGACGGGACCGACGGGATCTGGCAAGTCGACGACGCTCGCTGGGATGATCGACGTCGTCAACTCGGAGCGCGCCGGGCACATCATGACCGTCGAGGACCCGATCGAGTTCCTTCACAAGCACAAGAAGTGCATCGTGAACCAGCGCGAGGTCGGGGCGGACACCCAGGGGTTCGGCCAGGCGCTCAAGCACGTCCTGCGCCAGGACCCCGACGTGATCCTGGTGGGCGAGATGCGCGACCTCGAGACGATCTCGACAGCGATCACCGCGGCCGAGACCGGGCACCTCGTCTTCGCGACGCTGCACACGCAGGACGCCCCTCAGACGATCGACCGCATCATCGACGTCTTCCCGCCGCACCAGCAGCAGCAGGTGCGGGTGCAGCTGGCGACCACCCTTCAGGGCGTCGTCACCCAGCAGCTGATCCAGACGGCCGACGGTCAGGGCAGGGTCGTCTCGTCCGAGGTGCTGGTCGCGACGCCGGGCATCAGGAACCTGGTCCGCGAGGGCAAGGTCCACCAGATCTACTCGGCGATGCAGGCCGGGGGCCGCTACGGGATGCAGACGATGGACATGTCCCTGGCCGGGCACGTCAAAGCCGGCCGGATCAGCCAGCAGATGGCGTTCGAGCGGTGCCACGACCCCGAGGAGCTGCAGCGCCTGGTCGGCTCCGCTTACATCCAGACCCAGGACAACATCGGCGCGATGAGCGGCACGTCGATGGGCGGCTCGTGGACGGGCGGTGACTCCTATGTCTGACACCTACCAGTACAAGGTCCGCGACAGGTCCGGGAACCTGGTCAGCGGCACGCTGGTCGCCGACAACGAGCGCCTGGTCCTGGACCGTCTCCGCGAGATGGGCTACACGCCCCTCGAGGTGGGGAAGGAGAAGAAGGGCCTCAACATCGAGATCAACCTCCGCCCGGCGAAGGTCAAGCTGAAGGACCTGTCGGTCTTCTCGCGGCAGTTCGCCACGATGGTGAACTCGGGCCTGCCGATCCTCCGCGGGCTCTCGATCCTCGCCGAGCAGACCAGCAACAAGGAGCTCGCGCGCGTCCTGGGAGAGGTCCGGGGCGACGTCGAGCAGGGCGCGTCGCTCTCGGCCGCGATGCAGAAGCACCCGAAGGTCTTCAACGACCTCTACATCGCGATGATCAAGTCGGGGGAGACGGGCGGGGTCTTGGACGACGTCCTGCTGCGGCTGGCCTCGCTCTTGGAGCGCGAGGTCCACCTCCGCCAGAAGATCAAGTCGGCGATGACGTATCCGATCGCCGTCGTGGCGCTGGTCGTCTTGATCATGTCGGCGATGCTGCTGTTCGTCGTCCCGCAGTTCAAGAACATCTACTCGCAGCTCGGGGGGACGCTGCCGCTGCCGACACGCGTCCTCCTCGGGCTCTCCGACCTGATGAAGCAGTACTGGTACGTCTTCATCCTGGCGGCCATCGTGGGGCGCTTCCTGTTCCGGCGCTACAAGCGCACGGCCGCCGGGCGTGAGACCGTGGACCGGCTGAAGCTGAAGGTGCCCGTGTTCGGCTCGCTGTTCCACAAGACGGCCCTCTCGCGCTTCTCGAGCACGCTGGGTATGCTGCTGCGCTCCGGCGTGCCGATCCTGCAGGCGCTCGACATCGTTACCGACACGGTGAACAACCGCGTGATCGCGAGGGCGGTGGCCGACGTCCAGTCGAGCGTCCGCGAGGGCGAGTCCATCGCGAAGCCGCTCAGCAAACACGCGATCTTCCCGCCGATGGTGGTCCAGATGCTGGCGGTCGGCGAGGAGACGGGTCAGATCGACACGATGCTCGACAAGGTCGCGACGTTCTACGACCAGGAGGTCGAGGCGTCGGTCGACGCGCTCACCTCGCTGATCGAGCCGCTGCTGATCGCGATCATCGGCGGGTGCGTGGGAGCCGCCGTGATCGCCCTGTACATGCCGATGTTCAACATCATCAAGCTGATCCAGTAGGCGACGCGGCTCGGACGGGCACACGTACGCATCGGCCGACGTGCGCCCCGACCTGCGCTAACGACCGGGAACCGGCCCGGGGGTCAACCCCGGGCCGTTCCGTGCCGATGCGTACGTAGGCGACCCCGACGGGGGTCCTCGAGGTCCGTGGAAGGAGGTCCGGGACGGTGCGGCACCTGGTGCGGCGGATCCACGATGACGAGCAGGGGTTCACCCTGATCGAGCTCATGGTCGTGTTGATGATCTTCGCGATCCTGATCGTCATGGGCCTGCCCACGTACATCGGGGTCAAGGGCCGCTTCCAGGATCGCTCCGCCCAGAGCGACCTGCGCAACAGCGTCCTCGCGGCCAGGATCATGTTCACCGACCAGGCGAACTTCTCCACGGCGGATGAGAGCTCGACCGGCCTGGTCACGATCGTCAACAACCAATGCTACGTCGCGGGTGCCACACAGTCGGTCTCGACCGGGACGCCCGCGTGCGTGAGTGGCGCGGGTTCGGGCTCGATCAGCGTGGAGTCGAGCACAGGCCAGTTCTCCGCGGCGCGGATGTCCAACTCCACGACGTGCTTCCTGATCGTGGACAGCCTTTCGGGAACGCGGTACGGGAGCACCACCACCGCGGCCGACTGCAACGCGACCTGGGCAGGCACTCCCGGGAACGTGACGGCCACCACCCCCACCACGGGCGGCTGGTGAGCCGAGCGCGAGCGGGTCTACCCGGCGCGCGGTAGTCAGTTCGAGGCATCTTCTGCAACTCACGCCTCGCACCCGCTCAAGGTCGCGCCTCGACCGACCGAAACCCCCGTTGGACAGCGCGTCATGGGGGCGCGCCCGATCCTAGGGAAAGGAGGCGAAGGCAGATGCTCAAGCGCTTCATCGAGCGCAACAAGGATGAGGAGGGCTTCACCCTCATCGAGCTGATGGTGGTCGTTCTGATCATCGGCATCCTGATCGCCATCGCACTGCCGACGTTCCTCGGGGCCCGGACCCGGGCTCAGAACCGCGCCGCACAGTCCGACCTCCGCAACGCCCTCGTGGCCGCGAAGACGATGTACACGGACAACAGCTCCTACGCGGCGGCCAACGAGAACGCCACGACCGGCCTGGTGACGGTGGAGCCGTCCCTGTGCTACGCGGCGGCCGCGACGGCCTCGACGGTCGGCGGGGCATGTGTCTCAGGCGCTGGCGGGGCGAACATCAGCGTGTCGGCGGCAGCCGCCACCTGGGGCGCCGCGCGCATGTCGGCCTCCGGGACGTGCTACGCGATCAAGGACACCTCTTCCGGCGGAACCACGTACGGATCCACCACCACGGCGGCCAACTGCACCGGCACTTGGGCCGTCACCGGCACCAACGTCGCAGCCCTGCAGTTCCCGTAAGGGCACGGCGAGCGAACGACCGGAGGGGCGGCCCCGCGCGGGCCGCCCCTTCCGGCGTGGGGGACGGACCTCAAGCATGCCCCCCAATCTGCCGACGCTTAACCGACGGACATGAACGGACCGGGAGAGGCATGAACCGAGCGATCCAGCATGCGTGGAGACGGCCGTCCCCTCGGCCCGCCGAGGATGGCTTCACGATGGTGGAGCTGATGGTCGGGTTGCTGATCTTCGGATTGGTGGCGGCCGCCGTCGCGGCCGGGATGGGGAGTTCGCTCAACGTCACCCGGCAGAGCAAGAACCGATCCATCGCCGCGAACCTCGCCTCGCAGGAGATGGACACGGTCCGGAGCATGAAGTTCACGGACCTCGAGGCGCAGGTCGGACACACCGAGTACACGCAGACCGTCGATACCGTCCCCTACACCGTGAACCGGGATACGGGATGGACCTATCCCAGCGCGACCTCCGGACCTTGTCAGGCGCCCGCGGGCTCCTCGCTCGCGTACCTCGAGGTCCACGTCTACGTCCAGTGGCCCAACATGGCCGGCGTGCCGGCCCCGACATCTGAAACGGTGGTCACGCCGCCCGTCGGCACCTACAACAAGACGACCGGCCACATCGCCGTCCTGGTGCTCGATGCGGCCGGCGCTCCACAGGAGGACGTCACGGTGACGCTGACGCCCGGATCGGAACCCGCGCAGGTGACGCCGCCCGACGGATGCGCGTTCTTCGCCTTCCAGCCCGTCGGGAGCTACACCGTCACCCTCAGCGATCCGGGGTTCGTGAACGATCAGGGGATCGCCTCGCCTGCACAGGTCGTGTCCGTGGTCGCGGGCACGAAGAGCTCACTCACGTTCCAGTACGACCTGTCGAGCACGCTGGACCTGACGGTCGCGGGATCGGCCGGAGGGCTCGTGCCGCCCGACCTGCCGATCTCGCTGGGGCACACGCAGCTGGCTCCGAACGGGAAGAAGGTCTTCACCGGTGCGACGAACCCGCGGACGATCACGGGGCTCTTCCCCTACGTCGCGGGATACGAGGCCTGGGCGGGCGACTGCCTGGACTCCGATCCCGAGGGGGTCGATCCGGTGACCAGCGGCGCCTACTACCCGGGCGCCAGCCGCGGGGCCCCGATCGGAGTGGTCGCCGGTGCGACGAGCAGCGGCACCGTCACCGTGGCGACCATCCGGGTGGAGGCCCGGACGTGGCTGGGCGTGCCCCGCGCGGGGGTGCCGGTCACGTTCTCGGCCTCTCACGCGGCCGAGCCGGGTGGGTGCTCGGCGACCAGCTACACGATCAACGGGACCGCGGACGCGGGCGGCGACCTGCTCGTGGCCCTCCCGTACGGGACCTGGACCGTCGGCCTCACCTCGCCGACGACGACGGCGACGCAGGCGATGATCCTCGACCCGCTGAGCGGGACGCAGACGGTGACGTTCCAGTGGTGAGCCCGGCCCGTCTCCGCCTCCCCTCGAGCCTCCGCGAGCGCGTGCACGACCAGCGGGGCATCACGCTGACCGAGGTCGTCGTGGTGGTCTCGCTCCTGACGGTGGTCCTCGGATCCGTGACGGCCGGATTCATCAGCGTGCAGAACGCGGCCGCCGGCGCGAGCCTGCGGCTCCAGAACCTCGACGAGGCCAGGATCCTGATGGATGCTGTCAGCCGCGACATCCGGACGGCCGCCCGGATGACCGCGACCACGTCGCCGTTCGACGTCGGGGCATCATCGCCGAGCGGCATCTCCGTCCCCGCCCCGGGATTCGGGAACCCCGCTCCCTACGTCGGCGCGACCGAGGTCTGGTTCTTCGCGAACCTGACGCTCGCCGGCGGATCGCCCAATCCATGTCCGGATGTGGTTCACCTCTTCGTCGACACGGTGGCCGCGCCTCCGGTGCTGAAGGAACAGGTCCTTTCTGCCGCGGCCGGCGGGACGCCGCCCAGCTGCTCCTACTCCGGCTCGTACTCGACGCGGCTCCTCGGGAAGTACGTGGCGAACCCCGGGTCGCAACCGGTGTTCACGTACTACTACGACGACGCGTCCGGCGTACCGACCGCCTTCGCGACGTCGGCGAACCCGCTCTCGGCGAGCAACCGTCTCCAGGTCACGATGGTCGGCATCACGATGGCGATCCGGCAGAGCACGAACTACAACGTGCCGTACACGACGCTGGTGAATCGGGTCCGTCTGCCGAACGTCGACTACAACCCCCTTCCAACCCCGAGCCCCTGAGGTGAGATCGATGTGGGCTTCCTGGCTGAGCCGGCGGAACGATGAGGACGGCGTCGCCATGGTGACGGTGCTGCTCCTGTCGATGATCATGCTGCTCATCGTCGCCGGAACCATGGCCGCGGCCATGCAGTCGATGCCGATCAGCAGGCGCGATCAGGACTGGAGCGCGGCGCTGGCGGCGGCCGAGGCCGGGATCGACGATTACCTGTTCCGGCTGAACGAGAACGACCAGTACTACCTGTACGGCAACCCGGCCGGGTCTCCATCGAAGCCCGCCCCCCCCGACGGCAACAAGGCGTTCACCCAGTGGGTGCCGGTCCCCGGAGCGTCGGCCTCGACGACCTGTCCGACCGCTCCGACGAACGTGGCGTGCTTCCGGTACACGGCCGACACGACGAACCTCGTGTCGCAGGGCGCGATCCTGCTGACCTCGACCGGCCGCGTGAACAAGGTGACCCGCGTCGTGCAGACGACCCTTCGCCGCAAGGCGTTCATCGACTACCTCTACTTCACCGACTTCGAGACCCTCGACCCGGCCGCCTACACGGGGAGCCCGTTCACCCCGGCCGAGGCACAGGTCGAGTGCCCGTTCTACCGGTACGCCGGCCGGGACTCGCAGTGCACCAACATCTACTTCAACGACTACGACACGATCAACGGGCCGCTGCACACGAACGACGCGATGGGCATCTCCGGAGACCCCGACTTCAACGGCGCCGTGACCACGAGCTGGAACACGAGCGCGCCGAGGTACTTCTGCAACGGTGGGAGCTGCTCCGGCGACAACCCGACCTTCCTGCCCGGGGACCCGAAGTACGCCGCGCCCCTGACGATGCCGCCGTCGAACGCCGGGATCCGTGCTGATGCCGACCAGACGCAGGGCGGGACCGGGTGCCTGTTCACCGGGCCCACGTCGATCACCCTCAACTCCACCGGGACTATGACCGTGGTGAGCCCGTTCACGAAGTGGCCGGCCACGCCCAACAACTGCCAGCCGGGCACGAACATCCCGCTCCCGGCCAACGGCGTGATCTACGTCCAGAACGTCCCGTCGACCTCGAGCGACCCGAACTACACGGCCGGGTGCATCACGTCGACGCAGATCAACGGCTCCGCGACGGTGAACCACCCCCTGGGCTATCCCCAGCGCTATGACATCAACACGTACGGCTGCAGGAACGGGGACGTGTTCCTGAAGGGGACCCTGAAGGGGCGCCTGACGATCGCGGCGGAGAACAACATCGACGTGATCGGGAACGTGACCTACCAGGGCGGGACCGGTGGGAGCGACCTGCTGGGGCTGATCGCGAACAACTACGTCGAGATCTACCATCCCGTCGGTTCGTCGTCCGCACCCTCGAGCTGTCGATCGGGCAGCGCCTACAACGGCTACTACAACCTCGAGCTCTTCAGCTGCAGCTCGGTCACGTTCGCGAACCCGACGGTCCAGGCCGCGATCCTGTCGGTGAACCACTCGTTCCGCGTCCAGCACTACGACAAGGGGGCGCTGCAGGGGTCGATCACGATCAACGGCGCGATCGCGCAGCGCTACCGCGGGATCGTGACGCTCATCGGGAGCTCCGGCTACGGGAAGAACTACAACTACGATCAGCGGCTGAAGTACCAGTCGCCGCCGAGGTTCCTGCAGCCGATCGCGGCGGCCTGGCAGGTCGTGACCTGGATCGAGCAGGGTCCGACGAGCGGCGTCGCCTGGAACGTCTCACCCTGAGATCCCAATAGGATCCGGCCCCGTGGACAGCGTGCTCGTCGGCATCGCCGCCGCCGTGCTCGGCCTGGCGATCGGAAGCTTCCTCACCGTGGTGGTCGATCGTCTGCCGAAGCACGAGTCGATCGTCACCCCGAGGTCGCGTTGCCCCGCGTGCGGCGCGGCGGTGCGGACCCGGGACAACGTCCCGGTGATCTCGTGGGTGCTGCTCCGTGGGCGCTGCCGATCGTGCGGGGAGCGGATCTCCGTCCGGTACCCGCTGATCGAGGCAGGGACCGCGGGCGCGTTCGTCGCGATCGCGCTGATCTACGACGACACGTACGTGGCCGCGATGCTCGCGGCGTTCGCCGCCCTCCTGATCGCGGTGTCCGTGATCGATCTCGAACACAAGATCATCCCGAACCGGATCACGTACCCGGCGCTCCCGATCTTCGCCGTGGTGATCGTGCTGGGGTGGGTGCTCGACCGGCCCCTCGACCCCGCCCGCGCCGGGGTCGGGCTGCTCGGGTACGGCGGGTTCTACTTCGTGATCGCGATGATCGCTCCCCGGGGGATGGGGATGGGAGACGTCAAGCTCGCGGGGTTGATCGGGCTGGTCCTCGGATCGCTCGGGCTCCGGTACGTGGGGGTGGCCGCCGGAGCGGCGATCGTGGCGGGCGGGTTGGGCGCGATCGCCGCACTGGCGCTCGGCCGTGGCCGCAAGGCCGCGATCCCGTTCGGCCCGTACCTCGCCGTAGGTGCCCTCGTCGCGATCGTGTGGGGAGCATCGATCGCCGCCTGGTACATCGACCGCATCAGCTAGGGACCGCACGCCCCTGACCTGCGGATCGGGGTCGAGAGCCCGGCTCCTGAACTCGCGGCCTGAGGTGTTTGACTGGGCCTGCTCCCTGGTGTTTCGTTAGCTCCCAACGTGCCTCTTGTGACACATGAGCATCAAAGTTGCACATGTGGAACAAGAGGCACATGTGCCAGGACAGGGCGGAGGGCGAGAGGGTGAGCGAGGCGCAGCCGTTCCATCCGGGGGGTCTGCTGACCGTCTCCGAGGTGGCGGCGACGATGCGCGTGTCCAACATGACCGTGTACCGCCTGATCAAGGGCGGCGAGCTCCCGGCGGTCCGCGTCGGGAAGAACTACCGCATCCGCGAGTCCGACGTCGAGCGGTTCCTCCAGGACCGCTCCGTGACGGCGGAGAGGCCGTAGATGGCGAAGGTCCGGATCGGGCTCGACATCGGCACGACCGCGGTCCGCGCCGCCGAGCTCCAGGGCGGCGACGCGCCGGTCGTCGTGCGCGCCGCCCAGGTCCCGCTGGCGGAGGGCGCCGTGGAGGCGGGCGAGATCCGCCAGCCTGACCTGGTGAGCGAGGCCCTGCGCGAGCTGTGGGACCGGGGAGGCTTCAAGAGCCGGCAGGTCTACATGGGCGTGGGCAACCAGCGGGTGGTCGTCCGCGAGGTCGCCCTGCCGTGGCTGCCCGAGAAGGAGCTCCGGGCGTCCCTGGGGTTCCAGGCGCAGGAGTTCATCCCGATGCCCGTAGAGGAAGCGGTCCTGGACTTCGACCCCCTGGAGGAGTTCGAGCAGGAGGGGCGCCGCATGCTGCGCCTGATCCTGGTCGCCGCCCAGCGGGCGATGGTGAACACGGTCGTGGGGGTCGCGCTGGGCGCAAAGCTCGAGCCGGTCGGGGTCGACCTCGTCCCGTTCGCGATGGCGCGCGCGGTCGGCATGCCCGAGGTGGGGATGGAGGAGGAGGAGGGCGGCGAGGAGGCCGTCGTGGACATCGGGGCCACGATCACGAACATCCTGGTGCACGAGCGGGGCGTGACGCGGTTCGTCCGGATCCTGCCGTCCGGCGGCCGGGACATCACGCTCGCGATCGCGCGGAGCTTCGGCGTCGAGGACGACGTCGCCGAGCGCCTGAAGCGCGGCGAGGTGATCGAGGGCGGACCCGACCCGGACGAGGTTCGCCGCGTGGCGATGCAGCGCGCGCAGAACTTCGTCGATGAGGTCCGCTCCTCCCTCGAGTTCTACACGGCGCAGACGCGTGGCTCCCGGATCAGCCGCGTGCTCGTGATCGGCGGCGGGTCCAAGCTGACGGGCTTCCTCGAGCTGCTGCGCGAGCGGGTCCCCGCGGTCGTCGAGCGAGGGCGCGTGTTCCGCCGGGCGAGGTCGCAGCTGAACCTCTCGGAGGAGGCGCTCGCCGAGGCCGAGCCGGTGCTGGCGGTGGCCGTCGGCCTCGGGATCCCCGGGAGGCACTTCGGATGAGCCAGGTCAACCTCCTCCCCCCCGAGCTGCTGGCGCGCCAGAAGCAGCGCCGTCTCACCTCGATGGTCATCCTCGGTGGGGCCATCGGGCTGCTGCTCCTGCTGGGGTTCTGGTTCCTCCAGGGCCGGAAGCTCTCCGATGTGAACGAGCAGATCGCGGCCCAGAACGCGGTCAACGCCGGGCTCCAGGCGCAGATCGACGACCTCTCGGAGTTCCAGTCGCTGCAGACCGAGGCCGCGCAGAAGGAGGGGCTCCTGTCCCAGGCGTACGCGGGCGAGGTCTCCTTCTCCGGGATCCTGATGGACATGTCCAGGGTCATCCCATCCGACGCGTACCTGACGGCGATGAACATCATCCTCAACGAGTCGACCACGCCGGACGGCGGGGCGGCGCCTCCGGTGGGGGGCGCGACCGGCGGCGCGCTGATCGGGTCGATCTCGGCGGACGGTCAAGCGGCGGGCGTGGAGAGCCTGGCGAGCTGGCTGACGCGGCTCGAGTCGGTGCAGGGCTGGGTCAACCCGTGGCTCACCAGCATCCAGGAGACCGAGGCGGGCTCCCGCCTCTACACCTACTCGAGCGGCGTGGACCTCGGCCAGGACGCGCTGACCGCACGAGGGAAGGGCCAGACGGGTGGGGGATAGGCGCCGTTTCCTCATCGCGGTCGGGGGGGTCGTGGCGGTCCTCGCGCTCGCGCTCTTCTTCCTGGTGCTGCCGAAGATGAACCAGGTGAGCAGCGCGAACGACCAGCTCGTGCAGGCCGAGTCGCAGGAGGGAACCCTGCAGTCGCAGCTGGCCGCGCTCCGGCAGGCCCAGGAGGAGGCGCCCGAGGCACGCGAGACGATCCGCCGGGTGGACCAGGCGATCCCGCCGACGGCGGACCAGCAGGGCTTCATACTGTTGCTGCAGAACGCCGCGGATCAGGCGGGGGTCGACCTGTTCACGATCACCCCGGGCGGGCCGACGCCGGACCCGGCGACCGGTCTGACCGCGATCGACAACTCGATCACCGTGACCGGCTCGTACTTCGCGATCACCGAGTTCCTGTTCGACGTCGAGACCCTTCCCCGCGCCGCCAAGGTGACCTCGCTCTCGATGGCCCCGAGCGGCGACTCGGCCACGGGCGGGGGGCTCACCGGCACCGCCGCGGTGACGATCTACACGACCGACACGAGCGCGGGTCCCGGATCGACGCCCGGCCCGACATCGGGCGGCGGCACGACGACCGCGCCCCCCAGCGCGGCGCCCAGCCCGGGCGAGGTCGGGGTCCTGCAGCCGGAGGGGGCCTAGATGCCGCTGTCGGACCGCGACCGCCGGGCCGTCAAGATCGGTGGGATCTTGGCGGCGGTGCTGATCGTGGCGCTCCTCGGGATCGGCCAGCTGGGCAAGGGGGGCACGGAGGCCCTGCCGCCGCTCGCCTCCCCGTCTGGGAGCGCCGGGCCCACCACGGGACCCACCGTCGGACCGACCGGGCCGAGCGGCCCGACGGGCCTGCCCACGGCCCCGCCGAGCACGGCGCCTCCGAGCGCCGTCTTCAACGGTCGCGACCCGTTCTCGCCGCCGCCCATCTTCGCGACCGCGATCTCGTCGCCGACCTCCCCCGGCTCGAGCCCGACGTCGCCGGGCACGTCCCCGACCTCCCCGGGCTCGAGCCCGACCTCCCCGGGCACGCCGCCCACCGCGCCTCCGACGGCCCCGCCGACGGCGCCGCCGACGGCGCCCTCGAACGGCTCGAGCACCACCGTGGGCGGACACACCGTCGTGATCCTCGACACGTTCACCCAGGACGGCCAGCAGATGGCCACGATCGAGGTCGACGGGACCGTCTACCACGTTGCCGAGGGCGACACGTTCGCGGGCGGGGACTTCCAGCTCGTTTCCGTCTCCGGCAACTGCGCCGCGATGCTGTTCGGGGACGAGTCCTTCACGCTCTGCTTCACGCCGGAGAAGTAGCCGGCCGGGGCCCCGGCGGTCCGCCCACGGGGGGAGCGGTCGCCGGTCTCGGGGGCGGCTCCGTCTCGGGGCCGCCCCCGACCCATCCCCACCGGGGTCGACCGGCGGCGCGCGAGGTCGTCCCTATGATGGGCCCATGCTTCGGCTGCTGACCGCCGGCGAATCGCACGGCAAGGGGCTCGTGGCGATCCTGGAGGGGCTCCCCGCGGGGGTCTCCATCGAGCTGCCGGCGATCGCGACCGAGCTAGCGCGGCGGCGCCACGGGCACGGCCGCGGAGGACGCCAGAAGCTCGAGACCGACGGCTTCGAGATCGTCTGGGGGGTCCGCCACGGCTCGACGCTGGGATCGCCCGTCGCGATCTCGATCCCCAACGTCGAGTGGGGGTCCAAGTACGCGGCGCTGATGGCCGTCGAGGGGGAGGCGGATCCGGCGGCGCGCCTGACCCGCCCGCGTCCGGGCCACGCCGACCTGGCGGGAGCGCAGAAGTACGGGTTCGACGACGTCCGCAACGTGCTGGAGAGAGCCAGCGCGCGCGAGACGGCGGCGCGGGTGGCCCTCGGGGCATGCTGCAAGGCGTTCATCGGAGCCCTGGGGGTGCGGGTCCTCTCGCACGTCGTGCGGATCGGGAAGGTCGCCATCCCGGCGAGGACGCCGGTCCCCGAGCCGGGGGACATGGCGGCCATCGACGCGTCTCCCGTTCGGGCGGTCGACCCCGAGGCCGGCCGGCGGATGGTGGCCGAGATCGATCGGATCCGGCGGGCGAGGGACACGGTGGGCGGCGTCTTCGAGGTCCTCGCGTACGGCGTGCCTCCCGGCCTGGGGTCGCACGTCCAGTGGGACCGCAAGCTCGACGCCCGCCTGGCGATGGGGCTGATGAGCATCCAGTCGGTCAAGGGCGTGGAGGTCGGCGACGGGTTCGCCTCGGCGGCGCGGCTGGGATCGCGGGCCCACGACGAGCTGATCCCGCGCGGCGGCCGGGTCGTGCGTGCGACGGCGCGGGCCGGCGGCCTCGAGGGCGGCATGACGACCGGCCAGCCGCTCAGGCTCCGGGCTGCGATGAAGCCGTTCTCGACCGTGCCCTCGGGCCTGCGGACCGTGGACCTGGCCACGGGGCGGCCGGCCACCGCGATCCGGCAGCGGACCGACGTCTGCGCGGTGCCGGCCGGCGGGGTGGTGGGCGAGGCGGTCGTCGCGTTCGAGCTGGCGAGGGTGTTCCTGGAGAAGTTCGGCGGCGACACGCTGTCGGAGACCAGGCGGAGCCTGCAGGGATACATGGAGGGCCTGGGATGATCGTCTACCTGGTCGGGATGCCCGGCGCTGGGAAATCCACCGTGGGCCGGGAGCTCGCGGGACGCCTCGGCGTGCCGTTCATCGACCTTGACGAGCGCATCGAACGGGACGCCGGCGCCAGCGTGTCCGATGTCTTCCGCCGCGACGGCGAGGCCGCCTTCCGGGCTCTCGAGGCCGCGACCCTGGTCCAGGCGAGCGGTGAGGACCCTTCGATCGTCGCGTGCGGGGGCGGTGTCGTCCTGGAGCCGGCGAACCGCATCACCCTGCGCAACACCGGGGTCGTGGTGTTCCTTCACGCGCCCCTGGAGGTGCTCCGGGCACGGATCCGCCCTGCGGCGGAGCGTCCGCTCATCCGGCACGACGGCGACCTCGAGCGCCTGCTCAACGAGCGCGAGCCCCTGTACCGGGAGTTCGCGGCCCACGTCGTCGACGCGAGCGGCTCGCCCGGTCAGGTCGCACACGCGATCATCGAGGAGCTGCGTTGGTCCGTGTGACGGTCCCCGTCCCCGGGCGGCCCTACGAGGTCGTCGTGGGACGGGGTCTGATCGGCGACCCCGGCGTCTTCCCGATCCCGGACGGCGTGGACCGGGCGTTCGCGATCGCCGATCGCACCGTCTCCGACCGATGGTTCTCCTCGTTGGCCGAGGCGCTCTCGCGGCGCGCGATCACGGCCGTGCTGCTCCCGGTCCCGGAGGGTGAGGAGGCGAAGTCCCTCCACGTGTACCAGGCGGTCCTCCAGCAGCTGGCCGTCCAGCGCGCTCATCGCGACGACGTGGTCGTGGCGCTCGGAGGCGGATCGGTCGGCGACCTGGCCGGCTTCGTCGCCTCGACGTACATGCGCGGGGTGCCGTGCCTGCAGGTGCCGACGACGCTCCTGGCCCAGGTGGATGCGGCGATCGGGGGCAAGACCGCGGTGAACCTGCCGGAGGGGAAGAACCTGGTGGGCACGTTCGCGCAGCCGGTGGGGGTGATCGCGGACGTCGATCCCGTTCGCGAGCTCCCCGAGCGCGCGTTCCGCTCCGGCCTGGCCGAGGTCGCCAAGTACGCGCTCACGCTGGACGCCGTCCTGCTGTCGAGGCTCGAGGCCGATCCGGCCGCGCTCCTGTCGCGCGACCCGGCCGAGCTGGAGGACGTCGTGGCCCGATGCGTCGGCTCGAAGTCTCGCGTCGTGGTCGCCGACGAACGGGACGCGGGGGAGCGGCTGTTCCTGAACTACGGGCACACGCTGGGGCACGCGTTGGAACGCCTCGATGCCTTCGCGGGGCGATCGCACGGCGAGGCCGTGGCCGTCGGGATGGTCTTCGCCGCCCGTCTGGCGGAGTCTCGGGGGGA
Organism: Actinomycetota bacterium; assembly: GCA_046330185.1. GTDB lineage: Bacteria > Actinomycetota > UBA4738 > UBA4738 > HRBIN12 > DATBLY01. Next base: position 56,143 of record JAXLTF010000009.1, read on the forward strand.
CGCGCAGCCGGGGCTCGCGGCCCGGACCGTCCGGCTCCTTTCGGGGCTCGGGCTCGAGCCCGGCGGCCGGCTCCCCGATCCGGACGCGGTGATCGACGCGATCGCCCTCGACAAGAAGTACCGGCGTGGGATGAGATTCGTGCTCCTGCGCGACGTCGGGGAGCCGTTCGTTGCGGAGGACGTGGGCCCGGACGAGGTCCGGGCCGTGCTGGGGACGATGGGAGCGAGCCGATGAAGGTGCTGTACCTGTTCGGTCCGAACCTCGGGGCGCTCGGGAGCCGGGCGCCGGAGGTGTACGGGTCCGAGACCCTGGGGACGATCATGGAGGCCGTCGTCGAGCGAGGTGACCGCCTCGGCCACGAGGTGAGCTGGCGTCAGTCGGACCACGAGGGCGACCTGGTCGGCTGGCTGCTGGGGGCCGGGGGAGAGGGGATCGACGCCGTCGTCATGAACGCCGGCGCGCTCTCGCACTACTCGTACGCGCTCCGAGATGCGATCGAGGGGTGCGGCCCTCCCGTGATCGAGGTCCACCAATCGAACGTCGCCGCGCGAGAGGCGTTCCGTCGGACGTCGGTGATCGCCGAGGTGTGCCGCGGCACGATCTCGGGCCTGGGGACCGGTGGCTATCATCTGGCCCTGGAGGGGCTCGCGTGGATCACGGACTGAGGAGGGCCAGGCTCGCGGACCGGCTCGAGGAGCTCGGCATCGACGCGCTGCTCGTCACGCGCCTGCCCAACGTGCGGTACCTGACGGGCTTCACGGGCTCGAACGGTCAGGTCCTGATCGGCGGCGGGGGTCATCGCTTCTTCACCGACGGCCGCTACATCGAGCAGTCGCGTCACGAGGTGGACGGATGCGAGCGAGCGATCTATCTCGGTGAGCTGGACGGACCGCTGGCCGACGCCTGCGCCGAGATGGGCGTCACCCGGCTGGGATTCGAGGACCGCGAGCTCTCCGTGCGACGGCACGCCGTCCTGGCGGCGGCCCTGGAAGGGGTGGAGCTGATACCCGCCGGCGACGTGGTCGATCGCGATCGGTGGGTCAAGGACGCGGACGAGCTGCGTGCGCTCCGCGAGGCGCAGGCGTGCACCGACAGGGCGTTCGACGACGTCTTGGACCGGCTCGCGCTGGGGATGACGGAGCGGCAGGCGGCGCTGGAGCTGGAGCAGGCGGTCAGGCGCGCCGGCGGCGACGGCCTGGCCTTCGCGTCGATCGTGGCGTTCGGCGAGGGAGCCGCGGAGCCCCACCATCGCCCGGGACATCGCGTCCTGGAGGAAGGCGACGTGGTCGTGATGGACTTCGGCGCCCTCTACGAGGGCTACCACGCGGACTTCACGCGGACCGTGGGGTTCGGCGAGCCGCCGGCCGTGCTCCGCAAGGTCCACGACCTGGTCCGAGAGGCCCAGCAGGCGGCGATCGACGCGATCGCTCCCGGCGTGAGCGGCGGCGGCATCGATGCGGTCGCCCGCGGCACGATCGAGGACGGTGGATACGGGGACCGCTTCACCCATGGGCTCGGGCACGGGGTCGGCCTCGAGATCCACGAGGGACCGGACTTCGCGCGCGATGGGGAGGATCCGATACCGGAGGGCGCCGTCATGACCGTCGAGCCGGGGATATACGTGCCGGGCCTGGGAGGTGTCCGTATCGAGGACATGGTCGCCGTCACCGGGGAGGGCGCCGACGTGCTCTCGACGTCCACACGGGAGCTGATCGAGCTGTGATCCTGTGATCCGACCGGGGATGCGCGGATGAGCGTCTCGACGAACGACCTGAAGAACGGGATGACGCTGGAGCTCGATGGGATCCTGTTCCAGGTCATCGAGTTCCAGCACGTGAAGCCGGGCAAGGGGGGCGCGTTCGTCCGAACGAAGCTCCGCAACGTGAGGACCGGCGCCGTGATCGAGAGGACGTTCAATGCCGGGGTCAAGGTTGGCCTCGCCATCGTGGAGCGCAAGGACATGCAGTACCTCTACGGCGACGGCTCCGGGTTCGTCTTCATGGACCTCGGGACGTACGAGCAGATCCACGTGCCGGGCGAGGTGATGGGCGGCGCCGAAAGGTACCTGACCGAGGGCGGCCAGGCGCAGGTCGCGGTGCACGAGGGCGTTCCGATCTCGGTCGATCTGCCGGCATCGATGATCCTGAAGGTGACGACGACCGATCCCGGTGTGAAGGGGGATACCCGCACGGGCGCCCTGAAGCCGGCCACGCTCGAGACCGGCCTGGTCGTGCAGGTGCCCCTGTTCGTCGAGGAGGGCGAGCGGGTCAAGGTGGACACCCGTTCCGGGGACTACATCGAGCGCGTGAAGGCATGAGCTCCCGGCGCCAGGCGCGCCGTGTCGCGATCGACGTCTTGTACCGCTGCGACCTCATGGGCGCGGAGCCGGATGCGGTGGTCGCGGACTGGCGCGCGGGGGGCCGGGAGGTTCCGCCCTTCGCCGAGCGCCTGATCGAGGGTGTTCAACGCCGCCGCGAGGAGATCGACGAGCGACTGGAGGACCACGCCGAGGGGTGGACGGTCGCCCGGATGGCCGCGCTGGACCGCACGATCCTGCGCGTGGCGGTCTTCGAGCTCCTGGGGTGACGATGTCCCGCCGTCGGTCGCGATCAGCGAGGCGGTCGAGGCCGCGGCGGAACTCTCGGCCGATGAGGCCAGGGGGTTCGTGAACGGGATCTTAGGGAGGATCGCCCGGGACGCGGAGGCGGCGCCCCCGGCCTGAACGCGCTCAGGCCTCGGAGGTCGGGCCCGCCTTCGGCTCCTCGTTCTCGGTCGCGCCGTCCTTCAGGCCCTTCTTGAACTCACCCTGGGCGCGCCCGAAGTTCCGCGCGATCTCGGGCAGCTTCGTGGCGCCGAAGATCACGACGACCGCCACGATCGCGACGATGACCCATTCGTTCATCGATCCACTTCCTTCCGTCCGGACCGGGGAACGTCAGTCTACGCCGTCGGCGCCGCACCCTCGACATCCACCACGTACCCGGTTCCATCGGCTATCCTCCACCCGACCACTTCCCCTTTAACCCGGTCCAGCGAGGCCGAGAAGGGAGCGAACATGACCGCGCACCACGTCGCGCCCGCCCGCCAGGGGGGCGCGTTCTCATGAGCGGCAACCTGCTGCTCGGACCCGACGAGATCCGGCGGGCGCTGACGCGGATCGCTCACGAGATCGTCGAGCGGGACCGTGGCGGCGAAGGCGTGGCTCTCGTCGGGATCGCGAACCGCGGCGACCATCTGGCCGGCAGGCTCGCCGAGGGGATCCGCGGGATCGAGGGCAGCGGCGTACCGGTCGGGGTCCTCGACATAACCTTCTACCGGGACGACATCGGCCTGCGGGCGGAGGCTCCGGAGGTCCACGAGACCCGGATCGACTTCGCGCTGGACGGACGGACGGTCGTGCTGGTCGATGACGTGCTGTTCACCGGGCGGACGGTCCGCGCCGCGATGGACGCGCTGATGGACCTAGGTCGCCCCGAGCGGATACAGCTCGCCGTGCTGGTCGACCGGGGTCACCGTGAACTGCCGATCCGCGCCGATTTCGTGGGCAAGAACATCCCAACCGCTCGCGACGACGACGTCCGCGTATCGGTGGCGGAGATGGACGGGGAGGACGCCGTCGTGGTTCAGGCGGCCGAGCGGACCGGGAAGGGATGAGGATGCACCGACACCTGCTCTCGATGCACGACGTATCGGTGGAAGACGTGGTGCGGATCCTGGACACGGCGGAGTCGTTCCGCGAGGTGGGTTCGCGCGTGATCAAGAAGGTGCCGGCGCTGCGGGGCCGCACCGTCGTGAACCTCTTCTACGAGAACTCGACCCGCACGCGGATCTCGTTCGAGCTCGCCGCGAAGCGCCTGTCGGCCGACGTGATCAACTTCTCCACCAGCGGCTCGTCCGTGTCCAAGGGCGAGAGCCTGAAGGACACCGCCTTGACGCTGCAGGCGATGGGGGCCGACGCGGTGGTGATCAGGCACGCATCGTCCGGCTCACCGCTCCAGCTCACGAGATGGGTCCGCGGGAGCGTCCTGAACGCGGGGGACGGCACCCACGAGCACCCGACCCAGGCGCTCCTGGACCTGTACACGATCCGCGAGCGGCTCGGGCGGCTCGACGGGCTGCGGCTCGCGATCGTCGGGGACGTGCTGCATTCGCGCGTCGCGAGGTCGTTGTCGTTCGGGGCGGTGAAGATGGGGGCCGAGGTCACGCTCGTCGGCCCGCCGACGCTGATCCCGCCCGAGGCCCCGGCGTGGGGCGTCCAGGTGTCCTACGACCTGGACGCGGTGCTGCCGAAGCTGGACGTCTGCTACATGCTGCGGGTGCAGCGGGAGCGACAGCGGCTCGAGTACTTCCCGAGCGTCCGCGAGTACTCCCGGCTGTTCGGGCTCACCGCTCGCCGCGTGGCCGCGCTTGCGGACGAGGCGTTGATCATGCACCCCGGTCCGATGAACCGCGGGGTGGAGATCGACTCGGAGGTGGCCGACCTGCCCCGCGCCGTGATCGAGGAACAGGTCACGAACGGGATCGCCGTGCGCATGTCCCTGCTGTACCTGTTGCTCGGGGGCGGGGGAGAGGGGGCCATCGATGGCTGATCGGCTGTTGCTGCGCGGCGCACGGCTCGTCGACCCGGCCTCGTCGTTCGACGGCGCGGCGGAGGTGCTGGTGGACGACGGCGTCATCGCGGAGGTCGGGGCGCACGTCGACGGCTCGGGCTCCGAGGTCGTGGACTGCGACGGGCTGGTGATCGCGCCGGGGCTGGTCGATCTCCACACCCATCTCCGCGAGCCGGGGTTCGAACACAAGGAGACGATCGAGACCGGGACGCGGGCGGCGGCCGCCGGCGGCTACACCGCGATCGCCCCGATGGCCAACACCGAGCCGGTGACCGACCACGCGGCGATCGTTCACGAGGTACGCGACCTCGCCGAGCGGGCCGGTCTCTGCAGGGTGTTCCCGGTCGGCGCCGTCACCAAGGGTCTCGAGGGTGAGTCCCTCGCCGAGCTCGGCGAGCTGGTCGAGGCCGGTGTTCGCGTGTTCAGCGACGACGGGAGGTGCGTCCCGTCGGCGAGGCTGCTCCGCAACGCCCTGGTCTACGCGCGGGCGTTCGACGGGGTCACGATCGCGGAGCATTGCGAGGACGCCTCCCTGGCCGAGGGTGCGCAGATGCACGAGGGCGTGCACTCCTGCGAGCTGGGCCTGCGGGGCCAGCCGGCCGAGGCGGAGGAGGTCATCGTGGCCCGGGACCTGGCGATCGCCAGGCTGGCCGCCGGCCGGTTGCACCTGTGTCACCTGTCCAGCGCCGGATCGGTCGAGCTCGTGCGCCGAGCCAAGGCGGAGGGGGTGGCGGTCACCGCCGAGGTGACGCCCCACCACCTGGTCCTCGCCGATGAGGATCTGCGGACCTACGACACGCACCTCAAGGTGAATCCGCCGCTGCGCTCGCACGAGGATCGAGCCGCGCTGCGGGCCGGGCTCGCCGACGGGACGATCGACGTGATCGCGACGGACCACGCCCCACACGCCGTGGAAGAGAAGGAGGCCGAGTTCGATCAGGCGCCCCCGGGGACGATCGGGCTCGAGACGGCCCTCGGAGTCGTGCTGACGGAGCTCGTCGCGCCTGGCGTGATCGACCTCGTGCGGGCCATCGAGGCGCTGTCGACGACGCCTGCGCGCATCCTCGGCGCGGCCGGGCACGGCGGCCCCATCGCGGCGGGCCGTCCGGCGAACCTGGTCGTCTTCGATCCGGCGGCCACGTGGACCGTGGAACCGCCGTACGTCTCGCGCAGCCGCAACGCGGCGTTCGAGGGGCGCACGCTCACCGGGCGCGTCGTGCACACGATCCTCGAGGGCAGCCCGACGGTGTGGGAGGGCAAGCCGACCAGGTGAGCGAGGCCGCGCCGGCGCTTCTGGTGTTGGAGGACGGCAGCGCGTTGCGTGGGTCGTCGCTGGGCGCCGTCGGTGAGACGTTCGGCGAGGCGGTGTTCAACACGGCGATGTCCGGGTACCAGGAGGTGCTCACCGACCCCTCCTACGCGGGTCAGATCGTGGCGATGACCGCGCCGCAGCAGGGCAACTACGGGATGAACCGCGAGGACCCGGAGTCCGGGCACATCCGCGTGTCGGGGTTCGCGGTCCGGGAGGCCTCGCGCCGGGCCTCCGGCTGGCGCGCGACCGGCACGCTCGCCGACGGGCTCGCCGACGCGGGGGTCGTCGGGATCGAGGGGATCGACACGCGTCGTCTGACGCTGCGCATCCGGGAGGCCGGCGCGATGCGGGCGGCGATCTCGACCGAGGATCTGGACGCGGCGTCGCTGCTCGCCCGCGTGCGGGCGTCGTCGGGCATGTCAGGCGCCGATCTGGCTCGGACCGTGAGCGCGAAGGAGACGTACGCGGCGGCCGAGGTGGTCGGTCCGGCCGTAACCGAGCACGGCCGCGTGCTCCGGGTCGCCGCCTACGACTTCGGCCTGAAGCGTTCGATCCTGAGGCTCCTCGCCTCCAACGGGATCGAGGCCACGGTCTTCCCCGCCGAGACGCCTCCCGCCGAGGTGGCGCACGGCGGGTTCGACGGGGTGTTCCTGTCGAACGGTCCGGGGGACCCGGACGCGACCCCCTACGGGATCGCGGCGGCGCGCGCCCTGCTGGGCGAGGCGCCCGTGTTCGGGATCTGCCTCGGGCACCAGCTCCTGGCCCTGGCCATGGGTGGGCGGACCTACAAGATGCCGTTCGGGCACCGGGGGGCGAACCAGCCCGTGATGGACATGGTGAGCGGTTCGGTCGAGATCACGAGCCACAACCACGGCTTCGCGGTCGACCCGGGCGGTTGGGGGGGCGCCCGCCCGTGCGACTCCCGCCCGGGCGTCGCTCGACGCTCGACGCCCGCCGTGGCCCCGATCGTCGATGGTGCGCTCGGGCGGGTCGAGCTCACGCACTGGAACCTGAACGACGGCACCCTCGAGGGGCTCCGATGCCTGGACGTGCCCGCGTTCTCGGTGCAGTACCACCCGGAGGCGGCGCCGGGGCCGCACGACGCGCGCCACCTGTTCGGGCGCTTCCGGTCCCTGATGGAGGCGTCCTGATGCCGAGGCGGGCGGATCTGCGCCGGATCATGGTGATCGGCTCGGGTCCGATCGTGATCGGCCAGGCCTGCGAGTTCGACTACTCAGGCGCGCAGGCGTGCAAGGTCCTGCGCCGCGAGGGGTACGAGGTTGCGCTCGTCAACTCGAACCCCGCGACCATCATGACGGACCCCGGTTTCGCGGACCGGACGTACATCGAGCCCCTGACGCCCGCCTCGGTCCTCGCGATCCTCGAGCGCGAACGGCCCGACGCCCTGCTGCCCACGATGGGGGGCCAGACCGGCCTGAACGTCGCGGTCGCCCTGGCGGAGTCGGGTGACCTCGACCGCCTCGGGATCGAGCTGATCGGGGCGAGCCTCGAGGCGATCCGCCGGGCCGAGGACCGCAGCGGCTTCCAGCGGGCGATGCTGGATGCGGGGCTCGCGGTCCCGCGCGCCGCGAGCGCGAAGACCGTGGCCTCCGCGCTCGCCGCCGGCGACGCGATCGGGTACCCGGTGATCGTGCGGCCCTCCTTCACGCTCGGCGGCGGCGGGAGCGGCTTCGCGGCCGACCGCGACGGGCTCGCCGCCCTCGCCCGCCGGAGCCTCGAGCTCTCGCCGGTCGGGGAGATCCTCGTCGAGGAGTCGGTCGCCGGCTGGAAGGAGTTCGAGCTCGAGGTGATGCGCGACGGCGCCGACCGGTGCGTGATCGTGTGCTCCATCGAGAACGTCGACCCGATGGGCATCCATACCGGCGACTCGGTCACCGTGGCCCCCGTCCAGACGCTGACGGACCGCGAGTACCAGGCGATGCGCGACGAGGCGCTCGCGTGCATCCGGGCGATCGGCGTCGAGACCGGCGGTTCGAACGTGCAGTTCGCGGTGGATCCCCGCGACGGCCGCCGTGTGGTGATCGAGATGAACCCGCGGGTGTCGCGGTCGTCGGCCCTCGCGTCGAAGGCCACGGGGTTCCCGATCGCGAAGATCGCGGCGCTGCTGGCGGTCGGGTACCGGCTCGATGAGATCGCCAACGACGTCACGGGGGCGACGCCCGCGTCGTTCGAGCCGACCCTCGACTACGTCGTCGTGAAGATCCCGCGGTTCGCTTTCGAGAAGTTCGCCGACGCCGATCCGCGGCTCTCGTCGACGATGAGGTCGGTGGGCGAGGTGATGGCGATCGGTCGGACGTTCGCCGAGGCGCTGGGCAAGGCGTGGCGCGGCATGGAGCGCACCGGGTTCGACCTGGGGTACGCGACGGCCACCCGGACCGAGGGTCCCATCCTGGACGCGCTCCGCTCGGCCACCGAGACGCGCCTTCACCTGATCGAGCGCGCGCTCCGGGAGGGGCTCGGCGTCGAGGAGGTGGCGGCGGCCTCGGCGGTCGACCCCTGGTTCGTGGACCGGATCTCGGCCGTCGTGGAGCTGGCCGTCGAGCTGGAGGGCAGACCCCTCCACACGCTCGGGGCCGACGGGCTCCGCGCCGCGAAGCGGATCGGCCTGTCCGACGTGCGGATCGGCGCGCTCACCGGAGCCACGGACGCCGCGGTCCGGCGCCACCGCGACGCGCTCGGCGTCTCCCCGGTGTTCAAGACCGTGGATACGTGCGCCGGGGAGTTCCCGGCCGCGACCCCGTACTTCTATTCCTCCTTCGAAGACGAGGACGAGGTCGGCGAGCCGGCGCGGCCCTCGGTGGTGATCGTGGGCGCCGGCCCGAACCGGATCGGACAGGGGATCGAGTTCGACTACGCCTGCGTGCACGCCGCGTACGCGCTCGCGGAGGCCGGGTACGGGTCGGTGATGGTGAACTCCAACCCGGAGACCGTCTCGACCGACTACGACACGTCCGACCGCCTGTACCTCGAGCCGCTGACGCTCGAGGACGTGCTGGCGGTCTGCCGGGCCGAGCGGCCCGAGGGGGTGATCGTCCAGTTCGGCGGGCAGACGCCGCTCAAGCTCGCCCGGGCGATCCGCGAGGAGGGCTTCGCGATCCTCGGGACGAGCCCCGACGCGATCGACCTGGCCGAGGATCGCGGGAAGTTCGCGGAGCTGCTCGCCGAGCTCGCGATCTTGGCGCCCCGCCACGGCGAGGCGCGCACGGCCGAGGAGGCACGGGGGATCGCCGCCCGGATAGGGTTCCCGGTGGTCGTGCGGCCCTCGTACGTCCTGGGGGGGCGCGCTATGGAGATCGTCTACGACGAGGACGACCTCGAGCTGTTCGTCCGCACCGCCGCCGAGGCCTCGCCCGATCATCCGGTACTGATCGACCGCTTCCTGGAGGGCGCGATCGAGGTGGACGTGGACGCCGTGTGCGACGGCACGGAGGTGTTCATCGGCGCCGTGATGGAGCACATCGAGGAGGCCGGCGTTCACTCGGGCGACTCCTCGTGCCAGATCCCGCCCGGGACGCTTTCGGACGGCGAGCTGGACCGGATCGAGGAGATCGTCCGTCGGATCGCGCACCGCCTGGGCGTCCGCGGCCTGCTGAACCTCCAGCTGGCGGTGAAGGACGAGCGGATCTGGGTGCTCGAGGCCAACCCGCGCGCGTCGCGGACGGTGCCGTTCGTCTCCAAGGTGATCGGCGTCTCGCTCGCGCGGATCGCGACGCTCACGCTCCTCGGGCGGACGCTCGCCGAGCTCGCGGCCGAGGGCGTCCTGCCGTCGGACCCTCATCACTACCGGCACCTGCCCTACACCTGCGTGAAGGCTGCGGTGCTGCCGTTCGAACGGTTCCCGGGAGTGGACACGGTCCTGGGCCCGGAGATGCGCTCTACCGGCGAGGTGATGGGTGTGGACGCCGACCCGGGCGTGGCGCTCGCGAAGGCACTCGTCGCCACGGGCGCCGGACTGCCGACGTCGGGCTCGGTGTTCGTCTCCGTCGCGAACCGGGACAGGCGCGCGATCGTGTTCCCGGCCGGGCGCCTGGCCGAACTGGGGTTCTCGCTCGTCGCGACCGAGGGCACGGCCGGGGTCCTGCGGCGGGCGGGTATACCTGTGGAGACGGTGGCGAAGGTCTCGGAGGGGGTCCGCAACGTCGTGGACCTGATCCGCGACGGGCGGATCGACATGGTGATCAACACGCCGTTCGGCCGCGCACCTCGGAGCGACGGGTCCTTCATCCGGACGGCGGCTGCGGCGGCGCGCGTGCCCTGCGTGACCACGATGCCCGGCGTGTTCGCCGCGGTTCGGGGGATCGCGGCGCTGCGCCGCGCGCCCACGGAGCCGCGATCCCTCCAGGAGCACCACCGGGAGTCGTGGGGGCGGCCACGCCGGGTGCGCCTGCCGTTCGAGGACGTCGTCCCGGCCACCGTCCACGTGGGGGGTGAGCCGGCGTGAAGCGCGTCCGCGCGGAGATCCTGTCGACGAGGAGCCTGGGCGCGTATCACACGATCACGCTCGTGGCGCCCGAGATCGCGGAGCGTGCGAGGCCCGGGCAGTTCCTCGCGGTCAGGATGCCGGAGGGCCGGGAGTTCCTGCTGCGCCGGCACTTCGCGATCCATCAGGCGTCGCGCCGCGGAGGATGGGCGGGGACGCTCGAGTTCGTGTGCGACCCGAAGGGCGCCGGGACGAGCTGGCTCGCGAGCGCCCGCGCCCACGAGACGCTCGATGTGATCGGCCCGCTCGGGAAGGGGTTCGCGTTCCCGAGGCGGCTGACCAACTGCCTGCTGGTCGCGGAGGGGCACGGCGCCGCCAGCCTGTACTTCCTGGCGCAGGAGTTGCTGGCGCGGCACAAGCGCGTCGACATGGTGGTCGCAGGCGAGACCCTGGAGCACGTGTTCAAGCCGATCGAGGGCAAGCGGCTGTCGCAGACGATCGAGATCGTCACCGAGGACGGATCCCTCGGGAGGAGGGGGACCGTCGTCGACGTGCTCCCCGAGGTGGTGGAGCGAGCGAAGACGGAGGTCGTCTACGCGGCCGCGCGTCCGTCCTCGCTCGAGCGGATCGCGGCCTTCTGCCTCGAGCGCAAGCTGCCGGCGCAGGTGTCCATCGAGGAGCGGATGGGGTGCGGGTTCGGCCTGTGCTTCACGTGCGTGGTCCCCGTCGCCAGGCCCGACGGCAGCGGGTACGAGCACCTGCGCTCCTGCGTCGACGGGCCGGTGTTCAACCCGGCCAGGGTCCTGTGGGATCGCTGGCGCAGCGAGGCCCCGACGATGCTGCCGACGCCGCCGGAGGGGCTGCCGGTGGTGAGGTCGTGGCCGGGGTGAAGCGCACCCTCGCGGTAGATCTGGGCGGCTGGGTCCTGCGCAGCCCCGTGATGGTGGCCGCCGGTTGCGCCGGGACCGGACGTGAGCTCGGGGGGTTCGTGGAGGGCCGGCGCGTGGGCGCGATCGTCAGTCGGAGCATCACCGTCCGTCCTCGCAAGGGCGTGCCGACGCCCCGGGTCACGGAGACGGCCTCCGGCGTCGTGTGGTCCACGGGCCTGCAGAACCCGGGGATCGAGGCGTTCCTGGAGGAGGAGCTGCCGCGGCTCGGACGGGCCGGCACGTCGGTGATGGTGTCGATCTCGGGTGGGACGCTCGAGGAGTTCGTGCCGTTGACGAGCCTGCTCAAGGGCAGGCCGGAGGTCTCCGCCATCGAGGTGCGGCTGTCGGAGCCCGACGAGGAGCTCGACCGCCCGATGATCGGCGCCTCGGCGGACCGGGCGGCCGAGATCGCCGGCGCCGTGGCCCGGATGTCGCTCGTGCCGGTGTTCGCGAAGCTCCCGGCGTCGTCGTCGGATCCGGTCGAGATCGCCCGCGCCGTGGTCCGCGCCGGCGTGCGGGGCGTGACGCTGCTCGATCCACCGCCGGCCGTCTCGGTGGACGCCGCCCGGCTCCGGCCCGAGCTCGGCGCGATCACCGGGTGGCTCTCCGGTCCGGCGATCGCGCCCCTGACGCGCCACGCGGTCCTCACCGTCGCGAGGGCGCTGCCGGACGTGCCCATCCTCGCCAGCGGAGGCGTCCGTTCGGGCATCGACGCGATCGAGATGATCCTGGCAGGCGCGTGGGCGGTTCAGGTCGGCACGGCCGTGTTGATCGATCCCACGGCTCCGGTCGAGATCGCGAGGGGCATCGCGGCCTACCTCGAGGACAAGGGGCTCGCGTCGCCGGGCGACGTCCGGGGTCGGCTGCGCGTTCCCCCGGCGGCGGGACCGGCGTGATCCCCCGGCCGACCAACCCCCTGATCGTGGCGCTGGACGTCTCGGACCTCGATCGCGCCGAGGCGCTCGCTGCCGGGCTCGGGCCGGAGGTGGGGATGCTTAAGGTCGGCCTCGAGCTCGTCTGGAGCCGCGGGCCCGACGCCGTGCGCCGGATCGCCGCGCACGCGCCGGTCTTCGCGGACGGGAAGCTCCACGACATCCCGAACACCGTCGAGGCGGCGGCAGCTAACATCGCTAGCCTGGGCGTTCGCATGACCACCGTCCACGCGCTGGGGGGAGAGGCGATGATGAGGGCGGCGTTGCGGGGTGCCGAGCGCGGCGCCCACGAGGCCGGGGTCGAACGCCCGATGGTCGTCGCCGTGACGGTGCTGTCGAGCCAGGGCGGCGAGGGGCTCGCCAGCCCGGCGTCGCTGGCGTTCGAGGCCAAAGCGTCGGGTCTGGACGGCGTCGTCGTTTCCGGAACCGACGTCGGCGACGTGCGCGAGACGTGCGGCGAGGGCTTCTGTCTGGTCGTCCCCGGGATCCGGCCCGCCGGCGCGAACGGCGACGATCAGGTGCGCGTGCTGACGCCGACGGAGGCGATCGAGCGAGGCGCGGACTACCTCGTGATCGGACGCCCGATCACGGCGGCCCGAGATCCGGTGGGCGTCGCGCGGGCCATCGCGGCGTCGGTCCGCTGACGGGACGGACCGCGGCCTCGCTCGACGTGGGATCCGCGCCGACCCGTTCGTCGACGCGAAACCGCAGGCAGCGCCCCTGCGTCGCGTTGTCCCGCCGTCGGAGGGGTGCGTATACTCGCCGCGTTCCCGACCGGCCCGACGAGCAAGGAGCGTGTCATGGCTCTACCCACCCTCACCCCCGAGCAGCGTCAGCAGGCCCTCGCCAAGGCCGCCGAAGCGCGCAAGAAGCGGGCGGAGCTGAAGGCCGAGCTGAAGTCCGGCAAGCGTTCGCTCGCCGACGTGCTGGCGCGATCGGGTGAGGACACCGTCGGCAAGATGAAGGTGTCGAACGTGCTCGAGTCGCTCCCCGGGGTCGGGAAGGTGCGCGCGCAGAAGATCATGGAGGAGCTGGACATCTCCGCAAGCCGCCGGGTCCGCGGGCTGGGTGCGAAGCAGCGCCAGCAGCTCCTAGAGCGCTTCAAGAAGTAGTCCCGCTTGGCCTCGCGTCGAGGCGACCTGGTCGTGGTCTCCGGCCCATCCGGGGTCGGGAAGGGCAGCCTCGTGCGGCGGCTCCTCGAACGCGATCCGGACGGGCTGGTCCTGTCCGTCTCCGTCACGACGCGTCCGCCGCGCCCGGGCGAGCGGAACGGACGCGAGTACCTGTTCGTCGACGACCATCGGTTCAACGAGCTGGCGGGCGCCGGGGCACTCCTCGAGTGGGCCACCGTGTTCGGGGACCGCTACGGGACCCCGGCGGACGCGGTCGACGCGGCCCGCGGCGCGGGTCGCGACGTGATCCTCGAGATCGACGTCCAAGGTGCCGAGCAGGTCCGCGAGCGCGCGCCGGACGCGATCCTGATCCTGCTGGCCCCGCCGTCGCTGGCGGAGCTCGAACGGCGGCTCCGGGCGCGCGGGACCGAGTCGGACGAACGGATCCGGCGGCGGCTGGCCGGCGCCCGGGCGGAGCTGGCGCGGGCGCCGGCGTTCGACCACGTGGTGGTGAACGACGACCTGGAAGGCGCATCGGCGCAGGTCGCTGCTATCATCGAGGCGTCGCGCCGAGAGCGCGCGGCGATCCCCGAAGCTCCGGACCCGTGAGGACCGTGCGCATGATCGAACCGAAGATCGACGACCTGCTCGCCGCGGTGGACTCCAAGTACACGCTGGTGATCCTGTCCGCGAAGCGGGCTCGCGAGATCAACTCGTACTACGGACAGCTGGGCGAGGGTCGAGCCGAGTTCATCCCGCCCCTGATCGAGAGCGGCGGCATGACGAACAAGCCCCTGTCGATCGCCCTCGAGGAGATCGCGGAAGGCAAGATCGACTACGAGCGCCTCGAGGAGCCCGTCGACGAGTAGCGTCTTCGCCGGGCGCCGGGTCCTGCTCGGCGTGACCGGCGGCGTCGCCGCGTACAAGGCTGCGATCGTCGCCCGCGCCCTTCGAGTCGAAGGTGCGGACGTGACGGTCGTGATGACCGAGGCGGCGACCCGGTTCGTCGGGCCCGAGACGTTCGCGGCGCTCACCGGCCGGCCCGTCCACACCTCGCTCTGGGAGCGTCCCGGCGAGGTGCTGCACGTCCGTCTCGCGCGCGAGGCGGACGTGGCCCTGGTCGTGCCGGCCACCGCCAACGCGATCGCGCGCCTGGCTCACGGCATCGCCGACGATCTGCTCACGTCCACCCTGCTGGAGGCGACCTGCCCCCTCGTGCTCGCCCCGGCGATGCACACGGGGATGTGGGAGCACCCGGCCACGCGCGGCAACGTCGAGGTCCTTCGGGCGCGCGGCGTGTCCTTCGTGGGGCCCGTGGAGGGGCCGCTGGCCGCCGGGGACGAGGGTCCGGGGCGCCTGGCGGAACCGGCGGCGATCGTCGCAGCGGCGCGGCAGGCGTTGGCGGTTGGAAGAGGCGATCTCGCGGGAGCGCGCGTGGTCGTCACCGCCGGCCCGACCCACGAACCGATCGATCCGGTGCGGTTCATCGGGAACCGCTCCAGCGGGAAGATGGGCGTGGAGGTCGCCACCGAGGCGGCGCGGCGCGGGGCGTCGGTGGCGCTGGTCCTTGGGCCGGGGACGGTGGCGGCACCACCGGGGGTCGAGGTCATCCGCGTCGAGACGGCCGAGGAGATGCGCGCCGCGATCGACGCGGCGCTGACCGGCGCTCAAGCGCTGGTGATGGCCGCGGCCGTGGCGGACTTCCGGCCCGTGGGGGTCGCGGTCGACAAGCTGAAGAAGGACGCCGGGGTACCGGAGCTGCGGCTCGAGCGGACCGCGGACATCCTCGCCGGCCTCGCCGGGCGGAGCGATCTGATCCGTGTCGGGTTCGCGGCGGAGACCTCCGGGGTCGAGGACGCGGGTCGCGAGAAGCTTGCGGCGAAGCGCCTGGACCTCCTGGTGGCGAACGAGGTCGGCCGTGAGGGGACGGGGTTCGGCTCCGACACGAACCGAGCGGCGATCCTGGCGGCGGACGGCCGCGACGAGCCGATGCGGACCTGGACGAAGCCCGAGCTCGCCGCGGCGATCTGCGACCGCGTCGCGGGCCTCCTGGCGGGGACCGGACTCGCCGCTGACTATACTCCGGCTCCATGACCGCGCACCTGTTCTCGTCGGAGTCCGTGACCGAGGGGCACCCCGACAAGCTGGCCGACCGGATCTCCGACGCCGTGCTGGATGCGCTGCTGACGGTCGATCCGGACGCGCGGGTGGCGTGCGAATCGCTCGTGACGACCGGGCTGGTGATCGTGGCCGGCGAGATCACGCTCCGCGAGGGCTACGTCGACATCCCGACGGTCGTGCGTCAGACCGTGACCGATGTGGGATACACCGACGCGCGCTTCGGCCTGGACGGCCAGACGTGCGGGGTGATCACGGCGATCCAGGAGCAGTCGCCCGACATCGCCCGCGGGGTGGAGGACGCCTACGAGCATCGTGAGGGCCATTCGACCGACGCCCTCGACCATCTGGGGGCCGGGGACCAGGGGATGATGTTCGGCTACGCGTGCCGCGAGACCCCGGAGCTGATGCCGCTGCCGATCGCGATGGCGCACCGGCTGGCCCGTCGCCTGGCCGACGTGCGTCGCGCCGGCGTCGTGCCCTACCTGCGCCCCGACGGCAAGTCGATGGTCACCATCGGGTACGAGGGCTCGGTGCCCGTCCGCATCGACTCCGTGCTGATCGCCGCGCAGCACCGCGAGGAGGTGGACGTCGACACCCTGCTGCGTCCCGATATCGAGGCGGAGGTCATCGATCCCGTCCTGCGGGAGTTCGACGATCTCGACCGCGAGGGGGTCTCGATCCTGGTCAACCCGACCGGCAGGTTCGAGGTCGGTGGGCCGAAGGCGGACACGGGGCTGACCGGTCGCAAGATCATCGTGGACAGCTACGGCGGGATGGCCCCGCACGGCGGCGGCGCGTTCTCCGGCAAGGACCCGACGAAGGTGGACCGTTCCGCGGCGTACATGGCCCGCTACGTCGCGAAGAACGTCGTGGCGGGGGGGCTCGCGGACCGATGCCAGCTGCAGGTCGCGTACGCGATCGGGAAGGCGCAACCCGTCTCGTTGATGATCGACACCTTCGACACGGAGCAGGCGGATCCGGCGAGGATCGTGGACGCGATCCGGCAGGTCTTCGACTTCCGACCCGCCGCCGTGATCCGCGACCTGGATCTCAGGCGTCCGATCTACCAGGACACGGCCGCCTACGGGCACTTCGGCCGCAAGGAGTTCCCGTGGGAGGCGACCGACCGCGCCGACGGACTCCGTAGCGTCGTCGGCTGAGGTCCTGGAAGGACCGGTCGACGTCTGCGTCGACCGGCCGGTGCTCTCGCTCGACCGCCCGTTCACGTACATCCTGCCCGCCGGCACGGACGCCGGGACCGGCTCCCGCGTCCAGGTGCCCTTCCATGGGCGTCGCACCCGGGCCTGGGTGCTCGAGGCGGCCAGGAAGGCCCCCCCGCGGGTGCTGGAGGTGAGCTCGGTCGCGTCGCCGGTGCGTTTCTTCGACGCCGCGGGGCTCGAGCTGTTCCGGTGGGTCGCCGAGCGCTACGTGGCTCCGCTCGCGACCGTGATCGGCCGCGCCCTGCCGCCCCGCGTGGTGGCCGAGGAGCTCGGATGGAAGATGCCCGCGACCCCGGGCCCCGTCGAGCCGCCGGCTGGAGGCGCCGCCTCGGTGCTCGCCGGCTACCGGGGCGGCGACGCGCTGATCCGCGCGCTCGCGGGAGGCTCGGGTGCGTTCAGCGTGCGGCCGGCGCCCGAGGACGAGGTCGAGGTCGCCGTTGAGGCCGTCGCCCGATGCCTCCAGGGCGGACGCCGGGCCATCGTCCTGGTCGCGGAGGCGCGCCCGCTGCCGGCGACGGCTCGAGCGATCGGGGAGGCCTTCGGCGACCGGGTCGCGCTGCTGGCCGGCGGCGATCGCAGGACCCGGTACCGGCTGTGGCTGGACGTGCTCGACCGTCGATACGACGTCGTCGTCGGCACGCGGCCGGCCGTCTTCGCCCCGATCGTCGGGCTGGGGCTGGTGTACGTCTCGCGGGAGAGCCATCCGGCCCACCGGGAGGACCGGGCCCCGTACTACCACGTGCGCGACGTGGCCCGGGCTCGCGCCGACCGATCCGGGGCGGTCATGGTCGGGGCGGCCATGTGCCCCTCGGCGGAGGCGGCGAGCGATCCGTCGGTGATCGCCGTGGGCCCGACCGGTCGTCGCTGGCCCCCCGTCGAGGTGGTCCGGCCGGGCCCCGAGGGACGCGCTCCACGGCTCGTGCGGGCCCTGCGCGACGTCCACCGGGGGTTCATCCTCGCGCCGCTCCCCGGGTACGGGATCGCGCAGGTCTGTCGCTCGTGCGGGAGCCCGGCGGCGTGCGCCGCGTGCGGCGGAACGCTGCGGGCGGCCGCGGGATCGGTCGCGTGCATCGTGTGTGAGGCCCCGGGGCGCTGCGCGAGATGCGGCGCGGACCGATTCGGGATCCGCCGGGGCGGCGCCGAACGCGTCGAGGAATGGGCGGCGTCGGTCGCCTCGGTTCCCGTGCGGCGGATCGCACGGGGCGGGAGGGCGCGCCTGCCTCGCCGTGAGGAGATCCTGGTCGGGGGGACCGACGCCGTCCGCGACCTGGGACCGGGAGGCCTGGACCTGGTCGCCGTGCTGGACGCGGATCTGGCCGAGCGGCGGCCCGGGCTCGCGGCTCGCGAGCGCGCCGTGGCGGTCGCGATGGAGGCCATCGGGTGGGCTCGGCCCGACGGCCGGGCGATCGTGCAATCGGCTCGACCCTCCGACCCGGCGGTGCAGGCCCTCGTGCGCGGCAACGCCGACCGCTTCCTGGCCGTGGAGGCCGGGCGCCGGGCTGCGGCGGGGTTCCCGGTCGGCGCCCCCGTGTTCCGGGTGGCCGGCCGCCCCGGCCTGGAGGTCGAGCTCGAGGCGGTCCGTCCGATCACCCTGCTGGTCACGGGCGCCGGGGATCAGACGGTATGCTTGGTCTCGCTCGAACCCCGGCGGCTGCCGGCGTTCGGCTCCCTGATCCGGCGCCTCGCGGCGCGCGACGTCGTCGCCCGTGTCGAGGCCGAACCCCATCTCTGAGTCGATGATCCTGCCGATCCGCACGCTGGGCGACCCGGTCCTCAAGACGCCGGCCAAGCCCGTGACGCGGTTCGACGGCGGGCTCCGCACGCTCTTCGAGGACATGGTCGAGACGATGTACGCGGCGCCGGGCGTCGGGCTCGCGGGCCCGCAGGTCGGGCTGTCGCTCCGCCTGTTCGTGTTCGACGACGGCACGACCGGCCCCACCTTCGTCGCGAACCCGGTCCTGTCGGATCCGCAGGGCGATCAGGTCGAGGACGAGGGCTGCCTGTCCATCCCGGGGCCCTTCTACGCGACGGGCCGGTCGGAACGGATCGTGTGTCGGGGCCAGGATCTAGACGGCGAGCCGTTCGAGGTGCGGGGGGATGGCCTGCTCGCGCGGATCCTCCAGCACGAGACGGACCACGTCGACGGGCTGCTCTTCATCGACCGCCTCGATGACGCGGGGAGGCGCCAGGTGCTCGCCGAGCTCCGACGGATCGAGATGGAGGGCGCCGACGGACGCGGGCGCCGGGGCGACTGACGGTCCGAGGGTGGTAACGCCGGTCCGCGTCGCCTTCCTCGGCAACGACGACCGGTCGGTCGGCCCGCTCGCGGCCCTGGCGTCCGCGGGCCCCGCGGTCGAGGTCGTGCTCGTCCTGACGCGGGACCCCAGACCGGGGAGGCGGGGCGCCGAGCCGACGCCCACCCCGGTGGCGGATCTCGCCCGCGCCCGGGGCCTCCCCCTGGTCGAGGCCCCCACCGTGCGTTCCGGGCGCGGGCTGGATCGGCTGCGCGCGGCGCGTGCGGACGTCCTGGCCGTCGTCGCGTACGGGGAGCTGCTGACCCCCGAGGTCCTGACCATCGCGCCGCTCGGGGCGGTCAACCTGCACCTCTCGCTCCTGCCGCGGTGGCGGGGAGCGGCGCCCGTGCAGCGGGCGATCATGGCGGGCGATGCCGTGACCGGGGTCACGACGATGCTGATGGACCGGGGCCTGGACACGGGCCCGGTCCTGCAGCGCCTCGAGGAGGCGGTCCGCCCGGAGGACGACGCGGGCTCGCTGGGCAGCCGTCTGGCGGAGTTGGGCGCCCCTCTCCTGCGATCCTCGATCGAGGGCTCGCGGCCGGGACGGTGACGCCCCGCGCGCAGGTGGGAGTGCCGACGTCGGCCCCGAAGCTGACCGACGAAGACCGACCGATCGCGTGGTCGGAGGACGCGGCGGCGATCGTCCGTCGTATCCGGGCCCTCTCGCCGACGCCCGGCGCCGTCACGACGGTCGCCGCGTCGGCCGTCAAGGTGCTGCGGGCCGAGGAGGCGGGCGCCCCGACCCGGGGCGCCGGGGTGGTCGTGGCGATCGAGGGTCCCGGGCTCGTCGTCGGCGCGGGCTCCGGCACCGTCCGGTTGCTGGAGGTGGTCCCTTCGGGGCGCCGGCGGATGAGCGGCGCCGACCTCGCGCGCGGGTGGCGTCTGGCGCCCGGCGACGAGCTCGGATGAGCGGGCGGACGGCCCGGGCGGCCGCGGCCGAGGCGCTGCGTCGCGTGATCGACGACGGCGCCTACTCGTCGGTCGTGATCCCCGCGATCCTCGGCCGGTCGGGACTGGACGAGCGGGACCGACGGTTCGCCGCCGAGCTCGCCTACGGCGGCCTGAGGCGCCGGACGTTCCTCGACTCGGTGATATCGGAGCGTTCGACCCGTCCGATGACGCGCATGTCGCCCACGGTCCGTTCGGCGTTGCGCCTGGGCGCCCACCAGCTCCTGGACATGGACGTCGCGGCCCATGCCGCGGTGGGGGAGACGGTCGAGCTGGTGTCGCCGCGCGAGCGCGGGTTCGTGAACGCGATCCTGCGGCGCATCGCCGCGGAGCGCCCGGCGCCGCCGGAGGGGGACGACGACGACGCGATCGCGACCCGCAGCGGCATGGCCCCCTGGGCCGTCCACGAGCTGCGGCGTCTGCTCGGGGAAGATGTCGGGGCTGCGGCGGAGGCGCTCGGCGCTCCCGCTCCGCTCTGCCTGCGGACGAACGTCTGCCGCGTGTCGCCGCAGGAGCTCTCGGAGGCGCTGAGGTCGGAGGGTCACCGTCCCGCCCGGTCGGGCCTGGACCCCGATTGCCTCCTGCTGGAGCGCGGCGATCCCCGCGCGCTCCCCGGATACGAGCACGGATGGTTCGCGGTCCAGGACCAGGCGTCCGCGTTCGTGGCGCGGGCCCTCGGATGCCTTCCGGGCGATCGGGTGCTGGATGCGTGCGCCGGCCCCGGCGGCAAGGCCACGGCGCTCGCCTGCGCGGTCGCCCCGGACGGAGCCGTCGTCGCGGCGGACCTCCACCCGCGCAGAGCGGGCCTGGTCCGGGCCAACGCGCGGCGTCTCGGGCTGGGCGTGGCGGTCCTCGCCCAGGACGCCCTCCGTCCGGCGCTCCGGGGCCCGTTCGATCGGATCCTGATCGACGCGCCCTGTTCGGGCCTGGGCTCGGCCCGGCGCCGCCCCGAGCTGCTGTGGCGCCCTCGGCGGGAGGACCTGTCGACGCTCGCGCGCCGGCAGGTCGCGATCGTGGCATCGGCCGCGGAGCTGCTCCGGCCGGCCGGCCGGCTCGTCTACGCCGTCTGCACGTTCCCGCGGGCCGAGACCGACGCCGCGGTCGACGCGATCCTCCGGCGCCGTCCGGACCTTCGCCCGGCGCCCGTCGAGGGACCCGAAGGGCCCGCGGAGCGGGTCAGGCTGTGGCCTCACGTGCATGGGTCGGACGGGATGTTCCTCGCGGCGTTCGAGCGGTCCGGTTGAGCGAGCGCGGTTGGTCCCGCGGTTACGATGCGCGCGTGGGACGTCTCTCCGCCTCGATCCTCGCGGCCGACTTCGGGCACCTGGCGGCGCAGGTAAAGCTGATCGAACCCCATGCCGAAGCCATCCACGTCGACATCATGGACGGGCACTTCGTTCCGCCGATCACGATCGGACCGGTGGTGGTGGCATCGCTGCGACCGGTGACCAGGCGCGTCCTGCACGGGCACCTGATGGTCGAGTCGCCGGCGGCGCTGTTCGACGATCTCGCCGAGGCCGGCCTCGACATCGTGTCGTTCCACCGAGAGGCCGCGCAGGACCCCGCGGCCGTGATCGCCAAGGCCCGCGGGGCCTCGCTCGGCGTCGGGATGACCCTGAACCTGGAGACCCCCCTCGAGGAGGTCTTCCCGTTCCTGGATGAGCTCGACGACGTGATGCTCATGAGCATCCGTCCCGGCTGGGCCGGCCAGGAGCTGAACCCGGACGTGTTCCCACGGATCGAAGCCGTGCGTCGCGAGGTGGATCGACGCGGCCTCGACGTCGACGTCGAGATCGACGGCGGCGTGAAGATCCACAACGCCCGACGGGCGGTGGAGGCGGGCGCCACGGTGCTCGTGGCCGCCTCCTCGATCTTCCTCGCCCCCGACCCCGCGGAGGCGGCGCGCGAGCTCGCGGAGATCGCGCGCGGGGAGGCGGCCTGATGGCCGAGACCGTCCTCGTCGTCGACGACGATCCGGACATCGCGCGCTTCGTCGAGGTCAACCTCCGCTCGGCCGGCTACGACGTGGCGGTCGCGAACGATGGGGAGGAGGCGTTGCAGAAGGCGGGCGAGCTGCGGCCGGATCTCGTCCTGCTCGACGTGATGATGCCGCGCATCGACGGGTTCGAGGTCGCGCAGCGCCTGCGGAAGAACCCTCAGACGGCGAGCACCAGCATCATCATGCTCACCGCCAAGGCGCTGTCCGCGGACAAGGTGACCGGCCTCCAGTCGGGAGCCGACGACTACATCATCAAGCCGTTCGACCCGATCGAGCTGCTCGCGCGAGTGAAGGGCACCCTGCGACGCGCCAAGGAGATGCGCAACCTCTCGCCGCTGACCGGGCTCCCCGGGAACATCCGCATCCAGGAGGAGATCGAGCGCCAGGTCCGTGACGGGAGACCCTTCGCGGTCCTGTACTGCGACCTCGACAACTTCAAGACCTACAACGACCAGAAGGGGTTCGTGCGCGGCGACCGGCTGATCCAGGCGACGGCCCGGATCATCCAGGACGCCGTCGTCGGGCTCGACGACGGCCAGGGGTTCGTCGGCCACGTCGGAGGGGACGACTTCGTCGCCGTCGTCAGCCCCGAGGTGGCGGAGGACGTGGCCGACCGGATCTGCCGGCGGTTCGATGAGATCCGCCTGGACTTCTACGATCCGGAGGACCTCGACCGTGGGTTCGTCCGGATGGAGGACCGCAAGGGGACGCTCCAGGACATCCCGTTGGTCGCCGTCTCGGTAGGGATCGCGACCACCTCCCGGCGGGGGTTCGCCCACTACGGCGAGGCCGTCGCCGTCGCCACCGAGATGAAGCAGTTCGCCAAGCGCGACGCCGGCTCCTCGTACGCGGTCGACCGGCGCGCGGACTGACCCGCCCCGCGCCTCTCACGCCCCTCGCCTCCCGCGCCCCTCGCCTCCCGCGCCCCTCGTTCTATACTCGGGCGAGACAGCCTGTTTCCGGGGCGGGGTGCAACTCCCCACCGGCGGTGACAGTCCGCGACCCCTCGGGAGCCACCCGAGGGTGGACCCGGTGCGATCCCGGGACCGACCGTGAGAGTCGGGATGGTAGGAGACGGGCGCGACGGCGATCGAGGTCGCCTGCGCTCTCGTCCACCCGCCCCGGGGGGAGCGGGGACCGTGGACGAACGGGAGCGGCACATGCGGCGGGCGCTCGAGCTCGCCGAACGCGGTTGGGGGCGGTCGTCCCCGAACCCGATGGTCGGCGCGGTGCTGGTCGACCGTGAGGGCCGCTTCGTCTCCGAGGGCTGGCACGTGGGTCCGGGCAGCCGTCACGCCGAGGCCGAGGCGCTCGCCCGCGCGGGGGACGCCGCGGCCGGCGCCACCGTCTACACGACGCTCGAACCCTGCAACCGGTTCGGGCGGACGCCGCCCTGCAGCCGGGCCCTGATCGAGGCCGGCGTCGCGCGCGTGGTAGTCGCGTCGATCGACCCTAACCTCGGACCCGGCGAGCCCGGGCTGGCGGAGCTCAGGGCCGCGGGGATCGTCGTCGAGACCGGCGTCGCCGGCGACGAGGAGGCGTGGCTCAACCGGGCCTTCCGGCGCCAGGTGACCTCGGGGCGACCCTGGGTGCTGCTCAAGATGGCGGGCTCGCTCGACGGCAAGGCGGCGGCGCGTGACGGGACGTCGCGCTGGATCACGGGCCCGGCGGCTCGGGACGACGTGCAGCGCCTGCGCGCATGGTCCGACGCCGTCGCCGTGGGTGCAGGAACGGCCCTCGTCGACGATCCCCGACTCACGGTCCGGGCTCCCGCGTTCGAGCGGGCCAACCCACCGCTCCGCATCGTGATCGACGCGGCCGGACGTGTCCCGGCGACGGGGGCGGTGTTCTCGCACGACGCCCCGACCCTGATGGCCACCACCGACCTGGCGCCGCGTGCCGTCCGGCGGGCCTGGGGGGACACGGGCGCCGAGGTGCTCGTGCTGGACCCCGATCCGAGGGGCGGCGTCGCGCTCGGCGATCTGGTGGACGAGCTCGGCAAGCGGGAGGTGCAGGGACTGCTCATCGAGGGGGGACCGACGCTGGCGTGGGCCGCGATCCGAGACGACCTCGTGGACGAGCTGGTGGTCTACCTGGCCCCGGTCCTCGTGGGCGGGGCGTCCGCGCCGACGCTCCTCGACGGCGAGGGCCTCGCCCCGATCGACGCCGCCCGGGAGCTCGAGGTGCGCTCCGTCGAGCGGCTGGGCACCGACCTGAGGGTGGAGGCCCTTGTTCACGGGGATCGTTGAGGAGCGCGGTTCGGTGGGCCGGTCCGACGCCCATCGGATCGTCGTCGCGTGCCGCACGGTCGCGGAGGGATCGCCGGTGGGCGCGTCGATCTCGGTGAACGGCGTCTGCCTCACCGTGGTAGCGGCGGACGCGGACGCGCTGGCGTTCGACCTGTCCGACGAGACGCTCGCGAGGTCGTGCCTCGGGCGGCTCGAGCCCGGGGACCCGGTCAACCTGGAGCGGCCCGTGACGCTCTCGACCCGTCTGGGCGGGCACCTCGTGCAGGGCCATGTCGACGGGGTCGGCGAGGTGTCGACCTTAGAGGGCGACGGGTCCGGGGGGGCGACGTTGACCGTGCGGTTGCCCGGGGCCCTGATGAGATGGATCGTGGAGAAGGGCTCGGTCGCGATCGACGGGGTGAGCCTGACGGTGGCGGCCGTCCATCGCGACGCGATCTCGATCGCCCTGATCCCGCACACGCTCGAGGCCACGACGCTGGGTCTCGTCGCACCCGGTGATCCGGTGAACGTGGAGATCGACCTGATCGCGAAGTACGTGGATCGATTGATGGAGGGACGATGATGAGCGGACCGACGAGCGACGCTTCCGAGGGGACGGTCTTCTCGACCATCCCCGAGGCCCTTGAGGACGTCCGCGCGGGGAGGATGGTGATCGTCGTCGACGACGCCGACCGCGAGAACGAGGGCGATCTGATCATGGCCGCCGAGAAGGTCACCCCCGAAGCGATCGCCTTCATCGTGCGCCACACGAGCGGGGTCATCTGTGTCCCGGTCACCGGCGAGCGTCTCGACGAGCTCCAGATCCCCCTGATGGTCACGTCGAACACCGACCACCAGCGGACCGCGTTCACGGTCTCGGTCGATGCGCGCAAGGACGTCTCGACCGGCATCTCGGCGGCCGATCGAGCGACGACGATCCGCACGATGATCGACCCTCGGACCGGACCCGAGGACCTCTCCAGGCCCGGGCACATCTTCCCGTTGCGCTACCGAGAGGGTGGGGTCCTCAAGCGCGCCGGTCACACCGAGGCGTCCGTGGACCTGGCCCGGCTCGCCGGGCTCTATCCCGCGGGCGTCCTGTGCGAGACCGTGAACGAGGATGGCACGATGGCCCGTCTGCCCGACCTCGTTCGGTTCGCGGATCGTCACGGGCTGAGGATCATCTCGATCGCGGACCTGATCGCGTACCGACGCGAGCACGAGGTGCAGGTCCGAAGGGTGGCGGAGGCGTCGATCCCCACCCCTCACGGCGAGTTCCGGTCCTTCGCGTACGAGAGCATGGTCGACGGCCGGACGCACGTCGCGCTGGTGTTGGGCGACATCGGCGACGGCGAGAAGGTGCTCACCCGGGTCCACTCCGAGTGCCTGACGGGCGACGTGTTCTCGTCGTTGAGATGTGACTGCGGTCAGCAGCTCGAGGACGCGCTGCGGACGATCGGCGACGAGGGTCGCGGGGTGGTCCTGTACATCCGCGGGCACGAGGGGCGGGCGATCGGCCTGACCCACAAGCTCCGTGCGTACGAGCTCCAGGACCGGGGGCGCGACACGGTGGAGGCGAACCTCGACCTCGGGTTCCCCGCGGATCCCCGCGAGTACGGCGTGGGGGCGCAGATCCTCGTGGATCTCGGCGTGCGATCGATGCGGCTGCTGACGAACAACCCGGCCAAGCGCGCCGGGCTGGAGGGGCATGGCCTGTCGATCGTCGAGCGCCTGCCGCTGCAGGTCGATCCGACGCCCGAGAACATCGGGTACCTGCGGACGAAGCGGGAGAAGCTGGGGCACCTGCTGGACGGGCTGGCCGGGGACGCGGCGACGGGTTCGGCGGGGGAGCTCGTGTGACGGTCATCCGCGGCGCCGCGCGGGGCGAGGGCCGGCGGATCGCGATCGTCGCGGCCCGGTTCAACGAGCGCGTGACGTCCAAGCTGGTGGCCGGGGCCAGCGACGGGCTGCTGGCCGGGGGCGTGGCCGCGGACGCCATCGACCTGGTGTGGGTCCCCGGGGCCTTCGAGATCCCGCCGGTCGCGGACCGGCTGGCGCGCAGCGGACGCTACGACGGCGTCATCTGCCTGGGTGCCGTGATACGCGGTGAGACGGCGCATTTCGAGCTGGTGGCGAACGAGGCGGCACGCGGGATCGCGGAGGTGGCCCGCACGACGGGCGTGCCCACGATCTTCGAGGTCCTCGCGGCTGAGACGCTCGCGATGGCGGAGGCCCGGGCGGGCGGCGAGAACGGGAACCGGGGATGGGACGCGGCGCACGCCGTGCTGGAGATGGCCTCGGTGGTATCCGCGCTCGGGGAGGAGGAGATGTGATCGTCGACAAGCCGTGGGGCAAGGTCGCCACCTACGCGCTGAACCAGCCCTCGTCGGTGCGCGTGATCACGGTGGAGCCGGGCGAGGAGACGAGCGTGCACTACCACCGGATGCGGGACGAGATGTGGGTCGTGCTGGACGCGGGGCTCACGATCGAGATCGGGAACCGCGTGATCGCCGCCGATGCCGGGGAGGAGTTCATGGTGCCCGCGGAGGAGACCCACCGCATCCGCGCCGCCGGCGCCACCCGTGGACGGGTGCTCGAGATCGCCTACGGGTACACGACCGAGGACGATACGCAGCGTCTCGAGGACGCGTACGGCCGGTCGTTGGAGCCCGACTGGTGAGCTCCGGGGCCGGTGGGCACGTTGCGTCGACAGCCCCCGGTGACGGCCCCTATACTGTGGGGCCAGCAGTGCAAGCAGTGTGGAACCCACGCACCGGCGCGTCCGGTGCTTGTTTTTCGGAAGAGGTGATGCGGGGTCTCGACCGATCCCAGGATCAACGACCGGATCCGGTCTCCCCAGGTGCGCCTGGTCGGACCAGACGGGGACCAGATCGGCGTCGTGACGACCCAGGATGCGCTCCGGCGCGCACGTGAGCTGGACCTCGACCTCGTCGAGGTCGCGCCGCAGGCCGATCCGCCCGTCGCGCGGATCATGGACTACGGGAAGTTCAAGTACGAACGCGATATCCGGCAGAAGGACGCGCGGAGGAAGCAGTCCCGGGTCGGGCTGAAGGAGATCAAGTTCCGTCCCAAGATCGACCCGCACGACTACAACACCAAGAAGGGCCATGTCGAGCGGTTCCTGCGGATGGGCGCCAAGGTCAAGGTCACGATCATGTTCCGTGGCCGCGAGATGGCGCACACGGACCTCGGGCGGAGGATCCTGGATCGGCTGGTGAGCGATCTCGGCGACCGGATCGTCGTCGAGTCGATGCCGAAGCAGGAAGGCCGGAACATGATCATGGTCATCGCCCCGAACAAGCGTTTCACGGAGACGCCCGCCGACAGGGCCGCAGAGGGATAGGTACATGCCGAAGATGAAGACCCACCGCTCGGCCGCGAAGCGGTTCAGGATCACCCGGAAGGGGAAGGTCCTGCATCGCAAGGCCACGGGCAACCACATGCTCACGAAGAAGTCGGGGAGCCGCCGGCGCCGCGTGGAGGGGATGTCGGAGGTCTCCGCCGAGCGGACGAAGATCAAGCGGCTGTTGGGGGCGTGAGCAGATGGCGCGCGTGAAACGCTCGGTCAACGCGAAGAAGAAGCGCAGGGCCGTCCTCGAGGCCGCGAAGGGGTACCACGGGAGCCGGCACATCCGGTACCGGGTGGCCAAGGAACAGGTCATGCACTCGGGCGCGTACGCCTACCGCGACCGTCGCGACCGCAAGGCCCAGTTCCGGCGGCTGTGGATCGCCCGGATCAACGCCGGGGTTCGGCCCCACGGCCTGTCGTACTCGCGGTTCATCAACGGGCTGCGGCGGGCGGGGGTGGAGGTCGACCGGAAGATCCTCGCCGACCTGGCGGTGCACGACCCCGCCGCGTTCGGCTCGCTCGTCGAGGTGGCGAAGGCGTCCCTGCCCGCGCCGGCCTAGCACGAGCGGGCCCGTAGTCCCGCGAAGTCGGCTCGCATCGGAGGCGCCGTGCTGAGCTCGGCCAAGAACCCGAAGGTGGCCGGTGCGATCCGGTTGAAGAAGCGGGCCTACCGGGACGAGGATCGCCGGTTCCTGGTGGAGGGCGCGCAGGGCGTCCGCGAGGCGCTCGACCTCCCGTGGCGCTCGAGACGCTGTTCACTGCCGAGCCGAACGACCCGCTCGCGGTCCGCGCACGGCAGCTCGGGGTCGAGGTGACCCACGTGACGCCCGATCTCCTCGCGAGGATCACGTCCACCGTGTCTCCACAGCCGCTCGTCGGGATCGCCCCACAGGCCGACGTCGACTTCGCGAGTCTGGACGCGACCGGGGTGCTCGTCGTCCTGCACGAGGTCCGAGATCCGGGGAACGCCGGCACCATCCTGCGCTCGGCCGACGCGTCGGGAGCCGGCGGGGTCGTGTTCACCGCCACGTCCGTGGATCCGTACAACCCGAAGACCGTGCGCGCATCGGCCGGGTCGCTGTTCCACGTCCCGGTCGTGCGGGGCATCGAGACCCTGGGAGCCATCCACGAGCTGCAGGGCCAAGGCGTCCGCGTCCTGGCCCTGGACCTCTCGGGAGCCTGGACCTGTACCGCTGCGACCTCTCCGACCCGCTCGCCTTCGTGTTCGGCAACGAGGCCCACGGGCTCCCGGCCGACGTCGTGCGGCCGCCGACGCCAGCGTCAGGGTGCCGCACCGGGGACCGGCCGAGTCCCCGAACCTCGCGGCCGCGGCGACGGTGTGCCTCTTCGAGCACGCTCGACGGGCGGACGACGCGATCGGGTCGTCCCTGCAGGCCATGATCGCGGCCGCGCACGACCTCAGGTCGCCGCTCACGGCACTCAAGGGATTCGGGTACGCGCTCGAGAACCGCTGGGACGAGATGGACCGCGACCAGCGCGGGACCATGCTCAGGGGATCGTCGCCGACGCCGACCGCATGGACGCTCTCGTCCGCCGGCTCACCGATGCGGCCCGGATCGCGAGCGGCACGCTCGAGCTCTTCCCGGAGCGGACCGAGCTCGCGGACGTGGCGATGTCGGTGATCCGGGCGTTCGAGCACGACCCGGAGCACCCGGGCGTGAGGTGGATCGGCGAGGGAGGCCCGCTCCTGGTGGATCCCACCCGTCTGCGGACCACCCTGCTGGCGTTCGTCGATGCGGCGAGCTGGTGGGGGCGAGAGGGGCCGGTCACGATCGCGGCGACCCGGAACGGGGGAACGGTTCGGATCGAGGTGGCCCGGCTCGGCGCCGAGCTGGACGCCTCCGCCTCGGGGGGGCTCTTCGACGTCCGTCGCGCGGAGGTCGGGCCCGGAGGGTTCGGGCTGGTCGTGGCCGCCGGGGTGGCGTCGGCTCAAGGAGGCCGGGCGTGGGCCACGGCCGAGGCGGGCGTGCTCACCCTGCACTTGGAGCTGCCCGTCGGTCTCGACGGCTGAGCCGGGGCGGCGGTAGCCCGTTGCTAGACTCGGCCTCCTGATGGAGCCCCGGGAGATGCTGCGCACGCTGGAGGCGGAGCGCGCCCGCGGGCTCGCGGCCTTCGAGCGGGCGCGGACGATCGAGGAGCTCGACGCGGCGCAGACGGCGGTGATGGGCCGTCGCTCGCCGTTCAGCGAGGTGCAGCGATCCCTCGGCGGTCTCGACCACGAGGGCTGGCGACGTGGGCGCCGTGGCCAACGAGGTGCGCACAGCGTTGCAGGACCGGCTCGCCGAGCGACGTGAGGCGCTCGAGGCCGAGGCGGAGGAGCGGCTGCTGGGCTCCGACGGGTTGGACATGACGCTCCCCGGGCGGCGCCCGCGCACCGGCTCGCTCCATCCCCTCACCCTGATCGAGGGCGAGATCGTCGAGATCTTCACGCGGATGGGCTACCGGGTCGTGGAAGGTCCCGAGGTCGAGGACGAGTGGCACAGCTTCGACGCCCTGAACATCCCGCCCGACCACCCGGCACGGACGTCGATGGACACGACGTTCGTGGACGTTCCGGGCCATCCCGAGCTGGTGCTGCGGCCGCACACATCGCCTATGCAGATCCGGACGATGGAGACTCAGGAGCCTCCCGTCTACGTGGTCGTTCCGGGGCGCGTGTTCCGCAACGAGGAGATCACCGCCAAGAACATGCCGGTGTTCCACCAGGTGGAGGGGTTGGCGGTGGACGAGGGGATCTCCTTCGCCGACCTCAAAGGGACGCTCGAGACCTTCTACCGGGAGCTGCTCGGCGCCGAGCGCCGGATCCGCCTGACGCCCTCGTTCTTCCCCTTCGTCGAGCCCGGCGCCCAGGTCGACGTCTCGTGCTTCGTCTGCGGCGGCGACGGATGCCGCACGTGCGCGAACAGCGGCTGGATCGAGGCGATGGGGACCGGCATGGTGCACCCGAGGGTCCTGGCGAGCTGTGGCTACGATCCCGAGCGCTACACCGGGTTCGCGTTCGGCGGCGGGTACGACCGGCTGGCGATGATCCGGTACCGGATCCCCGACATCCGGATGCTCTGGGACAGCGACGTGCGCTTCCTGG
Organism: Actinomycetota bacterium; assembly: GCA_046330185.1. Classification (GTDB taxonomy): domain Bacteria; phylum Actinomycetota; class UBA4738; order UBA4738; family HRBIN12; genus DATBLY01. The sequence continues at coordinate 86,769 of JAXLTF010000009.1, forward strand.
AGCAGTTCGAGGGGGTCGCCTGATGCGGATCGTCCGCTCGTGGCTCACCGAGTTCGTCGACACGGACATGTCCGCCGAGGAGCTCGCGGAGCTCCTCGCCGAGAAGGGGCTGCATCTCGAGGCTATCGAGCGACCCTGGGATGGGCTCGAGGGGGTCGTGGTCGCCCGCGTGCTGGACGTCCGTGACCACCCGGGCTCGGACCATCTGTGCCTGTCGCGTGTCCAGACCGGGTCCGGCGAGCTCGAGGTGGTAGTGGGCGTACGCAACATCGCGGCGGGGGATCTGGTGCCCCTCGCGCCACCGGGCGCCCGCGTCCCGACGCTCGACGGGCCGCTGACCGCCCGCGAGATCCGGGGGGTGGTCTCCAACGGGATGCTGTGCTCGCCGCGCGAGCTGGGCATCGCCGACGTTCACACCGGGATCCTGATCCTGGGCTCGGAGGCGGGCGAGGTCGGCGGCGACCTCAAGACGGCGCTCGGCTTGGACGAGGCGGTGCTCGATCTCGAGATCGAGTCGAACCGGCCGGATCTGCTCGGCGTCATCGGCGTCGCGCGCGAGGTGGCCGCCGCCACCGGCGCGGAGCTCCACGTCGCCCCGAGCGACCCGCCCGAAGCCGATGAGGACGCGGAGACCGTCGCGACCGTGGAGGTCAAGGACCCGGACCTGTGCCCGCGGTACATGGCCAGGGTGATACGCGGGCTCGGGGCGGGGACCACCCCGCTTCGGGTCCAGGCCCGCCTCACCGCCGCGGGTCTGCGTCCCATCTCCCCGGCCGTGGACGCGACGAACTACGCGATGCTCGAGCGGGGGCAGCCGATGCACGCGTTCGACCTGCACCGGACCGCCGGACCGGGCATCGTGGTGCGGCGGGCCTCACCCGGGGAGCCGATCGTGACGCTCGACGACGTCGAGCGCTCGCTCGAGGCCGACGACCTGCTCATCTGCGACCGCGAGCGTCCGGTGGGCATCGCCGGGGTGATGGGCGGGGCCACCTCGGAGGTCGCCGACGACACCCGCGACGTGCTGCTCGAGAGCGCGTACTTCTCCCCGCGCGCGATCCTGCGGACCTCGCGGAGGCTGAACCTCCTGACGGAGGCCTCGATCCGGTTCTCGCGCGGCACCGATCCGGAGGGGGTCGGGGACGCCGCGACCCGATGCGCGGAGCTGATGATCGCATGGTCGGGCGCCGGGTCTGTGCTGCGGGGCGCGATCGACGTCGGTGCGGCCCCACCCCGCCGCCGAGCGACGCTCAGGGCCTCGCGGGCGACCCGTCTCCTGGGATACCAGGTCACGCCCGCTGCGGCCGCCGACGCGCTGGTCGCCCTGGGCGTGCCCGCCTCGGCCGACGGGGACGTCGTCTCGGCAGAGGTCCCGGGGTTCCGACCGGACCTGGTGGAGGAGGTGGATCTGATCGAGGAGGTGGTGCGGTTCGGGGGATACGGCCGCCTCCCCGCGACGCTGCCGGCGATCCGCCAGGCGGGGGGCGAGCAGGGGAGCTATGCGCTCCGTCGGCGGATCCGATCCTCGCTGATGCGCGCGGGGCTGCGCGAGGCGACGTCGCTGTCGTTCGCCTCCGAGGAACAGGCCGCGTGGAGGCCAGATGCGGAGCCGGTGCGTTTGACGAACCCCCCCGCGGGCGATCTGCCGTGCCTGCGGACGAGCCTGGTGCCGGCGCTGCTCGACGCGGCGGCGAGGAACCTCGACCGCGGCACCGCGACGGTGGCGCTGTTCGAGGTCGGGCACGTGTTCCGCCTGGGCGACCCGGTCGACGAGCGTGAGTCCGTGGCCGTGGTGCTGGCCGGTCGGGAGGAAGGGCTCTACGGGGGGGCGCGGGTGCTGGACGTCCTGGACGCGAAGGGCGCGGTGGAGGCCCTGATGGAAGGGCTGGGCATCCCGGACTGGGCGCTGGGCGACCGCCTGGCCGCGCCGTTCCACCCGGGCCGGTCCGCGGAGATCGCGGTCGGCGACGCGCCGGTCGGCCGGATGGGCGAGCTGCTGCCCTCCCGCGCGGCCGCGCTCGGGATCGAGGCGCGCGGGGCCGTCGTCGAGCTGGACGCCTCGGCCCTGGCCGAGCGGGCCGGCGCATTCGGTGGGTACCGAGGCGTTTCGAGGTTCCCGCCCGTCCGACGAGACCTGGCGTTCCTGCTGGACGAGCACGTTCCCGCCGCCGCCGTGCGGCTGGCGATCTCCCAAGGGGCCGGCGAGCTGTTGGATCGCGTCGTCCTGTTCGACGTGTTCCGGGGGGGCGGCCTTGGCGAGGGCAAGAAGAGCCTGGCGTTCTCGCTCGACCTGCGCGCCCGCGACCGCACGCTGGAGGGCTCCGAGGCAGACGCCGTGGTCGCGCGGATCGTCGAGCGTGTCGCCGCGGACGTGGGCGGCGAGCTGCGGACCTCGGGCTGAGCCGCGTCGGCTCGCGGCCCGGAGGGCTCCCGCACTACACTCCGGCGCATGGCGCGGAACTACCTCTCGGTGGACGATCTCACGCCGGGCGAGCTCCGGGCGCTCTTCGATCTATCCGCCAAGGTCAAGGCGGATCCCAGCGCGTACGGGGCGCGTCTGGCCGGCCGCTCGATCGCGCTGGTCTTCGAGAAGCCGTCGACGCGCACCCGCGTGTCGTTCGAGGTCGGGGTCGCGGAGCTGGGGGCGCATCCCCTGGTGATCTCGTCGAGCGAGCTGCAGCTCGGTCGCGGCGAGACGATCGAGGACACCGGCCGCGTGCTCTCCCGCTACGTCCAGGCGATCGCTGCGCACCTTCGAGCAGGAGCGTCTCGAGCTGCTGGCCTCCACGTCCTCCGCGCACGTCATCAACTCGCTCTGGACTTCGAGCATCCGTGCCAGGCGCTCGCGGATCTGTTCACGATCCGGGAACGGCTGGGCGGGTTGCAGGGACGGACGCTCGCGTACCTCGGCGACGGGAACAACGTGGCGCACTCGCTGCTGTTGGGCGGCGCCAAGACCGGGATGCACGTTCGGATCGCGACGCCGCCGGGGTTCGAGCCGATCCCCCAGGTCGTGAACCGAGCGGCGGAGATCGCCGCCGAGAACGGCGGGACGGTCCAGACCCTCCACGACCCGGGAGAGGCGGCCGAGGGCGCCGACGCCCTGTACACCGACGTGTGGGCGAGCATGGGACGCGAGGACGAGGCGGACGAGCGCGCGCTCGTCTTCCCGGCGTACCAGCTCAACCAGAAGCTCCTCGACCTCGCGGACCCTCGCGCGATCGTGATGCACTGCCTGCCGGCGCACCGCGGACAGGAGATCACCGACGAGGTCATCGACGGCCCGCGGTCGGCGGTCTGGGATCAGGCGGAGAACCGTCTCCACACCCAGAAGGCCCTGCTCCTCACGCTCTTCGAAGCGATCTGACGGCGCGTGGCGCGCACGAACGACGACGTGGAGCGCCTGCTCATCGAGTACGCGGACCTACTGTCGATCCTCTCCGAGGACCGGTTCAAACCGCGTGCGTACGAGAAGGCGGCCCGTTCGGTCGGCGGCTATGCCGGGGACATCGACGGGTACGACCTGGACCGGCTGCTCGAGATCCCGAACGTCGGGAGGTCGATCGGCGAGAAGGTGCACGAGTACCTCACGACCGGGCGCATCGAAGACCTCGAGCGCCTGCGCTCACGGATCCCGCCCGGCGTGCGCGAGATGACGTCCATCCCGGGGTTCGGACCCAAGAAGGCGATGCAGGTCTATCAGGAGCTCGGGATCGCCTCGCTCGACGGGCTGGTCGCGGCCGCCCAGGAGGGTCGACTGGCCGGGTTGAAGGGCTTCTCGAGCAAGACCGAGGACGGCATCCTGCGAGGGGTGGAGCGTCTGGAGGCCTCGGAGGGACGGGTCCTGATCTCCACGGCGCTGGACCTGGCGGAGGATCTGCTCGAGCGGCTGCGCGTGGTTCCCGGCGTCCGGCGCGCCGAGTACGCCGGGTCGCTCCGGCGCATGCGCGAGACGATCGGGGACGTCGATCTCCTGGTCGCCAGCCGCGACCCCTCGCCGGTGATGGAGGCGCTCGCCTCCTACGGTGCCGTCGAGCGCGTGATCGCCCGCGGAGACACGAAGTCGTCCGTCCTCACCCGTCAGGGGCTGCAGGTCGATCTCCGCGTGATCCCCGAGGACGTCTGGGGCGCCGCGCTGATCTACTTCACGGGCTCGAAGGCGCACAACGTCCGGATCCGCGAGATCGCGGTGCGCCTGGGACTCAAGCTCTCCGAGTACGGACTGTTCGACGCCGCGTCGGGTGAGCTCCTCGAAGCTCGGACCGAGGAGGCCGTCTACCAGCGCCTGGGCATGGGGTACGTCCCCCCGACGCTCCGCGAGGACCGCGGCGAGGTCGAGGCCGCGCTCGCGGGCGCGCTGCCCGACCTCCTCGGCGAACGGCAGATCCGCGGCGACCTGCACACGCACACGGACCTGACCGACGGGCTGGCGCCGCTGGAGAGGATGCTGGAGGCGGCCGCCGCCAGACGTTACGCGTACTACGCGGTGACGGATCACGCGCCGAACCTCTACATGCAACGGATGACGGACGCGAAGATGCTGGAGCAGCGGGAGCGGCTGCGTGGCCTGCAGGATCGGTACCCCAGGATGCGGCTGCTCCACGGCACCGAGCTCAACATCGATCCGGAGGGCGGGGTCGACTGGGACGAGGACTTCCTGCGGGGGTTCGACGTGACGGTGGCCTCGATCCACTCCCACTTCAACCTGTCGCGAGACGCGATGACCCATCGCGTCATCAGGGCCATGGAGCACCCTTGCGTGAACATCATCGGGCACCTGACCACGCGGAAGATCGGGGCCCGGGACCCGGTGGACCTGGATCTGGATGCCGTGTTCGCGGCCGCCGCGCGGACGGGGACGGCGCTGGAGATCAACGCCTACCCCGACCGGCTGGACCTGAGGGACGAACACGTCCTGTGGGCTCGCCAGCATGGTGCGCGGTTCGCGGTCGACACCGACGCTCATGCGGTCCCGCACCTGGACCTGCTGCGCTACGGGGTCGCGACCGCGCAGCGCGGGTGGCTCACGAAGGACGACGTGATCAACGCCTGGCCGCTATCGAAGCTGCGTCGGTTCCTCGCCAAGCCCTCCCTCCGGTGATCGGGTCGCGCCTCCCGCGCAGCTTCTACGGGCGATCCGTGATCGAGGTGGCGCGGGACCTGCTCGGCCGCGTCCTGGTCCGGGACCTCCCCGACGGCACGCGCCTGGCCGTACGGCTGGTGGAGACCGAGGCGTACCGCCAGGACGACGCGGCGAGCCACTCGTTCGGTGGACGCACCCCGCGCAACGCCACGATGTTCGGGTCGCCCGGCCACCTGTACGTCTACTTCACCTACGGGATGCACCACTGCATGAACGCCGTAACGGGCTCTCCGGAGGGGGCCAGCGCGGTCCTGCTGCGGGCCGCGGAGCCGCTGCGCGGCATCGACGAGATGCGGCTGCGCCGGGGCGGGCGGGACCTCCTCGAGCTCTGCCGCGGCCCGGCGCGTCTGTGCCAGGCCCTGGGCATCGACCGGGCGCTCGACGGCTCGGACCTGGTGCGCGGCGGTCCGGTCTGGATCGGGACGGGATCGCCGGCGCGATCGGTCGTGACCACGCCGCGGATCGGGATCCGGCGGGACGCCGAGCGCCCGTGGCGGTTCGTGGACGCCTCCAGTCGCTTCGTCTCGGGCCCGGTCCGCCGCTAGGGCGACGGCGTGGCCGTCTCGTTCTTCGAGACCGTGATCGTGACCGTGCTCGTCTGGTACTCGCTGGTACCCGCCGACGGGCTCTGCGAGATGACGGTCCCGGGAGGCTGCGTCGAGACCGCGATCTGGACGTTGACGTAGAACCCGGCCTGCTCGAGCAGCGCGGTGGCTGCGGCCTGGGACAGGCCGATCACGGATGGGACCGTCACGGACTGCAGCTCGGTGGGCGTCGTGCACACGCGCAGCGGCTCGGTCCCCGCGATGAACTGCAGCGTCTGGATGTTCTGCGGCAGCGTGTAGGCGTTCGGGAGGCAGTAGGGATCCTGCGTCACGTCCACGGCCACCGAGACGTACTCCACGTCGGGCGATGGGAAGTCGCGGACCGGGAAGGTCGCGGCCGCCTGGAGCATGAACACGCGCCAGATCTGCGCCGGCCACGTGCCGCCGAAGACCGTGATCCGCGTCGTCGGCGGGGCCATCGAGATCTGGCCCTGCGGGAACCCGACCCAGACGGCGGTCACGAGCTGCGGGATCGCCCCGACGAACCACGCGTCGCGGTACTCCTGGGCCGTCCCGGTCTTGCCGATCTGGGCGCGTCCGATGTTGGCGGCGGTCCCGGTCCCGTACAGGACCGCCTGCTCCAGGATCTGGTCGGCGGCCGAAGCGACCTCGGGCGCGACCACCTGTTGCGGACGCGGGTTCGCCTGCCAGAACAGACGACCCTGCGCGTCCGTGATGCTGATCACCGGGATCGGGTTGACGTGGCGGCCGCCGGCGGCGAGGGTGCCGTAGGCCGACGCCATCTCGAGCGTGTTCACCTCGTTGGTGCCGAGGACGGCGGACAGGTAGGGGAGCAGAGGACGTTTGGGGTTCGTCGTCCGCTGGCAGCAGCGGATCCCCATCCGCTTCGCGGTCTCGACGACGGTGTCGGCGCCGAGCAGTTGGATCAGCTGTGCGTAGACGGTGTTGACCGAGTTGATCGTCGCGGACTCGAGGGTCATCGACCCGTAGCCGCTGCCCTCCGCGTTCGTGACGTCCCAAACGGTGCCGTTGTCCAGGGGGATCTCGATCGAGGCCGGGGCCGGGAAGACCGTGGAGGGCGCGATGCCGTTCTCGAGCGCGGCGACCAGCGCGAACGGCTTGAAGGCCGAACCCGCCTGCCGGCCCGTGCTGCCGCCGGTCGCGAGGTTCACGCGACCGTCATCGCTGTCCGCGTTCCAGTAGTCGGCGTCATGCCCCCCCACCATCGCCCGCACGTAGCCCGTTCGCGGGTCGATCGCGGTCATCGCGCCCTCCGGATCGCCGGGGTACGACAGCACCGAGTGCACGGCGGTCTCGGCGGCGCGCTGGAAGGAGGGATCGAGCGTCGTGACGATCCGCAGGCCGCCGGTGAACAGCGTCCGGTAGCGATCCTCCCGGGTCGGCCCGAACGCGGGGTTCGATAGGAACCACTGCTTGAAGTAGTCGACGAAGTAGGGGAACGGGTACCGCTGGGTCTCCTCCGACGGATGCAGCACGACCCGCTCGCCACGCGCCTCCTCGAAGGCGTCGGCCGCGATCATGCCCTGCTCCAGCATCGCTCGCAGGACCACGTTGCGCCGCTGCCGCGCGTGGGTCGGATGCCGGAACGGATCGTAGTCGTTCGGCTTCTGGATCAGGCCCGCGAGCATCGCGGACTGGGCCAGCGTCAGGTCGTCCGCGTCGAGCCCGAAGTACGAGCGGGCCGCCGCCTGGATCCCGTACGCCCCCTGACCGAAGTAGACCGTGTTCAGGTAGCGGGTGAGGATCTGGTCCTTGGTCAGCTCGTCCTCTAGCTGCCAGGCCAGGGCAGCCTCGTCGATCTTGCGGGCGAACGTCTCGTCCGTACCCACGTAGAGCTGCTTCACGAGCTGTTGGGTGATCGTCGACCCGCCCTCGACGATCGCGCCGGCGCTCACGTCGGCGTAGGCGGCACGGACGATCGCGCGGATGTCGATGCCGTGGTGGTAGAAGAAGCGCTTGTCCTCGATCGCAACGGCGGCGTCGCGGATCGACGCCGGGATCGACCGCGCTGGGAGGATCACGCGGTCCTCGGCCGCGTGGAGCTCCGTGATCAACGTGCCGTCCGACGCGTACAGGAACGATGTCTGGGCGAGCGGCAGCTCGTGCTCGCGGTAGTCGTCGAGCTTCGGCAGCGCGCCGCAGGCGGTCGTGAAGGCCACGAGCAGCGTGATGAGCAGGGCCGACCCCCGGATCTGCCTCATCCGAACAGGGTACTCCGGCCCATCGGAAGCACTGGTAGCATCCGGTCGCCATGGGTCCGGACGCGCTCCGCGTGCTCGCCGACGGTGCCGCGGAGATCGTCCCGGAGGGGGGGCTGGCCGAGAAGCTGGCCGCCGGACGGCCGCTGCGGGTGAAGCTCGGGATCGACCCCAGCAAGCCCGATCTCACGCTCGGTCACGCCGTCGTGCTGCGCAAGCTCCGCCAGTTCCAGGATGCCGGACACACGGCGGTGCTGATCGTCGGCGACTTCACGGCCCGCATCGGCGATCCGTCGGGGCTGTCGCAGACGCGGGCGATGCTCGGCGAGGACGAGGTCGCCGAGAACGCACGCACCTACCTCGAGCAGGCCGGCCGCGTGATCGACGTCGCGCACGCGGAGATCCGCGGCAACGCCGAGTGGAGCGCGGATATGTCGATGCGGGACCTGCTGCGCCTGGCGAGCACGGCGACGGTCGCCCAGATGCTCGAACGAGAGGACTTCCGCGAGCGGTACCGAGCGGGGCGTCCGATCAGCGTGGTCGAGCTCCTGTACCCCCTGTTCCAGGGGTACGACTCCGTCGCGGTGCGCGCGGATGTGGAGCTCGGGGGCACGGACCAGACCTTCAACCTGCTGATGGGCAGGGAGGTGCAGCGGGCGTACGGACTGGAGCCGCAGATCGTCCTCACGATGCCGCTGCTCGAGGGGACCGACGGGGTCCGGAAGATGTCCAAGTCGCTAGACAACTGGGTGGGCCTGACCGAGTCGGCGGACGAGATGTTCGGGAAGCTGATGAGCATCCCGGACGGGCTGATCGTGCGGTACGTGCAGCTGGCGACGGCGTCCGATCCCGAGACGACCGAGGCGACGGCTCGGGGCCTCGCCGACGGGTCCCTTCACCCGAACGAGGAGAAGCGACGCATGGCGCGAGCGGTCGTGGACCTGTATCACGGGGCCGGAGCGGGGGGCCGTGCCGAGGAGCGGTTCGACCGGGTGCACCGCGCTCATGAGCTCCCGGAAGACGTCGAGGAGGCCGAGCTGGATGCCGGCTGGGCCGGGGACGGGGGTCTGTTCTGGCTGCCCCGGGTCCTTTGGCGGCTTGGCCTCGCGTCGTCCAACGGCGACGCCAGGCGTCGCATCGAGCAGGGCGGCATCCGCCTGGACGGCCGGCCGGTGAGCGACCCGACCCGTGAGTACGCGGCCGACGAGCTGCGCGGCCGCATCCTGCAATCGGGTCGTCGGCGGTTCGTCCGACTGCGCTGACCTGCGGCAACGCTCCGCGGTTGACGCGACCGCGAGCCCTGCTACCATACCCGTCGGCGCGAGCCCCCTCCGCGAGGTCCTCACCACGCACGGGGTTCGTCCACGTCTCGCACCTTGAGAACTGAACAGCGTGTCGGAAGCCAGTGCTATCCCGTCAGCTGGGAGGCTCGGTTCGCCGTGCCTCCGAACCACAGCAGACGGTGCGTACTAGAACCGTCCGGACATTCGGGCGGGATCGGAACCAGGCCGGGCCGGGAGTGCCTCCCGGGACGGCCGACTCCGACGGAAGACACGGACCTCGCCTCCGGGCGGGGGGCGTGGATCTCTACGGAGAGTTTGATCCTGGCTCAGGACGAACGCTGGCGGCGTGCTTAACACATGCAAGTCGAGCGAGAGCCGAGGGAGGGGTAACCCACCCTCGGGGACAGCGGCGAACGGGTGCGTAACACGTGGGCAACCTGCCCCTGACCCTGGGATAACCCCGGGAAACCGGAGCTAATACCGGATACTCTCACGGAGCCTCATGGATCCGTGAGGAAAGGTCCGCCGGTCAGGGATGGGCCCGCGGCCTATCAGCTCGTTGGTGGGGTAACGGCCTACCAAGGCGACGACGGGTAGCTGGTCTGAGAGGACGACCAGCCACACTGGAACTGAGATACGGTCCAGACTCCTACGGGAGGCAGCAGTGGGGAATCTTGCACAATGGGCGCAAGCCTGATGCAGCGACGCCGCGTGAGGGATGACGGCCCTCGGGTTGTAAACCTCTTTCGGCAGGGACGAAGCGATCAGTGACGGTACCTGCAGAAGAAGTCCCGGCTAACTACGTGCCAGCAGCCGCGGTGAGACGTAGGGGACGAGCGTTGTCCGGATTCATTGGGCGTAAAGCGCGCGCAGGCGGCCGCGTAAGTCGGGTGTGAAACCCCGGGGCTCAACCCCGGGCCTGCATCCGATACTGCACGGCTAGAGGTAGGTAGGGGAGATCGGAATTCCTGGTGTAGCGGTGAAATGCGCAGATATCAGGAGGAACACCGGTGGCGAAGGCGGATCTCTGGGCCTTACCTGACGCTCAGGCGCGAAAGCTAGGGGAGCGAACAGGATTAGATACCCTGGTAGTCCTAGCCGTAAACGTTGGGTGCTAGGTGTGGGCGGATATCGACCCCGTCCGTGCCGAAGCTAACGCATTAAGCACCCCGCCTGGGGAGTACGGCCGCAAGGCTAAAACTCAAAGGAATTGACGGGGGCCCGCACAAGCGGCGGAGCATGTGGCTTAATTCGAAGCGACGCGAAGAACCTTACCTGGGCTTGACATGCGGGGTGGAACCGTGGAAACACGGCGCTCTTCGGAGCCCGCACAGGTGGTGCATGGCTGTCGTCAGCTCGTGCCGTGAGGTGTTGCCTTAAGTGGCGCAACGAGCGCAACCCCTGTCCCTAGTTGCCAGCGGATCATGCCGGGAACTCTAGGGAGACTGCCGGTGCCAAACCGGAGGAAGGTGGGGATGAGGTCAAGTCATCATGCCCCTTATGTCCAGGGCTGCACACATGCTACAATGCGCGATACAGAGGGCTGCGATCCCGCGAGGGGGAGCGAATCCCAGAAAGTCGCGCTCAGTTCGGATCGGGGTCTGCAACCCGACCCCGTGAAGCCGGAGTCGCTAGTAATCGCGGATCAGCAACGCCGCGGTGAATACGTTCCCGGGCCTTGTACACACCGCCCGTCACACCACGAAAGTGGGCAACACCCGAAGCCGGTGGCCTAACCCTTGGGAGGGAGCCGTCGAAGGTGGGGCTCGCGATTGGGGTGAAGTCGTAACAAGGTAGCCGTACCGGAAGGTGCGGCTGGATCACCTCCTTTCTAAGGAGCCTTTGGCACCATCCGGAGATCGGCCGTTCGAGCCGATCGCATCCGGAGGACTCCAGGTCGATCTGGCCGACGACACGCTGTTCAGCTTTGAGGGTGCGAGCCCTCGGGCAGCTTGAGAACTCGATAGCGAGCGCGAGCATCTAACGGTCAAGTTATGAAGGGCTTACGGTGGATGCCTTGGCGCCAGGAGCCGATGAAGGACGCGTCTGGCTGCGAAAAGCTTCGGGGAGCTGCCGAGAGAGCTGTGATCCGGAGATGTCCGAATGGGGAAACCCGGCCGGGGTCATGCCCGGTCACCCAGGTCTGAACGCATAGGGCCTGTGGAGGGAACCGCCCGAAGTGAAACATCTCAGTAGGGCGAGGAAGAGAAAGCAACCGCGACTCCCCAAGTAGCGGCGAGCGAACGGGGATCAGCCTAAACCGGCGTGGTGGTGAAGCCCGATGGCGTTGCCACGCCGGGGTCGTGGGACCCACACGAACCCGCATCGGAGGGTTCGAGGAGTTACAAAGTCGCTGCCTAGCCGAAGGCCATGGAACGGGCCGTCACAGAAGGTAACAACCCTGTAGGCGAAAGGTAGGCGACCTCCTCGTGGGTATCCCGAGTAGCACGGGACCCCGGAAATCCCGTGCGAATCCGGGGGGACCACCCCCTAAGGCTAAGCACTCCCTGGCGACCGATAGTGAACCAGTACCGTGAGGGAAAGGTGAAAAGCACCCCGGGAGGGGAGTGAAATAGCACCTGAAACCGTGAGCCTACAAGCTGTCGGAGCTCCGACCTGGGTGACCAGGCGGGGTGACGGCGTGCCTTTTGAAGAATGAGCCGGCGAGTTAGCGGTACGTGGCGAGGTTAACCGTCCTCGGGAAGCCGAAGCGAAAGCGAGTCCTAACCGGGCGAAGAGTCGCGTGCCCTAGACCCGAAGCCGAGTGATCTACCCATGGGCAGGTTGAAGCGAGGGTAAGACCTCGTGGAGGACCGAACCCACCAGGGTTGAAAACCTGGGGGATGACCTGTGGGTAGGGGTGAAAGGCCAATCAAACTCGGTGATAGCTGGTTCTCCCCGAAATGCCTTTAGGGGCAGCCTCGGGCGTTCTCCGACGGAGGTAGAGCACTGATTGGGCTAGGGGGCCTACAAGCTTACCGACCTCAGTCAAACTCCGAATGCCGTCGGACCAGAGCCCGGGAGTGAGGGCGCGGGGGCTAAGCTCCGCGTCCGAGAGGGAAACAACCCAGATCGCCAGCTAAGGTCCCTAAGTTCGTGCTAAGTGGGCAAGGATGTGAGATCGCCCAGACAACCAGGAGGTTGGCTTAGAAGCAGCCACCCTTGAAAGAGTGCGTAACAGCTCACTGGTCAAGTGGTCTTGCGCCGACGATGTAACGGGGCTCAAGCACGACACCGAAGCTGCGGGATCCTCCGCATGGCTCGGCCCTGGCGGGAGGCCGCCCGGGTCCAGGCCGGAGGATCGGTAGGGGAGCGTTCTCATGCGCGTGAAGCGGCGGGGTAACCCAGCGGTGGATGCATGAGAAGTGAGAATGCCGGCATGAGTAGCGAGAGACGGGGGAGGAGCCCGTCCGCCGAATGCCCAAGGGTTCCTGGGGAAGGTTCATCCGCCCAGGGTTAGTCGGGACCTAAGCCGAGGTCGACAGACGTAGGCGATGGACGACTGGTTGATATTCCAGTACCACCTCATCCGCGCCCAGGCCGAATCCGCGGTACTAAGGGAACCCCTTCGGGGGCTACCGACCGACGCGGTACTAGGCCAGCGAAGGGGGGACGCAGGAGGGTAGCTCGACCCAGGCGTTGGTCGACCTGGGGCAAGTGCGTAGGGGGGCCTTCCAGGCAAATCCGGAGGGCCGTCACCCTGAGGCACGACGCCGAGCCGCTTCAGGCGAAGCGAGTGATCCCATGCTGCCGAGAAAAGCCTCTAGCGAGTGGACGAGGTGCCCGTACCCCAAACCGACACAGGTGGGCAAGTAGAGGATACTAAGGCGATCGAGATAACCCTGGTTAAGGAACTCGGCAAATCGCGTCCGTAACTTCGGGAGAAGGACGACCCCGGTAGGGTGAAGGACCTCGCGTCCCGAGCTCGATGGGGTGGCACAAACCAGGCCCAAGCGACTGTTTACTAAAAACACAGGTCCGTGCGAAGTCGCAAGACGATGTATACGGACTGACGCCTGCCCGGTGCCGGAACGTTAAGGGGAGGGGTTAGCTCTTCGGAGCGAAGCTCTGAACCTAAGCGCCGGTAAACGGCGGCCCTAACTATAAGGGTCCTAAGGTAGCGAAATTCCTTGTCGGGTAAGTTCCGACCTGCACGAATGGCGTAACGACTTGGGCGCTGTCTCAACCAGGGACTCGGCGAAATTGCACGACGAGTAAAGATGCTCGTTACCCGCAGCAGGACGGAAAGACCCCGGGACCTTTACTGCAGCTTGATGTTGGGTTCTGGCATGTGTTGCGTAGGATAGGCGGGAGGCTTCGAAGCCCCGGTTCTGGCCGGGGTGGAGCCAACCTTGAAATACCGCCCTTCACATGTTGGGACTCTAACCCAGGCCCGTGATCCGGGTCGGGAACAGCGTCTGGTGGGCAGTTTAACTGGGGCGGTTGCCTCCTAAACGGTAACGGAGGCGCCCAAAGGTTCCCTCAGTCTGGTTGGCAATCAGACGGCGAGTGCAAGGGCACAAGGGAGCTTGACTGCGAGACCGACGGGTCGAGCAGGAGCGAAAGCTGGGCCTAGTGATCCGACGGCTTCCATGTGGAAGGGCCGTCGCTCAACGGCTAAAAGGTACCCCGGGGATAACAGGCTGATCCTTCCCAAGAGTCCATATCGACGGAAGGGTTTGGCACCTCGATGTCGGCTCGTCTCATCCTGGGGCTGGAGCAGGTCCCAAGGGTCGGGCTGTTCGCCCGTTAAAGAGGCACGCGAGCTGGGTTTAGAACGTCGTGAGACAGTTCGGTCCCTATCCGCTGTGGGCGTAGGAGATCTGTGGGGAGCTGCCCCTAGTACGAGAGGACCGGGGCGGACGAACCTCTGGTGTGCCAGTTGTCGCGCCAGCGGCACGGCTGGTTGGCCACGTTCGGAAGGGATAAGCGCTGAAAGCATCTAAGTGCGAAGCTCGCCCCGAGATGAGATCTCCCGCTGGGAAACCAGGTAAGGCCCCTCGCAGACCACGAGGTTGATAGGCCGGAAGTGGAAGCACGGCAACGTGTGGAGCTGACCGGTACTAATGGGCCGAGGACTTGGCTCCGCTCGCGCTCGCTATCGCGGTTCTCGAGCACCGCTCGAGGGCCCACCCTCTATCCGTCCCGGCCGGCGCACGGCCGGGAGACCCCGTTCCGGTGGTCATAGCGGAGGGGAAACACCCGGTCCCATCCCGAACCCGGAAGTTAAGCCCTCCCGCGCCGATGGTACTGCCCGGGCGACCGGGTGGGAGAGTAGGTCGCCGCCGGGACATCTTTCGAACGGGCCGCCTCGGGCGGCCCGTTCGCGTCTGGGTCCGCGTAGGCTGAGAGCCATGCCGAAGGGACTCCGCCCTCGCCCGACGGGCAAGGCTCGCTCCACGCAGAGCCCCAGGCGGCGCCTCGACAAGGCCCTCGCCGACGAGATCCGCCGCACGGCGCGTCCCGCCGACCAGGAACCGGCGATCGGCCGCCTCTCCCGAGCCATCGACCTGCTCGAGCGGGGCGACGCGGGGGCGGCCGCGCGCGAAGCGGAGAAGGCCAAGGCGCTGGCTCCGAGGTCGGCCGCGGTGAGGGAGGTCCTCGGCATGGCCCACTATCGGCAGGAGGGATGGCCGGAGGCTCTCGCCGAGCTCCAGGCCTACCGCCGGCTCTCCGGCCGGGCGGATCAGAACCACCTGATCGCCGACGCGCTCCGTGCCCTGGACCGCCCCGCGGAGGCGGTGCCCCTCGCGGAGGAGGAGCTGGCCGGGTCCGCGACGAACGAGGCGAAGGCCGAGGCGGTGATCGTGGCCGCCTCGGCGCTGGCCGATCAGGGCCGGTGGGCGGAGGCGCTCGCGTTCCTGCGACGCGCCAGGACGCGCGAGGACGTGTCCGAGGGCTACACCCTGCGGCTGTGGTACGTGCGGGGCGACATCCTGGCCCGTGCGGGACGCAGGCGGGAGGCGGCGGAGGAGTTCAGGAAGGTCGTGCGCCATGACCCGGGGGCGTTCGACGCTGCGGAGCGACTCGCTCAGCTGGGCTGAGCCGGCGGAGCCGTCCCGGCGTCGCCCGGTGCCCGAGCCTCGCGTAGGCGTGTCAGGTACCGGACGATCCCGGTCGCGTTCATCCGGATGCTGGAGAGGGTCTCGAGGCGCTCGAGGTCGAGCTGGGCCTCGGCGCCGGTGACCAGCTCGTCCGCGACGTACCGCCCCAGCCGTTCCACGATCGCGTCGAGGTCGTCGGTGTCGTCGAGGGCGTCCGAGACCGCATCGCACCAGTCACGCAGACGGCGCTCGGCGAGCTCGCAGGTCCTGTCGGCTTCGGCGATCGGCCCGAAGTGCGCGAAGAGCAGCGCGGTCGGTCGGCGCTCCCGGATCGCGTGGATGCTGCGCACGGCGAGCTCCAGGTCGAAGTCGGGCGGCGGCGTGGCCGGGCGCAGCACCGGGAGATCCGGGACGTGTATCCCCAGTGCGTCGCCGGTGAAGGCGACACCCGACGCACCGTCGAGGATCGCGACGTGGTGCGACGCGTGACCCGGCGTGTCGAGCACCTCGAGCACTCGGCCGCCGACGTCGACGGTGGCGTGATCCGTCAGCACCCGGATCCGGTCCGCCGCGACGGGCTCGACGGGACCGAACAGCCGGGCCATGTGCTCTTGCCCGTAGACACGCGTGGCGCTCGCCACCAGGCGCGTGGGGTCGACCAGGTGGCGCGCGCCTCGTTCGTGCACGTGGACGGTCGCCGCCGGGAATCGCGTCGCGAGCCCGCCGATCCCCCCCGCATGATCCAGGTGGATGTGGGTCAGGACGACGTTCGCCAGACCGTCGGGTGAGATGCCCAGCGACCCCAGGGCGCGGGCGACGGGCTCGACCGAGGTCGTCGGACCGGTCTCGATCAGCGTGGGGTCTCGGCCCTCGATCAGGTACGCGGCCGTGTAGCGCTCCCGTCCACCCATGAACGTGTCGATCGCCGTGATGCCCGGCACTACCTCGAACACGACCGGCTCCACGACTCCAGTCTACGGACGTCGCTGTCGGTGCCCGGTGCTAGCGTCGCGCCCGGAAGGAGGAGCCATGGTGACGGTCAACGTCGTCGTCCTCGCGGGCACCGTGGCGGCCGATCCGGTGGAACGCCGGATGCCGTCGGGCGACGAGGTCACCGAGCTGCGGCTCGCCGTTCCGGAGGCCGGCAGGCGCCTCCTCCCCCTGCCCGTCGCCGCGTGGCACGCCACGGTCGGGCGGCGGTCGTTGAAGGGCATAGCCAAGGGCGACGAGGTTCTGGTCCACGGCCAGCTCGTCCGTCGGTTCTACCGCAGCGGCGCCGGAGCTCGGAGCCTCACGGAGGTGGTCGCGACGGGTATCAAGAAGCTGGAACCGGTCACGTCGGGCTGAGCTCGCTCGGGCCGCACCCCCGCCCCGGGGGTGCGGCCAGGGGTGGGCGCGAACCCGCGCAGGGCCGTGGGCAGGGGCCTCTGCACGTGTTCGCGGCCTCGCGGGGCGGGTGCGCCCGCCTCGCTGATACCGTCCCGGAGCATGAGCCGGGTGCCTCCGACCCCCGGCGGCGGGGATCGACGATGGCGGCGCTCCACGAGCTCTACGACGCGTTCCTGTTCGACCTGGACGGCGTGCTCTGTCGCGGCGACGAGCCGATCCCCGGCGCCGCAGAGGCCGTGGCGGGCCTTCGGGGGTCGGGCAAGGGGGTGGCGTTCGTCACGAACAACTCCGCCCGGACGCCGGCCATGGTCGCCGATCGCCTGCGCGGTGTCGGGGTGTCGGCCGACCCGTCTGAGGTCGAGACCTCCGCGCTGACCACGGCGGAGCTGCTGGGCGAGCGACGGGTGCGCCGCGTGTTCGTCATCGGCGAGGCCGGGATCCGCGAAGCGCTCGCCGAGCGAGGGATCGACGTGCTGGACGGGGAGCCCTCGGCGGTGGATGCGGTCGTCGTGGGGTGGGACCGTCGCGTCGACTACCCGAGGCTGCGGAGGGCTTCGCTGCTGATCCAGCACGGCGCGTCGTTCATCGCGACCAACGCGGACGCGTCGTACCCGGCGCCCGAGGGCCGCTGGCCGGGCGCCGGCGCGCTGGTGGCCGCGATCGAGACCACCACCGGCGTCCGGGCCGAGGTCGTCGGGAAGCCGCAGCCGCCCATCCTGAGGTCGGCGCTCCGACGCGCCGGGGGCGGGCGCCCCCTCGTGATCGGGGACCGCCTGGACACCGACATCGCCGGGGCGAACGCCCTGGGTTGGGACTCGCTGCTGGTCCTCACCGGGATCGCGGGCCGGGAGGACCTCGCGTCCGCGCCGCAGCGCCCGACGTTCGTCGCCGCCGACCTCGGCATCCTCATCGGCCCTGGGCCGTAGGCGCGCGCCACGTCCCTCGAACCCGGAACGGGGCCGGGCGCCCCGGGCGCACGGGTATGCTGCCGTTCCAGGTTCGCGCCCACGGAGGAACGCGATGACGACGCTCGACGAGCTACGCAAGGCGATCGAGGCCGCGCTCGGCAACCTGACGCCGACCAGGGCCCAGGAGATCGCGAAGGGGTTCATGGAGCCGGGGACCGCGAGGGATCAGGTCGCCAAGACGGCCGCCGACCTGCTGGAGTGGTCGCAGCACAACCGCGAACGGATCCGCGAGGGCATCCGCCGGGAGATCGCCGACCAGCTCAGATCGATGGGCGTCGCGACCCAGGCCGAACTGGACGCCGTGAAGAAGCGCGTTCGCCATCTCGAGCGAACCGCCGGGATGACGGCCTCGGGGTCCCGTCGCAAGACCGCCGCCCGGAGGAAGCCGGCGGCTCCGAAGTCGTCGACCGCCAAGGCATCGTCCACGACCCGCACGGCGAAGCAGGCGTCGGCCGACTGAGCCGTTGATGACCCGCCGCCGGTTGGACGCCGAGCTCGTCCGCCGCGGACTGGCGGGTTCGAAGGCGGAGGCGCGCGCGATCGTCGAGGCGGGTCGCGTGACCGTCGGGGGTCGACCGTCCGGCACCCCCGCCACGCTGGTCGCTCCGGAGGAGTCCGTGGCCCTCGCGTCCCCAACCCATCCCGGCCTCGTCTCGAGGGGCGCGAGGAAGCTGGACGCGGGCCTCCTGCGGCTGGGCGTCGATCCCGCGGGACGAGCGTGCCTCGACGCCGGGGCGTCCACGGGCGGGTTCACCCAGCGCCTGCTGCTCGGCGGCGCGCGACGCGTGATCGCGGTCGACGTCGGCTACGGGCAGCTCGCGTGGGAGCTCAGGACGGATCCCCGGGTGGTCGTGCTCGAGCGGACCAACGTGCGCGACCTCAGGCGGGAGGACCTCCCGTTCGTGCCCGACCTGGTCGTGGCCGACCTCTCGTTCGTCTCGCTGGCGAGCCTGGTGCCGATCCTCCTGTCGGTGGCCACCGCCGACGCGGACCTGGTCCTGCTGGTGAAGCCGCAGTTCGAGGCGCCGCGGGCCCGCGTGGAGCCGGGCGGGGTCGTGACCGACCCGGACGTGTGGCGCGAGGCGATCGAACGTGTGGCGCAGGCGGTGCGCGACGGGAACGCCCGGGCGATCGGGGTCGTCGCTTCGCCGCTGCCGGGGCCGGCCGGCAACGTCGAGTTCCTGATGCACGCGACCATGCGGCCGGGCGCCGCGGATCCCATGGATGGGCTGGAGGCGGCGATCGCCGAGGGCGGAGGGCTACGCGGGTGAGGCGCGTCGGGCTCGTCGTGCACGAGGGGCGCGAACCTGCAGTGGCGGCGGCCGCGCGCCTGCGCGACGAGCTGGCGGACGATGGGGTGGAGCTGGTCACGCTCGCCCCGGGCCAGCCTCCATCGGAGCTCGATCTGGTGGTCTCGGTCGGCGGCGACGGCACGTTCCTGCGCGGCGCGTACGCGGCGACCGCGGCGGGTTGCGCGGTCCTTGGCGTCAAGGTGGGGCGTCTCGGCTTCCTGACCGAGGTCGAGCCCGACGGGGCCGTCGACCTCATCCGCCGTGCCCTGCGCGGGGAGGCGACGCTCGAGGAGCGGATGGCCGTCACCGGCGAGCCCCTCGCCGGCGCGTCGTTCGACCCGCAGTGGGCCCTCAATGAGATCATGGTGGAGAAGCGCGCCCGGCATCGGCTCGTCCGTCTGGCGGTGGTCGTCGACGGCGACTACGTGACGACGTTCTCGGCGGACGGGGTGGTGGTGGCGACCCCCACGGGCTCGACGGCGTACTCGTTCTCGGCTCGCGGCCCGATCGTGAGCCCCGACGTGCCGTGCCTGGTGGTCACGCCCGTCGCCGTCCACATGGTCTTCGACCGATCGTTCGTGCTGAACGACCGGCAGGTGGTGGAGCTCGAGGTGATCGGCGACGAGGCCGGGCTGCTGTCGGCCGACGGTCGCGAGAGCGTCGAGCTGTCCGTCGGTGCGCGGGTCCGGATCGCGGCCGCCGCCCACCCGGCCCGTCTGGTCCGCCGCGACGACGCCCCCGCCTTCCTCACGCGCGTCCGCGAGAAGTTCGACCTGCCCGGCGCGCACGGGGATGTCGCCGACGACGGATAGCATCTCGACGTGCTCCGCGAGCTCCACATCCGCGACCTCGGCGTCATCGACGACCTGGACCTGGAGCTCCACCCGGGGTTGAACGTCCTGACCGGCGAGACCGGCGCCGGCAAGACCATGGTCACGGTCGGGCTGGCGCTCGCCCTCGGCTCGAGGGCGACGGCCGCCCTGGTGCGCGACGGCGCGGCCTCGGCCGGCGTCGAGGCACGGTTCGACGCGCCTCCCGACGCCCAGGAGTGGGCCGAGGACGGCGAGGTGATCCTGGCGCGATCCGTTGACGCGGACGGCAGGGGACGGGCGCGGATCTCGGGACGCATAGCGACCGCCTCCGCCCTGTCGGAACTCGGCGCGGCCCTCGCCGAGATCCACGGCCAGCGGCACGCGCAGCGCCTGCTGACGCCCGCGACGCAGACCGAGTTCCTGGATCGCGCGGCGGGTGCCGACCACCTCGACACGGTGGGCGCCTACCGGCGAGCCTGGGCGGGGTGGCGGGCGCTCGAGGAGGATCTGCGGACGTTGCGGGGATCGGAACGCGAGCGGGAACGCGAGCTGGATCTCCTATCGTTCCAGGTCCGCGAGATCGAGTCGGTCGGGCCGCGTCCGGCCGAGACCGAGGAGCTCGCGATCGAGGAGGCGCGTCTGGGTAACGCGGAGAGCCTGGCCGAGGTGGCCGGGCACGTCGGCGCGCTCCTGTCGGGGGATGACTCGTCCCTCGACGGCGTGCTGGAGGCGGCGGCGGCGCTCCGCCGTGCGGCCGGGATCGATCCATCGCTCGTGCCCGTGGCCGAGCGAGCGCAGGGGCTGGCCGCCGAGCTCGACGACCTGGCCCGGGACGTTCGAGGTTGGGCGGGCCGCCTGGTTGCCGACCCGGAGCGCCTGGGGGCGGTCCGCGAAAGGCTGGGGGCCCTGAGGACCATGCAGCGCAAGTACGGGGACACGGACGCGGACGTCCTGGGCTTCCTCGAACGGGCCCGCGGCCGGCTGGACCTGCTCGCGGGATCGTCGGAGCGGGTCGCGGAGCTCGAGGACCGGGTGTCGGAGGCCCGCGCGGCCGCATCCGATCTGGCGGCGCGGATCACGGACCGGCGCCGACGCGCCGCGCCGGAGCTCGCGGCCGCGATCGAGGACGAGCTCCACGACCTGGCGATGCCGGCGGCGACCGTCCGGGTGGAGCTCGTCGCGCACGACGTGCCCGGACCCGGCGGCGCCGAGGAGGCGAGCCTGGCGTTCTCACCCGGCCCCGGCCAGCCGGCCAGGCCCCTCGCGAAGACGGCCTCGGGGGGCGAGCTCTCCCGCGCCATGCTGGCCTGCCGCAGCGTCCTGGCCGACGTGGACGACGTCCCGACCCTGGTGTTCGACGAGGTCGACGCCGGGATCGGAGGGGAGGCCGGCCTGGCGGTGGGCCGTCGCCTGGCGCGGCTCGCACGGGAGCGGCAGGTGATCGCCGTGACCCACCTGCCTCAGATAGCGTGCTTCGCCGACCGGCATGTGCGGGTCGAGAAGCGCGGAGGCCGCGCGGCGATCAGGGTCCTGGACGACGACGAGCGCGTGCACGAGCTCTCGCGGATGCTGGCCGGGCTGACCGACGCGAAGGGAGCCGTCGTGCACGCCGAGGAGCTGTTGGCCGCGGTCCGGGCCGGCTGAGGAGGGTCCGGAGGCCGGGGCCGGAGCCGGTTGATGAGGTCTGGGGCCGGGCCGGAGCCGGCGGCGCTCACCCGGGCACCGCGGGAAGGCGCCCGTGGGTCGTGGTCGGCTACGCTGGAGATCGTCCGGCGACGCGGCGACGCGGCGTCCGCCGGCCCGATCCGACCGAGACCCGGAGGGCCACACGGCCACGTCGAGCATCCGAGGGACGCGCCGCCGTCCGCTCCGCCGCCCCCGCCAGGAGGAGGGGGTCGCCAGGGTCGATCGCCGCACCAAGGACCTCGTGGCGCGCGCGCGCCCGGGCGACGTCGCGGTGATCGCCCACGAGGACCTCGACCGGGTGGCCGCCGAGGGCCTCGTTGCGGCGCGCGTGGCCGCCGTCGTGAACGCGGACGCCTCGATCACGGGGCGATACCCGAACCTGGGCCCCATCATCCTGTTGGAGGCCGGGATCCCGCTGATCGATCGCGTCGGTCCGCTGCTCATCCGCAAGGTCCGCGAGGGGGACCCGGTGCGGCTGGACGGCGACCGGGTGTTCGTCGGAGAGCGGCTGGTGGCCGTGGGGATCCGTCAGAGCCACGGGTCGGTGCTGGAGGCGATGGACGCCGCGCAGGCCAACCTCGCGGATCGCTTCGATGCGTTCGCGCGCAACACCGTCGAGTACATGCGCGACGAGCGGGATCTGTTGTTCGGGGGCTCGGGGCTGCCCGCCCTCCGGCACGACCTCGCCGGGCGTCCCGCGCTGGTCGTGACGCGGGGCTACTCGTACCGGGAGGATCTGGCCGCGCTCCGCTCCTACATCCGCGAGGTCCGGCCCGTGCTCGTGGGCGTGGACGGGGGCGCGGATGCCCTGCTCGGCGAGGGATACCTGCCCGACCTGATCGTCGGGGACATGGACAGCGTCTCGGATGCGGCGCTGCTCCTGGCCATCCGTCCCACCCGTCGCCGCAGGCATCCCACCGAGCTCATCCTGCACGCCTACCCGGACGGCGAGGCCCCCGGACGCGCCCGCCTCGAACGCCTCGGCGTGCCCTACACGGAGGTCCGCTCCGCCGGCACCAGCGAGGACGTCGCGTTCCTGCTGGCCCACGAGAAGCGGGCCGACCTGATCGTGGCGGTCGGGTCGCACGGCAACCTCCGGGAGTTCCTGGACAAGGGACGCGGGGGGATGTCGAGCACGTTCCTGGTCCGTCTGCGCGTGGGCGAGATCCTCGTGGACGCGAAGGGCGTGTCCAGGATCTACCGCGGCCGCGGCTTCCGCAAGCGCGACGCCCTGCTACTGGTGGGCGCGGCTCTGTTCGCGATGCTCGTCGTCGTGTGGGTCTCCCCGCCCCTGCGCCTGTACTGGGACCTGTTCGTGGAACAGCTGCAGCAGTGGGTGTTCGGGCTGCGGGAGCTCGTGTGAGGGCTCGCTGACCCGTGATCTCCTGGCGGTACCACCTGATCTCGATCGTGGCCGTCTTCCTGGCGCTCGGTCTGGGCGTGCTCGCCGGGACCACGGTCCTGGATCAGGGTCTCGTGAACGCGCTGCGGAGCCAGACCGCGGAGCTCCGCAGGGATCTCGAGGACCTCCGGCGGACGGTGACGGAGCAGCGCAGGTCTATCGCGACGCTCTCGGCCTTCTCGGAGCAGGCGCTGCCCTTCCTCGTGAGCGACCGGTTGTTCGGCCGTCCGGTCGTGATCGTCACCCAGGACGGGGTGGAGGAGGCCACCCTGACCGAGGTGCGGCGGGCCCTGGACCTGTCCGGCGCCTCGATCCTCACCACCCTCACGGTGCGCGCCGAGATGACGGCGGGGGACCCGTCGTCGCGGGCCGAGCTCGCCGCGATCGTCGGGCTGCCGTCGACCACCCCACCCGAGGACCTGTCGAGCGCCGCCGCCACGGAGCTGGCCGAGCGGCTCGCCACGGATCCGACCGGCGCGGGAGCGCAGGCCGACCTGCTCGGGGAGCTGCTCTCGGGCGGGTTCATCACCGCGGGTCAGCCCGCCCTGTCCGATGCCACGCTCGCCCAGGTCGGCGGCGCGACCCAGACGGTGGTCGTGATCGGCGGCGGCGCCACGGATGTCGTGCCGGCCCCGCGCGCCTTCCTGGTCCCGCTGACGACCTCGCTGGTCGACCTCGGGATGACGACCGCGGCGGCGGAGGGTCTCGCCTCGGAGGCGGGGTACGTCGCCCTGGTCCGAGCCGAGGTCGACGCCGACACCGAGCCCCTCGCCACGGTGGACGACGCCGACGTGCCGATCGGTAGCGCGGCGCTGATCCTCGCGATCCAGGAGGTGATCCTGACCGGGACCGGGGGAGACTATGGGACGGGGGAGGGAGCATCCAGGCTCCTGCCGAGCCCGGCGTGAGGGGGAGCCCGAGGACGGTGGCTCTCGTGCCGGCGCGCAACGAGGAGGCGTCGGTGGGAGCGACGGTCCGGGCGCTCAGGTCCCTCGCGGTCACCGAGGTGGTCGTGGTCGACGACGCCTCGGAGGACGCGACCGCGGCCGCCGCGCTCGCCGCCGGCGCCACCGTGCTCCGGATCCCGCGGCACACGGGCAAGGGCCGGGCGATGGAGGGGGCGCTGCGCCGCCTGCCCGATGCCGAGGTCTGGTTGTTCGCCGACGCCGACCTCGGCGGGTCCGCCGCCGGCCTCGGCGCGCTCCTCGAGGCGTGCGCCGACGGGGCGGACCTGGCGATCGCGGTGCTCCCGCCGCAGGGGCGCGGCGGGCTCGGCATCGTCCGGCGGTTCGCCGCGTGGGCGATCCGGTGGCTGGGGGGCATCAGCACGACGGCCCCGCTGTCGGGCCAGCGAGCGATCAAGCGCCGGTGCCTGGGGACCGTGCGGCCGCTCGCAGGCGGCTTCGGGATCGAGACCGCGATGACCATCGACGCGTCCCGCGCCGGGTTCCGCGTCCGGGAGGTCTCCGTGCCCGGCCTGACGCACCGGCCGACCGGCCGCGGCGTGCGCGGGTTCGTCCACCGGGGTCGCCAGGGCGTGCAGATCGCCGGCGCCGTCCTGGCCCGCTGGCGTCGCAGATGAGCATCCTGGACCGGCTGCGGGCGCGGAACCACCGAGGGGTCCCGCTGGCCCGGACGCTCTGGATCCCGCCCCTCGCCCTGGGCGTGGCGACGGGCCTGCTCGGGGCGGCGGTCGCGCGGGCGTTCGTGGACCCGGGGCAACCGGCGGCGCCCGCGTTCGTGGCGACGATCGGGTGCGTGCTGGTGGCGGCCGTGGGCCTGGTGGACGACCTGGTCCCGCAGCGCGCCCGTGGCCTCCGCGGGCACCTGCGGGCCCTGGCGCAGGGCGATCTCACGACGGGGACGCTGAAGGTCATCGTGGTCGCCGGGGCCTCGATCTACGTGGAGGCGGCGATCGGATCCCGGTCGGCCGCGGGGACCGTCGCGGGCGTCCTGGTGCTCGCCGCCGCCGCGAACCTGTGGAACGGACTCGACGTCGCCCCCGGGCGGGCGCTCAAGGCGTACCTGCTCGTCGTCGCCGCGATCGTGCTCGTCGGGCTGGCGGCATCGGTCCGCGGATGGTCCGCCGCCAGCGTTTGCGTCGGCGTGACGACGGGCGCGTTGCTGGTCCTGCCCTTCGATCTGCGCGAGCGCGCGATGCTCGGCGACGCCGGCGCGAACCTGCTGGGGTTCGCCGTCGGGATCGCGGTCGTGACGGGCTCCTCCGACGCCGTGCTGGTCGCGCTCGCCGTCGTGTCCGTCGCCTTGAACGTGGTGGCCGAGACGTACACCCTCTCCCGCGCCATCGACCGGTTCGCGCCGCTGCGGTGGCTCGATCGCGTCGGCCGGCTGCCGGAGGCCCCGGCCGCCTGAGGTGCCGATGAGATCTCCCCGGGGCGGCGAACCCGCGCCCCGAACCCGCGGTCGGCGCGAGGGCGTCTGCTAGGCTGGCGTCCCGTGGTGAGGTCGCAACCGAAGTTCATCTTCGTCACGGGGGGTGTCGCCTCTGGCCTCGGGAAGGGCATCACCACCGCCTCCCTCGGTCGCCTCTTCAAGTCCCGCGTCCTCAAGGTCGCGATCCAGAAGCTCGATCCGTACATCAACGTCGACCCGGGCACGATGAACCCGTTCGAGCACGGAGAGGTCTTCGTGCTCGACGACGGAGCCGAGACCGACCTCGACCTGGGTCACTACGAGCGCTTCGTCGACGAGGACCTGCATCGCGGCTCGAACTTCACCACCGGCGCCGTGTACTCGAGCGTCCTGGCGAAGGAGCGGCGCGGCGACTACCTGGGCAAGACGGTCCAGGTCATCCCGCACATAACGGATGAGATCAAGGAGCGGATCCGCGCGCTCGCCGAGACGGAGGCCGCCGACCTGGTGATCGTCGAGATCGGCGGCACGGTAGGCGACATCGAGTCGCTGCCGTTCCTCGAGGCCGTCCGCCAGCTGCGCAACGAGATCGGCCGCGACCACTGTGCGTTCGTGCACGTTTCGCTGATGCCGTTCATCGGTCCGACGGGCGAGCTCAAGACGAAGCCGACGCAGCACTCGGTCAAGGAGCTCCGCTCGCTCGGCCTGCAGCCCGACGCGATCGTCTGCCGGTCGGACCGCCCGATCGGGCGCAACCTCAAGGAGAAGATCTCGCTGCTGTGCGACGTCCCGATCAGCGGCGTCATCTCGGCCGTCGACGCCCCGTCGATCTACCGGGTCCCGTTGACGTTGCACCGCGAGGGCCTCGACACGGAGCTCGCGCGGCACCTCGGGATCGAGGGCGAGCCGGATCTCTCCGAATGGGAGGCCCTCGTCCGCCAGATCGACGGAGCCACCGAGCCCGTGACGATCGCCGTGGTGGGCAAGTACGTGAACCTCCGCGACGCCTACCTGTCGGTGATGGAGGCCCTGCGGCACGGCGGGTACCACCACGGCGCCGACGTCCAGATCGATTGGATCGCCTCGGACGACCTGGCCGGCGACGCGCCGCAGGGAGCGCTCGCCGGGGCGGACGGGATCTTGATCCCGGGCGGGTTCGGCGTGCGCGGCGTGGAGGGGAAGGTCGCCGCGGTCCGGTTCGCGCGCGAGCACGGGGTGCCGTTCCTGGGGATCTGCCTCGGCCTGCAGTGCGCGGTGATCGAGTTCGCGCGCAACGTGTGCGGCCTGGAGGGCGCGAACTCGAGCGAGTTCGATCCGGCCTCGCCGCACGCGGTGATCGACCTGCTCCCCGAGCAGAAGAACGTGACCGACCTGGGAGCCTCGATGAGGCTGGGCGCCCAGCCGTGCCACGTGGTGCCCGGGACGCTTGCCGCCCGATGCTACGGGGAGGACGTCGTCTACGAGCGTCACCGGCACCGCTGGGAGGTCAACCCGGCCTACCACGACGCCCTGCAGGCGGGCGGGCTCGTGCTGTCGGGCAACTCGCACAACGGGCGGCTCACCGAGATCATCGAGCTGCCCGACCACCCCTTCTTCATCGCCGGGCAGTTCCACCCGGAGCTCCGGTCCCGGCCGACCCGGCCCCACCCGCTGTTCAGGGAGTTCGTGGGCGCGGCCGCCGTCCACCGGCGGACGCTCGGCGAGCGCCCCGTCGTGGTGGGCTGACCCCGGGGTGCACGAGCCGACGGCGTCCGCTCGGGCGTTCGAGGGCACGTACGTGGCCGTCGACGTGGAGGACTGGCCGGGGATCGGGCCCTACGAGGTCGTCCGGCGCCCGGGCGCCGCCGCGGTCGTCCCCATCACCCCGGGCGGAGAGGTCCTGCTGGTGCGTCAGTTCCGTCCGCCCGTGCGCGACGACCTGCTGGAGATCCCGGCCGGGCTGCTGGACGTCGAGGGTGAGGACGCGCTCTCCTGCGCGGCCCGCGAGCTTCGGGAGGAGACCGGCTACACGCACGAGACGATCGAGTTCCTGGGCGGCTGCTACGCGTCGGCGGGCATGACGGACGAGTACGTGCACCTGTTCTGGGCCCGCACCTCCCCCGAGCCGGCGGCGGCGGCCGAGCCCGGGATCGAGCTCGTCCGCCGGCCGTTCGCGGAGACGGTGGCGGCCGCGCGCGCCGGGAGGGTCCGCGACGCCAAGACGGCGCTCGCCCTGCTGATGGCGGCCGGCCGGGTGGGCGCGGACCTCGGGTAGGCTTCGACCCTGGCGGCCTTGGAGGGAGGGACAGTTGCTCGTCGGCATCCCGCGGGAAGTCAAGGACAACGAGTACCGCGTCGCCGCCACACCGGAGGGCGTGCGGGAGCTGGTCCATGCGGGGCACCGGGTGCTCGTCGAGGCGGGGGCCGGCGAGGGGTCCGCGCTCCGGGACGAGGACTTCGTCGCGGCCGGGGCCGAGATCGGACCGGACGCCGACGCCGTCTTCGCGGCCGCCGACCTGATCATCAAGGTCAAGGAGCCGCAGGCCACCGAGTACGAGCGGTTCCGCCGGGGCCAGATCCTGTTCACGTACCTGCACCTCGCGGCCGACGAGGCGCTGACGCGGTTCCTCGCCGAGCGTGAGATCGCCGCGGTCGCGTACGAGACGGTCCAGACGCCGGACGGACGGCTCCCGCTGCTGGCCCCGATGTCGGAGATCGCCGGCCGCATGGCTCCGCACTGCGGCGCCACGTACCTGGAGCGCCCGAAGGGCGGTCGGGGGGTGCTGATGGGCGGCGCTAGCGGCGTGGCGCCCGCGCAGGTCGTCGTCCTGGGCGCCGGGATGGCCGGGACCAACGCCGCATGGATCGCGGCGGGCATGGAGGCCGAGGTCACGATCGTCGACAAGAACGTCGAGCGGCTCCGATTCGTCGATCAGATCTGGAAGGGGCGGATCCAGACGGTGATGTCCTCTCGTCTGGCGGTCGAGCGGCTCGTCCTCGGCGCGGACCTCGTGGTGGGGGCCGTGCTGGTTCCCGGGGCTCGGACCCCGCACCTGGTGAGCCGCGAGACCGTCGCGGCGATGCGCCCGGGCGCCGTGATGGTCGACATCTCGATCGACCAGGGCGGATGCTTCGAGACCTCGCACGTGACCACGCACTCGGCTCCGACCTACGTGGTCGGGGAGGTCGTGCACTACTGCGTCGGGAACATGCCGGGCGCCGTGCCCCGGACGTCGACCTACGCCCTGACGAACGCGACCCTGCCGTACGTGCTCGAGATCGCCGGCCGGGGGATCGAGGAGGCCGTGGGAGCCGACCAGGCGCTCGCCCGCGGCATGAACGCGTACGGAGGGCACGTCACGAACGAGGGCGTGGCCGCCGCGCACGGGCTCGAGTCCGCCTCGCTCGGTTCCCTGATCGATGGGCTCGGCTGACCCGGGGAACGCGGAGGAGGGGGAGCTCGCGGTGTGGGTCGGCCGCTACCTGGACCATCTGGCCGTCGAACGCGGGCTGTCGCCGCACACCCTCGCGGCGTACCGCCGCGACCTCGGCCGATACGTGGCCTTCCTGGAGGGCAGGGCGATCCGGGGACCCGCCGAGGTCGATGCCGCCGCCGTCCGGTCGTTCCTCGCGTCGATGTCGGCCTCGACACACGGTGAGGGCGGGCGGCCCTACGCGGCCACGAGCGTCGCCCGCGCGCTCTCGTCGGTGCGCTCGTTCCACCGGTTCCTGCTGCGGGAGGGCGTCACCGAGGGGGATCCGGCACGCGACGTCCATCAGCCGAAGCGGCCCCGGCGTCTGCCGCGACCGCTCCCGGTCGACGAGGTCGCTCGGCTGCTGGAGACCCCGGACCCCTCGACCGCATCGGGCGCGCGCGACCGGGCGATCCTGGAGGTCCTGTACGGATCGGGGCTCAGGATCTCGGAGCTCGTCGGGCTCGACGTCGACGACGTGGATCTGGACGAGGGCGCGGTGCGCGTGCTCGGCAAGGGCGGCAAGGAGCGTGTCGTTCCGCTCGGGCGCTACTCGCGCGAGGCCGTCGGGGCCTACCTGACCCGGTGGCGCCCCGAGCTCGCGACCGCCGCCTCACGGGGCGCGCTCTTCCTGAACCGACGGGGCGGCAGGATGACCCGCCAGAGCTGCGCACGCTCGCTCGCGGGCTACGTCCGAGCCGCGAGGATCGACCGCCCGGTCTCCCTGCATACCCTCAGGCACTCGTTCGCGACGCATCTGCTGGAGGGCGGGGCCGACGTGAGGGTCGTCCAGGAGCTCCTGGGTCACGCGAGCGTGGCCACGACGCAGATCTACACGCTCGTGACCGATGAGCACCTGCGTGAGGTGTACTACACGTCGCACCCGCGGGCCCGCCGCGGGGCCGCAGCGGGGTAGGACGGGGACGATGGACGCGACGGAACTGGAACGGCTGAGCGCCGCCCTGGTCTCCCAGCGTGCCCAGGCCCGCCGGGAGATCGAGGAGCTGGGGGCAGACCCCGATGCGGACGAGGTCGTGTTCGTCGGCGACCCCGGCTTCTCCGATCGCTCCCACAGCACGGAGGAGCGCTCACGGTTGATCGCGCTCGTCGGCTCGCACCGGGCGAACCTCCGCGACGTCGATGCCGCGCTGGCGCGGATCGACGCGGGGACCTACGGGATCTGCTCACGCTGCGGGAACCCGATCCCGTCCGAGCGGCTCGAGGCGCTGCCGTGGGCGGCCCTGTGCATCGACTGCAAGCACCGGGGCCTCTCGGCGTGACCGTCCCGGTGCCGCGCGTCGTGCTGATCGTCTGTGACTCCTGGGGGGTCGGCGATGCCCCCGACGCGCAGGCCTACGGCGACGCGGGCTCGAACACGCTGGGGAACACGTCCCGTGCGGTCGGCGGGCTGAGGGTGCCGACGCTGGAGAGGCTCGGCCTGGGACGGCTGACGGAGGTGGAAGGGGTCGCGCCCCGCGCGGACCCCGGGACCGGAGCGGGACGAGCGACCGAGCGGTCCGCCGGCAAGGACACGACGACCGGCCACTGGGAGATGATGGGCATCCGTCTCGAGCGTCCATTCCCGCTCTACCCGGAGGGCTTCCCGGCGGAGGTGATCCGGCCGTTCGAGGCCGCGATCGGGCGCGAGGTGCTCGGCAACCGGCCCGCCTCCGGCACGGAGATCATCGCCGAGCTGGGCGAGGAGCACCGGCGGACCGGGCGGCCGATCGTCTACACGAGCGGCGACTCGGTCTTCCAGATCGCGACCCACGTCGGCGTCGTCCCCCTGGAGACGCTGTACGGATGGTCCCGGGTCGCCCGCGGGCTGCTGACCGGGGAGCACGCCGTCGGGCGCGTGATCGCGCGCCCCTTCGAGGGCGAGCCGGGCGCGTTCGTCCGCCGTCCCGAGCGACGCGACTTCTCCCTGCCTCCGCCCGGGCGAACCGCGCTGGAGCACCTGCGCGACGCCGGCATCGCCGTCCACGCCATCGGCAAGATCGGCGACATCTTCTGCGGGCGCGGGATCACCGGGTCCCGCTACTCGGACTCGAACGACCACGGCATCGACCTGATCCTCGAGGCGCTCGGGGGCGGGGAAGGCTGCCTGATCTTCGCGAACCTCGTCGATTTCGACTCGAAGTACGGGCACCGCAACGATCCGGTCGGGTACGCCGCGGCCATCGAGGCCTTCGACCGGCGGCTCCCGGAGATCATGGGCGCCCTCGACGGCGGCGTCATGTTCATCACCGGCGACCACGGCTGCGACCCGACGACGCCTTCGACCGACCACTCCCGCGAGCGGACGCCGCTGCTCGTGGCCGGGCTGCCGGGGGGACCGCACGACCTGGGGACGCGAGGCTCCTTCGGCGACCTCGGGCATACGGTGGCGGCGCTCCTGGGCGTCGAGCTAGCCGGCCTCGACGGCGAGCCGTTCCTCGACCGGATCGGGTTCGCCTCGTGACGGCGGTCGACCACCGCGACGTCGTCGCCGCCAAGCGCGACGGGGCGACGCTCACGGCCGAGGCCATCGAGGGGTTCGTCGGCGCGTACACCCGGGGCGAGGTCGCCGACCCGTTGGCGGCGGCGTTCCTGATGGCGTCGCTGATCCGGGGGCTCGACGAGGGCGAGACGCTCGCGCTTACCCGCTCGATGGTCCGCTCGGGCGGCACCGTCTCGTTCGGCCGGCTGGACCGGCCCTCGGTGGACAAGCACTCGACCGGGGGCGTCGCCGATGGGGTGACGCTCGTCTTCGCTCCGCTGGCTGCCGCGCTGGGGCTCGCCGTCGCGAAGCTCTCGGGGCGCGGCCTGGGGCACACGGGGGGCACGCTGGACAAGCTGGAGTCGATCCCCGGCCTGCGCACCGACCTCGACCCATCCGCGATCGCCAGGCAGGTCGGCGAGATCGGATGCGCCGTGGCCGCCCAGAGCCCGGACCTGGTCCCGGCGGACGGAAAGCTCTACGCGCTCCGCGACGCGACGGCGACCGTCCCGTCGGTCGCCCTGATCGCCGAGAGCGTGATGTCGAAGAAGCTGTCGGTCGAGACGGACCTGATCCTGCTCGACGTGAAGTGCGGCTCCGGTGCGTTCATGAAGACCGACGAGGAGGCCCAGACGCTGGCGCGGGCGTGCCTGGCGCTCGCGAGGGGATGGGGAGGCGCTGCCGGGCCGCGGTGACGGACATGTCGCAGCCGCTGGGCGACGCGGTCGGCAACGCGCTGGACGTGGCCGAGGCCGTCGAGCTGCTGGCGGGGCGCATGCGGGGGCGGCTGCGCGAGCTCGCGGTCGCCTTCGCCGCCCGCGCCCTGGCCGCGACCGACGACCGGCCGCTCGCCGATCTCACCGCGGCGGCCGAGCGCGCGATCGACGATGGGTCCGCCCTCGAGCGGTTCGGGATGATGATCGAACGCCAGGGCGGCGACCGGCGGGTGGTGGACGATCCCTGGGCGGTCCTTCCGCGCGCGCCCGTGGTCCGCCCGCTGCTCGCGGACCGGCCCGGCGTCCTGGTGGCGGTCGACGCCGAGGCGATCGGGCTGGCCAGCGGGTCGCTGGGAGCGGGTCGTCTGCGCAAGGGCGAACCGATCGACCCCGCGGTCGGGATCGTGCTCCACGCGAAGATCGGGGACCGGATCGCGGTCGGCCAGCCGATCGGAGAGGTTCATGCCCGTGACGGAGCGGATGCCGACGAGGCGACGCGCCGGGTGCTGGCGGCCCTGAGCACCGGCGAGGACGCCGGGCCGCCTCCGCTGGTCCACGGGTGGTTCGGGGAGGGCGCGTGACCGAGATGAGGTTCGCGCTCTACCTGGCCGTCTCGCTCGCGATCGGGCTCGACGCGCGCGAGCTCGCCCGCGCGGTGTTCGCCTCACGGGCGGGCGACCCGACCCCGCGGCTGTGGGGCCGACGGTCGTGGAACCCGCGCGCGTGGTTCGACCCGTTCGGCAGCGGGCTGCTGCCGGGGTTGATCATCGTCCTGTGGGCGGCCGGCTCGACGTTCCTGCCGCCCCCCGTCGCCTACGCGAAGCCCGCGCCGGTCGACCCGAGCTACTTCCGGAACCGCCGGCGGGACACGGTCGTGGTCTCCCTGGCCGGTCCCGTGGCGAACCTCGCGCTGGCCGCCGTCGCGGGGCTCGGGCTGCGAGCGCTCACCGGGGGATCCATGGAGCTCGCCTCCTTCCTGGTGGCCTTCGAGCTCGCGAACCTGTGCCTGCTGGTCTTCCACCTGCTGCCGATCCCGGGGCTCGACGGCGCGCGGATCGTCGCCCTCTTCCTGCCTCCGCGCGCCGCCGAGGTGTACCGCAACGCGGACCAGTACCTCCCGCTGTTCGTGCTGGTGATCGTCTTCGTGCTGGGTGGCCCGCTCATCTCGATCGTGTACTCGCTGACGGACTCCCTCTGCCGGCTGCTCTCCGGCTTCGGCTGCACGCCGCTGTAGCGGCCTCCCGGCCGAGCCGGAGGGCCGCGCTATCATCGCGCGCATCGACGCCGCCGCTCAGCCGAACGGATCCTCCGGCCGGCGCGGACGCGTCCTGACGGGGTTCCGGCCCACCGGGCCCCTGCACGTCGGCCACTTGGCCGGCAACGTCGGGAACGCGGTCCGCCTGCAGGACGAGGGGTACGCCTGCCACTACTTCGTGGCCGACTGGCACATGCTCACGACGCACTACGACCGGACGGACACGCTGCCGTCGGCCGTCGAGGGGCTCGTGCTCGACCTGCTGGCCGCGGGGATCGACCCGGAGCGCTCGATCGTGTACCGGCAGTCGGACCTGCCGGAGGTCGCCGAGATGGCGTTGCTGCTGGGCATGATCACCCCGCTCGGCTGGCTCGAGCGCGTCCCCACCTACAAGGAGCGCCTGCGCGACATGGCGGAGCGGGAGGTCGCGAACTTCGGCCTGCTGGGCTACCCGCTGCTGCAGACGGTCGACATCACGATCGTGCGGGGCGAGCTCGTGCCGGTCGGGGAGGACCAGGTCTCGCACCTGGAGATCTCGCGCGAGATCGTCCGCCGCTTCAACCGGCTCTACGGCGAGGTGCTGGTCGAGCCTCAGCCGTTGCTGTCAGAGACCCCCCTGATCGTCGGCTCCGACGGCAGGAAGATGTCCAAGTCCCTCGACAACACGATCGATCTGAACGACGACCCCGACGCGATCCGGGCCAAGGTCCGGACCTTCCTGACCGACCCGCAGAAGCTCAGGAAGGGGGACCCGGGCAGGCCGGAGATCTGTCCGGTGTTCGCCCTGCACCGGCGCTTCTCGCCGGACATCCTGGAGTGGACCGATGTGCACTGCCGCTCCGGGGAGCTGGGCTGCGTCGACTGCAAGACGAACCTGGCGGACCGGATCGTGGCGCAGCTCGCGCCGTTCCGGGAGCGCCGCGCCGAGCTCGCCGCCGAACCGGGGCTCGTCGAGCGCGTGCTCGCAGAGGGCGTCGCGAGGGTCCGCCCGGTGGTCCAGCAGACGATGGCCGCGGTCCGCGAGGCCATGCACTTCGCATGAGCGCGGGCGGGGCGGCGCCGAGCGACGGGTTCGCGGTCGACCTCTCGGTCTACGCCGGGCCGTTCCGGCTGCTCACCGAGCTGATCCTGGAGCAGAAGATCGACGTGTGCGACGTCCCCGTCGCCTCCGTGACCGATGCGTACCTGGCACACGCTCGAGACGACGACGCCTGGAGCCTGGAGGAGGCGACGTGGTTCCTGGCCGTGTGCGCCCTCCTGCTCGAGATGAAGGTCGGCCGATTGATGCCGCGCCACGCCGAGCGCGACGAGGAGGATCTGCTCGGGGGATCGCCCGACCTCGCGTACGCGCGCAGCCTGGAGCTCGCCGCGTTCCGCAGGGTCGCCGTCGAGCTGGCGCGCAGGCTCGAGGACGAGGCGGGCTACTTCACCCGCGACGTGGGGCCCGGTCCCGAGTTCTCGCACCTGTACCCGGACCCGCTCGAACGTGTCGCCGTCGCGGACCTCGCGGCGGTGGCGGTGCAGCTGTTCAGGCCGCCTCCGACGCTGGACCTCTCCCACGTCACGCCGATCCGCTACACGATGGAGGAGGCGATCGAGGCCGTGCGAGCCCGGATGAACGACCTCGGTGGTCCGGCGAGCTTCCGCCAGCTCGTCGCCGACTGCCGCGACCGGATCCACGTCGTCGTGCGGTTCCCGGCGCTGCTCGAGCTCTTCCGCGACGGCAAGGTCGAGCTGCAGCAGGGGGAGACGTTCGGGGAGATCGAGGTCGCCTGGAGGGACGCGTGAGCGACTCCACCGCCGACACGCGCGCCCTCGAGGCGCTGCTCTTCGTCTCGGACGAGCCGCTGTCGGAGTCGGTCCTCGCGCAGGCGCTGGACGTCGACCGGCGGACCGCCGGGTCGCTCTGCGAGAGGCTGGCCACGGAGCTCGAGGCCAGAGGCTCGGGGCTCGTGCTGCGCAACGTGGCCGGGGGTTGGCGCCTGTTCACCCACCCGGACACGGCGCCCGCGGTCGAGCGGTTCGTGCTGTCCTCACGGCAGGCTCGTCTCACCAAGGCCGCGCTGGAGACGCTCGCCATCGTGGCGTACAAGCAGCCCGTCACCCGCCACCAGGTCTCGGCGATCCGCGGCGTGAACTCCGACGGGGTGCTCCGCGCGCTGGCCGACAAGGGCCTGATCGAGGAGGCCGGCCGCGAGGAGACCCCCGGACGGCCCGTCCTCTACGGGACCACGGCCGGGTTCCTGGAGCGGCTCGGGCTCCCGTCGCTCGCCTCGCTCCCGTCGCTCGCGCCGTTGCTCGGCGCGGATGCACAGGAGCTCGGTGGCGACGCCGGCGCCGACGGGGACCCGACCCGGCCGACGACGACGTCGCCACCGACGACGGCACGGACGCGCCGAGCCCACCGCGGCCCGAGGCGACCGGACCGGGATGACGCAGGAGCGGCTCCAGCGCGCCCTGGCGCGCGCCGGATACGGCTCCCGGCGGGGCAGCGAGGAGCTGATCGCCGCCGGACGGGTCATGGTCAACGGCATGGTCGCGACGCTGGGCGACAAGGTCGACCCTACGCAGGACGAGGTTTCCGTCGACGGAGTAACCCTCAACCTCGATCCGAACGTGAGGTACTACGCCCTCAACAAGCCCCTCGGCGTCGTGACCACGATGCGCGATCCCCAGGGTCGGCCCGACATCACGGCTTACCTGCCCGCCGAGGGCCCGCGCGTGTTCCCGGTCGGGAGGCTCGACCGAGACACCGAGGGGCTGCTCCTGCTGACGAACGACGGAGAGCTCGCGAACCGCCTGATGCACCCCCGGTACGGGGTCGAGAAGGAGTACCTCGCCGAGGTCGCCGGCGGCGCGACGGACCGCCACCTGGGGCGGCTGCGGCGCGGTGTGGAGCTGGACGACGGCCCCGCGCGCGCGGCCGGTGTCCGGGTGGTCGATCGCACCGGGGAGCGGACGTCCCTGCGGGTGGTCATGACCGAGGGCCGCAAGCGCGAGGTCCGCCGGCTGCTCGCCGCGGTGGGATTGCCGGTGGTGCGCCTGGTGCGGTTGCGAGTGGGCCCCGTGCGTCTGGGGCGATTGGAGCCGGGAGCGATCCGCGCCCTCGACCCGGACGAGGTCGCGGCCCTCTCGAGGGCGACGGGCGGGTAGCCTGACGGCCGGGTCCGGGGACCGTCCCCGGCCGAAGGTGGGAGCGGGATGAGGATCCGTGCCGCACGCGGTGCCATCGTGGTCGCCCGGGACCAACCGTCGGTCGTGCTGGCGGCCACCGAACGCCTGCTCGAGGACATGCTCGCCGCGAACGACGTTCCCACGGATGAGCTCATCAGCATCCTGTTCTCCACCACGCCGGACCTGCGCTCCGTGTTCCCGGCCGAGGCGGCGCGCCGCATGGGCCTCGCCGCGGTCCCGCTGCTGTGCGCCCAGGAGATCCCCGTCGCCGCAGCGCCGTCCTCGGTCGTCCGCGTGCTGATGCACTTCCACTCGGAGCGCCGACTGGACGAGGTGGTCCACGTCTACCTCGACGGCGCCGAGTCCCTGCGTGATGACCTCGAGCCGGCCTGAGCGCGTCGCGGTCGTCGGGACCGGGCTGGTCGGAGCCTCGGTGGCGATGGCCGCGGGCCGGGTCGGAGCGTCGGTCCGCGGGTGGGACCAGGATCCGGAACGGTTGAGCCGTGCCGCCGCTCGATCGGGGATGGGGCCCGCCGCGGACCTCGAGGATTGTCTGGCTGACGCCGACCTGGTCGTGGTCTGTGCGCCCATCGAGGCGGTGCCGGCGCTGGTGGCTCGGTGCCTGGCGGCGGGTCCCGGGACCCTCGTCACGGACGTGGCGAGCATCAAGGGCCGGGTCGTCGCCGAGACGCGAGGCGTGGCCGGGAGCGAGCGATTCGTGCCCGGTCACCCCATGGGAGGCTCGGAACGCTCCGGCCCCGAGCACGCGGCCCCCTCGATCCTCGACGGCATCGTCTGGGTCCAGACCCCGACCGAGGAGACGGAGCCGGCGTCCGTCGAGCGGCTCTCGGACTGGGTCGCCTCGCTCGGGGCGCGTCCGGTCGTGATGGACGCCGCGCGACACGACCGCCTCGTGGCCTTCGTGAGCCACCTCCCGCAGGTGGCATCCACCACGCTGATGGAGCTAGCCGCGACCGAGGAGGCGGACGAGCCCGAGATCCTGCTCCTCGCCGCGGGGGGGTTCCGGGATCTGACGCGCCTCGCGGCCTCGAACCCGTCGCTGTGGAGCGGGATCCTGCTGGCCAACCGGGAGGCGATCGTGCCGGCCCTCGACCTGTACGCGGGGCGGCTCGCCGAGCTGCGCCGGCTCGTTGCGGAGGACCGCGCCGACGAGCTGGAGGCCATCTTCGACCGGGCCAAGCGCGCGCGCCTGACGCTCGCGGCGAAGCCGACGGTCCGCGCGGGGGTCGCGGTGCTCCAGGTCCCGGTCCCCGACCGCCCCGGCGCGCTCGCCGAGCTGACACGCACGATGGCCGAGGGCGGCGTCAACATCGAGGACCTCCAGATCGTCCACTCGCCCGAGGGCGGGCGGGGAACCGTACACCTCACCGTGGCGGCCACCGAGGCGGAGGCGGCGTCCGAGGTCCTCGCCGCGGGGTCGTTCGACCCGACCAGGCTGGCCTAGGCGGTCACGATGCGCGTCCACGTGCGCCCGGGGATCCCGGTGGGAGGGGGCGCCCGCGTCCCGGGGGACAAGTCGATCGCCCACCGATGGCTCATCCTGGCCGTGACGGCGCAGGGGTCGAGCCGTTTGGTCGGGGTTCCTCCCTCCCTCGACGTGCGCTCGACGGCGGGAGCCCTAGCGGCGCTCTCGAGCTCGGCTAGACCTGCACTCGAGGCTTGGGCCGCCAACGGTTCGCCCGGCGCCGAGGGTCAAGGTTCCACGTGGAACCCGGGCTCGGCGGTCGGCGATCCATCGACGCTTGAGGTCGAGGGTGAGGGCCGCGGCGGGCTCGTCGAGCCCCGGTCCTCGCTCGACTGCGGCAACTCCGGCACGGCGATGCGGTTGCTCGCCGGCGTGCTGGCCGGCGCGCCCTTCCGCAGCGTGCTCACGGGCGACGCGAGCCTGATCGTGCGGCCGATGGAGCGCGTCGCCGAGCCCCTGCGGGCGATGGGGGCGCGCGTCACGACGACGGACGGCCACCCTCCCGTCACCGTCGAAGGAGGCGCACTCCACGGCATCCGCTACGAGCTTCCGATCCCCTCCGCGCAGGTCAAGAGCTCGATCCTGCTGGCGGGGCTCGTGGCGACCGGGACGACCACGGTCCTTGAGCCCATCGCCACGCGCGATCACACGGAGCGAGCCATCCGGGCCCTCGGCGGCCCCGTCCGCCGGCGGGGGAGCGAGGTCGAGGTCGAGGCGTTCCAGCACGGCGGCTTCGTGGGTCGCGTGCCCGGGGACCCGTCCTCCGCCGCGTTCCTGGTGGCGGCGAGCGCGCTGACTGGGGCCGCGCTCACGCTGGTGGACGTGGGGCTGAACCCCACGCGGCTGGGGTTCCTCGCCGTCTTGCGAAGGATGGGGGTGGTCGTGAACGAACGAACGACCCGGGAGGAGCTCGGCGAGCCGGTGGGCGAGCTCTCGGTCGAGCCGGCCGGTCGTCTCGCCGGCACGACGGTCGGGCGCGCCGAGCTGCCCGCGGTCATCGACGAGGTGCCGGCCCTCGCGGCGGTCGCCGCGCACGCCCGGTCGCGGACGCGGTTCGAGGGCGCGGGCGAGCTCCGCGTCAAGGAGAGCGACCGGCTGGAGGGGTTGGTCGCGGGCCTGTCCGCCCTGGGCGGCTCGGCGTGGGCGGAAGGCGATGACCTGGTGATCGGCGGCGGGGGCCTGCGTGGCGGGACGGCGGGTTCGGATGGCGCCCACCGGCTCGCGATGGCCCTCGCGGTGGCGGCGCTCGCGGCGTCCGGGCCGTCCGTGGTGATGGGCTCCGATGCCGCCGATGTCTCCTACCCGGGGTTCGCGCGGGACCTGGCGAGCCTGGGCGCTGACCTCGAGGTTCGAGATGGATAGCGCGGAGGGCCCGGGCCGGCGCGGCCTCCTGGTCGCGATCGACGGCGCCGCCGGCTCGGGCAAGAGCACCCTCGCCCGCGGCGTGGCCGGGGCGCTCGGTCTCCCGTACCTCAATACGGGGTCGATGTACCGAGCCCTCACCCTCGAGTCGCTCCGGGGCGGTGTCGCTCCGGACGACGCCGACGGTCTCGTCGACCTCTTGAGCCGGTTGAGGTTCTCCCTGGATGGAGGACCCGGCGCCTCGCTCCGGATCGGCGGGTCGGAGCCCGATCCGGAGCTGGAGGGTTCGGCCGTGGACGCGGTCGTCTCCCGCGTCAGCGCGCACCCGCGGATCCGGGCGACGATGCATCGACTCCAACGGGAACTGGGCGCTCGGGGAGCGGTCGTGGAGGGACGCGACATCGGCTCGGTGGTGTTCCCGGACGCCGACGTCAAGCTGTACCTGGTCGCGGACCCCGCGGAGCGAGCCGCGCGCCGGGTGGGCCAGCGGTCGGTCGACGCCCGTTCCACGGAGTCGGCGCTCCATGCGCGCGACGAAGCCGACGCCGCCGTGAACCCGTTCGAGCCGCCTCCGGACGCGGTCGTGATCGACACCGGAAGGGTGGACCCGTCGGAGGCGCTCCGGATGGCGCTGGCAGCGGTCGCGGCGCGGACGCGGGGAGGAGCGTGAGCGGCTCCGGCCCGGCGGCCGAGCCGGGCGCCGTGCCCGCGATCGCGGTGGTCGGGAGGCAGAACGTCGGGAAGTCCACACTGGTGAACCGTCTGTTCGGACGGCGCGCGGCGATCGCCCATCCGTCGCCCGGCGTGACGAGGGACCGGATCGAGCTCGAGGCCTCCTGGCGCGGACGCGTGTTCCGTCTGATCGACACGGGCGGGTTCACGGCATCTTCCCGGGGGATCGACGCCCTGGTGACCGGCCAGGCCGATCGCGCCATCGGCGAGGCCGACGTCGTCCTGCTGGTCGTGGACGCCCAGGCCGGGATAACCGAGGAGGACGGCCGGCTGGCCCGGCGGCTGCGTCGTGCCGAGGCGCCGATCGTGCTGGTGGCGAACAAGGTCGATGCCGACCGGCAGGAGGCGGACGTGGCCGATCTCTTCGCGCTGGGGCTGGGCGAGCCCGTCCCCGTGTCGGCCCTGCACGGGCGCGGCTCGGGTGAGCTGCTGGATCGGATCGTGCAGCTGCTGCCCGAGCGGGGCGCGGCCGAGCTCCCGACGTCCGCGGAGCCTCGATTCGCGTTGGTCGGCCGTCCGAACGTCGGCAAGTCGTCGCTGTTCAACCGGCTCGTCGGCGACGACCGGTCGGTCGTGTTCGAACGGGCGGGGACGACGCGCGACAGCGTGGATGCGATGGTCACCTGGCCTTCGGGGCGGGTCCGGTTCGTCGACACGGCCGGCATGCGCCGGCGCACGAAGGTCCAGGGCGTCGAGTACTACAGCTTCCTCCGCGCGAGCGAGGCGATCGAGCGCGCCGATGTGGGCGTGCTCGTGATCGACGGCACGGATGGGTTCACGACCGAGGATAAGCGGATCGCCGTCCGCATCCTGGAGGCGGGCTGTGGCCTGCAGGTCGTCGCTAACAAGTGGGACCTGGTCGAGGAGCGCGACCGGACGTTCAAGCGGCTGCGTGACGACCTGGGGCCGTTCGCCGCCGCGGGCGTGCTGCGCACGTCCGCGCTGACCGGTCAGGGCGTCTACCGGCTCCCCCCGGTCCTAGCGGACCTGCGGGAGCGATGGGCCCGGCGGGTCGCCACGGCGAGGGTGAACGAGATGCTGCAGCGGGCGCAGCGGGAGCGGCCGACGGCCCGCGGCGTCGGCACGATCCACTACGGGACCCAGGTCTCCGCCGGGCCACCCACGTTCGTCCTGTTCGGCGGGCGGGAGCCCGATGCGGGCTACCGGAGGTTCCTGGAGAACCGGCTCCGCCGGGAGTTCGACCTCGCGGGCGTACCGATCCGACTTCGGTTCCGTGAACGGCGCCGCGGCGGCCCGCGCGCGTGACGCGCCCGCCCCGCTCGCCTACGCTGTCGGCGGCGCAAGGGCGACCGCGCGCCGATCGGGACGTGGCGCAGTCTGGTAGCGCACTGGTCTGGGGGACCAGGGGTCGCGGGTTCAAGTCCCGCCGTCCCGACCGATGGACGGGACGAGCGGACCCGCGAGCGATCCGTCCCGCGTCCTGACCGTCCCCAACCTGATCTCGCTCATCCGGATCCTGCTGATCCCCGTCTTCTTCGTACTGATCGTGGACGAAGACACGACCACCGCGGGGCTGATCCTGTTCGCGTGCGTCGTGGCGACCGACTGGGTCGACGGGCTCGTGGCTCGCCGGACCGGCCAGGTCTCCGAGGTCGGCAGGCTCCTGGACCCGATCGCCGACCGTCTGGCCATCGCGGCGGGGCTGATCGCGCTGGCGGTGCGCGGCGTCTTCCCGGTCTGGGCGGCGGCGCTGATCCTCGTCCGCGACGTCGTCGTCATGGTCGGCGGGGCGCTCGCGATGACGCGACGCCGCGTCCGCGTCGAGGTCCGGTTCGTGGGCAAGCTCGCGACGTTCTCCCTGATGGTCGCGATCCCGGCCGTGGCGTGGAGCGAGCTGGGGCTCCCGCTCGCGCCGGCCGCCGCCGTCCTCGGCTGGGCAGCGTTCGCCGTGGGCATCGTCGAGTACTACGTCGCCGCGTGGGTGTACGCGAGGGACATCATCCGCGCGACCGCGCGCGCGGCCTGAGCGGGAGCGCTATCGTTCCACGCCGACCGCGGGTGTCGGTCATCGGCCGAACAGGGAGGAGATGAGCCGCAGTGGAGTACCCGGACGACCTCCGCTACACGAAGGAGCACGAGTGGGCGCGCGACGAGGGCGGTCGGATCCGCGTCGGCATCACCGACTACGCGCAGGACGCGCTCGGCGATGTCGTGTACGTCGACCTCCCGGAGCTCGGCGCCACCGTCGTGGCTCACTCGCCGCTCGGCGAGGTCGAGTCGACGAAGTCCGTGTCCGACGTCTATAGCCCCGTCGCCGGCACCGTCGCGGAGCGCAACGAGGCGATCGGGGACCGGCCCGAGCTCGTCAACGAACAGCCCTACGGGGACGGCTGGCTCGCGCCGATCGAGCCCTCCGATGTCGATCCGCTCGCCGGACTGCTCGACGCGGCGGGCTATCGAGCGTTCGTGGAGACCGGCGAGGAACCCTGAACCTGCTTCAGCCACCTTGACCCTGAGGCCTCACGCAGGTCGACGGTTGGTCGCTGCTCCGGTTGACCCTTCCCGCACGCGGCGGTAACGTCCATCGATCGTCGAGGGTCGACGGTCCGACCTCGACCAAGACCCTCTCGTCCAGGGCGGTCTGGGGAGCGACCTGAAGGTGTTCTGCACCAACTGTGGACATCCGAACAAGGACGACGCGCGCTTCTGCGCGAGCTGCGGTCATCCACTCCAGGGTGACCCGACCCTCTCCCTGACGCCGGTCGAGGTTGACGATGAGGCACAGGACGAGTTCCCGTTCCCTCACGACGAGCTCGACCCCGGCCAGGGTCTGCTTCTGGTGAAGCGTGGACCGAACGCGGGATCGACCTTCCTCCTGGAGAAGGACTCGACCTCGGTGGGCAGAGCGCCCGAGAGCGACGTCTTCCTCGACGACGTCACGGTCTCTCGGAGGCACGCGCAGATCCTGCGACGCCCCGACGGCTCGTTCTCCGTCAGCGACCTCGGGAGCCTGAACGGGACCTACGTCAACGGCGAGCAGGTCGACGAGACCAGGCTCGCCGGCGGGGACGAGGTGCAGATCGGGATGTTCAAGCTGATGTTCTTCGCGGCAGGGGAGTGAGAGTCATGGCGGGTACCCGGAGCTACCAGTCGATCGGCGAGGTCCTCGTCTCGGTCAAGACCGAGTTCCCGGACATCACGATCTCGAAGATCCGCTTCCTGGAGGCGGAGGGGTTGATCGAGCCGGAACGCACACCGTCGGGTTACCGGAAGTTCTACGCGCAGGACGTCGACCGTCTGAAGTCGATCCTGCGGATGCAGCGCGACGAGTACCTGCCGCTGAAGGTGATCAAGGAGCGGCTGCTCCAGCAGGAGGGCGGGGACGACGGGTCGCCCGCCGGCGAGGGGGAGACCGGTGCCGAGGGCGGCGCCGCGGTCGAGGAGCTGGCCGAGGCGCCGACCGGGCTGCAGATGACGCTGGAGGAGATGTCCGCCGCCACCGGCGTCGACCGCGACCGCATCAGGGAGCTCGAGGGGTTCGGGATCGTCTGCGCGCACGGGCCGGACGGCGCGCGCTACTACGACGGCGACGACTACATCGTCCTGTCGATCGTGAAGGACTTCTTCCGACACGGCATCGAGCCGCGACACCTCACGATGTACAAGCACTTCTCCGATCGTGAGGCGTCGTTCTTCGAGGCGATCGTGGCCCCGACGCTTCGTCAGAAGAACCCGGACGCACGTCGGGCGGCCTCACAGACGCTGACGGACCTGGCGACCACCTCACGCAAGTTCAAGCAGGCGCTGCTCCGCGTCAACCTGCGGGGCAGCATGCAGAGCGCGTGAGCCGTTCTTCGGGTCCGACCTGGCGGGCGCTCGCGCTCGTCGTCGTCATCGTCGCGTCGCAGGTCTCGCTGATCGGGTTCGCGTCGGCACAGCTGACGCCGCCACCTCCGACGCCCGTCCCGCCGGACGGCTCCCTCTCGCCGTTCCCCACGGCGCTCGACACGCCCGCCGATCCGATCGCCGTGCCCGAGGTCACCGCCGCGTCGGCCGTGCTGGCGGAGCTCTCCACCGGGCAGGTGCTGTACGCGAAGGATCCCCGGGCCCGCCGG
This sequence comes from Actinomycetota bacterium, assembly GCA_046330185.1. GTDB lineage: Bacteria > Actinomycetota > UBA4738 > UBA4738 > HRBIN12 > DATBLY01. Next base: position 130,678 of record JAXLTF010000009.1, read on the forward strand.
TCGATCGCGAGCCTCACGAAGATCATGACCGCGATGCTCACGCTCGAACGAGCCGACCCCAGGGAGCTCGTTACCGTTCGGCCCGACGCCGTCATCGACGATGCGGGCGGCGTCGCCGCGCTCGGCCTGGAGGCGGGGGAGCGGATCTCGGTCGCGGACCTGCTCGACGCGTTGATGCTCCAGTCGGCGAACGACGCCGCGATCGCCCTGGCGGACCATGTGGCGGGCTCGGAGCGGCGGTTCGTCCGGATGATGAACCGGCGCGCCGGGCGCCTCGGGATGGTCCGGACGCACTTCATGTCCCCCAACGGTCTGGACGACCGCGGGACCTCCACGGCGCTTGACCTGGTCACCCTGACCGCCGCGGCCTACCGGACCGACGGGTTCGGTCGCATCGTCGCCCAGATGAGCGCGTCCGTGCCGGCGCCCGACGGCTCGACGCGCGAGCTGCAGAACCGCAACGCGTTGCTGTGCTGTACCCGGGCGCGGTCGGCGTGAAGACGGGATACACGTCGGCGGCGGGGTACTGCATCGTCGCGGTGGCGGAACGGGACGGCCGCACGCTCGTCGCCGTGGTGCTGGGGGCTCCCGGCGACGCGTTCTCGGACGCGGCCGCGCTGCTCGACCACGGGTTCGCCGCCTTCGAGGACCACACGTTCGTCGAGGCGGGCGAGCCGACCGGCGTCGTCGCGCTCATCGGCGGCGCGGTGCCGGTCGAGACCGGCGCGCGGCTCGTGGCTCTGGTCGCCACCTCTTCGCTGCAGGACGTCCGCGAGCGCGTCGAGGTCGACCCCGCTGCGGCCTACCCGCCCGCCCCGGGGGAGCGCGTGGCGACCCTGAGGATCTCGGTCCCGGGATCGGATCTCGGAAGCGTCCCGCTGGTCGTCTCCTCCGTCCCGCCACCGCCGCAGCCGCCCGGCGGGACGTGGTGGGGCCGTGCGGGATCCGCGATCGTCCGCGCGATCGGCGCTGCGTTCACCGCGCTGTTCGGCTGAGCCTCGCGGCCGGCGGCGAGAGTCCTGTTACGCTCCGCCCGTATGACGGAGGTCGCAAGCGTCCTGTTCGGACGCGAGGACATCCGCCGTCGGGTCGAGGAGCTCGGCCGCTCCATCACCGGGGATTACGCGGGGCGGGATCCCGTGCTGATCTCGGTGCTGAAGGGCGGGACCGTGTTCCTCGCGGACCTCATCCGGCAGATCCGGCTCCCGCTCGAGGTCCACTTCATCGCGATCAGCCGCTACGGCGACGCCGAGGAGTCCCTCGGCCGGGTGCGCATCCTGCTCGACCTCGACGTCGACCTGAGCGATCGGCACGTGATCCTCGTGGAGGACATCGTGGACACCGGGCTCACGCTCTCGTACCTGCTGTCGGTGCTCCGGTCGCGAAAACCGGCCAGCCTGGAGGTCTGCACCCTGCTCGACAAGTCGGCGCGCCGCATCGCCCCGATGACGGTGCGCTACGCGGGGTTCGAGTGCCCGGATCGTTTCGTCGTGGGCTACGGCCTGGACGTCGCGGAACGGTTCCGGAACCTGCCGGACATCCACGCGGTCGAGGACGCGCGCGCCGTCCACGACGACCCGTCCTCGCTGCTGCCGCTGCTGGCGGCCACGTCCTGACCGCCGCCGCCGTCGGGTTGCCCGGCCGCAGGGGTGACCGTACAGTGGCTGGGTGGTCGAGATGGAGCTGACGGGCGTCCGCGTGGAGCTGCCCACCAACCAGCCGATCGTGCTGCTCCGCGAACGCCACGGCGAGCGCTACCTCCCCATCTGGATCGGCGCCTCCGAGGCCGCGGCGATCGCCCTCTCGCTGCAGGGCGTCGTGACGCCGCGCCCGATGACCCACGACCTGCTCAAGAACATCCTCGAGGACCTGGCGATCGCGGTGGAGCGGATCGAGGTGACGGAGCTACGCGACAGCACGTTCTACGCCACGATCCGGATGCAGCGGGGGACCGACAGCTTCGAGGTCTCATCCCGTCCGTCGGACGCGATCGCGCTGGCCGTTCGGATGTCGACGCCCATCTACGCCAGCGAAGACGTCCTGGACGAGGCATCGATCCTGATCCCCGGCGACGAGGAGGAGGAGGTCGAGAAGTTCCGGGAGTTCCTCGACAACGTGAGTCCCGAGGACTTCGAGAGCTAGCGCCCTCGGCGGCCGCTCACCCGTAGAAGAACAGCGTCACCCACAGCACCCCACCGACCCGGACCGTGCCGATCGCGACGCGACGGAACGCCGGCTGCAGGACGTTCGCTCGGTGCGGCTCGCTGTCCATGAACGCCTGTTGGAGGCCCTCGATGCTGCCGGGCGTGTAGCCGACGTTCTCGCCCCAGCGGTGCCAGGCGACCCCGTCGAGGTACGGCGAGACGTCGGTGGTGTGGAAGAGGTCGCCGGCGGTCGCCATCGCGACGCTGTGCCGGCGAGCGATCTGCGAGGCCTCGCGGTCGAGCTGGAGCTTCACGAGCCCGCGCCGCTCCCTGGCCGCGTTCGTCAGCTGCAGGAGCCGCCAGGCGTCCTCGCCGACGCGCAAACGGTCCGAGCCTGTCTCGGGGGCCGTGCCGGCCCGGAGCGCGGACGCCACCGCCGGCACCGGCTGGGCGAGGCTCCCGATGGACAGCGCCAGGACGATCGCGGCTGCGATCCTTCGTGCCCTTGCGGTCGCGGTGGTCCCGTTCATAGCTCCCTCGGTCCAGGCTCGTCTGGTCCTTCATCGGCCCGGGGTCCCCCCGCCTTGAGGCCCGGCCGGGGGAGCCCGTCGGCCGTCTGGGGTCGGCGTGCGGCCCGGGGCGGCCGAGGTGTCCGGTTCGTTGACAGCCCCCGGGAGACCCCCTACGCTGCCGAAACACATCCACGTGATTCCCGGAGCTGTGATGACCGAACAGGGCTTCCGCGTCCCCGAGGTGTGCCGCATCGTCGGCATCAGCTATCGCCAGCTGGACTACTGGGCGCGCACGGAGCTGGTCATCCCCTCGGTCCGCGACGCGCACGGCTCCGGCTCCCAGCGCCTGTATTCGTTCCGGGACCTGGTGACCCTGCGGATCATCAAGAACCTCCTCGACGCCGGCGTCTCGCTGCAGCGCGTGCGCAAGGCGGTCGACCACCTCCGCGACATGGGCCGGCCGCCCGAGGGCGCGACGCTGTTCTCCGACGGCGACCGCGTCTACGAGGCCCACTCACCCGAGGCGGTCGTGGACCTGCTGCGCAACGGTCAGGCCGTGTTCGCGATCGCGGTGGACAGGGTGTGGGACGACATCGAGGGCAGCATCGAGGCGGGGACGACCCCGCGGAGCCGGGCGGCAGCCGGAGGGTCGTGAGCGCCGAGCCCGCGACCGACGAGCCGGTCCGCCAGAGCGACACCGTCCGATTCGCCCACGCGAGCGAGCGCCAGTTCGCGCAGCTCCTGGACTTCTACGGGATCGAGTGGGCCTACGAGCCGACCTCCTTCGACATCGAGTGGGACAAGGAGGGCGCCGTCGTGCAGCGGTTCACGCCCGACTTCTACCTGCCCGCGTACGACCTCTACATCGAGATCACGACGCTCAACCAGAAGCTCGTCACGAAGAAGAACCGCAAGG